>DATKXU010000019.1:0-8437 GCA_035528905.1 Armatimonadota bacterium
CATCATGGTCATGCCACCTTGGTCTGAGATAGGTGGTATACGCTGCAAGGCCGGGCGTATCGCTCCCCGGTTTTGCGGTTCTTGGGCCACAAGGTGATGATGCAAGGTTCGGCGTCTTTTTCGACAATGCGGCCTAGGTGCTTCCATGCGTTTTCGGTCAATACGGTGACGCGCGGGAGTACTTCTTCTTCTGTGAAGCCCTGGCGGAAGTAGTAGGTGAGGATCGTTTCGTAGTTGTATTCGCTCATGCCCTGCGTCCGGGCGTATGCCTGGGCAAGCCGCTTCGCGCGCTCTTCGGGGGTTAGGGGCTTGCGGGGCTTGGATGCTTCGGCGGCTGCCTGGTTGATAGTGTCGAGTTCTTGCGGGTTCATCTTCTGACCTTCTTTCGTGCTGGGGATCTGCTCCCCGGTGTAGTTGAATCATACTCTGATAGCATGCTACCTTCAAGGGGTTTCTTGTGTTTCTTTGTAACATGTTTGGTACATATGCTAGAAAAACAGCATCGTCTGGAATGGGGTGCTGGGTGCTGGGGTGTTCGTGGTGTTGGGCTATCGTGTCGGTGGTTGGGCCAGAATCGAGCCGTGCGAGGTTTTGGGGTGGGGGGTGGTCAGTCGGTGGGGGTCAGTCAGTCGGGGGGCCAGGGGCGCCCCCCAGGGTCAGTCAGTCAGCGGTCAGTCAGCGGTCAGGGTTTCGGTCAGTCTGTAAAAGTCGAGCCATCCAGCCGAGCAGTCCAGGCAGAATCCGGCCTGGCTCAAGGTGTGGTTGTCGAAGTCGAGCGAGGACCAGTCTACGCTGATAGATCCACAGCCAGGACAGGCGCCAACGGTCTTGCGGAGCCTGTTCTCTATCATGTCTTGCCGGATGTAATGGAGCGCCACCAGGCAACCGCCGGCGACTCCACCTGCCAGGCACCAGCATAGGATTGCAGCGGCGGTTAGCATTTGGTGGCCTTTCTGACTTGAGCGTCACATGCAAAGCAAGAGATGCAAACGGGGCTGGGGTGGTCATCGTGCAAGCCGTCTGAGTGCTCGTTCTCGATTCCGGCGGCGGTGTAACATCCGAGGCATAGGACGTTGCCGCGTGCTTCCTGCTCTTCGGGCGTCTGTGCTGCGTGGCGTTTCTGAACTTCTCCGCAAGCGCGGCAGAAGTACGGCAGCCCGAAGGCTGCCATCCCTTCGTTGATGCGGTTCAACTGGCGCTGGCTCATCATTGCCCCAACCGCCGGGACTGGGTGCGTGATGTCGTGCCGCCAAGGGCGGAGTGTAGCGACACCCCAGCGCCGGCGGCCTTGCCAGCGGTGTAGCCACTCGTGCAGCCCATGCGTGCGCCAGTGCCGGTGCCTAGCTTGTACTTTGACCGCATGTGCAAGCTCAAGGCGCGGTCCTCTTTGTCGATGCGCACCAGAGCGCCAGCGGGGGCTTCTGTCTTGGCGACCTGTTCGGCTGCCTTCAACCGCTCGCCAACCGCTCGCACTACTCCATGCCGGAATGAATTCGAGTAGCTACGGCCTCGCCCTGTGGCCAGGCGCAAGGTGAGTTCCTCGACCTGGCGAGCCAGGTAGGTAAACATGTAGACAACAACAGCCCGTTGATCTGCTGTGCCCACGATCCTCAGACTTGGCCCAGACTGAAACACGGCGACCCCGTTGGCGTGTCCGATGTACATTGCCAGCACGCCGCGCCAGCTTGGGCAAATCCTGCCTTGCTGGTATAGCGTGTCCTCGTCAAAGCAAGGCTCCACGTCCTCGCCTATCGAGCCAAGCTCTGCCGCGTCGATCCTGTGTTTACTCATCAACCGCTGCGCCGCTGCCGCTGCTGACTCGGCCTCTGCTACGGTGCAACCGTTTGCCGTCGTCTTCTCTAGCAGCATGGCGACCTGGCGCTTCACGTTGTCTAGCATGTCCTCGACTCCTCGTCTGCCGGCGGCGGGATTGCCGCCGGCTGTGCCCAGTATAGAGAAGTGATTGTTTGCTTTCAATGTCCTATTTGGTACACTGCGCGGGTGCGTAGTAGTGTCTGGACTAGGCTCCTGATACAAGCCATTTACCATCCGCCAACTTGGTACAGCATCCAGGCGTTTCGCACTTCTCAACGCCGTCGAGGATGCGGCCCGAGATGTAAGCGTAGGCTTTTGCCTTGGTGCAGCCTGGCGCCCAGCGGTCGTATCCTTCGACTATTCCATGCACATCTTCGCTGATCGTGCCTGGCGGACAGTCGCAGGATATGCAATCGCCTTCGTCGCACGGCTCGGTCCAGCCGTGTTCCTTGGCCAAGTCGATGCAACGCTGTTTCGGTGATCTGCGTTTCGCGCTCATAGTAATGCCTCCCTATTGTGCCGGGGATCTTCTCCCCTTGTTGCTGACATTATAGCAGGTTGCTTGCTATCATTCAATGTCCCATTTGGTACACTTCTAGTGTCTGGACAGCCATGCACTCCAGGCGTCATGATCGGCAATGATGTGCCGGTCGTAGAATGCTTCCGGGTGTGCTTCGTTGAATAGTCTGCGCTGTTCGGACATCCACAGCATGAAACCACAGTTGATGCCGCCGGGGAATGCTTCCCGGTCAAGGTCTCGCTGTTCCTCTGGGGTGTGTCCATGCGCTCTACAGTAGGCAAGATAGTGGGGGTTCCATTCCGACGCCCGTGCGGCCAGTCGCATCCTTCTGCGTGCCCTCGCATCGGGTGCTCGGTGGTCGTCCTCTAGTTGTTGGTCAGTCTCGTCGGGATTGTTCCAGGGGTTCACGGTCAGACCTCCTCAAGTGGTTGGATGCGGACAGCCTTGAAACGTAGCAGCATGCTGGCCACCTGTTCGCCAGCATGCCGCGCTGCTTCCTGTTTCGTCGGGAAGTTGCCAACCTTCTTGACCCACTTCCCCTTGATCAATATCTCAACGTGCGATTCACGACGGGACTCGTCGGTGTAGTGCGTTTTGAGTTCCTCGACGACGCGTAAGACAGATTCCATCTTCAATCCATCCAGTCTGCTGCGCTTGCGCGCATGTCGTAGTATTCCAGGCTCTTCTTGTCGCAGACCTCGCACAGCCCGTTACTGAACGCTACGCGGGCCTTGCAGAGTCGGCAATCAGTGAAGTCGATCTTGTTGCCGTGCTTGTCCACTCCACCGACAAAGCCCTGGGGAAGCTCTGCTCGTTTCTCGCAGATGAATTCTGAATGCCCGGGGGCTTTCTTGAATGCTCCACAGTATCTACACCTTGTTGTGTCGGGTGGACTTGCCAGTCGGCGGGCCTTTTCCTTGTCGCTGCATGGGTCGCAGATTTTGCCCCAGTCTAAGGGGTTGGAGCATCCTGGGATGCTGCATAGCTTGCTCATTTCAATACTCCTCCGGAAGTAGAAACGTAGTGGCGGAGCGGTCGCATTCCGTGATGATCCAGAACTTAACTCCGTGTGCCTTGTAAGCGGACATAAGCCGCCTTCCCTCTTTTAGTGCTAGGTCATTGGCTTCTTTGTCCTCGTCGCACATGTCCCCCCAATCCCCCGACAAGTGCCGAGTCAGGCCAGCGGCCAGGGATACAGGGTCCAGCTTCGCCGCGTCGGGAAGGGCAGCGATTCTGCCGGGGTTGAATTTGCGTTGCAGAACTTGTGTGGCCATGTCTGGGGCTCCCTTGTTGGTGTGGTGCGCATGGTAGCATGCTATCAACCGAGCGTCAAGTAGTTCTCGGCTCTGGTCATTGCAACATAGGCAACGAATGTTTCGCGCAGTAGCTTCTCGTCCTGGCCTTTGTGTACCAGCACTTCGGGGAACTGCGCTCCCTTGGTCTTGTGGATGGTACTCAGGCGCACGCCGTCCGGGCTCTGCATGCAGTGTTGCGCGGTCTCTAGGTCTGCCTTGGTCATGCCGATGACCCAGCGGGCATCTGCTTCGTGCTCGGCTACCTTGTCGGGATTGTCGCGGAAGGACTTGCCTTCTAGCATGCGCTGCCACTTGGGATCATTTAACAATGCCTGCATGCCTCCTCCATCTTTGCGTCGGTCCAGTGCCATTTTGATATGCTTCGACTTCCAAAACGTCCCGCCGCCTATTACGTGCGAGGGGATGTTTTCCTTGGTCAACGCAAGCTGCCAGCCCACTACGTCGCGGTTGTAGCGGCAGAGGATTGCATGGTCCTTGTGCACGTCACTGCGGAACAGCGAGTCCATGCTACCGTCCCAGTCCACGCGCAGGCTCTCGGGATCGCTGCCGCGCACGCCGGTCATGCCCACATTGCAGATTGTTTCAGCGTTTTGCAGGATCTCGTCCTTGCTGCGAAAGTTGGTCGTCAGTGGCATCGAAGCGTCGAGGTGAAACTCCTTGTTGAACTCCGCAAACGATCCAGGCTTGGCGCCGCGCCATTCGTAGATGCTCTGGTTTGGGTCGCCCACTACCACCAGGCTCTTTGTGTCCACGCTGCGCCCCATTGCAACAACAACTTCAAATTGGAACGGGTTTACGTCTTGAAACTCGTCGATAAATACGTGGTCAGCTACGGCGTGTGTTTCCAGATAGCGGACGTTGCTGGGCTCCGCGTAGATACGCAACACATCATCGAACTTCATTATGCAGTGCTTCATCGCCCAGGCTCGGTACATCCGCAAGTCGGCCAGGGTGCGGGCCGTATCATCTCGGTCATCCTGAAGCTCGTCGAAGTGGTCGGTGTGTGTGGTGTTTTGCGCCCAGTTTACCAGGCTCTCATCCCAGGGTGAATCCTCCCAGGACTTGAAGTTGCTGCCAGTGGCCTCGTTCATAAGCGCAAAGTAACCGCCCATTTCCATCTTGGGGCGGTGGCGAAACCCGAAGTCAACGTAGCGTGAGAAGATGTCGCGCATTTCGTAGGAGTGGAACGTCTTGGCATCCCACGACGTTGCAACATTGCGGACGTGCATGACTCCCGTGCCAGTCTTGCCGCTCCCTGGACAGGCGGACACACTTGCCCGCCCGTCCTTGAAGTCAATAACGGCTTGCTGCTGTGGAGTCGCGTCGATCTTGTAGTGCCGGTCCAGGCAACGCCGGAGCATTGTATGTGCGGCTTCGGTGTTAAACATGAGGGCAAGGGCGGTTTCGTAGGGCTTCATCTTGGGGATCTCCTCCCGGTTTGTGATGCCCTCACCTTACGTCATTGCTTGCTATCATGTCAAGGTAGAACGCGCCTATTGGGAATGACCCGGTATTCGTATGCTCCGAGGGTTGGATTGTACATGCGCCTGCGCTCTACGGTGTGCGCTCCGAACCGCTCCTTGCGTAGGTCTCGCAGCCGCGCACTAACTGACGCCTCGGTGCCTCCCGTGGCATTGGCAAGCTCGGACAGCGTGACCCACTCGCCGCTCTGTACGAAACTCCAAACCCGCAACATCAACTTGGTCAGCCGCACGGCGTCCTTGTCTGGGTCGTATGTCTCGCCGTCGAAATACAACCGCGCTTGTGGGAAGGTTGGCAAGAGGACTCCTCCTCATCTCAAGGTAGAATACAAAGCCACGAAGACGATGAATGCCCCCGCGAGGAGCGGGAGCATCCACTTGTAGTGCCGCTTAATCACAGTGCCTTCTTTTCGCGTTGCAGTCTATGCCACTTCTGGCAACAAGCGGCTTTGCAGAATACCTTGCTGGCCTTGACCACCCGACCGTTCTTTACGCGATGCCAGCGAGCACCACACTGCTTGCACACTCGACCGAGGGTATTGGTTGCGTACTTACGTTTGGGCTTCAGAGTGCTTCTTCCCAGTGTCCAGTGTGTCTGCTCCTTCCATTTGGCAGGGTCTAGGACATCACGGATTGCGCCCAGTGGCTGCGGATTCCCCTTAACCAATCTCTCATCCGTCCGGTTCAAGTACTGCACTGCTTTCAGTGCTACGGCTCCTGCCGCAAAAGACAGAACGCACCAGAAAACTACTTCTATTGTCAGCATTGTCCTTCCTTTCCTTCCAGGGAAGTGAGGCGGTAGCCGGAGCCACCGCCCCCATTCGCCACCCGCCGCCCGTAGACTTGCAAAAGTGGCTGTCGCCGCCTACCTCAACTCAAGCTCATCCAGCTCATTCGTGATTGCTTCCATAATGAAACTATTCTCAGACGCTTTCGGGTCTTTCAGTCGCAGCTTGGCGACGGCTCTCTTGAGCCGTTTCGCCAGCCGTTCCGGGACACGCAGAGACTTCTGCACATGTGGAACTGGGTCAGTCCTCGCCATTATTGTCATCCTTTGGTATTGGGGTTTTGAACTCGCCGCGCTTCTTGGCTTCTGCGCGTTTGATCTTGTCCGAAGCCGCCTGCAAACTGCGCGGGTGGACGATGCGGATGCTGCTTGTAGGCTTCATGCGCCTGCACAGTCCGACTTGCTGCTTGTCGTCGAGGTACTTCCCTATCAACTCCATGTTGGGGACGTAGACCGACTTCACCAGAAACATCGACAGCGGGATCTGGGACTCCTCGACCTGTTCGACCGTGTAGCCTCGCAATGTCGTTTCGTGGTCCAGGGCCGGATCGCTTGGATCAATAGAGCCCTCTGTAGACCTGGCCTTGACGTAGGACACTGACGTACCATCTTCCCGCTTCACTGGGGACGTTAACGCGCCGCCGTTCTCGTCAGCCCGAAACATGCGAGGCGCACCAGCCCGCAGCATGTCGGCAATCTGCACCCGCTCGTTTATCTGTAGCTGCATGGACTTGATCCACAGGCGAGCATTGAAGGCGAAGTTTTGCAAGTCAGTGATGCGGTCCACCAGTTCCAGTGCACCCTCGGCAAGTGCCGTCGCGTTTTGCAGGCGGACCTCTAGCTCCGGTGTCAGTTCGCCGCCGTTCTCGATCAGTTCCTCGATGACGCCCTCTATTTCAGGCGTGAGGACCGGGATGGTTTCAGTCGCTCGCATGTTGCATGGCCTCCGGGAAAACTTGTTGCATGGCCTCCGTGAAAACTCCCGATGGCATTGGTGGATGCTTTATCCCCGCCTCGGTCAGTTCCTTTTCCGCTCCAAACATCTGGCCGCTCCAGGCTGCAAGAGTGCGGTTCTTCGGCTGGTGCAGCGCCTGGATGGTCTTGTCCCGAAACGCCGCGTCTTTGAGTGTGAGCAGCGCCGCCGACATCCACTCCTGCCATTCCATCGGTGGCAGCCACAACTCAGCCGCCCGCCTCTCGTCGTTGATATTCTTGGCGGCTCGCTTGTTGCCAGCATCGCGGGCAGTCTGCTCGGCTTGCGGGCTTCCCCACGGACTTGCCGCCTTTACAATTTCCCGCGTGTTGACTCGGACGGTTTCAGCGGGTTTTTCTTTCTCTTTTTGGGGCTCAGGGGTAGGGGCTGGCGCAACACCTTGGGACTCTTCGACGATCATTGAATCGTCTAGCACCAAATTTCCGTCCTCCGTCACCCTTGTTGGTACATTCAGTTCGTCGTGCGTATAGACACCTTCAAGAGCGTCGGCACACACGATACGCAGCACGCCAGCCACAGCACGCCAACGCAACATGACATCGGGCTGCTTCTTGTAGTTTTCTTTAGTGGCATAGCCTGCCCGCTTGGCGTCCTCAAAGGTGAACGTGACCGAAGTAGGCTCACAGTCCTTATCCATGCCCTTGCGCCGCGCCGTTGCCGTTGCCGAGTTGTCATCTCCCTTCACATGCCAATAGCTCAACCTGGGAAGGCAAAGCGCCAGCATCAAGCGGGACTCCATCGACACCTTGCCCTTGACCGGATACATGCCACGCAGCGCAGTGACGCGACCGATGCCAAGCTCATCGGCCAACATCATCGCCACCGTTGCCGTGGGGCCGTTCCAGTGCGAGGGGATCATGTCGCCGGCCTGGCTCAAAATTTCGCATTGCTGGCGGAGGGTTTCCATGTAGTGGGGTTCAGATTGAATCTGGACCAAGCTCTTCATCATCTCGGGGACTCCTTCCTTTGTGTCCTCGGACGCTACCCGATAGCATGCTACCAAGTCAAGGGCACAAAAAAACCCCCGCAGAAACCCGGTGGTGCTGAGACGCCACTCCGGAAGGAAGAAGGAGTCTCACCGGGTTCCTGGGGGGCGCCCCTGACGGGGGGAGCTTTATGCGCCCTTGACGATCTTGCGGTACTTCTGCGAGCGGTGGATCTGCTGCGAGACCCAGCCGTCCACGAATCCCCAGACAAGCGACGCGCCTGCTTGGGTGATTGGGTTCGCCCACAACCAGGCAATACCGCCGAAGATGGCCGCGCCCTCGATAGCACCGGGTACAGTTGGCTCGACAGGTGGCAGCCCCAGCAAGATGATGTAGCTCTGCACCGAAGCAAAGGCTGTAACGATCCAGCGGGTATACCGTCGAACCTTCGGGATCTGATAAACCATCGTACCGATTGCCGGCAACATGGCCTTTAGGCCAAAAAGAATTACGCTCAGTTCCATTACTTCTCCAATTTCGTTTCGATACGTTCAAGACGGCGAAGCACTTCCCGCTCGTATGCCTCCGTCGCTACCAG
>DATKXU010000020.1:0-47246 GCA_035528905.1 Armatimonadota bacterium
TGGTTCGTGCCCTCGTAAATCTGGGTGATCTTCGCGTCCCGCATGTACTTCTCGATCGGGTATTCCTTCATGTAGCCGTAGCCGCCGAAGACCTGGAGCGCGTTCGTCGTGACCTCCATCGCTACGTCGGACGCGAAGCACTTCGCCATCGCGGAGTACATCGTCGCCCGCTTGCCCTTGCTGGAATCAATCCACCGCGCGACCGAGTAGATCAAGGCGCGTGCGGCCTCAACCTTCATCGCCATGTCCGCGAGCATGAAGCGGAGCCCCTGGAACGCGGAGATCGGCTGGCCGAACTGGCGCCGCTCGCGGGAGTACTTGACTGCCAGATCGAGCGCGCCCTGAGCGATTCCCAGGGCCTGGGCCGCCACTCCGGGCCTCGACATGTCGAAAGTCTTCATCGCGGTGAAGAAGCCCGTTCCTTCGCGCCCGAGCAGATTCTCCTTCGGAACGCGGCAGTCCTGGAAGATCAACTCGCGGGTGGCCGATGCCCGGATTCCCATCTTATTTTCCTTCTTGCCAAACGTGAAGCCGGGAGTCTCCTTCTCGACTATGATGGTGGAGACACCGCGAGCGCCTCTCGCTGGATCCGTGACGCAGAAAACCGTGTAGATTTCGGCCTCGCCGCCGTTTGTGATCCACTGCTTCGTGCCGTTGATGACGTACTCATCGCCGTCCGGAACCGCCCTGGTCGCCACTGCGCCGGCATCGGATCCTGCATTCGGCTCCGTCAGCGCGAATGCAGCGAGCGTCCCGGATGCGATCCTCGGCAGGTACTTCTTCTTCTGCTCGTCGCTTCCTGCGATCAATATGGGCATGGCGCCGAGGCCGGTTGCCGCGAAGCCCAGCGAGATGCCTCCGCATGCCTTCGACAGCTCCTCGGTGACGACGCACATATTCATGATGGGCGTGCCCATGTCCATGCCCTCGTACTCTTCGGGGATGAAAACACGGAAGAGGTCGGCCTCCGCGATGGCTTTCGTGATCTCCCAGGGGAACTCGCCCGACTCATCGAACTCAGCCGTAGCCGGCCTGATCTTCTTGTCGGCGATCTCGCGGGCGACATCCCGCATCATCTGCTGCTCTTCCGTGAAGAAGTAATCCATCGGTGCGTTGCTCCTCTCTAAAACCGCATCTCGTTTATTCGAGCGGCGTGCCGTCCACCATCTTTTCGTAGAACTCGCGGAACTCGTGACGCTGCTCCGACGCCATCGCTTTCATCGCACTTCTAGGATGCTCGTTCAGCATGCCGGTGACCATATACGGGATGAAGTAGCCCCATTCGATCTTATCCCTTATCGGCAGCAGATGCGTCTGGATCACGTCAAGAACGGGACGCAGGTCGAACTTCGGATTCTTGAGGAATGAGAGCAGCAGTTCGAGGGGGCAGTTGCCGGCGCCGCGGCCGATACCGTAGATCGTAGCATCCAAACGGTTCGCGCCGCAGATGATAGCCTCGATCGTGTTTGCAAAGGCCAACTGCAGGTTGTTGTGCGCGTGAATGCCAACTGTCTTATCTTTCAGCGCCCAGAGGTATTTTCGTGTCAGGTACTGCACCTGCTCCGAGTACAGGGTACCGTAACTGTCCACCAGATAGATAACCGGCACATTGCTCTTCGCAAGGTCGTCCAGCGCCTCATCCAGGTCGCGCTCGATAACCTTGGAGATAGCCATGATATTGATGGTGGCCTCATAGCCCTGATCCAGGCAGTAGTGAGCCAAATCAATAGCCTTATCCACGTCTTTGATATAGCAGGCGACGCGGATCATATCCAGCACGCTCTGGCTTTTCGGGCCGATGTCCTCGTGCTCGATCCGGCCGATATCGGACATCGCCGAGAGCTTTATATCGGTTTCCGTGTCCTCGATGATCCGCTTGATGTCGTCCTCGTCGCAGAACTTCCACGGGCCGTTGGTTTCGCGCGAATACGCTGCCTCGGAGCTCTTGTAACCGATCTCCATATAGTCAACGCCGGCCGCCGCTGTCGCCCTGAACACGGCGCGCACGAAGTCATCGTCGAACTGCCAATCATTCATGAGTCCGCCATCGCGGATGGTGCAGTCGAGTACCTTGATCTCAGGCCTGAACATCTTGGGGAACTCCCGAAGGCCGATTGGCCGCTAGCACTGCTGATACGCAAACCCAGCGATAAACCGCCCTAATTGTAGTCGTCCCGAGCCTCACTGTCAAGGCTCGGGTAGTGATCGGCCCCGATGGCCCGACACTCCATTACTCCATTTCCCGTGGAAGACGACATTCGCCGGGCCGGACATGAATATCTCGCCGCGACCCGGCCAGTTGACCTCGATTGCTCCGCCGGGCGAGGTTACGCGGGCATGAGTCCCGGTCAGCCCTCGGAGGTGCGCCGCCACCAGAGCCGCACACGCCCCTGAGCCGCATCCCAGGGTAGGCCCAACCCCGCGTTCCCACGTGCGAATTTGGAGGGATTCGGGCGATTCCACCGAGCACCAGGTGACGTTGATTCTCTCCGGAAATGCCCGATGAACCTCGATGGCGCGGCTGGCTGCCGGGATTGTCGTCCAGAACGATTCCAGAGGCGCGCATATCACCGCGTGCGGAGTGCCCACCAGAACGGCGGCCATGCGATATACCTGCCCGCCGACATCGAGCGGGTAATCCAGCGCCTCATCCGCGTCAAGATTCGCGGGTATGTCGGCCGAACGAAGCGATGGGCGGCCCATGTTCGCCTTCACAATGGGGGATCTGCCAGCGCCCTGGACGGTCTCGACGTGTCTCAGGCCGTCCTTGGCCTCGAAGACCAGTTCCGGCTTCGTGCTCAGGCCGACGCTGCGGATGTATACGGCGGCGCACCGGAGGCCGTTTCCACACGCATCCTCGGTTCCATCCGGGTTGAACATCCGCAGCCGGAAATCCGCTTCATGCGATGGGAGCAGCACGAGCAGACCGTCTGCGCCAACGCCGAAGTGATGCGCGCACATCCGTACAGCCTGAGCGGACCAGTCAAGCTCCGGCATCCTGAGCGCATCTATCAGGACGAAGTTGTTCCCGTCGGCTTCGACTTTGGTGAATGGAATGTTTCTCATCGGTGGTATGGTTCAAGCGCCCTGCGGGCTATTCGCAACCGGGTCAATCTCCTCAAAACGGAACTCGGCGGTCTCTGCCACCCGGTTGAACCACTTCAGCTCAGGATCAACCAGCATGAACCACCAGGCCGAGGGTCTGTGGTTCGCGTAAGTCAGCCCACGCGCGACCAGGATCGCGTCGCGCACCAGCCAGAGCCGCGCAAGCTCGGCCTCGTACTCGATCAGCCGTAAAGCCTCCCTGGCCTTCTGCGCCTCCTCGCCTTTCTCCAAAGCGCGGACGGCGCGTTTCAGCTCCAGGCTCCTGTTGTGGGCCGCCATGGCCTCTTCTTGCTTCCGCTCGATCTCGCGTTCCATCTCAGATCGCGCCTGCTCGTGCCCGCGAAGCTCCCCGATAAGCGTTTCGGCCTCCGCGCTGGCGGTCTTGCCCTCAACTTCGAGACGGGCTGCCTTGTCTTTGAGCGGCTTGATGTTTCGACGGAAATGCTCGCCTTTCTCGACCTCCAGGCGCTGAATCTCCTGCTTGATCTGGTGGCTGAAATCCCTCAGGCGAATGGATTCCGCCTTCAGCGGCTCTGCGCGCTCGCTGAGCCTGCGTATCGTGGCGTAGGCCTCCATATATGCCTCGATCCTGCCGCGCCAGTGGTCGCTCTGCTGCTCGGCGAGAAGGGCAAGTAGGCCGTCCAAGTTGGGCAGCAACGAAATTCGGTCGAGCAGTTCCTCCTGCTCCTTCACGATAGAGCGCCAGGAATCCGCAAACTCCGTGGAAGTGATCTCTCCCTGGCGGAAAGCCGCGCCTAGATGCCCGGGCAGCCGGAAAACCGCGTTGCACGCGGAGAGCGAGTCCCAGGTGCGATAGTCAATTCGCAGGATGGGATAGAGCTGCAGACTGACGCCTCGCTCTTTCATCAGGGCTGCCATGTTCTTACAGCGCGGCACGTAGGCGGATGCCTGCTCGTGCAGGACGAAGACGAACTCGCTCGCGATCATGGGCACAAGGGTGAGGGCTTTGCCGATGAGCGATGTCTCGGTCCCCAGGTGGCGCTCCACCAGATCGGCCAGTTCTTCCGGTGTAGACGGTAGCACATCGGTCGGAAGCGAGATCGGCTCTTCCAGGTCGAGCACCACTCTGCCGTCCCGCAGGCATATCGTTCCTCTGCTTCTGCCGGGAACGACCAGGTCGAAGGGTATGGCTCCGGAAGGGAATCTGTCGAGCGCGTACGTATCCGATCCTCGGACGGCGAGATCGTATGCTTCCTGGCACGCTGCCCTGGTGCGCTGATCGAGAAAGAGTCGAAGCGGGTTGAACCTGGGCAGGCCGGCGGTGGACTTATTGAATGTGAACAGACGGGAAGCCGCGGTGGCTTCCAGGTTTGCCGGCTGATAGCCGAGAAGCCGCGCGTAGAACCGAGCCAGGAAGTCGCCGAACATATCGGTAATCGAGGCATCCGGGTGCGAGTCGGCATAGGCGCGTACCTGGGCAACGAGTTCGTCGGCCCTTGGATGGACCTGAGCGGCGCCAGGCTCGATGAGGCTTTGTAGGGAATGGCTAAAGCCCCATTCCAGGAGCTCCACTACATGCGGCAGAACATCTTTCAGACGTATCGCGCACGATATCTCGCTGTTCGAGTCCGCCCGCACAAGCCCTCGCCAACCCCAGGCTTCAGTGGCCATATCTGTCAGGGAGTCCCGCCCGCCCGGGAAATCCCTTGCAATTTTGTCAAACCGCACTCCGCGGCTTGCGAGCAGCTCCCGCGTCGGAATCGTCTCGCTCCCGAACAGCTCCGATATCTCCCCGGCAGCGACCCAAAGCTCCCGGCTGCGGCCGTCGTTGTGCGGAACGATCGCCCACCCTGGGGAAACGTCGAGCGTCGAAGGCGTCTTCGAGAAGTAGTCTGCGTCGTGGATGCCTATGACCATCTTGGCTTCGGGGAGCCGCTCGTCCAGAAGGCGGCGCAGAACTGCCTTCATGGGTTCGTCCCAGTAGACGGTCTGCCCCATCGCGAGAAGCCTCACGCCGGCGAATTCATCGCGTAGGCGGGATACGACTTGGTCGAATGAGTGCGAGTGAGCCATTGCACAAAGTCGCAGACTGCAGCGCCTGCAAGCGTGAACCGAGAAATCCGGACTCGCGAACGCGTAACTGGCGGACATTCCCAGAGCACTGGAATGATAGCACAGCCGGCGAGCTAGTTCAATCGCTCACGGCACGATGAGCTGGGGAGCAAACTCGGCCACGTCCGCTGAGACTATGTAGTATCGGACTCCCTCGACCATGCCTTCCAGCCAACTGCCCAGGCCCAGGTGAACATGTCCGTATACCAGGATATCAACCGGGTATTTGGCCAGCAGATGGGCGAACTCATTCGGCTGGAGGCGCTCGTCGAACGGCGGGAAATGGAGCATGGCGATCTTAGGACTTGCCGATTCCGGAATGGATTGCAGCCCCCTCTCCAGATAGGCCAGTTCGCGCTGCAGAACCCTGTCGTTCCATTGCGGATCGCGGACTGCGGATTCCATCCCCTCTCCCAAAGTTGGGAGAGGCGTGTCCGCAGGACGGGGTGAGGGCGATCCCTGTCCCCCGTTCTCCCATTCCCCTGTTCTCCCAGTCTCTCTGTCGTGGCCGCGCGTTTCCCAATCCACGCGCCACCCACGCGTGCCCGTGATCCCTGCGCCGCCCATCACGACCGAAGTTCCCTGGAGGAACGTCATGTTCCGGTCTACGATCCGCTGGATGCGCGATGTCGCCTGCCTGTGCCACCAGTAGTCATGATTGCCGCGGATGAGGACTTTCCAGCCCGGACGCTCCGCCACGAAGTCGAAATCCGGCGTCGCCTCCGATAGGCGCATCGCCCATGATAGGTCGCCGGGGAGCAGGACGATATCGGCATCGGTGACCACCGCGTCCCAGTTCTCCCGCAGCTTCTCCGCATAGTCTGCCCAGGCGGGGCCGAAGATATCCATGGGCTTCGGGTTGGCGAAAGAGAGGTGGAGATCGGATATCGCGTATATGGACATCGCACGCGTTCTCCAGTCTGCATGCTAAACCAGATTCTAACGCTGGTTACCTTAAGCATGCTTACCCACCATTGCCGAAGAACATACATAGTTCCTGGGTCAAAGGGGCCTGGCAGGTATGGCAAGAGAATAAGCGGCCGGTTCCTGGGTGTGAAATCGGCCGCTCAGAATCTGGCACGGAAAATGTGCCCAACTAAGTCAGTTGTCACCTGGAGTGCACGAGAAACCCCATCCGGACCAGGCCATTTTTCACGCTGCAGATCCCGGCATGGCCTGCGCTGTTGTTCGGCGGGAGTTTATTTGCAGAGACGGCAATCCTCCTTCTGGCTGGAACCTCGCTTGCGCTGCGATGGCGAGACGCTGTCTTGATTTCGCGCCGTCGCTTTCGCCGCCTGGTTCCACATAAACTCTGAAGCACTTGCCTAAGCCGTCTCCGGAGCGGCGCCTACTTGGCCCAGCTAAGACCAATCCACCAGTGATCTCCGAAGGTGCCGCCCTTGAGGGTAAAGCCAGTGTCCTTCGGTGTGAAGGTCAGGCCGGTGATGACATCCTCGCCGTCGTGAAGAGCTATCAAGCCAATCTGCTGTGTAAGTAATACCTGGACGCCGCCGAACAGGCCCTTGTGTCTGTCCACATCCAGCAGTGTATGGTCCCTTGTTCCAAGGCCGGCGTGCAGCCGTATGATCGGGAGCCCGGGCGGTCCCTGAACAGGCAGGTTTAGGGTTTTCGCTGCGCAAATAAACCACGACCGCTTGTCGGAGTCCGGTATCCCGCCGACATCCGTTCCCGCGATGTTGCGTGCACCCAAGACCACGTCCGGCGTGGTCAACGTCTCACGCATCAATGCCATTGAGGCGTTGATAATGGTTGCATCGCCCAGAATGTCTATGTCATAGCGATGCAAGTCTATTTCCAACTGATCGGTCAAGCCGAGATAGAACGTCTGCACCTGCACGCTCTCGGGGGCACCCGGAGGCATATCCAACCCAATATAATAGTTGGCAACGTCTACCTGCCCTAACTTCAACTGGTTGGCAGTGGGCACCGTGACAATATCCGCGGCAAACGCAGAGCCCGCAACCAGTGACAACGCCAGGGCCATAATTACTAGTCTCGAAATCCGTATCACGAAAAGCACCTCCTCTTGTAGACTTCATGCGTCTAAGTAGTAGAACGTTCGTTATTTCTTATGCGAAGTCATCCCCTTTCCACACGGCCTGATATCGGTGGCCTTGTTCCTGCTATTGCACGGAGTTGCAAATCAACCCCACTTATGGTTAAGTACACTAATCGCGCAATTCGGCGATTACGCAGAGAATTCCTGCTGAGCTTGCTGTTAGCCGCTTCTTTTCTTTTTCGAGCCTGTGCGCGACACACGTTGGCATAGCTTGCTTCAGGGGTATAATGCACGTAGTGAGGGGATGAAGAAGGTGCAATCGGTTTCGGCCGTCGCCCATAGGGGATTTTCATCCGTTGCGCCGGAGAATACGCTCGCTGCCTTCAGGAAGGCGATCGAGCTGTGCGCGGACATGGTGGAGTGCGACGTCAGACGCAGCGGAGACGGGCGCTTGGTCGTCATTCACGACCCGACAGTGGACCGGACTACAAACGGCAGAGGGGCCGTAGCCGACATGTCGCTTGCGGAGCTCCGGGAGCTCGATGCCGGCTCCTGGTTCAGCGCGGAGTTCGCCGGCGAACGCATACCCACTTTGGAGGAAGTCCTCGACCTGCCCCGGGGCAGGTCGAAGTTGATTGTTGAGGTAAAAGAGGAGGGGCTGGAAGATGAGGTTGTATCCGCAGCCGAGGCCCGCGGCATGGACGATGAGGTTCTCGTTGCCTCGTTCCATTACCGGATCGGCGTAAGGATGCCCGAACTGGATACCCGATTTCCCTTCATACCGCTTGCGTGCCTGCCTCGGAATGCCGATGAGGATGAGTCAGTCCGCGTTGCGGACGAGGCGGCGAGCGTCAACGGCTGGATGTTCGGAGTGAACCACACCGCGATTACGCCCGCTCTTGTCAGAGCTACACACGCTGCCAACCTGCGCCTGATGGCCTGGACCGTTAACAACGAGGAGGATATCCGCTCTGTGGTCGAGATGGGCGTGGATGCCATTGCTAGCAATGATCTCGCGCTGCTGCTGCGCGTCCTGGCGGAGATCGGAGCGCGCGAAAACCACCGCGCCGAGAAGCCTCAATTTGGAACCTGAAGCCTGGAACCTGAAACCTGGAACTTGAAACCCCGGACCGCCGGCCGTCTTGAGACTCCGAAAAGCCTAAGCCTCCTCGGCTGCCTTGCGCTCTTCCTCCAGTTCTTTTCGTTTTTCCTCTGCGGCCTCGCGTCCGGCATGGGCCGCTTCACGCAGGCGACCCCTGTAAGTCTGCGCCATTTCCTGGCCTTTCGCTGCCGCCTTCTGGGCGCGCTCCCGAGCAGTGCGCGCCACCGACGATGTGCTCTCCTTTACGCCGCTCCAGGACTCCCCGGCTTTCCTGCCGGCCTCTTTGGCCCTTGTCTTTACATCGCGCCTCATCTCTTCTCCCGGCTTTGGGGCATATAGCAGCGCGGCAGCTGCACCTACAGCGGCGCCGAGTATCATCCCTAACCAGAACTTTCCTCCTCTACCCACCAGCACATCCCCCTTTCACGACTTTGCCGATGCACGCCGCCAGGCTTCCATCGCTTTCGAGATACCAGCCAGCAGGCTCGAAAAGCTGATCAGCGGCGACGTGACACTATCTTGAACCACATGAGTGGTTGCTTTCACAGCGCCCGATACCTTGCGCACGGTATCCTCGCTGACATCCATTATCCGCTCCGTGCTATCCTCCACCTTGTCCACCAAGGAGTTCACGCTCGCCATGGCAGGCTTCACGGATGTGTCTATCAGCTTCTTTGCGAATACGGCGAGGTATGCGAGCGCGCCGAGCAGCGCGACGCTGCTGAGAGCGATTACGCCCGTGAATATCGCGATCAGAAGCACCGACGTCTCCATGGATCGGACTCCTTTCGGCCGCAGGCGGCCTGCGTGATTGCTGTACCCGCAGCCCCCTGAAACGAAACTTAGATTGCTCGCTTGCTCGCCGCTTATGCGCATCAATGCCCGGCAAGCTGAACTCCGCGCGCGGGAGCGGCACCGTTAATTTCCCGCGGGACAATGCCCGTCCCCGAAGACGAGACCCGCCTAAAACTGCTTGACTGCACGCACCCCTCTTGGTATACTTAGGTAGCGTGGACCGGCGCCGGGTCTGCGCGATCTGCCTCGCGGGCCCATAGCTCAGCGGTAGAGCGACCGGCTCATAACCGGTTGGTCCCTGGTTCGAATCCGGGTGGGCCCACCATGCTTCCAGCGAGGGGCTCACGAGCGACCGGGAAACCACAATCAGTCACGCTGCGCGGAGATTGCCCGGCGGCCGTGGCTTCAGAGCTTGACATGGAATCTGTCGTAAGCCCCGGTTGGCGGTCCCCATGAGAGTTCAACGCGGCTCACATAGGCTGATCGGGGCCCCGCCTTAAGCAAATCCACGAATTCTTCCAGAAGGGTCTCATCTCCCTCAGCGACTACCTCTACGCCGCCGTCCGCGATATTGCGCACATACCCGACCACTCCAAGCTCGTCGGCAACTTCCCTGGCGAAGAATCTGAAACCGACGCCCTGTACGCGGCCGTAAATCCTGGCGGAGAATCGTTTCTGCGCCAATGCGGTATGCCTCCCGTCGTCACATTCCTGCACGGTGACTCGATAGGTTGATTTGCTGATGCCGCGGTAATTCCTTCTTCGCCTCGCGCAGCGAGGGGACGCCAATCAACCGGAGGCCTGCGGCCCAAGTTAGCCAGTCGTAACTTGCAGCTTGACACCTGCCAGCCAACGTGTTATAGTACTAGAGGTGACACAGATGAGGAGATTTGTGCTAACGATTCTGGGTGCGCTGATCGCGGCTCAAATCGCGTGCTCGGTCTGCTTCGCGGCGCCAACCGTCACGTCGCCGCCGGGCGCCTTCAGCTCGGGCTGGAATCTCTTCGCGCTGCCTGCATTTCCAACTGAGCCGGCGCCCGCCGGCGTCTTCGATGAACTTGGCAGCGACCCAGGCCTGAGGACGGGCGCTATGGTGAGGTGGGATGCGTGTGCGCAGGAACTCATCTTCTTCACGCGGCCGTTTGCTGACGACTTCGGCGACCTTCTCCCGGGCAGCGGCTATTGGATCAAGCTGAAACGGGGAGACCCGACCACGGTCTCGTTTGCCGGCATCACGGATCAGGACAGCACGGATATGTGGATAAGCCTGCCTCGCGCCGGCTGGACGCTCATAGGCCATCCGTACAGCTATCCGTCTCCCGATCAGGAGCCGGGAGAGCCCTTCTACGTGGGGGAGGCATATCCTTGGCAAAGCGTGAGCGTGACCGACGGTATAGAGACGAAGACCCTGCTTGATGCCTCTCAGTATCGTGCGCACTGGATGAGTTCTAACGCGTACTCGTTCGACAGCCTCAGCCAGGGCATGGTAACTATCGGGCTGCCCGATGACTGTCCGATGTGCGACAGCCTGGTCGCATGGCACGGCTATTGGGTTAGGACGTACAAGGATAATCTCGCCCTCATCATGGAAGCGAAAGAGCCGTAGGCGCGATTCGCCTATTCCGTGCGCAGCGAAAGAGCCAACCGATGAGAATCGGTTGGCTCTACTTCTTGTGAGGACGGGAAATCGCTTGAGTGGCGGCCTAAATTCTCGCGCTCAGGGACGCATGGCGGGGGTCGAAAGTCCAGGCGCCGTATTTGCGAATCTCGCCTGCGAGCGCCCAGGTATAGTGGAGCGTGTAACCTGGAGCTGCGGCTGCCAGGTGGTAGCCCCTGGGAATCACTATTGTATCGCCGTTCTCCACGACATAGACTTCGTTCATCGGAGCGGGGTCGTTCGGCTGCGTGTAGAGCCGGATGATCCCATACGCCTGATCGCGGTTCGTCTGGAAGTACTGGATTTCCTCCAGCACTAGTTCGCTCGGCGGGATGAAGGCATCGTGCTTGTGCGGAGCTAAGCCCGACCAGTTGCCCGGGGGAATCACCGTCTCGCCGATTAGCAGGTTGGCTGCGGGAACGTTGTCGCCGATGCATATGTATGAATCGCTGGACCAGTTTCCCTTGCCGATGGACGTCTTTAGTGTCTCCTCAGGATGCACAACCGCCGGTTCAGCTTTGAACTCATGCGCGGCGGCCGAGAACACGGCTATCTCCACCGGGCCTTCTACGACGCTGATGCGGTAGGAGGAGCCTGGAGGCAGATAGGCCGAGGTCGGAAGCCCGTCGAAGGCGTTCTTGCGGCTGCCGAGCCGCTCGTGCCGGCGATCTCCGGCAGGGGAACCGATCTCCAGCGACAGAATGCCTGAGTGAATGTCCAAACCGCACTCGCACTTGCCCGTCCGGCCGGACCATTCACCGGAGGATAGAGAGAGCAGCCCGAACTCCAGGTGCTTCAGGCCCATCTCGCCGCGGCCGAGGATCTTCGTGTAACCCTCCGGCCGGGCTTTGGCTTTCAGTAGCAGGCTGTATGCGCGATGTTGTGTACGGCTCATCGTAACAGGTGCTATCCGAGGTTTCAAGTTTCAGGTTTCAGGTTGTCCGCCGCGGCGGAATGGACGTTCGACGTTATCGCATTCCCCGCTCCAGTCTGCAGTCTTGCCTTCACACCTTCGCCCAGGCTTCGTTCAACACGCGCTTCGCGCCGGCCACGACTACTTCCGAATCCTCGCCAGGCAGCGGCTTCACTTCGAAGCTCACGACCGGCATCGAGGTGGGCACTTCCTTCTTGAAGAAGCCGACATCCATTAGACAGCGCAGAAACTCGGCTACCTCGTCCACATCGTTTTCTCCACACAGGCAGCCGAACGCTGGGTGCGCGTCGCCGTATGCGGCATGCGAGGTGTCGCTCATCACGCAGTTGCCGATATGCACGTGGACCAGGTACTCACTCGCCTTCACGACCATGTGGTTGATGGATTCGCTCAGTAGAGGCTGGTGGCTGAGGTCAACGGTGAGTCCGAAGTTCGCGCACTCGGCCTTCACGCTGCTGGCAAGCTCGATCGCCTCGTCCGTAGGCCCGATCAGGCACTTCTTGTCAATCGTGCGGTCGAAAGTCTCGAGGGAGATGGTGATGGGCTTCCCGTCTGCTTTGACCTTTGCGTATGTGCAGATTTGGCAGAGGGAGTCCGCGAGCCTGTCGGTGGCTGCTCTTCTGTTCCCGTCAGCCGGGTCAGGTCCGCTGAGCAGGGCCAGGATGCTTGCGCCCAGCTCGTATGCCTGATCTACTGACTTCTTGCACTGGTCAATGGCCATCTGGCGAGCGGATTCATCCGCAGAGTTCAGGTCGAGCTTCTGGGTGAGCAGTGGCGGTTGGCCGGCGAAGATGACATCTACGTGGGCGCACCTGAGCATCTCAGCGGCCATTGCGCGGACCTTCGGATCCTGTATCCACGTGACTTCGACGGCGCCGAAGTACTCATCCTCCAGTATCTTCTTCAGCGTCTCCAGCACAGGGCCTTCGCCTTTCATGACGCTGGGGTAGGCCATGGGATGTATCAAACCTACGTGGAAGTATTTCACAATTGGTTCCTGCACGGTTCATTCCTCCCGGTGAGATCGAGCTGCCGGCGAGCGGAACGGCATCCAGCGCCGGCTCGCTGAGATTATAATCCCTCCCTCGTGTGAGTGTCAACGGCCACGGGAGACCGGGGACAAGGTGACGGGGAGACTGGGGGAATGGGAGAGCGGGAGAGAACATCTAATGTCCAAGCTCGGGTTTAATCCTCCACCGAAAAACCTTGCGTTAGGAGGTTTTACAGCCCTGAGGCGCAGGGGACAAAGTACCCGGCTTGTGTCTACTGGGGTCAGCGAAGGCTTCCTAGCGAAGGGGGGGTGATGTCCATAGCGAGGGTGAATTAGTTGAGTAAAGCAAGACCATGCCGGGAACTGACCCTCAGCATGCGCTGAATCTTTCAAATGCTAAAGGAGCAACATCATGGAAAGACGTGATCGAAAAGGCTTTGCGCTAAGGCTAGAAGCAATTCTCTTGTACCTAGCTGCGGTTGCCGTTGTGTTAGCGTGTGCGGCTACCTCGTCGTTTGCACAGCAGGTACCGCTCAACTCCGCGACTCTCACGAAGTATCTGGATCCGCTGCCGGATCCGGCTGTGTTGATGCCCGATGCGACCACATATCCTGGGTACGATTACTACGAGATTGCCATGACGGAGTTCTCGCAGAAGCTCCACACACAGCTACCGCCGACGATTGTGTGGGGCTACAGTGGGAGTTATCCCGGCCCTACTATTGAGTCACAGAGGGGCACGCCAACCAAGGTCAAGTGGGTAAACGGCCTTGTTGACCCGATCCTGCAGTTCTTCCTGCCGGTGGATCAGACTCTTCACTGGGCGAATCCGCTGGGTCTCCCGATGGACGATCCGCTGCGGTTTCTTCCGTACATGGGTCCGGTGCCTACGGTGACGCATTTGCATGGCGGGGAGGTTAGGTCGGACAGCGACGGTCATCCAGAGGATTGGTTCCTACCCGGGCAGTGGAAAATCTATGACTACCCCAACGCGCAGGAAGCCACCACGCTCTGGTACCACGATCACGCCCTTGGCGCCACACGCCTGAACGTCTATGGCGGATTGGCGGCCTTCTATCTCCTCAGGGACTCCTCAAACGAACCCGCCAACCTCCCCAGCGGAGACTACGAAAGGGAGATCGTGATCCAGGACCGGATGTTCGACATCAACGGCCAGCTTCTGTTTCCAAGCGCCGGCATCAATCCAATGGTTCATCCCTTCTGGATCCCGGAGTTCTTCGGGGATACTATTGTGGTGAATGGCAAGATATGGCCGTATCTCAACGTGGAGCCGAGAAGGTATCGGTTCCGGTTGCTGAATGGTTCGAATGCGCGGTTCTATAACTTGAGCTTCGGCAACAGAATGCCGTTCTGGCAGATCGGAACCGACGGCGGCCTGGTGGACAAGCCGGTGATGGTCAGCCCGCTGCTTCTCGCGCTGGGAGAACGCGCGGACGTCATCGTTGATTTTGGAGGCATTCCGACAGGTACGAATATCCTCCTCACCAACGACGCCAGGTACGCCCTTCCCTAGGGGTGTTCCGGCGGATCGGCGTACGACAGGCCAGGTCATGCAGTTCCGGGTAAACCTGCCGCTTGTCGGAATGGACAACAGTTTCAACCCGGCCGTTGTGCCGACTCCGACATTGCGAGCGAACAATCCGATCGAGCCGTTGACTCCGACCTTGCCGCCTACCCCATCTTCTCCTCTCAGGCGACTGACTCTCAATGAAGTCATGGGCATGGGCGGCCCGCTCGTGGTACTACTCAACAACACCAAATGGGACGGTACCATGTCTGGTTTCCCTCCTCCGGGCATCACGGAGACGCCGGCTGAGGGATCCACCGAGGTCTGGGAGATTATCAACCTGACTGCGGACACGCATCCAATCCATCTGCACGTCGTGCAGTTCCAGCTTCTCAGCCGTCAGAAATTCAACGTCAACCGGTATTGGAGGGCGTATAACGCCGCTTTCGCCGCCGGTGCCTACGTGCCCGAGGCTGGACCTCCACTGTTGTATGGCACGCTGGGTGTGGATTCCGTTCTCGGCGGGAATCCGGACGTTACGCCCTACGTGCAGGGCACGACCGTCGGCCCGGATCCCAACGAGATAGGCTGGAAGGACACAGTCCGGATGAATCCGGGCGAGGTAACCCGCATCGTCGTCAGATTCTCGCCTCAGAACGCGACTGCCACGAGCAATCCGATGTATCCGTTCGACCCGAGCATCGGGCCCGGATATGTGTGGCACTGTCACATCCTGGACCACGAGGATAATGAGATGATGCGGCCGTATACGGTGCAGGCGCTTCCCAGGCCCTAGAACGAACTGTGAACGAAGAGAGGGTCCGCCCGACGGGGACCCTCTCCGGCTAATCCTTGTGTAGCGAATCCCGCCGGGGCCCCTAAGGAGCGAGAACTCTCACACTGTCCACGGCGTCTATGTAGTTCCGGTTGTTCAACCTGCCGGTGAGCGTGGCTGTGGTGGAGGACGCATCCAGTGAGAGATCTTGGGTCCTGAACAAGCAGACTAGGTCCATGTCGCGGTCGTGGTTCACGTCTTTCATGCTCCAGCGGACCGGCGCGGCACCCGCGAATCTGACGGTGCTGACCTCAACGTCGCTGGCGTCACCATCCTCGGTGGTCAGGATGGCAACTGGGGTCACGCCCTTGCTGCGGAGGTTAATGCAGTTATCCGGGTCTCCGGGCTTGATGTCTATGGCGGTCAGCACCGGCGTCAGCAGGAAGGTGCAGTACCTGCCGTCGTGCGTACCCCGACCTATGATCTGCCCGTGGTTGTTGATGACTTCCGGGTATACGTCCGTCCAGCCTTCTCCGGTGGAGTCCAGTACCTCAAGCGGGTTCCAGGCAGTGCCTTGTTCCCAGATGAAGCTGAGCTTGTCAACCACCCATTGGTATCCCTGGGACCCCACGATCGGTTCCGGTACCACGATAGGCGGAATGCCGGGGTATGCCGAAAGAGTACCGGCCATCCGCCCGGCATTGTTGATAGAGACCGATGCCCTCACACCAAGGTTTCCTTCGGATCCCTGCAGGGAGACGTCGAGCAGGTTGAAGCCCTCTGGGAGGCCGTGCGTCGCCTTGGGGAGCCACAGGAACGGGCTGACTCTGCACGTTTGCGCATCCATATCCCACACCGCGCGATACCCGGCTACTTCGCCCGCATCGTTGACCTTACGAGGCTGGCACGAAGAGTCGGGTTCGGCCTGTGCGATCGTGTGGAGACCCCCAGGGAGACCGTAAGCCGGCTCCGGCAGCCAGAGAAACACGCCATTCAGGTCAGACCCTATCGCCTGTCCCCTATTGTTGATACCAGACGCGCTGCTAAAACGATCCGCCGATAGGTAGTGCAGGCCTTTCGCCAGTCCATATGCTGGCTCGGGCAGCCAGACAGCGGCCTGCCAAGTACCGGTCGGGCCGCAACACCCTCCCGCAACTTGGCCCGTATCGTTTACGTCGCCTGTCCAGAACAGTGCCAGGCTGTGCATCCCCGCATCCATTCCGTATGCAGGTTCCGGGAGCCACAGGAAAGTGTCGGCGCCCGGGAATGGGCGTATGGTGCCGCCCAGGAACAGTTCTCCCACCACCTGGCCTTTGTTGTTCACAGCCCTGGCCTTGGGTTGCCAGTCTCCGGGCAGCGGCCCCTGAAGGAAGTTCAGGCCTGCGGGGAGACTGTAAGCCGGCTCCGGCAGCCAGAGGTATAGGTTGCCCCCGTCGCTGAATGCAATCTGGCCCAGGTCGTTCATATCTGGGCCCCCGGACGGGAACGCGAACTCCAGTTCCTCGATCCTATACAGCGGCCTGGCATTCCCGGCTGGGGAGAGCATCACCAGCATTACAAAGGCGGCAAGACAGGTGCAAAAAGCCCTTTTCATTCTCGTTGCCTCCCAATACCGGGTTCGAACTCCAGTGATGCGCGTGGATCGGCGCAACAAAAACCAATAGACAAGGCAAGGCATGCTTTGCCAAGCCTTCATTTCATTCTATAGCCGATATGCAACTCTGTCAACAGTCCCCATAGAATCCAGTATTTCTACTGGCCGGTCCCAGTGCACGGCCTTTCATTGCCCGGGGATGCTGCGAGTGACCGTACAATTACGAAGGCGGAGGAATATGGCTGCAGGAACGCAAAACTAACTCTGGCAATCGCCAAATCACACATCAGAAGGGTTCGAGGAGATGAAGTTAGCGGAATTGTTGGAGGCGGTCTTCCAGAACATCGCTCAGTCAGAAGCAGGTGCGGCGGCGCTCGTGCGCCGGATTCGGTCGGAGATCAACTTCGCCCAGAGGTTTGTCGAGCTGTACCCGGAGCAAAAGGCGCATTGGGAGAAGCTGGTGCTGAGGGCGGCAAAGCTCGTGCAGGACAGGCTTTCCGCCGGGGGAGCGGTTGACCTCGCGGCCGTAGTCGCCGAAGCGGAGGAGATCATGTCTCCCATCGGCCAGGTCGCAAAGGAGTACACAATCCACTGCTGCGGCCATGCCCACATAGACATGAACTGGATGTGGTCGTGGCCGGAGACGGTCGGCGTCAGCCGCGACACGTTCGCAACCGTTGACAAGCTGATGGACGAGTTTCCCGATTTCCATTTCTCGCAGAGCCAGGCGTCCACATATATCGCGATGCAGAAGTATCACCCGGAGATATTCGAGGCGATCAAGCGGCGTGTGAAAGAGGGGAGATGGGAAGTCACCGCGAGTATGTGGGTCGAAGGCGACAAGAACATGGTTTCGGGCGAGTCCCTCTGCCGTCATCTTCTCTATACGCGGCAGTATTTCAAGGAGTGCATGGGTCTCGAACCCGAGGACGTGAAGATGGACTGGTCCCCGGATACCTTCGGCCATGCGCATACGCTTCCATCAATCCTGACTCGCGGCGGAGTGAGCCGCTACTATCACGTGCGCACCGGCCCGGACCCGTGGCTCTATAAGTGGAGGTCTCCGGAGGGACGCGAGGTTCTGGCGTTCAACGACAAGGACCGCCATGGATACAATGGGCCTATTTACCCTGAAATCGTCGAGGGCATGATACAATTCGCAAAGCAGACGGGCCTGAAGGATTTCCTGTGCATGTACGGCGTGGGCGACCACGGCGGCGGTCCCACCAGGCGCGACCTCCGACTGGCCTCCGAAATTGCGACATGGCCGACATTTCCAGTGCTGAAGCTGAGCACCACGGACGCCTTCTTCTCCGCTGTCGAGGAAGCGAATCCGGACCTGCCTGTCGTGGACAAGGACCTCAATTTCATATTCGAGGGCTGCTACACTTCGCAGAGCAATATCAAGTACGCCAACCGTGTGAGCGAGATCGCGCTCCCGGAGGCTGAAGCGCTCGCGGTGATCGCAGGCGCCGCAGTCGGCATGGATTATCCGGGCGATCTTCTCCGCAGGGCCTGGCGGTGGACGCTTTTCAATCACTTCCACGACATCTTTCCCGGCTCAGGGGTCAAGGCGACCTACGAATACGCGCAGGGCTTGTTCCAGGAGATTCAGGCGACGACCGATTCGATTCGCACGCGGGCGCTCAGGGGCCTCGCGGCGAAGGTCAATACCGCGAGCGCGGCTCTTACCAGACCGAGCGCGATCGGCTCCGGCCTGGGAGACGGACTCGGTGCAGGCGCAGGCGATCCCGGCGTTCCCGGCGGCGTGGCTGCCTATAACGCCGGCGCACCGGATGCCGAGCCGATTCTGGTATACAACCAGAAGCCTTGGCCCAGATCAGAGGTAGTCTACGCAAAGGTCTGGAACAAGCAGGTCTTGGACGACCGGGTTATCGCGCGGGACTCGAACGGCAAGGAGATCAAGGCTCAGGTGGTTGCGAGAGGCAAGTACTGGGACCACGATTTCGCCACAGTCGCATTCAAGGCTGAGAGCGTCCCCGCCGTGGGTTACAAGGTCTACGCGATAGACAATGCACCCGGACCGGTACATGCGCAAGGCGCGGAGATCGGCCGGATGATCAGCAACATATACGGCATTTGCTTCCCGAATCCGAACGGCCCGAGGATCATGGAAAACGAGTACCTCAAGGTCGAGATAGACTTTCCGTCCGGCGCGATAAAGCACTTGATTGACAAGGAAACCGGCTGGGACTGTGTGCCTGAAGGCAAGCTCTTCGGCCTCCTGGAGGTGTATCAGGAGAGCCATCACGGCATGACCGCGTGGATCATCGGCCAGACGCCGGAATCCGCACAGCTCACCAGCGGCGGTGACATCCAGGTCATTCAGCAAGGTCCGAACCGCGTGGCCCTGAGGGTAAATCGCAAGTACCGCGACTCGACTATATCCCTGGAGATCGGCTTGAACTCCGGGTCGAGGATGCTGGATTTCAAGCTCAATACCCGCTGGGTTGAGCGCGGAACTCCGGAGACCGGCGTCCTGATGCTCAAAGTGGCGTTCCCGGCCGGCGTGAAGAACGGCGTCCCGACCTACGAGATTCCATTCGGCAGCCAGGTCCGAGAGCAGTCGGAGCAGGAGGTGCCCGCCTTGAAGTGGGCCGATCTCTCGGGCGACACGGCCAAGGGCAAGCACGGAATCACGCTCGTGAACGACTCGAAATACGGCCATTCGTGCGTGGACGACACTCTCCGGCTCACGCTCATAAGGTCGAGCTACGACCCTGATCCGCTCCCGGAGATCAGGGACCACGAGATCGGGTTCGGCATAATCCCGCACAAGGGGGTTTGCGATGTGGTCGCTGCGACCCGCGCAGGCGAGTCATTCAACTCGCCGCTGGCGGTTGCGAGCGCCACTGTGCAGAAGGGAGAGCTTCCGCCCGAGAAGAGCTACGTCGAGGTGCTCACGCCGAACGTGTTTGTCTCCGCGATCAAGAAAGCCGAGTCCGACGGCGCCCTGATCATCCGGCTCGTCGAGATGGCGGGGAAGGAGACCGAGGCGCAGGTGAGGATCACCGACCTCGTGAAGCCGGGCACTCCGGCGAAGCAGGTTGATCTCCTCGAGCGGCCGCTCCAGAAGGCGCATGCGAAGATGCTCGGCGACGTGCTGACGGTCAAAGTCCCGGCCCACGGCATCGCATCGGTGATGGTGGGGTAGTCCGCCTGAGGCGGACGGCGGTTAGCAGTTATCAGGCCTTACACGTTGGGGCTGGATTTCCAATCCAGCCCCCCTTCCGGCTATGGCCGGTCCGCCGCGCCGGAATGCACAGCCGCTACACATTTCCTTCCTGCTCTCTGTGGTCTTCTGTGTTTCTGTGTTCCAAGAGAGTCACCGAGCAAGCGGAGACAGTGCGCGCAGGCGGGCGATGATCGGCGGGAGCTGCTCGAGCACGTAGTCGAGGTCTTCCTTCGTCGTGCTGCGGCCGAGGGAGAAGCGGATGGAGCTTTGCGCGACCTGGAGCGGCAGCCCGATCGCCTTGAGCACGTGCGATGGCTCGATTGCCCCCGCGCTGCACGCCGAGCCGGTGGATGCCGCAACGCCCACCGCATCGAGCATCAGCAGCGTTGACTCCCCTTCTACGTACTCGATGACGATGTTGACGTTATTCGGCAGCCTCTTCGTGGGATGTCCATTCAGCCGGATATCGGGGATGCGGGCGGTCAGCTCGCGGATCAGGTAATCGCGAAGTTCTGTCTCCTCGCGTGCGCGTTCCTCGATGTCCTCCTGGGAGATTTGGAGGGCCTTCGCAAGCCCGACTATGCCGGGAATGTTCTCGGTGCCCGCACGGCGCTTTCGCTCCTGCGCGCCTCCGTGGATGATCGGCGAAATCTTAGTCCCCCGGCGGACGTACAGCGCCCCGACGCCTTTCGGCCCGTAGAACTTGTGCGCCGCCAGGGAGAGCAGGTCCACGCCGAGCTTGTCCACATTGACCGGAATGTGCCCGACCGTCTGCACGGCATCGGTGTGAAACGCGATTCCACGCTCATAGGTTATCTTGGAACTCTCGGCTATTGGCTCGATTGTCCCGATCTCGTTGTTCGCGTGCATGACGGACACGAGAATCGTCTTGTCGGTGATTGCTTTCTCGACATCGGCAGGATCCACCAGCCCGTATTCGTCCACCGGTAGGCAGATTACCTCAACGCCGCGCGTTTCCAGGTACTCGCAGGTCTCGAGCACGGCATGATGCTCGATGGCCGTGGTAATGATCTGGTTACCCTTGCCGGCGAGCGCCTCTGTCACCCCGATGAGGGCCATATTGTCCGACTCAGTCCCGCCGCTGGTGAAATATATCTCGGAGGCATCCGCGTCCAGGATGCGGGCGACTGTGTCCCGCGCGCCGTCGAGCGCCCGTCTGGCTTCCTGGCCGAATGAGTGCAGGCTCGACGGGTTCCCGAAAGCATCCGTCATGTACGGGCGCATCGCGTCCGCCACTTCCGGCAGAACCGGCGTCGTCGCCGCATGATCAAGGTATATCTTTCTACTCGTACTC
This sequence comes from Armatimonadota bacterium, assembly GCA_035528905.1. Classification (GTDB taxonomy): domain Bacteria; phylum Armatimonadota; class UBA5829; order DTJY01; family DTJY01; genus DATKXU01. The sequence continues at coordinate 21,086 of DATKXU010000020.1, forward strand.
GTTCTCGTACTCCTACTCGTGCATCGTGATGCGTATTGCGTGATCCGTCAGCGGTTAAGTGATCTGATCTGCTTCCGGCGCTACCGGCGGCCGCCTGAACCTGCTTGTCACAAGCTTCCAAATCTGCGCAGCCTCGTCTACCTTCAGCAGCGCTACCATGCCCACGTATACCAGCACCGCCGGCGTACCCGCCACTACGACGCCGATCAGTGCACCCAGCGAACGGTTTACATCAATATACTGCCCCACCAGGCGAAACACAACCCATGCCACAGCGCCAGCCGCCAGCGACGAAAAAACCACTTTCCCGAAGGACTTGACGATCAGTCCGCCGTTGATTCCGCCGAGCCGCCGCCTCAGGATTTCCGTCAGCGCCAGCACGTGCAGTATCGCCGCCACCGATGTTGCCAGTGCCAATCCGCCGCACCCCAGCGGCTTCATCAATAGCCAGTTCATCGGCACAAAGATGAATGTCACCAGGGTTCCGGTAACCACCGGCACCACCGTGTCCTGCAAAGCATAGAATCCTCGCGTGACTATCGCCTGCCCCGCCCATGCGGCAATCCCGATCGAGTAGAAGACCAGCGTGTAGCCCACATATGGCGCGTCCGCAGCGGTGAACTTCCCATGCTGGAAGAGCATCCGAACGATGGGCGTTGCGAGCACCATCATGAGCACGGATGATGGCACCGTCAGCAGAAGCGTTCCCCGGAGGCCGAAATTCACAGTCGCCCGCAGTTGGGCTGTTTCCTTTCTTGCTGCCTGCTCTGCCAGCGTCGGGAAGAGCGCCACTGCCGACGCCTGCGCGAAGACTCCGAGCGGCACCTGCATCAGGCGGTTTGAATACAGGAGCGCGGCGACCGCCCCTACGCCGAGGAGCGACCCAAAGCCCCGGTTGACGATCACATCCACATACGGCAGCGAAAGCCCAAGCATCACCGGCAGGGCAAGCTTCCCAACCTTCACTACTCCAGGATGGCGCACGTTAAGACTCGCCTTGAACTTGATTCCAAGCCTGCGAACCACGATCACTTGAAGAACGAAGTTGCCGACGAATGCGCCGACCAGCGCGCCCCAGGTCAGGCTGCTGACCCCAAGCCGCCCGGCCAGGAACACGCCGCCGATTATGATGAAGATGTTGTAGATTATCGGCCCCAGCGCAGGACCGATGAAGTGCTTTCGGGAGTAGAGCGTTGCAATGATCAGCCCGCCGATGAAGAAGAAGAGCTGTGCCGGCAGCACTATCCGCGTGAGGAATACGGCCAGCGGCAGAAGGTTCCTGTGCTCGTGCGCGAACCCCGGCGCTACCAATGGCACGAAGGACTCAGCGAAGATCTCACAGATCACAATCAGCGTCGTGAGCACAAGGAGAATCAGCGTGCCGATGACGCTGAAGACCTTCCATGCCTCGTCTTCTTCGCCTTTCGTCCAGTATTCGGTGAACACGGGGATAAATGCGCTGCTCAGGGCGCCGCTCGAAAGCAGGAAGTAGAGCAAGTCCGGGAGCTGGAACGCGACCCCGTAGGCGTCTACCAGCCCCCCCGCGCCGAACTGGTTTGCTATCACCATCTCGCGCACGAGGCCGAGGATCCTGCTTGCAAAGATGGCCGCCATCATGATCCCGGCGGCCTTCGTCACCGTCTTCGCCGTGCTGGACATAGCATCCTCAAGTATAAGCATGTGCAGGAACGCTGTCAAATGCTTGGTAGTGGGTCAGTTTGAATCAATGTTTTTCTAACATTTCAAGGATGTCGCGAATCCACCAGACATGATCGCTCACCCCTGCGGCGATAGCTGAAGTCGTCTTTAAGGACTGATGCACTCGACACAAGTTGTAGCACATGAAATGCAGAGCCATAGCATGCTGGTGATACTCGATCTTCTTTGAGAAGCCGACCGCTCAAGCATTTGTCAAGCATGTAATTAGCAAATTAATAAATTTCATAATTTTTTTCTTTGAGGTCTTGACAAAGTGGGAATACCTCTGTATGATGAACACATGGAGATCACCTTCCGGGACACCCGCCTTGATAAGCTAGAGACCGATGCCGACTTTGATGGTGGGTTTCCATCTCAAATTGTGGCAGCATACCGTAAACGTATCCAGCAAATCAGGGCCGCTGTGGATGAGAGGTATTTGTATAGTCAAAAGTCACTCAGATTCGAGAAACTAGCAGGTGATCGCAAACACCAACATTCGATGCGTTTAAATGATCAATGGCGGTTGATTTTGGAGTTTGAGGGAAAGGGTTCCGAGAAAACCGTCGTGATTGTTAGTATTGAGGATTACCACTAAAGGAGATATGCCATGATCGAGAGGAAGGTTGCTGAGGTTTTCCCTCCCGGTGTTTTCATCAAGGAGGAGTTAGATGCGCGTGGTTGGAGCCAAGTCGAACTGGCTGAGATTATCGGGCGTTCCCCTGTAGAAGTCAACGCTTTGGTCCTGGGCAAGAGAGCGGTTACCCCAGAGATGGCAAAGGAGCTTGGCGATGCTTTTGGCACGGATGCGCAATACTGGATGAACTTGGAAAGTACCTATCAACTTCATCGCACTAAAGATGCCGATAATGCGATCTCGCGGCGTGCGAAGTTACACCAGATTGCGCCAATAAGGGAAATGGTAAAGCGGCATTGGCTCGAAATGTCGGAAAACATAGATGTGCTTGAGCACAGGGTAAAGCGCTTCTTTGGAATCTCTGATTTGGAGAAGCCTATTCCTTTTCTGCACGCCGCACGGAGAGGAACACAAGAGATAACACCGACGCTTATTGCATGGTTCTATCGAGCCAAACAACTTGCTTGTGCTGTACATGCGAAGCCGTTCTCTGAGCGGTCTTTCAAGAGCGGTCTGAACGAATTAAAGACGTTGCTTCCTAACACACAGGATGTTAGGCATATTCCCAGGATACTTGCAGAAGCTGGCATCCGTTTCCTTGTAGTAGAGCATTTACCGAAAACCAGGATAGACGGCGTCGCTTTCTGGCTCGATGAGAAGTCTCCGGTCATCGTGCTTTCATTGCGGTATGACAGAATAGACTGGTTCTGGTTCACTCTTGCCCACGAACTAGGCCACGTAGGGCGCCGAGATGGATTGCGTAACACTCCGATGACGTTCGACACCGATCTTGTTGGGGATGAGGTCATGCCTGAAGAACAGGAATCCGAGTCGGAGAGGGAAGCAAGTCGGTTTGCAACCGAATTCCTTATCAATCAGTCAGAACTCCGCAGCTTCATTGCACGGGTCAGCCCTTTGTATTCGAGGACAAAGATTATTGGCTTCGCAAGCACAATCGGGGTACATCCCGGCATTGTTGTTGGCCAACTTCAGCATCGAAAAGAAATTGGATGGGCTGTCCATAGACAAATGCTAGATAAGGTAAGAAACACCATAATTCAATCGGCACTTACCGATGGATGGGGACATACAACCCCGATACTCAGTTAAGGAGATAACATGTTGACCCGAAACAAGGAGTTGCAACACATCGCGGACAAGTACAGGGAAGCGGGGCAGCCCTGGCCCGCAGCTACTCGCGATATAGCCGCATGGGCTATCCGCGAGGATCTCTGGACACCAAGTCGCACCGACCTACTTAATCAGTGTGCAGATCAGTTAGCCAGGGCAATGCGTGAAGAATACATCACTGATGCCCAGGGACGGTCAGTGCGTGCAAAACACGTAGCAAAATCATGGCGGAATGGCGAACTGATCGGGCTATGGGACGATATTCGCACCGCAGATCGGCAGCATATGGCAATTGCCTTCCAGCAGCGTCGTCAGCAGATAGTTGGAGATTGCAGACAGTTGAAGACGGATGTGGACAGCTACAATGAGAACCGGAATGACGGCGTTCCCATAAACCTTGTGCTTGACTTCACTCAAGATGTTGAGGAACTAGAAGCAACGAAAAAACCGCCTGACGTAGCGGAAGAACTCCTTAACGTGGCCTAATCTCTGCGCTTAGACCACCTGGCATTCGCAGCCCTCCACCCTCTCTCTTTGCGCTGCTCCGGGGTAAGCCTTTCCGCGTGTGCCCTGCCGCCGACCTTGCCGCCAAGACGCCCCAGTGCTACCGTAGCGGGGTTTTCCCTTCTTCCTGTTTTTGTGGCGTATCTCCGCCGGTGGCCCCAGACACTACGCGAAACGCGATGTCGTTGACGTCTTTCGATTCTCCTTTGCTTGACCGCTTTTGCAGGGCATCAGTAGTAGACCATACGCGCGAACTATCTTCAAGACCCGCCATTCAAAACTCACCCACTACCAAATGCTTACAGCCTCGATGCTGAAAGGAACGTCCTCTTCTGCGCTTCTTGACAGGCTCTGCCGCGCGGTCTATAATGCTCCAAACGCACTACCTGACAACTAACCGGCAGTTGTGTAAGGGCGTTCTGCCGACAGGAGTTGGACCTCATGTTTGCCATCAATTTCTATTCCGAGGCCTACGCCGATATGCTCAGGAAGGGCCGCAAGACGGCCACTATTCGGCTCGGTGACAAGAGCGACAAGTATCGCTCCGGCCAACTGGTTTGGATCACCGTAGGAAGAAAGTACGGTGCTCGCCAGAAGATATTCACAGCCATCATAGACAGCGTCACCGTAAAACGGGCCTCGGAACTTACCCCGCGTGAAATCGAGAAGGAGAGCCCGGAGCTCCGGCGGCCCGAGGACGTCTTGAACTTGCTCAGCCGCATCTACGACCGCGCCGTGACCATCGAGGATCCCGTCACCATCGTCCAGTTCTCAAGGGTTATGGAGTAAGCTCATCGCCGGCCCTAGGGAAAATGGGCGACGGGGAGAATCCGCCGCGGCGGAAACGTCCAACATCCAAAATCACTCATCACTCTCCCCAGCGCTTTATTACTCCAGTACTCCATCACTCCTCTCCGTCTGACGTGTCGGCCTCGTTTCAACCTCAAGGTGGTAAGGGTAAAGTTGGTTCAAGAATGCCGGGTGCGCCGCGTTTTGCATCTAGCACCGGGCATCAGTCCCAGGATTAGCGCTGCCTAGTCCTCCTTTGTGCATGAGGTGCGTCATGCTCACCAACACCGGGCCGCCGAGGTCGGACAACTTGCCGCACAGCAGCCAGCGATCGCCGATCGAGATATCCGTCGTCGTCCCTCTTTACAATGAGGAGCAGAACGTAAAGCCGCTTCACGGGGAGGTAACCGACGCCCTGCGTAACCTGGGTCGGGCCTATGAGGTCATCTTCGTGGACGACGGGAGCACGGACGGGTCGCCAGCCATCTTGGACGAACTGGCATCCGCGGATCCGGCAGTTGAAGTCATGCAGCTGCGCAGGAACTTCGGGAAGGCGGTGGCGCTCTCTGCAGGTTTCGGGGAGGCGCGCGGAGACATCGTCATCACCATTGACGCCGACCTGCAGGATAACCCAGCCGAGATTCCCAGGTTCGTTGCCGGGATCGAGTCCGGATATGACCTTGTTTCGGGCTGGAAGTACAGGCGCCGGGATCCGCTGTCCAAGACCGTGCCTTCCCGTTTGTTCAACAAAGTCGTCTCGATGGCCACCGGACTTGACCTGCACGATTTCAACTGCGGATTCAAGGCATATAGCAGGAGCCTGGTTGACGCCCTTCAGATCTATGGCGAGCTGCACCGCTACATCCCGGCGCTGGCATATGGCGATGGGTTCCGCGTGACGGAGATCAAGGTCGAGCACCGGCCGCGCAAGCATGGCAGGTCGAAGTACGGCCTGGAACGCTACACGCGCGGGCTGCTCGACCTGCTGACGGTACTTTTCATCACGCGCTACACGAGAAGGCCGCTCCACCTTTTCGGCTCACTCGGCCTCGTCCTTGTGCTCCTGGGCTTGGGGATGAATGCGTATCTGGCCGTGCTCTGGTTCACAGGACATCCGATCGGCCATCGTCCCCTGCTGACTCTGGGCGTGCTCCTGATGGTTCTCGGTGTGCAATTCGTGTCCACTGGCCTGGTCGGCGAGATGATAACGCGCTCGCAGAAGCACGACGAGGATTCCCACATCGCCCGGAGGATTCGCGGCTCGTCGGAGCGAGGAAGGCAGAGTTGAGATACTGCGTCGTAGGACCTGCGTATCCACTTCGAGGCGGGATTGCACATCACACGACTCTTCTCTGCCGGCATCTCGCGGAGAAGCACGAAGTGCAGGCCGTCGCCTTCAAGCGGCTGTATCCGGGGGTCCTGTTCCCCGGCAGGTCGCAGAACGACCCCAGCACGCAGCCCTGCACGTTCCCATCGTCGCCGCTGATAGATTCGCTGGACCCGCGCACCTGGGCCGCAGCAGGCGAATTCATACGGCGCTCGTCGGCCGATTGGGTGTTGATTCAGTGGTGGCAGCCATTCTTCGCGCCCTGTCTGGCATCCATCGCATCCAGGGCCGGGAAGCGGTCGAGGGTGGCGTTCATATGCCACAACGTCGTGCCGCACGAACGGATGCCGCTCGCGCGGATGCTCAGCCTGTGGGCGTTGAGGCACGGCGATGGCTTCATAGTCCACTCCGAGCAGGACCGGCGGAATCTGGAGGGCCTCCTGCCGGGGCTGCCTCAGTACGCCGTGTGCAGGACTGTGCATCCCCAGTATGAGCTGTTTCCAATGTCCGGCCTCGCCAAAGATGAGGCGCGCACTCGGTTGGGAATTGAGGGGAAGGTTGTGCTCTTTTTCGGCTTCGTGCGCAGGTACAAGGGCCTGATGGATTTGATCGCCGCCCTGGCGCTTTTGAAGAACCGCGATGTGACCTGCCTTGTCGCAGGCGAGTTCTACGACAAGAAGGCAGGGTACGAGGCGAGAATCAGGCAGCTCGGCCTGGAGCACAGGATTCGCACGGTGGACAGGTATATCCCGAACGAGGAGGTCGAGGCCTACTTCGCCGCGGCGGACGCGGTCGTTCTTCCGTATCGCACCGCAACCCAGAGCGGCATTGCGCAGATTGCGTTCCGTTTCGGGAGGCCGGTGATCGCGACGTCGGTCGGCGGGCTGCCGGAGAGCATTGACGACGGCCGGACGGGACTCCTCGTGCCGCCGCGAAACCCGGAGGCGCTGGCGGCGGCGATTGACAGGTACTTCGACGAATCTCTGGAGTCACAATTCAGCATCGAAATCGAGCGAGATGCCGGGCGGTTCTCCTGGGATAGGGTCATTGAGGCGATAGAGTCGTTGGCGGCGGTTTGACGGCGCAGGCGGCCCGCGGGAAGCCCGCTGCGGCAAAAGAGGTCGGCGCTATGCGAGACCAGCTAAGGCGCGATGCAGTGAGAGGAGTAGGCTGGGCGTTCTTCAGCTCGGCGTCCGTCCGTATTCTTCAGGTCATCACCACTCTGGTGCTGGCGAAACTGCTCATGCCGGCTGATTTCGGTGTATTCGCGCTTGCGACACTCATCGTCAACGGTGCCGCCATCTTCCGCGACGCGGGCCTCGCGCAAAGCCTGATATACCAGCGAGGCGACATAAGGGGAAGCGCAAACGCCGCGTTCCTCCTGGGTGCGGCATTCAGCATCGTGCTGGCGGGAATTCTATTCATATCCGCGCCTCCTCTGGGATGGGCGTTCAACACATCCGAAATCGTCGAGCCCATACGGGTGATGTCGGCCGCCCTGATAATCTCCGGTGCGGCGAATGTACCCCTGGCGCTCCTCGACAAGCACTTGAAGTTCAAAAGGAGGGCGGTCCCGGAGGTGGCCGGAGCAATCGCGTATGCCACCGTGTCAATCGCCCTGGCAGCCGAGGGCTTTGGCGTCTGGAGCCTCGTCGTCGGCTGGCTTGCCATGTCGGTTGTGAGCACGGTGGCCGCCTGGATGGTATGTCCGTGGCGGCCGGCTCTTGAGTTTGACCGGCAGCAAGCACGGGTAATAGTCGGCTATGGCAAGCACCTGATGGTCGCATCGCTTGCCGTCTTCATCTTCTTCCAGGTGGACAAGGCCGCAGTGGGCAAATGGCTCGGTGTGACCGCCCTGGGGTTCTACAGCCTGGCGTTCACGGTATGCAATCTCCCTGCCACGAACCTGACGCACGTGGTGAACAGGGTGATGTTCCCGACCTACTCGCGGCTTCAGGACGACCTGTCCGAGATGCGCTTCGTCTACCTGCGCACCATAAGGTATATCTCTTTGGCGGCGTTTCCGGCGGCGGTCGGTATACTCGTCCTGTCCGGCCCGGTCATCAGTCTGTTCTATGGGGAGAAGTGGATGCCCGCGATACCGCTTTTCCATATACTGGCCTTCTATGGATTTGTGCGTTCGATAGGAGGCACGGCGGGCGCGGTCTTTATGTCCACCGGGAATCCTGAGCTGGTCAGGCGGGTAAGTTTCATGCAGGTTGCCATGATCGTTCCGCTGCTGTATCCGGTTGCCAGGACTTGCGGGACGGCCGGAGTGGCGGTTCTGTTCACCGGTGCATACGCCGTCGGCACAGTGTATTCTCTGGGGAAGGTACAGGAGATTCTGGGGCTAAACCGGATGAGCTATGTAGGCGCGACGGGCCTGTCCCTCGCGGCGGCGGCATTGGCGGGCGCGTCCGGGTGGGTTGTTTCCCTGGGTTTCGGCCCGCCGTCATGGAATGGAGTAGCCGCCGTGTTCGCGATGTTCTGCTCGGTATATGGAGCGTCCGTCTTCCTGCTGGATAGGTCCGCGTATGCCGAGCTCGCCGGCATCCTGGCGAAATCGAAACAATAGCATGGAGGCGGCAGCGCCGAAGGGCTTGCATCTGCCGCCGGACGATTCGCATGCGAAAGAGCGAGTTGCATCACTGCGAGTCTACAAATCGGCGTTTTGGTTTGCTCTACGTCTCTGTCGTGGTGGGCGCTTTTCTGCGGGTCTTCCATCTGGGCGCGCAGTCTATATGGGGCGATGAGGCGCTCACGCTGCAAAGATACGCCGCCGGGGAGAGTCTGGCCCAAGTGCTGTCGGGCGTGTGGCACAGCGCATTTCACCCGCCGCTGTATTTCGTGATCGTGCATTACTGGTGCCTTCTGGGCAAGTCGGAAATCATGCTGCGGATGCCGTCCGCGGTATTCGGAATCGCGGCCATCCCGCTCATCTATCTGGTGGCCCGGCGGATTTTCGGCCCGCCTGTGCCGGGGCTTTCCGCGCTCGTTCTGGCGCTGGCGCCATTCCACGTATGGTACTCGCAGGAAGCCAGAATGTACTCCCTCCAGGTGCTTCTCGCGCTTGGATCAATGCTCTTTTTCCTGAGAGCCTGGGAGTCGCGCCGGCCGATGGACTTCGCGCTCTACGGCATCCTCACGGTCCTGGCTCTGTACACGCATATTGCGACTCTTCTGCTGATTGCGGCACAAGGGGTATTCGTCGTCGGGGCCGCCGTCCGGAACTGGCGAAGAAATCTCCCTTGGATTGGCATAGTCGCGGTGATGCTGCTGGCATTCACGCCGTGGATCGTGCAGTTTATGGGAGGCAGGAGGTCGTTCACCGGCATCGCCAGTATCGGATTTGGGCGAGAACCCAGTCCGCTGCATCTGGGGTACGGTTTGTACACCTTCAGCGTGGGGTATTCGCTGGGGCCTTCCGTATCAGAGCTCCACTTCCTCTCCTCCGGCGATGTGATTCGGCGGAATCTCGCAGTGATACTGGCTTCGGTGTTGGTTTTCGGTGCGCTGATGATCCTGGGGCTGCGGAACGCGCATAGGAAGAATCGCATGGGATTCTGGCTGATTCTCAGCCATCTCTGCGTGCCACTGGGCCTGGCGGCTGCTGCGTCTCTGGTCACGCGCGTGCCGCTGAATCCGAGATACTTGATGGTCGCTGCTATACCGTACTGGATTGCGATCGCGCTCGGAGTGGATGCGTGCGTGCGAAGCCGGGCGCTCCGCGTAATACCGGCGGCCGGCGTGCTGCTGATCGCATTTTCCCTATACAATCACTACTTCCAGCCGGCCTACGCGAAGCAGGACGTCAGGTGCGCCGTCGCGCTGGTTAACGATAAGGCCCGCCCGGATGACGTGGTGATTATCTCGTCCATAGAATTGGGCGGCCCCTTCACGTACTACTTCAAGCGGCAGGACGTGTCTTACGTTGGATATCCCCCCGGCCAGGGATTTGTGGACCCGAATGCACTGCCGCGGGACATGGAGCAAATCCTCCACCGCAAGAAGCGTGCATGGCTGATCCTCGGGCGAACCTGGAGTTCCGATCCTCCCGGATTGATCCCGGCCTACTTCCGTGCCAGATACGAGCTGGTCGAGCAGGAGCATTTCCCCGGCGTCGCGCTAAGCTGTTTCAGCCTCCTACGCTAGATAACTATACGTGCGTACATGTGCATGATTGGTTGTTAGGCATCAAAGGGCTGGCATACAAAAGTGCTTGACTAATTTAGCTTCTCGGTGTAGAATTGTTCGCGGGAACGGCTCAGCTTGTTCCAGCATTCACGATTCTGTGGCTCGGTTGGTATGCAAGTGACCCTCAGGGTCGAGGTGGATTAGGCAGGCTGGTAAAGCCATTCGGCCTCGGTTCAACGGCAGTAGCGATTATGTATCCTGCCGCCGGCGCAATCTGGAACTCAGGAGGAGTCCCAATGGAATCTAGGAAGATTCACTCGAACTTGCTAACGGCGGCGCTCTGGATTATCGCTGCTTCCCTGTTTCCGTCGGCCGGCAAAGCCGCCACCATCAGTTCATTGAAAGCCAATACCAACACCGTCGGCATGTACGAGAAGTATGAACTCACCTTCAGTTTGACCGGAGTTTCACCTTCCAACTACAACCCCTTCCGGTGGGAGACTACCGGCGATTCGCTATCTCCGGCCGGAGTGAATGTCCGGGGCGAGGTGGTCACCCCGTCAGGCTCCACAAGGACGGTTTGGGGCTTCTACGACGTGGATCTTGTCTATCTCGGCAATTCCACGAAGCATCCGCGGGAGGACCGCATGGTTCCTGTGTCCGCTCCGCATTGGCATATACGCTATGCGCCCACGATGCTCGGCGTCCACAGGATCACTGTCAAGGTCACGGACGCATCCGGCACGACATCCTCCTCGCAGCTTACTTTCAACTGTATTGAGTCCGGACTGAGGGGATTCGTCCGGGTGTCTGAGGACGGCACCAGATTCGTTTGCTCGGACGGCTCGCCGTTCGTGCAGTTTGGGATGATGATGCCCGCCGGCACCGACAAGGTGGCGCCGGTGACAGCCGCGATGAAGGCGAACGGGATGAACTTCCTGCGGCGGTGGCTCGTGAACCGCGACATTGACGACATCTTCAGGAACTTTGAGACTTGGTATTCGTTTACAGTTGATACCTCGGTCTACCGCTCCGGAAAACGGTCCGGGACCAAGGCGGTGACGGGTGCGGGCACCCTTGTGGACCAGAGCTTCATCGGGTGCAAGCCGAACACGTACTACAAGGCATACGCATATCTGAAGACGTCGTCCTCATTCAACGGCCAGGTCGCCGTGAATGTGAACGAGGACGGCGCTGAGGGTTCAACCGTCAGTCACACGGGGACTAAGATTGGTGCGAACCAGAGCTGGGCGCTCTCTCAGATAATCTTCAAGACCGGCGGCACCGCCGAGATGCTTCATTTCAAGCCGAAGATAATCAGCGGAACGTCTGGCACCGTCTGGATTGACGATGTCGGCCTTTACGAGTGCGATTCCAGCGGGAACGTGACCGTGGACTACAACATGGTCTTTAGCCCGGGCTTTGAAGAGTGGACTCCCGCTCAACTGCGAATGGAGCCGTTGGCAAGGTTCGAGTACCTGCTTCGGGAGTGCGAGGCGAACGGCATCGTCGTGCAGGCCACGATGTTCGACTACCGCCTGTGGAACAAGACGAGCCCGATCGGTTTCTACGCCCAGTACTTCGCGGACTGGTGGACGGATGCGGCATCCATCGCACAGCAGGAGCGTGCGCTCAGGTATGTCGTCGCCAGGTTCGCGCACTACCGCTCGCTCTTTGCTTGGGAACTGACAAACGAGATGGACGCCTCCTACACCGATGTCAGGGGCAATTGGATCGCCGGCCGAGCCAACTTCATCCGCTCCGGAGATCCGTATGGCCACCTCATCACCAATTCGTACTGGGGTTCCCCAGGTGATTACGAGTACGGCCAGTTGGAGGAGCTGGACTTGAATCAGGTCCACAACTACATAAACACCGAAGAGCGGGCAGGCGGACAGGGGTATCCCATCTGGTGGGGCATATCGAGCGGCATGTCGCTGGATACCAACCCCGCCAACGCCGCTTCTGGGACCAAATCCCTGAAGGCTGTCGCAAACGGCAGCACGATATCCGAGACGGCGGAGGTGTACTGCAAGCCGGCCAGGTCTTATACTCTGCGCTACAAGATCAAGACCTCAAGTGTGACGGGCAAAGCCTCCGTTATCGTCAGGTTCAGCGGCGGAAGCTCCCCCGGTTCGACCATCACGCTCGATCACTCGGGAACGGCGGGGTACACCAGCCATTCGAAGACTTTCACCACCGGTTCCACAGCGGTGAGCTTTACAATCAGTCCGCAGCTCACCGGCAGCTCAGGAACCGCCTGGTGGGACGACATCGAGGTCATAGACAACGTTACAGGCTATCCGTGCCTCTACAACGGCGGATTCGAGTGTCTCCCTCTTGGAGATGACGAGTTTGAATGGGCGAGGCTCCACACCGTGCGGTGTCAGCGCACTTTTGAGGCCGGCCCGAACGGGACGAACAAGCCCTGGGCATCGGGCGAGTTCGGACTGATGGGCGCGGACTACGACCTGAGCTACTGGGCTAGGTACGGCGACACCACCAAGCCCCGGCACGATTCGACCGGCATACATGCGCACAACTGCATCTGGGCGCAGCTCATGGCCTGCTCGGCGCTCAATACGCCCACATACTGGTGGGTGACGGAGTACATTCTCCCATACGGCCTGTATGGCGTTTGGAAGGGCGCGACCTCGTTCGCTGCGAACCTCCCGTTCTACGATCGCGGGACTCTTGTCTCAACCGATAGTTGCGCGGAAGTGTGCGCTTCCTCTACCGATTCGAGAATCCGCGTTCTCGGGCAGAAGAAGGCATCCAGCGGCTATTTCTGGATACACAACAGCCAGCACACGTGGTCCAGAGTCGTGAGAGAGGGATTGACGCCGACCGCGGCCAGCGCGACCCTGACTATTCCCGGATTCGAGGATGGCGCTTACAGCATAAGTTGGTACGACACATACACAGGGGCGCTGGTGCGGACCGAGTCGCAAAACGTAATCGGCGGTACGCTGAAACTCTCGGTGTCGTCGCTCTCGAAGGATATCGCCGCGATTTTGACCAAGCAGGAGACGCAGCCGAGAGTGAGTCTCACTCTCACAGCCGATAAGCTCCTCGCTGCGCCGACGGAGGTTGTGACTTATACTGTGAGTTACAGGAATGAAGGCGCCGGGGATGCGGTCAACGTCGAGGTGAAGCTGCCGATCCCCGCAAATACGACATACATATCCGGCAGCGCCAGTCCTGGAGGGACCTACGATCCCGTCGCCAGTTGCGTCCGGTGGACTCTGGCAATTCTGCCGCTTGGCGCGTCAGGCGAGTGTACAGCGAAAGTGAAGGTTGACTAGGCGGCTCGAGAGTCCCAGCCGGATGCAGGGGTTCTCAGCGGCCGCGAGGAATCTTATCTTGCAAGCCTTGCGAACACGGCTGCCGAGTTGTGCTCTGGTGCTTGCTGAGATAGCTGGCTTGTGTAAATCAGGTAAAATTACCTGTTGACTAGATGCGTGGAACGTGCTACATTGACAGTGATAAGGCGGCGCAGTCATAATCGGCTTATTGGTCGTGCACCGCTGCCCAGTTTGGGAGTGCGCTTTAGTTTATTGGCCGAACAGGGTATAATCGGCCAGGAGGGAAGAACAAATGAGATTGTCTCTCGCGCTGTTGGTTGTGCTTCTGCTCTTCACGTTCACAGCAATGGCTTCGGCGGCGGTCACTACACATGAGTACGTCGTTCACACCAAGTGGAACCTGCTGAGCCTTCCCGGAATCCCGCTTGACCCGGACCCGCCCAGCTTATTCGGGGTTATTCCAATCAGTGGGAATCTCTACAAGTGGAACGCGCCGTTGCAGGGCCTCGACATGTACATTGACGGGGATCCTGATTCCTTTGGGCATATGCTGCTCACTGACGGGTACTGGCTGAGGAACACTACTGGTTCCGCGCAACCGCTTTCCTTCTCCGGCCTGGATGACAACGACGACATGGACATCTGGATCAGCCTGCCCAAGAAGGGCTGGACGTTGATCGGCAACCCGTTCAGCTACCCGTTCCCGTGGGTGAATGCCAAGGTCACCGATGGCGATTCAACGATGCTTCTTCGGGATGCATCGCAGTGGGGCGTGAGATGGCTGTCCTCCGCCGCCATCGGTTGGGACGAGGTCGGCCAGGGAAACATTGTTGTCGGCGTTCCGGATGATAATCCGACGGAAGAGTCGCTGCGGGCCTGGCACGGATACTGGGTCAGGAGCTATAAGGACAAGGTAGCGCTGATCCTCGAATCCGTACCATAAGACGATAGTTCAAGAGGTTGTTACCCAGCCGCTGGCGGCGCAAGTCAGTCGCCAGCGGTTTTCTTCTCGCCTTCTTTCATGCCTGCCAGCCGGGCCTTCAACGCCGCCTCTGCAGCCGGACTTTCCAGAATGCGGCTTATGATGATCAAGAGCTCCACTCGAACTTCAACCCGCGATCTCAGCGCGTCGGTGAGGTTGTTGATGGGTATTGACAGAATCCGCGGGTCTGCACCCCGAATGCTGGCGAGCATCTGCTTGATCTTCGTCTCCTCTTGGGCCAGTTCAGTTTCTTTGCGCTTCTCTAGTTCCTTGATGCCCTTGTCGCGCTCTTCGCCTGTCAGGTCCTTCAGACTGTCTGCCGCCTTCTGCCATTCTTGCTCTTTGTCTAGCTTCTTCACTTCCAGCAGCTCCGATGTCAGCCCCGTCTGAACTTTAGGCCAGTCTTGTTCCGACGCAGAGCGTACCTGCTGCACCATTTCTGCGGCGCGGCTTCGTGCCTCTGGGCTGCGTGTGATCTTTTTCACCTGAGACGGATCAAGCTGCCCGACGCATGAGCTCACCGCAGATTGGAACTCCTGCCAGGCTCGCTGCCTGAGATCCTGGAGCTCTTTCAGCTTGGCTGAGGCGGCGCTCTCGACGGAGCTCGGGACATTCTTCCCCGCCGCCAGAGCGTCTTTCATCTGCTGCAGAGGGTTCTTTGTCTCCAGGAGAATGGCTTCCTCGCGCTTCCGGAAGTCCTCCCGCTTTGTCTTGAGCTCCTCCAACTTCGCAGCGAAGTACGTGACCTGCTTCTCGGTCAGCGCCAGCTTGGCGACGAGCTGCAGGACATCCACTTCGTCGGCTAGCTCGCGGATGTTGATCTCCGTAGTGGCTGGCGGTGTTGGCGGTTGATCTGCCGCCTGGAGGCATAGGGATGTCGCCGCCAGAATCGCCGATATTACAAAGAGCTTTCGGATAATTGGATGCATCCTCGATCATCTCCCGCTACGGCCTGCGTGACCCAGGCCGTGTGTGTCATTGCGTTCGCCAGTGGTTGATCCCGCTCAGTCGAGCGGCGTCTCATCCGCTCCCGCCTTCTTGTCCGATTTGAGCACCCTTGCGATGCAGAAGGCCGCCAGAGCCGTTATCGAAATCCAGGATACTGCTAGGAACGCCCATCCTGCAACACTCATGCGAGCGACTTCCCCTTCAGCCATTGTTTGCTGCCTCCGATGTGAGACGTCTTGCAAATCCCACCATTACCATAGTAGCAGCGATGACCAGCACTATCAATCCTCTGGCTGCCCATCTCCACGGAACCTCTTCTTGTGGAACGCCCTCAAGCAGCAATTTGGCCATGCCCTGTTGGTGTATCCAGAGGACCAGCAAGCCGATCATGTACAGGGGAGTCACGTACTTCAGAACGTAGTAGAAGATGCGAGGCACCCGAATATCCGCTCCGGACATGATCTCGCCCCAGGCCTTGTTCATCCCGAAGACCCATACGAACATGATTATCTCTATTGCTCCGAACACTACTATGCCCACGTTTACGGCCCAGAAGTCGAGCTCGTCCAGAAATCCGGGCGTCAGGATCACGGGCTGGATTGCCACGAGCACCAGAACGAGCAGCGCCATACTTGCCTTGGAGCGCGGCCAGCCGAGTTCGTCTTCGAGAAAGGCTACTGCGGGCTGAGCCAGGGATACCGACGACGTAATGCCCGCGAAGAACAACAGACCGAACCAGAGACAGCCTAGCAGGGCCCCAAGTGGCAGTCGGTCGAATACTATGGGCAGCGACATGAAGCCAAGATCGAAGATGCCTGCCTTTGCGATCTCTTGCGAAGCTATCGGCCCGAAGAACATGAATGCGAGAGGTATCGCGAGCGACCCGGCGAGTATCACTTCGGCAAATTCGTTAGTCATGGCGGTGGTCAATCCGCTCAAAGCAATGTCATCGTGTTTCCGCAGGTAGGACGAGTAAGTCAATATCACGCCGAAGCCGACGCTCAGGGTGAAGAATACTTGGCCCGCCGCCGCGAGCCATACGTTGAGATCGCCCAGGGCGCTGAGTTTCGGATTCCAGAGGAAAGCCAGCCCATTAACGACATTCCTATCCGGGTGACCTGGGTCCGGTGTGCCCAAAGTGAATACTCTGACCACGAGTGCTATAGCGAGTACGAAGAGAACGGGCATCGCGATCTTCGCCAGAAGCTCGATTCCCCGTGATATTCCCCTGTAAATCACAGCGAAGTTCAGCAGCAGAGTGAGAATGAAGAAGAAATATGCGACCTTTGAGCCACCTGCTCCAAAGAAGCTGCTCAGGAAGTGGCCCATTTCTTCCCTCGTCCCGATTCCGGAATAGGCGCCTGTCAAGGCAAAGTAGCTGTACGCCAGAGTCCATGACTCGATGTAGGTGTAGTAGATCAGCACCACGAAAGGGAAGGCTATCCCGAATACGCCCAGATACTTGGATACTCTGCCCGGCCAGATCGCTTTGAACACGCCTGGGGCGGTTCCGTGTCCCCGTGTGCCTCCGAATCGGCCCATCGCCCATTCGACCCACATCAGCGGTATGCCCAGGAAGGCCAGCGCTATGAAATACGGGATTATGAACGCCCCGCCGCCGTGGGATGCCGCCTGGCCCGGAAAACGCAGGAAGTTCCCAAGGCCGACGGCGCTCCCTGCGACTGCGAGGATCAGCCCGATCCGAGTTGCCCAATGCTCCCTGCCGTTCACCCCTCAACCCCTTCGTCTGATACTACTACTCATTCCCTTACTCGCGAACGGTGGCAACTAAAGAGTAATGAGTAATATTCGATACGTGAGGCCGGATGCTCCATCACGCGCGACTGCGCACCGCCTTTCGGATGGCATATTCTAGCATAAGCAAATGGAGCATGCAATCCAGCCCCAACGGGTTTCAGGTTGAATGTCCGAAGTTACCCCATGCGCCGTATCTGGAGGTTGGAAGTTGGACGTGGGATTCTACAAAAACCGCGCCCTCGCCATTCCGCGCCTACGGCGGGAAGCGTCAGGGCCTTTTCCCATTCTCCCACACTCCCATACTCCCCGTCCTACCGGGGTTAAGTACAAATACCGGTTTTCGTGTGAAATCATTGACAAGTCACCTGGCATGGGTTAAGGTAGTAAGTGTGTTGATGCGTCTACCAAATGCTCCAAGCGCCTCCGGGTAAGCAAGGCAATCCTTAGGTCTTTTTCGTCAGGATCGGCTGCTTCGCTCCAGACACGCGGAGAGGCTGTAAGCGCCGCATGAGCATCTGCCAAAGATCGAATCTCATAACTAGTATCCTCCTCCTGCTGTTTGCGTTTGCAGGGGAAGCGGCATTCGGCCTCCCCGGCGAATCGCACCCGCGCCTGGACCCTGCTCTTAGTATGCTGGCAAGCGCACCGGCGCATGAGCGCGCTTCCTTCGCCTACAGGTTCAAAATTCTGGCGGCTCCAGAGGGCGATGAGCTGGGCGTCATCCTGCAGTACACCGGTGACCTAACAAAGCTGCGTGCGGCAGGCGCCCGAATCCGAACGCGATTAGGCAGCATACTGACTGCCACCATCCCTGTGGACAAGCTGAACGCGGTCGCCTCTCTCCCAGGTGTCAAGTACATCCAACCTGCCAAGCGCTTTGAACTTCTGCTGGACGTCAGCGTGCCGGAAACCGGGGCCGCCGGTCTCAGGTCGGGGACACCGCCCTCCTGGGAGGGCTACACAGGCAAGGGCGTCGTCGTCGGCTTTGTGGACACGGGCATTGATTGTACTCATTGGGACTTCAAGAATCCTGACGGTACCACGCGCATAGTGTCCATTTGGGACCAGAGCACCGGGACCGGAGGCGCGAACCATCCGCCGCCTTACGATTATGGAACCGAGTGGACGAAGGCTCAGATTGACGCTGGCCAGTGCACCGAGAAAGACACCTCCAGTCATGGCACGGGCGTGGCCGGCGTCGCGGCGGGTAACGGCTCGGCCACAGGCTACGGATGGCCTGCTTACCGGTACGTCGGCATGGCGCCGGAAGCCGATATCATCATGGTGAAATGCGCGTTCTACGACGACGAAATCGTGGACGGTATCAACTACATCAAGAACAAGGCTGCCGCCCTTGGAAAGCCCTGCGCGATTAACCTGAGCATCGGCTCTCAGTACGGCGCGCATGATGGCACCGACATCGTCGAGCTCGCGATTGACCAGATCTCGGGATCCGGGGTAGTGGTCTGCACTGCAACCGGGAACAATGGCACAACTGATCCCACCAGATACATCCACGCCGAGTGGACGACTCCTGTAAAGGACTCCTCCGTCACCGCGGGCATCAATGTTCTCTCGAACCGCTCGAACCCCTTCTACATGGACCTCTGGTACGAGGGCAACGATTCCATTGACATGACGGTGACCACGCCGAACGGGTACAGCGTCACAATACAGACGGGGTACACCACAGGCGGTTATTGCGCGACCCTGGACGGCAATATCTGGTTGGATAATTCGCCCGGCGGTACAAATCCCTACAATGGGGATCACGAGTGTTTAATCGCCATTCAGAACGCGCTTTCTGGCGCCTGGAGCATCACGGCGACAGCCCGTACAATCAAGGCCGGTGGATTCTGTGACGCGTGGATTCTCGGCGGCCAGAACGTTTTCTGGTCGTCGTATGCCAATAACTCCAAATCATGCACGATTCCGGCCACTTGCATATCGGGGATCACGGTCAGCGGCTATGTGACGAAGAGCTGGTGGCACAATCCCGATGGCACTTTGCAAGGCTGGCCGAGCACCTACGGCTCTTTCTACACTGCGAGCGGCGAGGGTCCCACCAGGGATGGCCGACAGAAGCCCGACCTTGCGGTGCCGACTACGAGGATCGCCACCGCGAAATCCGCCGATTCAACTCCGAGCCCGACCGACATCGTGGAGGACGGCGTGCACATGGTGATGACTGGCACCAGCATGGCCGCTCCTCACATGACTGGTGCTGCCGCCCTCGCGCTGCAGAAAGATCCCACTGCAACCGCTGCGGAAATCAAGGAGCGAGTGATGTCCACCGCCAGGGCCGACAGCTTGACCGGCCCAGTGCCCAATATGAAATGGGGAAACGGCAAGCTGGACCTCGAGGCTGCGATGGGCCTCGTTCCTCTTTACACGAATGTCGCCGGTGCGAGGGCGCAGCCCGAGGGCGCGCTGGTGAAGCTGCCGGATCAGCTAGTCTCAGCCGGCATCAGCCAGATGGGTGACAGATTCTATATCGAGAGCCCGGATCGCAGTTGTGGGATACAGGTCCGCAGGGCGAGCGGCGATCAGCCGGCCGAGCGCGACAAGGTTACGGTGGTCGGCGGCATGGGACTCGCGGACGGCGAGCGCGGCATTCTCGATTCATCCATCACTCGGACGGCGACCGGCTGCACCCTGCCGGACCCGGTATGCATGACCAACCGCGACTTCGGCGGCGCTGATGTAGGTTCCTTGATCCCCGGCATTACCGGCGGCTGTGGCCTGAACAGCATTGGGCTGCTGGTGAAGACTTGGGGCAAGGTGACTTACATTGGGTCCGATCACTTCTACATAGATGACGGCAGTGGAGTCCAGGGCGCAGGGCATGTAGGCATCAAGATCCGCTGTCCGGGCCTCACGAAGCCCTCGCCCACCCAGTACGTCGTCGCCGCCGGGATATGCTCCCTCGAGCTCGACGGCTCAATCCGCTATCCCGTCCTCCGCGTCCGCAAGCAAGCCGATCTCGTCTACTACTGATTCCTCCTTTTTCTCCTACTCATACTCTTACTAGTGAATCGTGATACGTGATGATTCTGGACGCTAGATGCCTTGCCAAACCGCGTCCGCATATTGTAAGATGGACTTCCGGTTGCGGATCAACCAATTGCGGATTTCGGATTTCGGATTGCGGATTTGGGAATACCCGCTGACGGACGGAGGTATGCACGCATCACTCATTACTCGTCACGATCCGCGAGTACGAGTAAGACTATGAGGAGGAGCCGATGGAAGGACTCAAGGCGATCCTTTTGATATGCGATGGAATGGCGGATAGGCCGGTGCCCCGGTTGGGGGCGCGAACGCCTCTTGAGGCGGCGGACAACGTCAATATGAACACCCTGGCCCTCCAAGGCGAATGCGGCCTCATGGATCCCATCGCTCCAGGCGTCCGGCCGGGCAGCGATACGTCCCACCTCGCCATTCTCGGATACGACCCGTTTACGGCATACACCGGCCGCGGGCCATTCGAGGCGGCCGGAATCGGCATGGACGTCCGCAAGGGCGACATCGCCTTCCGATGCAATTTCTCGACCGTCGGCGAGGATATGGTCGTCGTTGACCGCCGTGCGGGCCGAATAGAGGAGGGGACCGACCAGCTCGCCGCCGCCGTGAATGGCATGCGGATCGAGGATGTCACCTGCTATTTCAAGGAATCCGTCGCGCACCGCGGCGCCCTGGTGCTTCGAGGGCCGGGACTCGGCGCCTGCGTGACCGATGCCGACCCGCATGATGTGGGAGCAAAGATCTATAAGGCCGAGCCGGTTGATCCGAACGATCAGGCGAGCGCAAAGACCGCAGGGATCGTAAACGAGTTCGTCCGCCGCTCGTATGAGACGTTGAAGGCGCATCCGGTGAACAAGGCGCGCGAGGCCGAGCAGAAGCTGCCGGCCAACATCATTCTCCCCAGGGGCGCGGGCGTAGCTCCGCACATCGAGAGCTTCGAGGAAAGGTACAGCCTGAAGGGCGCCGCCGTCGTCGAGACGGGCTTGATCGCCGGGATCGCGGTGTACCTGGGGATGGACGTCGTGGAGGCTCCAGGCGCGACCGGCGGCCTGGACTCCGATGTGATGTCCATCGGCCGCACGGTTCTGAAGGCGCTCGATGACCACAATTTCGTGCTCTGCAATATCAAGGGCTGCGATATCGCCGGCCACGACGGCGACCCGGATGCCAAGGTCAAGATGATCGAGCGCATAGACGATGTCGTCGGAATGCTCATGCAGGCGGTTGACGAGTATACATACATCATCCTGACGGCGGACCACGCAACGCCGATCAGCGTGAAGGACCACTCTGGCGACTCCGTGCCCATCGTGTTCTGGGGCCCAGACGTGCGGGTTGATTCGATTCAAGTCTACGACGAGCGGTCGGTAGTCGGCGGCGGCATCGTCCGCATACCCGGCACGGCGGTGATGAACATCCTCACAAACCTGATGAGCACCCAGGAGAAGTTCGGCGCGTGAGCCAGCGATCGGCGCTGGCCTGCGAACGCGGTAGTTTGACGAAGGGGTCATGCGGATGGCTTTAGACGTTCAGATCATAGACGCGAATACCATGTTCGGCATCCATCCGACGCACAGGCTGGATATGTCGGTCGAGCGCCTGATGCGCGAGATGGACAGGTGTCGGATAGCTGGCGCCCTGACGCTCTCGACGGTCGGCATCTTCCATGATCACACGAGGGGCAACTCGATCACGCTGGAGGCGGCGAAGGCGAACAAGCGGCTGGTGCCGGTGGCGACCGTGAACCCAACGATTTACTTCGGCTCACCGGCTGACATGCAGGCGATTCGCGCCCAGGGCTTCAGGATTCTCAAATTCTACCCGGCCGAGCAGGGCTGGGCTGTGGATTCGGCGGCATTCGGAGAAGTCCTGGTCGAAGCGGCGGCCCTCAAGATTCCCGTCATGGTGAACGCCTCCCGCTCGGGAGAGCCGACTGCCGTCGGGGTCCTCGCGGTGGAATATCCTGCTCCGGTGATCCTCTGCTCGGTTTCGCTGGATGTATTGAGCGAAGCGCTCGCTGTGATGGCCAAGCTGCCGAATGTGATGCTGGAGACGCACGAGCTGCACGTGCCGGACGCGCTGGAACTGATCGTGGATCGTGTCGGCGCAGATCGCGTGGTTTTCGGTTCTGGGGCGCCCAGGTGCTCGATTGCCAGCTCACTCAACTATATACTGAGTTCCACGCTGTCGGATGATGACAAAGGGCGCATTCTCGGCGGCAATATCAGCCGGATTCTGGAGGCGGCCTAGCCTGGATTATTCCGAGCATGGTGTCATTCTGAGTCCTGCGGACGAAGAATCTATTCACTGCCGCGGATAGATCCTTCACTTCGTTCAGGATGACGATAGCGGCAGGCGCGTTCGTGTGTTGGCAGGGCTGGCCTTTGCTTTCGGTGACTGCGGTGAGGGAAATAGCATGGCGATAGACATCCGGGTGAATTTCAGCGAGCATGACGGCTTGGGGCGGCCTTTCGGCGTGGAAGGCGTCCTCAAGGCGATGCAGAAGCACAACATCGAGCGAGCGGTGCTGGTGCCCTGCATGGCGGTGGATTCCGACTTCCGGCTGGGCAACAAGGAACTCTTCGATGCAATAAAGTCCGAAGACCGGCTGTTCGGCTACCTTGCGGTGAATCCAAACTATCCGGACGAGTCCATCCGGCTGATGCGTTCTGCGATGAGCTCGCCGAAGTTCCTTGCCGTCGCATTGTTCCAAGGAGCGTCCACGCCGTACCCGAATACTGACGATTACCGCGAGATACTGAACGCGCACCGGCGGTTTGCGAAGCCGGTTTTCTTGCATACCCCGCATGCCGAGGCAGTCGCCGCGGCCGAGCAAATGGCTGCGGAGTTCCCCGGCATCAAGTTCGTCTTCGGCTCCATGGGTGGAGACGAATGGAAGCGCGCGATGACCTCCAGCCCTCTGCTGAACGTGCTGCTGGAGACTTCCGGCTCGTTCGATGCAGAGAAGATCGAGGAGGCGGTGGAGCATTTCGGCGCTCATCGTGTGCTCTACGGAAGCAACTTGCCTTTCTCCGACCCAGCATCCATGCTGGCGCTAATCCAGAGCAGCGAGCTGTCCGAGGACTCGATGGAAGGGATTCTCGGCGGCAACGCGAAGCGGCTCTTCGCTATGGAGACCGGCGCGCCGGAGCAGCCGCCCGAGGAGCAGAGCTCCAGTTGATGGTTGCGAGTCACGGCATAGTGGTGAACCAGGGAAAGAACGTCCAACGCCGAACATCGAACGTCCAATCCGCCGCGGCGGAAACGTCCAACGTCTCTTACTCGTGAATCAATCCGCGTGTGGGTAAATCCACACGCTAATCTCACAAACCCCCGCCTGCGGCGGGGCTGTCCTGGAATGCCTCTGCGTGCGGGAGGACTCTTGGTAGCCGCAGCCTTTACGGCTGCGTTGTCATGGGCGCAGGCATGAAGCCTGCGGCTACCTTATGCCTCGGGGGTTTCCGCCCCGGCAGGACCCGAAACTTGGAACCTGAGACTTGGAACTCGCCCCAATGTCTGATGAGCAAGGAAGCTCTGGATGCGCAACTGGATCACCAGAATTCTGATTGGGGTTGTCGCTGTGTGCGCGCTGGCTGCGGATGCACGTCCGGACGCGAAGGTGCTCGCCGAATGGAACTTCGATTCGCTGGCCGACGCTTGGACCGCGAATTCGTCCGTCAAGGACCTCGCTGTGCGGGATGGATGTCTCTGCGGGCGCTCTGTGGGACGCGATCCCGTACTGGTCGGCCCGCTTTTCGAGATACCGGCTGATACGTACCAGTATGTGGAAATCCGCATGCGCTCCACGGCTTCCGGTACAGGCGAGCTTTTCTGGACCAATACGACCGAGGACCCATATGGAGGCTTTCGATCGCAGTGCTGCCAGAAGATCGAGTACATGGGCGGCGACTTCCATACCTACCGAGTCTTCCCGTTCTGGCAGGATTTGGGAAAGGTCATTCGCCTTAGGCTCGACCCACCGGAGGATGCCGAGTTTGCGCTGGATTACATCAGGATAGCTGAACTTCCAGCTCCCGCCTCGAAGTCGGCGGTTTTCGACTTTACAAAGCCCGGCCGGGTCTGGCTCTCCGCGGATGATCCCCAACCGTCGGCATCTCCCGATGGCATTTCGCTTTCCGGCCCGGGGGAGAAGTTCATCATATCGCCGAAGCTCGATCTGGATTCCGAGTCTTATCCATGGCTCGGCATGATGATCCGGTCAGGCGGCGCGGATTACGCGGTCTTTCAATGGCTGTCCAACAAGCTGCGCGGCCTGCAGTCGCTCACCGTTCCGCTGAAGCCCGATGACGCCTGGCACGTCTACAACATTCCGACGGAGCAGGCGACGGATTGGCTCGGCAGGATTCAGGTATTGGCCCTGCGAATCAGCCCCGCCGAAGGACGACGCGCTGAAATTCGGCTCGCCGGAGCCGGCGCGAAGCCGATGGGCCAGGCGGATCTCGATATCAAGCACTTCGGGTTCAAAGACACGGTGAACAGAGCCGGAACCGGGAAGCCTGCCGTCGTCCAGGCACGGATCGCGAATGCCGGAGGCGAGCCTGCGCGGGATATCTCCGCTGTCTTGAAGGGTGTGCCTGCTGCGGGCGCTTCCATGCGAACCATCGCCCGATTGAAGCCCGGTCAGTCTAAGCTGCTTACGTGGAAAGTCAAATCCCCGGTGACGGCGGGAACCTCCGATGCACTCCTCGACATCCAGGGCGAATCCGTGAAGGCGGCTGCGCGGGCGACTTTGCGCTGGGATCCGCCCGTGCGGGCCGAGCGATCCGCCTATGTGCCTGAACCGCAGCCGGTGAGGGGCGAATACGAGGTCGGTATATACTACTATCCCGGCTGGCATACGTATACGCGCTGGAGCGTGCTGGACGATTTCCCCGAAAGGCGTCCCGTTCTCGGCTATTACCCCGAGGGCGCTCCGGAGGTGACGGACTGGGAGATCAAATGGATGGTCGAGCACGGGATCACGTTCATCGTTTACGACTGGTACTGGTCCGCCGGCTCTCGTCTACTCGAACACGGCATCCATCAGGGCTACTTCAATGCCAGGTACCGCGATAAGATCAAGTTTTGCCTCCTGTGGGCCAACCATAACCCTCCTGGGACGGCGTCCGCCGAGGACGTGGTCGCCGTCACCAATTATTGGCTGGACAACTACTTCCTCAGGCCGGAGTACTTCAAGATCGGCGGCAAGCCGGTGGTCATAATATTCTCCCCGCACAGGCTCACCGAAGACATGGGCCCCGAGGCGGTGAGGCAGGCATTCGATAAGTCGAGGGAGATGGCGAAAGCCCGCGGGCTGCCGGGCATCTATTTCGCGGCGTGTATGTACCCCGTCCCGGCGCACTCGGCGCGGGTAAAGGCTCTGGAGCAGGAGGGGTACGATGCCCTTACGGGATACAACTATCCCTGGGCGGGTGATAAGGGGCGGATGCGCGCTCCGTATGACGACCTGGTGACCGGCTATCAGGAGTTCTGGAACTTGATCGCGGACAGCTCCAGTCTCCGCTATATACCGGTGACAGAGCCGGGATGGGATTCACGCCCCTGGGACGGCCCGAACGCCCGCGTCCGAACCGGCAAGACGCCGGCGAAGTTCAGGAAAATGCTGGAGAACGCGAAGCAGTTCGTCGAGCGGCGAAATCCGGACGCCGAGCCGAAGGTAGTGCTCATCGAGGCGTGGAACGAGTTCGGCGAGGGCGACTACGTCGAGCCGCATAAGGAGTACGGGTTCGAGTATCTGGATGCGATTCGGGAGGCGTTCACCTCAGCCCCTGCGGAGCACGCGGACCTCGTCCCCCAGGACGTCGGCTTAGGGCCATACGACCTTCCGAAGCCGAATCCCGTGACCGCCTGGGAGTTTGACGATCCGAATTCGCCCGGCTGGGACGCGGTTCAGGCCTTGGCCC
>DATKXU010000021.1:0-2601 GCA_035528905.1 Armatimonadota bacterium
GCGGTGCAGGCTGCCCTCGAGAATGATTCCATCGGCATCGCCTACACCTACAACGAGCCGTTCATCTGGTTCGAGTACGTGCTGGAGACGGCGAAGCTCGCCCGCGAGAAGGGGCTGAAGAACGTGCTCGTCACCAACGGCTACGTCCAGCAGGAGCCGCTGAACGAGCTGCTGCCGTTCATCGACGCGCTGAATATCGACATCAAGAGCATCCGGCCGGAATTCTACAAGAAGATCTGCCGGGGGAGCCTCGAGCCGGTGCTCGAGACGTGCAAGACGGCGGTGAAGTCGGCACTGGTGGAAGTGACCAACCTCATCATCCCCGGCCACAACGACAGCGACGACGATTTCGAGAAGCTGGCCGGCTGGGTCGCGGAGAACATGGGCCGCCAGACGCCCGCGCACCTGTCGGCGTACTACCCGTGCTGGAAGATGACGGCCCCGCCGACGCCGCTGGCCACGCTCGAGCGGGCATACGACATATTCACCCGGCACCTGGACTACGTGTACCTGGGCAACGTGCGCTCGCGGAAGGGCTGCGATACCGTGTGCCGGTCGTGCGGAGCCACGCTGATCGAGCGCGTGGGATACAATACGAGCATCGCGGCGTTGAAGGAAGATGGAAAATGCGCCAAATGCGGGGATGAAAATAACATCTGGCTGTGACGCTCTTATCCCATCCTCGACTTGAATCGCATTCATTCCTTCTTGAGAAAACCGTTAGCAGTGCTTGCAGGCGCAAGGCCTCCGCCAATACATACCAATCCCCATGGCGCAAGAAGGCCTATCCGAAACTGCAGATCCTGACCATCGACGACCTGCTGGCACACAAGGGCGTTCAACTGCCGCCGCTGAAGCAGGTGAACGTGACGTTCAGGAAGGCTCCGAAGGCAAGGACGAGGGGGGCGGAGAGAAGGGGAAGCGGACTGTTTGGGGATGAAGACGGCGAATGATCACCAGGCATTCACACAGCTTTTCCCGGTCGCGCCCCCGGAAGGCTATCACAGGCTCTTCAGTCGTGCCGTCATCGCGTTGATGAACGCGTGCAGGCTTTTCTCGGTTCCCGAGACTCGTCGCAGATCCATTGCTTCCACCAGTTCACGTGCAAACTCAATGCCACCCAAAAGGGGCGGCTGCCCGCCCCGTGCAACAGTATCGGCAAGAAGGCTCTTGTAGCGGTCTCTGTTGCATTTATATCTGACCAACGTCGGAGAGGCACCTACCACTTGCTTGAAGGATGCGGGATCAGCCATGAACCAGCGTTCGATATGCGGCTCGGGACACGCAATCACCGCGTTCGGTGCGAACTCCGGCAGGAGCGATTCCGCTATGTCTTTCTTTGCTTTCGTGAAGGGCTTGCAGTTGGCATCAATCGCGGCCACCAAGATATCCGGCAACCTTCCGCCCCCAACCTTCAGCTTGGCTTCCTGATATGATTTCAGCTCGTCAATGGCTCGGGCGTGTCCACCGCGAGCTGAACCGATGTGCAGATCCGGCTCGGTATTGTGCTCGCGGGCAATCCGACCGATAATGGCCTTCAGGAAATCCTCGTGGGCCCTGTCCTCGGCAAACAGGTCAACGGTGATTCGCCTAACCATCGACTAATCCTCGCAACACCAGTTCCTCAAAGAGCCGCTCCTCGGACTGATCGGTGAGGGCGGTTCTGATCTCTTGATCGACGAACAAAGGCGACTGGATGTCCACGTCACTCACTTCAGTTCCGGCTGCGCCCTGCCGCACGCTCAAGAGGCTGATCTTGCCTGCATGCTCTTTCGCCCGTTTCACCATTATCCCGCAAAAGAGGGGGGAATGACTGGTAACAATCACCTGCTTTCCAAGTCTTGTTGCCAAGGAAACCAGCAACTCCGCGATCAGCTCCAATCGACGGGGATGAACGCCATTCTCAGGCTCCTCAAAGGCCACTAGTGAGCCTCCCCACGGACTGGCGGCAATGCAGCACAAGGCCAGAACGCGGAGGGTGCCTTCAGAAATGATGCGCGATGAGAAATCAGTCCCCGACTGGCGGATCATGACATCCAGTGTGCCACGGCGCTCATCAATGTCAACGTGGACGTCCTCAACACTCGGAATCAGCGTGGTGAGCACACGCCTGACTTGCTCGAAATGCTTTGGCTCCTGCGCTTTAAGCCTATAGAGGAAAGGGGCGATGTTCTCACCCAGGACGCCGATGTCAGACACCTGTGCCGGCGGCTTCGACGACCGCATAGAGATGCGAGGATCAAGGTAATATACGCGCCATCCCACCAATTCATTGCGGCATCGCTCTACTTGCCGATACTCGGGCCCTCCCAAGCGCGGGTCTGAAAGCACGGTGTGATTGAGGCCGGGAAGCTCTTCGCGTGGATGTGCAGGTTTGCTTTTGCGGCGGATTCTGATTTTGCCCTCGACCTGCTCAATGGAAGGCACGCCCCTAGGGTCGCCTTTTGCGGTCAGGGCGGTGAGGTACTCGTCTCCGACGGAGAGGTCCCCGGATTTCGGATGAATGGAGATTTCAACCCTATAGCGGAAAAGGTCTTTTCCTTCCTCTAGGTCCGCTTCCAGCAGGAAACCCGCGCGCGGCAGGGCCAGCAGCTCGCTCAA
>DATKXU010000022.1:0-4091 GCA_035528905.1 Armatimonadota bacterium
GTTCTCATCCCGCGACGAGCGGACGTGCTTCCAGATCGGTGAGGGGTACGGCCCGCAGACCGACATCAAGTCCGACGTCGCGATTGTCTATGGCATTGACCCATCGCTGCCCGAGCGCCTCGAGGGATGGCGCGCCCGCGGCTCAGACCTGACTAAGCGGGTGACGGAACGTCAATGGTATGCCAGAATGGTGCGCGGATAGTGTTTTTCGGGGGGACAGGCTTGTTGGGCCATCATCCGGTGCTAATTGGGGCAAATTCCCAACCTCGCTACCCCGCTGGCGGCAGGGACCAGGCGAAAACACAGAAATCATCAGCCCAAGGAAGGAAAAGCCGGTTGATATGGGCAATTCCGGTTTAGGACCCGCGAGGGCGCGTTCGAGGGACGCAAAAGGAGACTGTGACGTGAGAGACCACCGTGGACTAACTTGCATAGCCTGGTTGAGTGAACATTGCCGACTTCGGTTCGTGGCCTGAGGAGCGCTGCCATGTTATCTATGCTGTTCCTGCAAGTGGCGTTGACGTCGGGCTGCCAGGCATTCCCCACGTTCGTGGTCAAGCCCGCCGTCGAAACCAAGGTGGAGATTGCTTTTGAGCCAGCCGATCTTCGAGATACGACATACGAAGGCTGGATAGCTGACCGTATGGAGATCAATGTCGAGAAACGCCTGCTTCAACTTGATCTGGATATGATTCTCGATCCATTTGTCAACCGGCCGGGCAAGCAATGGTGGGCTGGCGAGCACGTGGGAAAATACCTGCATGCGGCCACGTATGCGTGGCGGTTCACAGGCGATGAACGACTCAGAGCGCGCATGGACTACGCGGTTCAGAAGCTTATCGATACCCAGCTTCCCAACGGGTATCTTGGTACCTATGGGGAGAGCGATCAGTTCGCTCAGGGAGACGGGCTTGGGTGGGACGGCCCGGTTTGGGATGTCTGGACGCACAAGTACAACCTCATAGGATTGCTCACGTACTACCAGGCCACTGGTGATAAACGGGCCCTCGAGGCGAGTAAGCGCGCCGCGGACCTGATGTACGAGAACTTCGTCGTGAAGAAGAGGAGCATGAGACTTGCCAGTGCCCACATGGGCATGGCCGCCACCAGCGTGCTCGAGCCGATGGCCGTGCTGTACCGGCTCACGGGCGACCCGCGCTACCTCGAGTTCTGTCACTTCATCGTCAATGCATGGGAAGACAAGGATGATCCCGAGACCTCGATGAATGAGGATGGCTGCCGACTCCTGACAAGTCTTCTAGAGCATGGAAACGTATGCGAGACGGCGAACAGCAAGGCCTACGAGATGCTGTCGAACCTCGTGGGTCTCCTTGAGTTGTACCGCGTCGATCCCGACGAGCGTTACCTGACCGCCTGCAAGAACGCCTGGACAGACATCGCGACTAAGCGGCTCTACGTAACCGGGACGGCAAGCTATCACGAGAAGTTTACGCCCGATCACAGACTGCCTCCTGGCGAAGCGGCCGGAGAAGGCTGTGTGACCGTCACGTGGCTTCAGCTCACAGCCCACCTCCTGGAACTGACGGGCGAGGTCCAGTATGCCGATGAACTCGAGCGCACCACTTACAACGCGCTCCTGGCTGCGCAATCGCCCCTTACCGGAGAAGTGACCTATTTTGTGCCGCTGCTCGGCCATAAGGGGTACGGCGACCGCGACCGTAAGATGACTCCCGCCATCTCCTGCTGCTCGAGCAGTATTCCGCGCGGCATCGCCTTGATCCCGACGTTCACCTCCGGCACGCTGAAGGGCAAACCGGCCCTATTGCAGTACATCCCGGGCAAGCACGCGCTGCATTACGGTACCGGCGACAACCGCAGGAACGTCACGCTGCATGTGCTTGGCGACTATCCCGAAACGGAAGACCTCAAGATTGAGTTTGAGTTGGAACAGGCAGCGGGGTTCCCGATCGTGCTGCGCGTTCCCCCGTGGGCGGAAGGATTCGAGGCGACTGTGGACGGGAGGACGTACAGACCTTCGCCTGATCGCCTGCTCGAGATTGAACGCACGTGGTCACCGGGGGATACTGTACGCGTCAAGATCCCCCTCGATATCCGCGTTGTTCCCGACGGTGACGAGACCACCGATTCAGTCGCCTTCGCACGTGGGCCACAAATCCTTGCCACCGACATCGCCATTGAAGCAAGCGGGGGTATCCCCGAATCGGGCTGGTGGGGCGACACTCTTTACACGTGCACCGTCAAGCAGAACGGCGTCGAGAAGAGATTTCGACTCGTGAGTTTCGCGGACGCGGGCCAGACTAAGGAAGAATACGCCGTGCTCCACGAAGGAATCGAAGCGCCGTAGGTAGCGCCCGAAGTGTTGCAGACGGCAGAAGTGTATACGCCCGACCCCTTGCTCCGTCGGCTTGCCCGTGCGGTGACCCTCAAATTGATATAAAGAACATCGTGCGGGTGTTAAATGGAAATGGGACACGCCTGAGTGGCTCCTGAGCTTGTGCGCGGGCGAGGATCATTCTACCATATAGGACCAGTGGGCGGCAGCTTCGGGTGCCGTCCCTTCTCGTGGAGGGTGGCTTTGCCCCCAAAACGAGTCCAGGTTGCATGTTAGGATATGGGACCTGGTGCGTGTGTCGACCGCCCGTAGCACCGTCCTGGGCGTGTGCTGGGCTTGCCCCGGACAGAGGCGACCCCGGGGTCGGCGCTTGACCCAGTAGAGATGAGAGCTAGAAGATCGACGTGAGCGTCTTGAAGGGTGAGGTGACGTGATTTCACTAACCCAGGGAGGGTCAGTTCTCAGTGCCGGTTGACACTATAGAGTTTCTTGCATTATGGTTATGAGCGGCCATAATGCAAGAAACTCCACAGCGCACGGCGTGAGGCTCACACTGCAGATTCTCTTGCATTACGGGCGTAACCGTAATGCAAGAGAATCCGTAGGTGCTGATTGCGGCGCGCCGCTCCCCATCCGAGAACCTGCTGGAGCCGTGACACCATCCCAGCAACCTGATCGCTCTGGGCGAAAACTGAGAAGTCAAGAGCCTCAGGATGCCCCCGGGGCTACCACGCGCACCTCTGGTTCACTGAACCGCAAGCCGCCCCAACCTCCCCCGGCTCCCGCCGACATCTCGGCCTGCCGTCCGCTCTTGGGCCCGGTGAAGGCGCCCGGTGCTACACGCGGATCGCGCGCCTTTCCCGATCCGATGCCAAGCAGGCGTCGATGACCTTCTGGACAGCGGCGCCCCTGGCGAAATCGGGCTGGTCGTTCTCGCCCGTCCTGATGCTCTTGATGAACCGGCGATGGAGGTCGGGCGTCTTCGGGCAGCGCACCGTCCTCCACCTGAGCGTGTGTATGTCCCGCCCGCGACATATCCGCAATTCGTTGTAGGCCCGATCGAGATCGACGACGATCGCCCCCTCATCCCCGAACACGCGGAGCAGCAGCGAATTGGCGTGCCCCGTCGCCCACCGCGATGTGTGGATCGTGCCGATCGCGCCGTTCCCCAGCTCCACCCCGATCACGGCCGAGTCGCAGGCGTCCAGCGTGTATCCCTTCACCCTGTTCCCCTTCGCCTTGTCGAATGTCTTGAGACGGCAGTCGACGCGGGCGATGTCGCCGGCGGCATATGAAGCGAAGTCCAAGATGTGGACGCCCAGGTCGCCCAGCACCCCCTGGCTGCCATAGGCCTTCGACAGGCGCCAGAGGAATCCGGGTTGCTTCCTCCAGTCTCCCCAGCAGGTCGAGGTGAGCCAGCTCTGGAGATAGCTGGCCTCCACATGCATCACCCGCCCGATCGCCCCGCTCTCGACCAGCGCCCGCGCCTTGTGGATGGCGGCGGAGTTCCGGTAGGAGAGGTTGACCATGTTGATGACGCCCTTCCCCTTGGCCGCGGCCGCCATCTTCCTGGCCTCCGGATAGGTCGTCGCCAGCGGCTTCTCGCAGAGCACGTGCTTGCCCCGCCGGATCGCCGCCAGGGAGACCGGAGCGTGCGCCGCGTCTGACGTCACGATCGCGACCGCATCCACCGGCACCTCGTCCAGCATCTCCTCCACGTCGGTGTAGACGGCGGGGATCTCGTACCGCTTCGCGAAGTCCCGTGCTCGTTTCGCAA
>DATKXU010000023.1:0-6195 GCA_035528905.1 Armatimonadota bacterium
AGGATTCGGGGCAAGGGTTATTCGAACCGATCGGAGGCAATCCGGGACATCATGCGGGATTACCTCGTCGAGGGCGAATGGGAAAGCGGCCAGGGCGAGGTGGTCGGGACCGTCACCATCGTTTACGATCACCACGTTCGGGAGCTGAGCAATGTTCTAACGAACCTGCAGCACGGGTTTCACGACGCGATCCTGTGTACGACTCACGTTCACCTGGACGAGCACAATTGTCTGGAGGTAGTCGTGGTGAAGGGGACCAGCGAGCAGGTTCGGGCCATCGCGGATAGATTGATCAGCACCAGGGGAGTGAAGCACGGCAAGCTGGTCTGCACCACCAGCGGCGAGTGCTTGAGGTAGCCCGATTCTTTGAGCAATGGGCAGCACGATTTTGAGAAATGTAACAACTTGTCTGCGCCCAAAGCGCTTTGTTCGGATAGCAGCGGCGGTTGCAACCGCCGTGCTTGGCCTCGCCGCTCCGTGCCTGGCCTGCTATTCCGGCCTCGTCGTTATCCCCACGGCGGATATGGTCGAGCCGGGCGGGTACGCAATCGAGCCGCAGTTCGACGGCTTGCTTGCCGGGTCTTCCATTGATACGCGTATTCTGAACTTGCAATCCGGGATTTCGCCGCGCCTGGAAGCGGGAGTGGATTTCGATATGAGCTACGATGCCGACCCGCGCATCCTGGGAAACTGCAAGTACCTTATGGCTCCTGGCTCTAAGCGTGCGCCCGCGATTGCCCTGGGTCTGTGCAACGCGGGAAGCAAGATCAGGAGCAGCCCATACCTGGTAGCGACGCAGGAATCGGGTTCCCTGCGCGGCCATTTCGGCATTATGCGCATAGAAGGGAACAATCGCTGGTTCGCAGGAGTGGACCGGGCGGTCTCGGATCGTTTGACGCTCGTGGCCGACTATACAAGCGGCGATGACAACTTTGCGTCTGTAGGGTTCAACTATCAGTTCGAGGACGAGTTCGGCGTAATGGCCGGCGTGCTGTTCCCGAACGCCGGCGACGAGGATACAGGCTTCAGTCTGCACCTTGTTTTCACGGGCTCCTGGCTCAGCTCTGCAAAGGACAAGTAGACATGCACATTCCCGATGGTTACCTTGGGCCTCAGACCTACGGGGCGGCGTATGCGGTGGCCGCGCCGTTCTGGGCCGTTGCATCGAAGCGGATGAGCAGAACTCTGCGCAGTCGGCAGGTTCCGATGCTCGCGCTGGGGGCGGCGTTCAGCTTCCTGATAATGATGTTCAACGTCCCGATTCCCGGCGGGACCACCGGCCATGCGGTCGGGGCGGTGCTGGTGGCCGTGCTGCTCGGCCCGTGGGCGGCGTGCATAGCGGTGTCGGTCGCGTTGATAGTTCAGGCGGTGCTTTTCGGCGACGGGGGGATTACCGCCATCGGCGCGAACTGCCTGAATATGGCGGTGATTATGCCCTTCGTGGGATACGGCGTGTACCGGCTCATATCGGGCCGCTCGGATGTCACTTCCCGTCGGCGCTGGATAGGAGCGGCGGTCGGCGGATATATCGGGCTCAACGCGGCCGCGCTCGCGACAGCTATCGAGTTCGGCATCCAGCCCATTCTCGCACACGACGCGGCGGGACACGCGCTTTACGCTCCCTATCCGCTCAGCGTCGCAGTGCCGGTAATGGCGGCGGAGCACCTGTTGCTGTTCGGATTCGTTGAGGCGATCGTCACCGGAATGGTGGTGGCCTATCTCCAGCGGGCGGATGCCTCCCTGCTGAATGGTACTCCGGGGAAGAAGGTAAACGTATGAAAACGGCAACCAAGCTGTGGATTGGCCTGATCGCACTCGTCATATTGTCCCCGCTCGGCCTGATCCTTCCGGCGAAGCTCGGCACCGGCTCCGCCTGGGGCGAATGGAGCGCCGATGAGATTCACAAGATGGTAGGCTACGTCCCGTCCGGCATGTCCAGGGTTTCCGAGTTCTGGAAGGCGCCCCTGCCCGACTATGCTTTTCGAGGGCAGGAGAACCCGTCTCTGCGTGCGCTGAGTCTATCGTACGTCGTATCCGGCATACTGGGCGCGGCGGCTGTCGCCGTGCTGACTATTTTGATCGGGAGGACTCTGGTTCGACGTGAGCACTCCGACGCTCCCTGAATGGTATTCCGATTCTGCGCCCGGCTATAGTGAAATGCCGAGAACCCGTCGAGGGCCGGGAATGGCTGTTCGTCGGGCCCTGGCTGGTCTGGCTGAGGCATTGGCTGGGGAGCTTTCCTCGCCGGCCCGATCGGAATCATGGCTGGCCCGGATCGAGCCGCGCGCGAAGGTGCTGGGGATCGTCGCGCTCATATTCGGCACGTCCCTGCTCAACGATCTGCTGCCCCTCGCTGCATTATCCGTTGCGGCGGTCGTTCTCGCTCTGTCCGGCAGGACCGGCTTGCGCCGCCTCGCTAAGGTGTGGCTCGGAGTGCCCCTATTCAGCCTCGCGATCATACTGCCCGCGATGACTAACCTGGTCACGCAGGGCTCGCCGGTCGCTGTCATATGCCACATAGGCCCAGGTGCAAAACTTGGGCCGTGGTCCATCCCCGACACGATAGCCATTACCAGCAGCGGGCTTGTCGTCGCCGGGCGCTTTCTGCTGCGAGTTTTCGCCAGCGTGACGCTGGCCTTTGTCCTGATAGCGACAACGGATCATTCGGCGCTGCTGAACGGACTCCGGCGGCTGGGGATGCCTCGCGCCTTCGGTATGGTGCTTGCCATGACCCAGCGCTATCTCGCCCTGCTCCTGCGAACGGCCGAGGAGATACATCTCGCCAAGCTGAGCCGAACCATCACCGCCGGATCGCTCCGGAACGAGCAGCGTTGGGTGGCAGCAGGGATCGGCAGCCTGTTCCGCCGAACTCACAGGCTCATGCAGGAAGTCCACGACGCAATGCTCTCCCGCGGCTATGATGGCGACGTGCGAGCTACGTGCAAATCCCGGCTGCGCATTTCTGACGGGCTGTGGCTGGCGTGCGCGATTGCCGTCACCGCCGCGCTTATCCTGTCCGACCGGCTGCTGTGATGCGACCGGCGCAGCAGAATGTGAAGGTATGTATGGAGTCTCGCTTGAACGAACTGATCTACGAAGTCAACGGTGCAGACTACTGGTATCCGGGAAATGTGGCGGGCCTGCGCGGCATCGCTTTCTCGGTTCGCGCGGGGGAGCGCGTCGCCGTCCTGGGCGCGAATGCCAGCGGGAAGTCAACCCTTCTCCACCTCCTCGACGGCCTGTATCTCCCCAGCCGGGGTGACGTATTCGCCTTCGGGACGAAGCTGACCTGGGAGAGCGTGGAGACGCCGCCGTTCTCCCGCCAATTCCGCCAGAGAGTCGGCTTTCTGTTCCAGAACTCCGATGCCCAGCTCTTCTGCGCATCGGTCGAGGATGAGCTTGCCTTCGGGCCTCTTCAACTTCGTCTGCCGTTGGAGGAAGTCAGCACGCGCGTTGAGGACACGCTCCAGCTCTTCGGGATTGAACACCTTCGGGAAAGGTCCCCTCAAACCCTGAGCGGCGGAGAAAAGAAGAAAGTGGCTCTAGCCAGCGTGGTTGCCTGCAGCCCGAGCGTCATCCTGCTGGACGAGGCCGGCGCGGACCTGGACCCGAGAACCCAGCAATGGCTGGTGGAGTTCCTGGATCTGCTGCACCGCTCCGGAATCACGCTTATCAGCGCCAGCCATGATCTCAGCTTCGTGGCCGAGACGGCAGACCGTGCGTTGATTCTATCCGAAGATCACAGGCTGGTCTACGATGGTCCGGTGAAGGATGCGCTTGCCGATCTCGACCTGCTGCTGTCGGTCAATCTGATCCACGCTCACTCGCATGCTCATGACGGCGAGGTGCATGTTCATCCACATCTACATGAGGCGTGGCACAACCACGAGCACGAGCGCTAGGCTGTTGCATCGCCTTCCGCCTGATCCCCTCCATGCACCAGCCCAAGGGGAACCATCGGCATGACGAGCAGACGTCCTCTATCCCATCGCTGAACCGCTCGGCGGTCAGGGCGAAAAGCTCGCCGGAAAGCCTTCTATCCCCTGGAGATAGGGACAGCCGCGCAAGGACGGCGGCGTCCTTTTCTGCAGTGCGTCTCTCGCTCTCCTCGCCGTCGCGGGCACAGCGCCCGTTGTCAAGATGGGGACACGCGGAGCATATGTCGTCGGGAGATGCCGTGACTTCCACCTCGACATCCGGATCCGGCGAGGATGCCAATCTCTCCCGGACGAGCCGCATGTTCGAGACGAATTCGGGGCTGTAGCCGAGGCCGCGGAATCCGAAGAGGCAGAGGAGATGATGGCCGCGGAGGACGATGAGTGACGAGTGATGAGTGACGAGTGATAAGTAAGTTTGGGCGATCGGTTCCGCGTTACTCACTTGTTCCATCTCTCGTTTGCCGCGTGTCCGCCGGTCACAAGGCCGGCCGCGACTGCCGTCTTCAGCAGGTCCACTCCGATGAACGGCACGATGCCGAGCTGCCAGGCGCCCTGGACGCACGCTCCGAACGGCTTCCCGGCTGCAATTCCCAGCCAGACCGCGAGCCACGACGCCCCAAAGAGGTAAATTCCGACTATCGCCGCGATTCCGGCCGGCCATGCCGCGAGATTGGTTCGGCCTTCGAGCCGCTCGAAAACCCATCCGGCGGCGAACGCCCCGGCGACGAAGCCGATCAGATATCCGCCGCTCGGCCCTACGAAGGCCGCCGGGCCGCCGGTCCAATTCGCGAATAACGGCAGTCCCATCGCTCCCATCGCCAGGTATTCGAGCTGGCTGATCGCTCCCCATTTGCTGCCGAGCACCAGGCCGGACAGGATGACCCCCAGCACCTGGAGCGTGACGGGAACCGGCGTGAACCACAGCCGAAATGATATTGCAGAAGCTGCCATCAGCCCGGCGAAGAGCAGCGATGCGAGAAGCTTGACCGCCACATCCGACCGAGGGCAAACCGCCTCCGTTGCAGTGCCGGATGGACCCACGGTGTACTTCACTGAACTCCTCCCCTGATAACAGGACGCCGCACCGAGCCAAGACATTCCGCGCGGCGCAGGTTTCTACCTTCTTCCCACTTGTTTCCACACACGCGGTGCCAAATCCTGCCAGGCCGGTCCCAGGAGGCTTTCCATGAGATTGGGTATGTACAAGGTAGCATCGGGATTCCCCGGGAGGCATGAAATGGAGGAAGAGAGGCGGCCGGAGGAGCAGAATGCGCCGCAGGATGAAGGCGAGCCTGAAGCGCCGGACGAATCCGCATACCCACCCAGAACGTGGCGCACATGCTGCCTCGCCCCGCTAATCGCGGTAAGCGCCATACTCCTGCTCACAGTCGCAGCCAGCCTCTTCAGCCCGCAGCCGCGCCGCCCAAGCTTCACGCAGAACCAGCAGACGCAAGCTCAGGACAAGGAGGCTGGGCGGAGGCGAGAGGCTTTCGTGCAATTTGGCAAGGTCTACTTCGCCATTGCCGCCGGAGCGGATAAGTACAACGAGGCGGGATTCAGAGAGCTGGACAAAATGGCGAGAGGGAGCGCCTCTCTCAACAACGTGCACTCCACATTCGCAAAGGCTGGAGAAGCAAATGCCAAGGCCGCCGAGGAATTCAAAGCGGTGAGCATTCCGGCGAACCTTCGCTCGCGGTCCAGGCTTCGGCAGTCGCTCGACACTATGTCGAACGCATATGGCACGCGGAGGCGCGCGTGCGAGACCATAGCGGGCTGGAACGGCGACGTGAACGACCAGGCGACGGCGCAGATATACCGCAGCCACGCAGACGAGATCAACCGGCTGACGCTGGAAGGGCTGAGATACCTTGGAGAAGCAGCGGACAATAACGGCCTCACGCGGGAAGACGTGGAAAAGTTCCTGCCCGCCGCGGGTTCGACGAAGGCTGTGACATTCGGCGCCGATGCGATCGCGCCGCGGTAGGGATTCTGGATTCTTGATATTGGATATTGCATGTGGGATTGTTCAAAAACGTTGATTTCGCTCTGGATCCCGTGGGTTGTATGGGAGGGCGAAGCTCCTGCTGAGCCGGGTGAATGCGGTTCGGCTCGTGCTACGTAGCGGTTCATCCTTCGTAGTATTACGGAGAATGGATACTTCGCAGAGTAGCAGAGGACCCTCGCCCTCCCGGATGCCCTTTTTCAACAATCCCATATCCAACATCGAATATCGGACATCCAGCGTCTGCGTCACGCA
>DATKXU010000024.1:0-11071 GCA_035528905.1 Armatimonadota bacterium
AATCGGCGATGCTCGTCACATACCAGCGGAAGGCGTACTTCGCCGCCTCGAACAGCAGCCCGGCGGTTATTCCGCCGATTACCGGCCCGGCCGTCCCGATCCTCTTGCTCGGCAGGAATCTGTACGCAAGCCCGAACGCCAAGATGGAAATCACGACCGGCATCAACACGCCGAGGAACTGCCACACGGCCTCGAGATCGCCAGGCCAGAAGCCCCACATCTTGACATCAAAATCCCGTATCGCGGAGAGCAGGGACGTAATACCGAGGGAGAGCGCGAACAGCATCCCCACCACGATCACCACCGCCAGAGCGGTGGCCCGGGCGCGGAGGAAGCCCACGCGTGTTTTCGCCCCAAGCGCGATGTTCATCACCTGCTGCAGGATCACGAAGACCTGGCTTCCTATCCAGAGAAGTCCCAGGAGGCCCAGGCCGCCCAGAAGCCCGGACTGCCGGCTCACCAGCTCCAGGTTCTGCTCGACGGCTTCGGTTCCGACCGGGATGAAGTTCTTGGCAAATGAAACGACTTGCTCGCGGGCAGCGTCATACGAACCGGTAATGTAGCCGAGGACCGCGACGCCGAGGAGCAGCAGCGGTATGAGCGAGATCAGCCCGAAGAAGGAGATGGCCGCCGCGAACAGCGTGCCTCTATCCTCGCTGAACTCCCTGAACACACTCTTGAGGAACAAGAGCGCCCGTTTCAGCTTACCCGCCATCCGGTTCCCCCGCAGTATGGCACGCCTCCCCGGATTCCCCTTCCCGGTTCGGGAAGGGGGTGAGGGGGTTAGGTTAACCCCTGGCTGTAAGGTGCCGCCAGCTTGCCAAACGTCTGTTAGATTCGACCTGCGGGGGAACTTAACCTCCTATTCTCACGCCGGGCTTCCTGGTCACCTCCACGCTGTACGCGGCTTGCTCCCGGCCGCCTGCGACGCTGGTGGCCGTGATTGTGTATATAGTCGGCGGCTCCTCAGGATATTTGAAGATTTCGGTGAACGCGCCGAAATCAGGGGGTATAGGCGGCTGCCGCTCGGCGAACGGCGCAGCGAGCGACATTGGCCCGGTCTGCCAGTGACCATCCTTGTCCGCCCTCACATCCTCTATGGCTGCCATGCCCTCGTATGGCATGATCCCCTGTATCTCCCTGCGGAACTCGATGGTGACTCGAACCAGCGATCCGGGCGCTGCCACTCCCTGCACCACCACGGGGCTCTGGATCTCCTGGCCCTGGCGTGGATACGTGATCCGGGGCAGGTAGCCTGCTATCGTCTGCGCCGTGACCAGGCGTCGAGACAGGCGTGTGTAGGTCTCTCCCCCCGGTGCGGAGAAGGTAACGCTGATCGGCTGCCGGATCACTATGTCGCCCTGCTGTATCGCGTAGTCTCCTCGGTAAAGGCCGGGCTCCGTTTCGGTCATAGGGATGTTCGCCCTGGCTCCGGGCACTGTGAACCATGCCTGTCCGCCGGGATCGGCTTTGAAGAAAACGGTCAGCGTATCCCCGGCCCTGAGAGGCCCGGCGCTGTTCAATCTAATTTGATCGTCCTCGGCCTCTGCAGGAGGCTGTTCGCCTTCTCTCCCCTGGTGCAGCACCTTTATGACGTAGGTCCGCCCCGTGATCGGGCTGACGCTGGCCGCCACGATATCACCCGCCCGCATGTCCCCCGACTGGCCGCTGACATTGCCGGGGAGGATTATCTTCGTCTGAGGCCCGACCTTGAGCACTTCGCCGGTCTCCAGCAGAATCGTACCCGCGGCGATTGACTGAACCTTGCCGCTGGATACTTTGTACTGCGCCCGGATGGAGATGACTGTGCTCTGCTCGTCGAACCGAAGGGTGACGCGGTCGCCCGGACGCACGTTGCCCAGCGGCAGCTCCACCGCCTGCCCGCCGATGCGGCCCCGCAGGATGATGGCATCCCTCGCGATGCGGTAGGTGGCCGTGCTGCCTGCAGCTCGCACGGTAATCCTTGGGTTGGCGCTGGACGGCAGAACCCGCACGGCCTCCCCGACCAAGGTCTTCGTCGCAGGCACGGGCCCGGCTTCCTCGGGCTTTGGCTCTTCGGCCGCCGGGCCGTAGATGATCATCGGCGGCCTGGTCGCTCTGGCGCGCCACCTCGGAAATATCGGCATCCATCTGAGCCGCTTGTTCAGCGGATCCCAGTACCACGCCTGGTCGAACATTTCGTTGAAGAAGAGCACCGGCGCGTAGAATCGCCCGTCGTGCAGATAAGGAGCGTATGGAAAAGAAACTCGGCTGCCCCGAACCAGGCCGCTCTGCCTTCCCAGGCGGAGCACGCCGGCGCGCGACGATCCGGTGACCGTGAGAGTCCCCGAAGAGCCGTCCCAATATACCGAGGCCCCCAATGCCTCGGCGAACTGCCTGACCGGCACACACACTTCCTGCGAAAGGGCGGTGGGTACGCTGTCCACAAAGTCCACGGGTCTATTCCCGATGAAGGCCTGGACAGCGTCTTCTCCCTGGACAGCCGTCGGAATCAGAATCATCAGCGCGAGAAGAAGCAGAGGGAAACACCTGCGCGTCATGGTCGGACACCCCCTGAAGAGAGCCTGCAGTCGCCGCACGATCCAGCCCGGCTAAGCCCGCAGGCGCTTTCGCAACGGTATTACCCGCGCCAATCGAACTTGAACCTCGCCGGCTGCGGTGGCGCCGAGGGTACATCAAGCTGCGGCCGGCCTGCTCTGCATCTTCGAGCGAACTGCGTCCAGTATCCGATCGGTCACCTGAGCCGGGCTTCCCGCGCCGGAGACCTCCACCAGGATGCCCTCGCGCTCGTAGGATTCGAGGACCGGATCCGTCTCCGCGTGGAACAGTTGGATTCGCTTCTGGATGATTTCGGGCGTATCGTCGGGCCGGCCTCTCGCCAGCAGCCGCTTGAGGATCTCGTCGTCGGCGATCGAGAGTGAGATCACCGCGTCCAGCTTCTCCCGGCGTTCTCGCAGCACGAATTCCAGCTCCAGGGCCTGTTCCATCGTGCGGGGAAAGCCATCCAGAATATAGCCACCATGCGCGCGGCTCAGCTCTCTCTCGATCAGGTAGAGCACGATTTCGGAGGGTATCAGGAGGCCCGAGTCGAGGTGAGAGCGGATTCTCTGGGCGAATGGGGAGCTCGTTTCGGCCTCCCGCCGAAGCAGTTCGCCCGCATAGATGTGGGCCGGGCCGCATATCCTGCTGATGCGTCTTGCCTGCGTGGACTTGCCTGAGCCCGGCGGGCCGAGGATTGCGAGCTTCATTTGCCTATCAGCACCGAGCACGTCGCCTTCTGGACGATGGCCTTGCTCACGCTGCCGAGCAGGAGCTCTCTGAAGCCGCCGCGCCCACGATGGCCGATGACTATCAGATCGTAGTTGCCGTCCCGCGCGATTTCCAGAATGGCGTCGGCAGGCGTGCCTTGTCTTATCTCAGTCGCTACGGGGATTGCCACCTCGCTGAAGATGGACTTCACCGTGTTCAAAGCCGCCAGCGCGTCACGCTCCTCCTGAATCTGCAAATAAGCCGTATCGCGCCCTACCGTGAGCCGCGGCACCACGTGGAGAGCCGTGACCTCGTGGCGCATGGCATGCGTGAGCTTGATGAACTCACGCGCGGCCTCGTAGGAACACTCCGAGCCATCGGTAGCTATTAGAACTCGCATTCAACACCTGCGGAAACAAGCAAGCGCCTGCGCCGACGGGCGGATCAGTATGCGATTCGGTAATTCACGCCGAACGCGACATCTTCGAAGTCTATGGCAGCGACATCGAGTCTCAGCGCGCCGGTAGGCGCGTATCTGATTCCTGCATTGAAGA
The DNA here is from genome assembly GCA_035528905.1 of Armatimonadota bacterium. Lineage (GTDB taxonomy): Bacteria > Armatimonadota > UBA5829 > DTJY01 > DTJY01 > DATKXU01. The sequence goes on from DATKXU010000024.1 coordinate 3,804, forward strand.
GGTTGTCGTTCCTACCGATCTTGCCGCCGAAGTACTCCGCGATCACCCTCATCTGGGGCTGCACAGTCCAGTCCAGGCCCGCGAATACGCCATCGAAAACCCCCGTCCCGAATCCCACGCTCAGTTGCAGCGGCTTCAAGGGTTGCTGTCTATTCTCGGCAGCCGGTGTGACGCTCTTCGAGAACACGATGAAGAGGCCGGGATCATCCTTATCCAGGGTCTCAACTGTGCTGCCGATATCGAATACGCCTACGAGCACCGCCGGGCGCGTCGGCGTCTCAGGCATCAGCCTGTACTTGGCGTTGAGCGCCGTATCGCTCTCGTGGTTGCTCACGAATGACACCCCGACCTCCAGGTTCCCTACCAGCCCGTAGGTCACCCCAACCGTCGTGAGGTCCCGATTGTCGAAAATGTCGGGTAAGCTGTGGTACGACGCCTCCCATGTCCCCGGAGGCACGACTACCCCATCCGGTGTGAGAATATTGCCGCTCAGCCCGCCAAGGTAGCTCGAAGCCCCGAATGCGGGCAGCGCCGTCACCATCAGGATCAGCACTGTCAAGGGCAGGAATCGCATGTCCGTCGTCCTTTCTGCTGCGAGAAGCGCATGCATTTCGTATGCCCGGGCCATTCGGCTCAGGCTGGGTGCTTTGTGCCGTCAAACGGCCACCCGTCTCCCTTATCCCCATCCGCATCGAAAACCCAAACCGCCGCATCAATTCCCGCAGGGCGCTTCAGGCAGCGGCGTAAGCCAGCGAGGCGGTCTGGCGGCGCAGCCCGCACGAGCCGCGTGTGGCCGGACCCGCCGCGGTTATCCATCCGTCTGATGTGGGTAGCAATGAGTTAGCACTACGTGGACTCCCCGGAGCCGATGAGCCATGCGAATGACCGAGCGCGTCAAGGAAATAATCGAGATGAACCTGGCCGGCCACTACATACCCCTCATCGTGCAGGCCGACAGGCCCCGCGCGTTCCCCATGTATTTCGCCCGCATCATCGGGGAGGATGTGATCGCTTTTCCGGCGACAGGCGCAACCGGGATCGCGAAGGTTCTTGAGACGGCGCGCCCGGCATGGGCTCTGGTTGCAGACCGGGCCGGCGGGTATGAGGCGTACTTGCTTGAGGGAAATGCTCGCTACGCAACCGACGAGTTGGACTACCAGCTAGTCGCGGAGATGCGAAACGAGGCGCCCGGTTTTCCCATACACGGCGCGGTGGTCTTCCGGGTCGAGACAGTTTATCTCACGCCGCCGCCGTAATCGGATTCGACGGCCATCGTCAATAGCGTTTCGGGGCGCACCGCGTCGGGTATGCCCACATACGGATGCCGACCGATTCGCTGAGGAGCAGGAGGAAGGATATATGGAGGAACCCGAAGTTGAGGAAGCGGCCATGGCTGCGAGAGGCGAAACCGGCTGCGACATAGACATCAACGCTGCCAAGGAAGAGGCGGCCTGGTACTCGATCGTGAACGTCCTGGCGCTCAATCTGGGCTCGGGGATGGGTATTCCGCTCGAGCAGAACGAGATGAACTCACTGCTCGGCAAGATAAGCACAGAATGGGAAGACTTGCCCCTGCGAAATCCCCTGCCCCTCAAAGCGATCTTCAAGAGCGGCGACCCCCATCTGCTGAAGCCGTTCGAGCAGCGCAATTTAGGTACGTGGCGGTGGTCGCCGGACAGCTTCGACCGAACGCTGTCGCCCCAGTCGCACGGGTGGGCCGTCATCGCGGGGACTGAGTGTGCGAAATGGTTTGGCATACCTCAGTCCGCCGAAGCCGTGTCGGAGGACCTGCGAAGGGAATGGAGAATCAACGGCATGCTTCTCTGCGCGCTGGCGAGGAAGCAGTGCGATTTCGCATTCGACAATCTTCGAAATGGCCGGGGCCTGTTCGTGACGGCAGCGGAGCCGGGCACTGCGAGGGTGACTGAGGCGGCGGCCAACCTTGAGGATCAAGCCTGCATGCTTTGGGCGTGCTCCGATTCGGCATCTCTGGCAGGGCAGGCCGGCTCCATGTGCGCGGATGCGGATGCTCGCCGCCGATACCTCAATCTGGCGGACGACCTGTTCCAGGCTCTGGCGGACAATAAGGACTCGCTGCTTGCGACATCGCTGGGCAAGGCGCTGGCGCAGTCTGTCGCAATCCCGGCTCTGGTCTGGTATGCATCCGTCACGAAGGCGCAGGACCTGAAGGCCAGGTGTCTCTGGCTGCTGCGCGAGTTCGCAGATAACCTGGTGAGGGCCCAAGACGCGAACGAGATGGTGGGCGACACGGTCGTGGATGCGGCGGCGGCGCTCCGCGCCCTGACTGAGGCATTCCGCGTGACGCGACTCAGGACGTATGCCGAGACCGCGACGAAGATTTTCAACTTCATCGAGAGCCAATGGTGGAAGCTCCCAGGTGTGTATTCGCAGACGCCGCTGTCCACCGAATACACGTACAATGCTGACGATGTCGGGATCATCTGCGGTGCATTGGACGCCGGCCGCTTGTTCCTCAAGGACAGAGTGGACCGCGATCTCGCCGAGCTGAGGATGAGGATATTCTTCTGCAAGGCGGTCAACATCTCCGGCCTGCAGATGAGCATGCCCAGCCCGGATTTCATGCCGGTGTGGCTCCAGGAGCGCGAGCCGGCGATTCACTTCAGGCACGGCTCTGTGCCGCTTCCATCGGAGGCGGATGGCGATTTCGGGATAGCCCCGGTGTTCGCCGGCGAGGCGGCATACGATCCCCAATCGGACACCTGGTCGCGCAGGATGATATTCGATGCGCCCGCCGCCATGCACGCGTGCTGCGAGTTCCTGTGGCTCAACCGTGAGGCTGTCAACGGATTCCCTGAGATCGTGCTGGAGGGGGCTCCGTTAAGGGTTCGGCGGGCAGCCGGCGCCGAGGGATAGCCGGGGGACGCAGTGGCCGAGCATTGGCGGACGATTGATGACGTGCGCGCCGACGCCGCCGTGTGCTGCCGGTGCGATCTTTGCTACTCCCGCACGCATGTTGTGTTCGGGGAAGGGCCGGCTCCCGCGCGCCTGATGATCGTCGGCGAAGGGCCTGGCGCGGATGAAGACGAGCAGGCCAGGCCATTCGTCGGCCGGGCGGGCAAGCTGCTGGACACGCTGCTTTCCGACGCAGGCATCCGGCGCGAAGATGCATGGATCACGAACATAGTGCGCTGCCGGCCGGCGACGAAGCAGGCCGGAGCTTTGCGGAACCGGGCGCCGAGGCCGGACGAGATCAAGGCGTGCAATGTCTGGATGACGCAGGAATTCAGGTTCGTATCTCCTCAGTTCGTCGTCTGCCTGGGGGCGGTGCCGGCGCAGGTTCTCATATCTCCCGGCTTCAGGGTCGGCGAGGGCTGCGGCCGGTGGCATGAGGGCAGAGGCGGCATACCTGCGACCGCCACATATCATCCGGCTTACGTGCTTCGGTTCGTGGGTGAGGCCCGCCGATCCGTCGAGGAGCGGATGCTGGAGGATTTCCGCTTAGTCGCGCGCGACCTGGCCGTAAGGCGAGCCGCAGCTATTCGAGGATGAGAAATCAGGGAGCTAAGCATGACAAACAGTGAATCCTCACGGGCGGGAGTTGTCTCCCGCAATCGCAGGACCGCCGTCCTGGTGATGGCGGGATTGCTTGCTCTACTAGCTATCGCCGGCGTGCTGATCTGGAAGACAGGCGGCCAGGTTCTGGGCATCTCCGCTGTCAATAGCGAGCGGTTGATAGGGCAAGCGCGGCCGGCCGTGACGCCCGGCACCGCGGCAGGGCTTTGCGGCCCCGAGGAGAACGTCATCCGGGTGGCGAAGGCCGTCGGTCCCGCGGTTGTCAGCGTCCTGAACATGCAGTCCCCAGGGCTCGGACAACCGGAGAAACGCAGAGGACTCGGCTCTGGGTTTATCGTGAGCCGGGACGGCCTGATCGTCACCAACGCCCATGTCATTTCGGGAGCGGACCGCGTTGAAGTCGTGCTGATCGGCGAAAAGACGGTCACGGCCCGAATACTCGGCGCCGATCCCAGGATAGACATAGCGATCCTGAAGATTCCGAAGTCCAACCTGCCGGTCGTGTCCTTTGGTGACTCAGGCAAGCTGCAGCCGGGCCAGCAGGCCATTGCAATAGGCAACCCCCTCGGATTCGAGCGAACCGTCACGGTCGGCGTTGTGAGCGCATTGAACCGTACGATTCCGGGCGGGGGAGCACCCTTGCGCGATCTTGTACAGACCGACGCGGCGATAAACCCAGGCAACAGCGGCGGTCCCCTGCTCGATAGCTGCGGCCGTGTGATAGGCGTGAACACGGCGGTCGTAGAGGCGGAAGTCGGCGCGGGAGGTCTCGGCTTCGCAGTGCCCATAAACATGGCCCGTCGCGCAGTACGCGATGTCCTGAAGCACGGGCGCATCATAGTCCCTTGGATCGGCATTGCATATACCGAGGTGACGGAGGAGCTGGCTGAGGCGTTCGGTCTCCCCGTCAAGCAGGGAATCATTGTAGGCACGGTTGTGTCGAAAAGCCCTGCGGATCGGGCCGGCATCCGTCCGGGCGATACAATCACGAGGATAGACAACAAGCCGGTAAAGGACGCCGGGCAGCTCCAGGAGTTCATCAGAGAGGCCCAGGTCGGCGAGAAGCTCAAGTTCACGCTGCTCAGGAACGGCAAACGCATGACGGTGACAGTCACCCTGGAGGAAATGCCGCGCGAGGTGGCCATCAGCGGCGGCTAACGGTATCCCCGCCCCTCGTCACCAGCCCGGCTGCGCGTGTAGGAGTGTGGGAGAGCACCCAGCCGTCAGCATCCAGCCCAGGACTTGCCCCTGCCTTACTCGTTTCTCCTTACTCATCCAGCATCCAGTATCGAGTGTCTGGCCTCACGCCTCACGTCTGTTGACTTTCCCAGGCGTTTCAGAGTATTATGGAGTCGCATTAGGGATGCCCGCGGCGCGGCTAGAGCTGTCCGTCGAGGCATAGACCCTCTGCACCTGAATCCGTAAGCCGGTCTCTCCGTGCTTGCTTGGCGGTCCCAGCGGGTTTCGATGCGGTCCTTACGGGAGCTAGCCGGTATGGAAGGCCGAATACCCGCCAAATCCTTGACGGATATTCGGCCTTTTTGAATCCGCCATCGGGGCAACCAGGAGCGGCACGCGCTCATGCAATCTGTACGACAGGAAGTGACGATGGGCGATAATAGCTCGGTGAAGCAATGGGTCAGCGATATGGCCAAGCTCTGCCAGCCGGACAAGCTGGTCTGGTGCGATGGATCCGAAGAGGAGAAGGAGCGCCTGATGGCGGAGGCTATCGAAACTGGAGAGGTCTTGGAGCTGAACCAGGAGAGGCTGCCCGGCTGCGTGCTGCATCGCACCGCCGCTAACGACGTAGCGCGCACGGAGCACCTCACCTTCATCTGCACGAGGAAAGAAGAAGACGCCGGCCCGACCAATAACTGGATGTCGCCCGACGAGGCGTACTCCAAGCTGGGGGACCTCTTCCGCGGCTCCATGCTAGGGCGGACGATGTACGTCGTGCCCTTCATCATGGGCGTTCCCGGCTCGCCGTTCACTAAGGTCGGCATCGAGCTCACTGACAGCATCTACGTCGTGCTGAACATGCGCATCATGACGCGCATGGGCCGGATCGCGCTGGACGAACTCGGCGGCTCCGACGATTTCACCAGGTGCCTTCACTCAAAGCACGAGCTGGACATCGAGCGGCGGTACATCTGCCACTTCCCGGAGGACAATACCATCTGGAGCATCGGCTCGGGATACGGCGGCAACGTGCTCCTCGGCAAGAAGTGCCTGGCCCTGAGGATCGCAAGCTGGACAGGCCGCCAGGAAGGCTGGATGGCCGAACACATGCTCATCCTGGGCGTCGAGAGCCCGGACGGCGAAATCCATTACGTAGCCGGCGCGTTCCCCAGCGCATGCGGGAAGACAAACCTGGCGATGCTCGTGCCGCCCGAAGCTATGCCGGGATGGAAGGTGTGGACAGTCGGCGACGACATCGCGTGGATGCGCGTCGGCCCGGACGGGCGGCTCTGGGCGATCAACCCGGAGGCCGGGTTCTTCGGCGTCGTGCCGGGGACGAACTACAGGAGCAATCCAAACGCAATGGACACCATCCGGCGGAACACGATCTACACGAACGTCCTCCTGCAGCCGGACGGCACCGTCTGGTGGGAAGGGCATGACGACGACCCGCCCGAGCACGGCACAGACTGGCAGGGGCGGCCCTGGACGCCCGCTTGCGGCGAGAAGGCCGCACACCCGAACGCCCGATTCACCGCGCCGGCGAGCCAGTGCCCCAGCATCGCGCCGAACTGGGAGAATCCGCAGGGAGTGCCGATCTCGGCGATACTATTCGGCGCCCGCCGGGCAAAACTCGCGCCGCTCATCTACCAGTCCTTCAGCTGGCAGCATGGGGCCTACGTCGGCGCCACGATGGCCTCCGAGACGACCGCAGCCGCGCTCGGCGAGCAGGGAGTCGTGCGGCGCGACCCGATGGCGATGCTCCCCTTCTGCGGCTACAACATGGCCGACTATTTCCGGCACTGGCTGGAAATGGGCAAAAAGTTGACCAACCCGCCAAAGATATTCCGCGTGAATTGGTTCCGCCAGGACGAGAACGGCAAGTTCGTGTGGCCTGGGTTCGGCGACAACCTGCGCGTGCTCAAGTGGATCATCGAGCGGTGCGAGGGCAATGCCGGCGCCATCGAGACTCCGATCGGCTACGTCCCCAGCGCAGGCGGCGTGGACCTCTCCGGCCTCAAGATCTCGTTCCAGACGATGGAGGAGCTGACGCACGTAGACAAGGAAGCCTGGTACGAGGAGCTCGACCTCCAGACGGAGTGGTTCAAGCAGTTCGGCTATACGCTCCCGATCGAAATCTGGCAGGAGCACGAAGAGCTGGCGGACCGCTTGACGAGGTAGCAGCCAGTCAGCAGTGGTCAGTCGTCAGTTTGAAACGACGCCTTCGGCTTTCAGTTAGACGTTTTCTCCTTTCTCCTGTTCGCCCAGTCTCCAAGAACACTTGACATTTTGCCGGAGTGGTGCTACGATTTCGGGAAAGGTGCTACACTATGGATAAGGTGCTGCGTTTCGGTGTCTCGATTCCCAAGGAGCTGGTCAGGGCCTTCGACGCAAGGATTCGGGGCAAGGGTTATTCGAACCGATCGGAGGCAATCCGGGACATCATGCGGGATTACCTCGTCGAGGGCGAATGGGAAAGCGGCCAGGGCGAGGTGGTCGGGACCGTCACCATCGTTTACGATCACCACGTTCGG
>DATKXU010000025.1:0-2164 GCA_035528905.1 Armatimonadota bacterium
TTCCCGTCGAAACGCTGCTGATGGCGCTGGCGTCGGAGCTGGAGGCCCCGCTTCCCGGCCAGGAGCCGGAACGCAACTGGAACACGCTGACCGCCACCGAGCTGGTCGAGCACGTCCTCGACCGCCACCATGCTTTCATGAAGGAGCAGTTGCCGCGGATCGACGGCCTGCTCGACAAGGTGCTGAAGGTGCACGTTGCCCACCGGCAGATGCTGGCGGCCGTGCAGAAAGCTTTCCACGCGCTCAAGGACGAGATCGAGGAGCATCTGTTCAAGGAGGAGAATATCCTCTTCCCGCTGATCGTGCAATGGGACGCCCACTCGGCGGGCAGCGGGCCGATGCCGGTGGCGCACTGCGGCACCGTGCAAAACCCGATCCGGCAGATGGAGCACGAGCACGATTCGGCCGGGGCCGCGCTCGCCCGGCTGCGCGAGCTCACCGGCAACTACTCGCCTCCGCCGGACGCCTGCCGCACCTTCCGGGCACTCTACGAAGGCCTCCAGGCGATCGAGGCTGACCTGCACCAACACATCCACCTCGAAAACAATTACCTCTTCCCGAAAGCTGTCGAGCTTGAAGCGGCAACTCGGAAGGCGTGATTCGGGAGACAGGCGACAGGCATCAGGCTTCAGGGAGCAGAAGCGGATCATCCTTGTTCCTTGTTCCCTGTTCGTTGTTCCTCCTTTCTTCATCTTCCCCTCCTGCTTGCCAAAACAGCACAGGAGACAGGAGAATGAAGAACCGAGAAGAGGCGAGGAACAGGGAACAACGAGCAAGGAACAAGGAGCAACGCACGGGGGGAACACAAGGTTCGCTCCTACAGGTCAGTCGGCCATCGTGAAGGCCACCTCAACCACAGCAAGATTCCGCTCGCGGCTCCCGGCGTGATGGCCAAGTGGCAGCCGAAGGAGAAGAACCTCGCCGCGTGCGAAGCGTTAGGGCGGCAAGTGGCAGAGGTGGTGAAGGAAGACTGAAGAAGACAAATCCGCAGATTTCGCAGATTGCACAGATAGGAATAGGGGCGCGGGTCATGATGATCCGCGCTCTCTTGTGCTGATGGAGACTGGCTGGCAGCGCCTGAGATATTTCCATGTTGATACCGGACTGTGGAAAGAAAGCATCTTGAAAAATGCTGCTCCACCCATAAAATAGGAATAGCGCGATCACGAGCCCCTTCAGTCAAGAGTTTTGCATTATCGGCTATCGGGAGAAGATTGAATGTGCGCTTCGTTTCCTGCTCAGGTCGTGCTGAGCAACTTCATCTCTGTAGAACGAATGCTTTCCGAATTCTTAGAGACGATTCCGTACTGCAAGGCACATGAGGCCGTTTGGTCTCAGAAATTGGGGACAATCCTCATCGAGAGTTGTCGGCAGTTGGATTCCTTTTGGAGGGCATGTGCTCGGCTTTCCGCTTATACAAGGCCAAAGCCAGATATCACCAATTTCTTTGAGTACTTCGGCCCTACAGTGGCAACCCGATGGATAGTATTCTGGTCAAACGAAGGGCATCGGATTGAACCTTTCGCTGAGTGGTCAAAGGCGGCTGGCTTCAACGGCTCTGATTACCTATCCGTCGATTGGTGGAAAGCTTACAATGATGTCAAGCACGATGCTCTTGTGAACCAGCAGGAAGCGACGTTGGGGCGAGCCGTCCGCGCTATAGGAGGTTTCTTCCTTGCCATTGTGAAATGCCCGGAGTGTGCTGAAGCTGTTTGGCGTGCGGGCTGGCTCAGGGGACTGGCCCCTCATCCAGCGCATCTTGCTGAGGAATCGGGTGATAGTGACAGACTGGCGTACGTGACAGCGGAATCAAAGCTGTTCACCTATCCTGTTTCTCTCGGACGGCAGCCTAAACCTGAGAAGTACTTCTGGGCAGGCGACGCTAGCCATCGATTTCACCAATGGATAGATCAGCAGAAATCGATTCCATCGTGAGATTGAGTTCCTGCTTGCTTGGTGACGCATGCGCCTCCGCGGGCGCATTCCATTTCACCTCCCCTCCCCATAGCACCTCACTTCGTATATCCTCGCGCTTGCCGCGCACCAGGTGCGTTCCACAACGATCCTGAGCTTTGCTGTTTCGACGTCGAGGGCGTGAACGCGCAGGCGCTGGTGGTTGTCGCGGATGTGGGCGACCGGCTGCCACGAGCCGTCGCGCCAGGCT
>DATKXU010000026.1:0-10386 GCA_035528905.1 Armatimonadota bacterium
GAAAGTATGCCATTTGTCGTACACTAGGCATGCGGGATGAGGACACCTCCTTGGATGCTTTGTTTGATGATATAACTGATACCAAAGAGCGTCCCTCTCCCGCAACCCCAATGTGTAACACATGTATGGTAAGCGAAGACCCGCCGTACCCCCCGGCATTGACACCGACGATGCCCATTGATTATACTTTCCAAGGGCATGGTGTGAAGGCGCTTGTAAATCCCCCCTTACCTCAGGCGTAAAAGTCACCTGCGCACGACTAGATTCAGGAGGAGTATTGTAATGCCAAGTTCCTGTTGCCCCGGCGCCGATAACAAATGCTGCTGTGTCGCCGGAAGCTCGCCCGATATCGCATCGCAAACCATTATCGGCCTTGTCACGGGCAAAGACCCCCGCGCTGAGGGCATGATGCCCGGCTGGGCCGTCGAAGTCGCCCGCCAGAAGCTGCTGTTTCTCACCGCGCCGGCGGCCTTCCCTGCCCGGTTGAAGGCCGTAAGCGACGAGCTGTGCTGCCTCTTCCAGCAAGAGGGCATCGAAGTGCACACCAACTGCATCGCGTTCCTGCTGGGGATCGCGGACTCGCTGAACTCCGCCGTCGAGCTGCAGCACAACTTGCAAAACTCGGAGTTGCACGGCGAGGGGACTCTGTCGGATGCCGATGTAGCGACGTGCTATGAGAAAGCTGCTAACCTGGTGCTCGCGTGCGAGAAGCAGTCGCCGGATGCGGCAAGAGCGGCCCTCGATTCAGTCAAGGCGGAGGATTTGGCCGTCAACAAGGGCGACAATCTCTACATCGCATGGGCGAAGAATTGGGAAGTTGAACGCGGAGCGGATCCATACTCCTCGGTATCAGAGTTTCTGCAGTGCTTCAAAGCCCTCTACAGCCCTGAGACCTACTACGTGGCGCTGTTCCTGGCCTGGAAGAGGGGCGAAACCAGAACGCAGTTCTTCAACGACTACGGCCTCCATGCGGCCAGGTGCCGGAAGATCGGAAGCCTCGGAGGCACTACCAATCCCGCGATCGCGGTCATGGGCGAGGACGACCTCGACGGCAAGGGCAACGTCCACGGCGAGGAGGCGACGCGGTTCATCACGAGCCGGCCGAACAAGTGGCGCGAGGTCAGGAAGGTCATCGCCCGCGAGCAGCTTCAGCGCGGCGAGCAGGATGACTGGGCCGGGACCGCCTTTACCGAGTGGGTCGTCGTTGATGCCATGCTCGGCCTCCGCTCGGTGTTCCTGCTGGAGGGGCTGGGTCGAGTCGCGTTCCAGCTAAGGCCCGACTGGCACTGCGACGAGAAGAAGCTGGCCTACGCCGGAGGTCAAATCTACGAGCAGCTCGGACGGCGGATGAAGGTATTCGACGACATCCTCCTGGAAGGCGCGGGCGAGCCGTATGCGAGCATCGCGGCGCCCAGAGTCGGCAAGCCGAACAACCATTTCAAGATTTCATGCACGTCCCAGGTGGCGCTGAATATCGTCCGCGCGTTCAACGCGGGCCGTCACCCGGATTACCCGGATGCCCTAAAGGAGCGCATGTTCACCAACATGACCCTCAGCTACGAAGTCTCGCAGATGACGGCGACCTGGCTCGCGCTCGAGCAGGGTTTGGCCGAGTACGAGAGGCGGACGGGCGAAAAAGTGGACGACGGCAAGGGCGGGTCGGTCATCACCAGCATGATCGGGCGGTTCAACGACGCCATCCGCGTGTATCGCGTCGAGCATCTTCTGGCCGCGCTGCCCGAAGGCTCGCGTTTCAAGGCCGAGATCAAACCGTCCGCCGTTAAGTCGCTGACGGACGCTCCGCTCAATACGGACGAGTTCAAGGCCGAGGTTGCCAAAGCCGGCGTGGAGTTCGACCCGGAGGCTGAGGAGGATGCCATTGACCGCGCAGGCACCCTGTGCACGAAGCGCGCCGTGATGCACATTCAGCACAAATACGGCACGGACCGCACCCGAATACTCACGGCGTCGAAGCGGAACTTCGCCCAGAATACCGAGCTGCTGGACGTTCCGTTCTCAACCGATTTCGGCAACATCCAGCGGGCATATCTCGATCTGAAGATGACCGGGATGCTGAAGGTGGAATCCTGGCGCACGATATACGACGGTATGAATCCCGACGGCACGCCCGTTGCAGGCTCGATCTGGGACAAGCGGAATCGGGTTCTGGCGAGGATCTGGCCGGACTGGGTGAAGGCGTTCGACCCGGACGGCGTGCGCCCCGAGGAGTACATCAACGCGATCTACGTGCCGCCGACGCTGAACCAGTTCATCGGCTTCTGGAACGAGAACGTCGCCCGCGCAAAAGCGGCCCGGGAAGCGGCGGAGCGTGGCGGTTAGTGCACGCACAGAGAAGGCCGTTCCGAGCCGTGAAACCCAGTCGTTCGGCTCAGCGGGAGGTTCGCCCTCCCATGGCACCAATCCGTAGACTGAGCCGGGAGGGCGAACCTCCTGGTGAGCCGCGTGTTCTCTTACCATGAAAGCTGGAAAACCTCACCCTGGAACGGCCAGTCGTCGGGATTGGTAGTCAGCTCATGCCTTACAGGATTTGCCCTAACGTAGTGCCATTTTTCCTCGTGGCTATCGCCCGAACGCAGCCTGGTATCCCAATGGCCGGCCTGCCAGCGGTGTGCGGGATGGCCGTGGCGTTGGGAGAACAGGGACTTCCAGTATCGGACCCACTTCTCCAATGAGATATCCATATCCCCGCGTGCTACGAACATGTGGATGTGGTCCGGCATGAGGACGTACCTGCCCACGAGCCAACCGGTGGACTCCCGCCAGACCGACACCAGGAGACTATGGACCTCGGAGTCGGTAAGCCACCTTTCGCGGTCCTTGGTGCACACCGTCAGGAACACGACGACAGGCCGGCCGGACGGCTCCAGAACACCGTGCGCCGGGTGTTTCCTCACAGGTAGGGATGGATGATCCGAGTTGTGCATGACTAGATCATTCGGCTCAGCGGGAGCTTCGCCCTCCCGTCTGGTACGATTTCGGCTCAGCAGGAGCTTCGCCCTCCCTTTCCTAGAACAGCAGCTTCAGGTGCGCTTCCATGTGCTCCGCGACGAAGGCGTAATGCTCCGCCTCATGTGCGTTCAGCGTCTCGCATATCTGAGGGCGTTTGTTATCCAGCAGCACGCCGTAGGATATATGGAAAAGCTGCCGCACGTTTGGCTGAGTGAAAAACCCTAACAGATCATTGGGCAAATTGGCCGGGAAGTGCTCCCTCGCGATCGAGACGTGATATGCCTTCTTGCTCTCATCGAGATACTCCAGGCACAGCCCGTAAAGCTCCCGGAAGAGCGGCGCGTTCGCCGATGCGATCACCTTGACCGCCTGCAGCCAGCTAGTGCCGGAGGTCTTGATGTGGAAATTGCCTTCGGTGGCCTCGCCGAAGAGCCGATAGATGCTGAACTTGTCGCTGCCGGAATGGAGGCTCAGCCGGTAGCCGCCCATCTGCCTGCAAATAGCGGCGTGCGCGCGCAGTGACTTCGCCAGCGCATCCACGTTCCCCTCATAGTCCACGCCCTTCTGGAACTGGCCCGGGAACTTCGGCGCGAGGCTGCTGAAATCTATCCCGCTCCGGTGCAGGTACTCCGCCACGAACAGGTGATCCTCCACACTCGTGTCACGGCTGCCCTCGTCAATGGAGACCTCCAGGTCGAAGTCCCGAATAACGCCCTTGACGAGATCGTGGGAGCGCTTGATCTGCTCCATTGCTTTCTCATAAATCAGCGCGGATTTCAACAGCTCCTGCTCGGAGATCGGCATGTCGGCCACCTTCATTTGGGCGCACTCGGCGACGATGCTCCGGCTCAGCGCGGAGAGTTGGTCAGCGGAAGTTGCCGTGGGATCCTGCAGCCAATCGCTCACATCCAGTGTGTACATGCTGTATCCCGCGCGAGCGCCCATCATGAGGTATTCGTCGTCCTTGATGTGATCGGCATCAGCGCCGAATTTGCCGGTATAGCCCGACTCCAGCACACCCATGACCGCCTTGAGGAGCACGTCTTGAAAATCACGATTGGTCTTGATGAGTTCTCTCGGAGACTGCTGGGCAGGCACTGGAAAGACGGGATAGCGCCGGAGCACATCCAGATGCGCCGCGGATACAAGCCCCAGCCGGTCGCCCGTTCCGAACGAAGCCTGCCTGTCGCACGGCGAGGGAGAAATGGGCGCGACAGCCTTCAGCTCTTGGTAGTTCTCCCAGGTGAGCGCGTGCAGGCTGACGCTCTCGCCGGACGGGAGCTTGGCATCAAGAATGGTTGCGGACAGTTCCAGCGTTTTCCCGGCCTGCATCAGCCCGATGGCCTTTTGCCCGTCACGCGCGGCGACGAATAGTTGGGTTGCGTCTCCGATGCTTCTGATAGACTCCGGGTAAAGGCTGAAGCCGTGCTTCTCCAATAAGGTGGTCAGTTCCTGTGTCATGGATATGCTCCTTGTGTATTATCTGGTGCGGCCGCTAGAGTATAGCATGTCCTTCTTCGGCCTGTACAGCCACTCCAGTGTGGATCGGGGTTGTTTCGGCAATTGCGAGAGGCAAGCTGCGGGAACGCCTGAGGAGGTGGCCGTTCCCGCAGTTTGGGTCAAACGTGCGGCGCGGTTTAAAAGGTGGCGGCGCCCGGCGTCCGGCCGGGAATGTGCATGTTCTTCGTGTACGTGTTGCAGTCGGCGTGGTCCTGATGGAAGTTCACCATGACCCCGGCATCGGCGACGCACCGGCTGGCGTCATTCCACTTGCAGTCCTGCGCGGTGCAGACCATGACCTTGCCCTCGCTAAGGCTTTCCGCGCCCATCATGCCTTCGTGGTGATGCATATTGAATCCCTCCTTCGGAATAGATCACGTTCATGCTACCCCGCGCGCCGTGGTCATAAACAGGGAGCCTGCTTGTGATGAGTGAGGAGTGATGCTGGATGCTAGCTGCCAGCGGCTAACTGCTATTGGCCGGCCGCTCTCAATACAGCCCTTCGAGCAGAACGTTCCTGCCGAGGGGGATGGCTTCGCAGTACCGGGAGAGGCTGTCGAGGAAACACCGGTTCGCGCACAGCCCGCCGGAGACATAGAGCTTATCAGGGCGCTGGACGAAGTTATAAACGTTGAATGCAATCCCGTGCACGAAGGCCGCCAGCGCCTTCTCGGTGGGCTCGCCGTGGATAACGGCATCGAATATCTTCTCGATCGCAAAGACGCCGCATGTCACGGGGATTCTCTCGTCGCTTGCCGGCAGCGTGTTGAAGTCCACGCTGTAGTACTTCCCGAGCAGCTCCAGAGTGAAGCCGGTGCTTGCGCCGCACGCCTGGTTCCAGTCCAGCTTGCGGAGCTTGCGGCCGCGGAATCTGACAAATTTCGTATCCCGGCTGCCGATGTCAACTACCGTGAGATTGTCCTCTGCGACCAGCTTAAGGCTTCCCCGGGCGAGGGCGATCAACTCGTTCTCATATTTCAGCGCGCGGTCGCGCCCCAGGTGTCCGGTCGCTACCTGAAATCGCATCGCCCGGTCGCGCAGGACGTGCTGCGTCGGCCTGATTATGACCTCGCCATCCCTAAGATTCTTGATCTTGCTCCACGAGCTTCCGCAGTCGGCAATCAATGTTGACATGGCAGAAAACTGATTCGTGATTCGTGATGCGTGACTAAAACAGCCTGGTGCCCTCGCGTATCACGCATTACGCATCACGCCTTCCTCATCCCATTCGGATAAAGGCTGCAACCTTCGCGACGACGCTGTTCGTCAGTGGGCCGTCGCAGTCAATGTACATCCCGTCGTACTTGTCTGCCAGATAGCGCGCCAGGGCTGTTTTCTGACAGAACGTCTGCGCGTAGAAGATCGTGGGCACGCCGGGGTCCACGCACATCTCCAACTCCAGATCGGCCGGCACCCCTGCCTCTGCACACCGCGTCCAGCCGTAGACGTGAGTCGTGTCCGGGAAGAACTCGAGCAGCCGCATGTCGTGCGGCGGTACGCCCCAGAATCCGTGCGTCGGCTTGACCTCTCGGTACCTCTTCCTGCTTGGGACGCGAATCCCGTCCATGATCCGGTTTACCTTTTCGAGCAGTGGCAGCGCCGACGTCGCGATCGTCACCGGGCGCCTTTCGGTTTCAGTATTCCTGACGTCCATCAGTGGAAAACCCAGGTCCCGCAGTATCAGCGATGCAAACCGGCCCCCGTCGCACTTATCCTCCCCAACCGAGGCGATGATAAGGCGCAGATCGTCCTTCAGATGGAGCGCGTTATCCACGATGTTGGTGACAATCTGGCAATAAGCGTCGGGGACTATCCCGGAAGCCGGGGCGTTCATGTCCACGTCGAGGTCAATGAACTCGTCGTATGCGTACGTGCGCCCAACCTTGGCCAGAACCTGCCTGGGAGGACATCCCCAGTAACCTATAAACTTCCTTCGAGCCATAGTTCCGCAACGCAGTATACCATACGGCGTGCCTTCAGTCCAGAGAGCGACGGTCCGGCCGCGAAAGGAGGAAGAACCGAGTCTTTCGCGTAAGCTGTTATACGAGTTGCTCCTCTCCGACGCTTCGTGCAGATTCGGAGAACTTCGGCGCAACAGTGCCAAGGAGGTTTTGCCGATGAACCATAAGCTCTCTATCATCACTGCGCTCGTTATCTTGGCCGTGGGCATTCCTGTATGGGCGGTTGGGCCGACTGTCTCGAACGTCGCCGCCTCCCAGCGCGCGGATGGATCGAACATCGTGGACGTTTACTATGACCTGGCCGATCCGGACACGCCGTCGCTCTACGTGGGCCTTCTCGTATCGACCGACGCGGGGACGACTTACTCCGTCACTCCGCAGACCTTCCAAGCAGGCAGCGACATCGGCTGGGGCGTCAAGCCCGGAACACGCCGCCATATCGCCTGGAGAGCCGCGGCGGACCTTCCAAAGGTGGAGGGACTGAGCTATGCGGCGAAGGTCATGGCGGACGATGGGCCGGGCGGCGCGTACTCCGGCGAGCTGGTCCATATCGCCGCCGGCAGCTTCCTCATGGGCAACTCCGGCGCGGGCGACGACGGCAAGCATCCGAGCCGAGAGGAACTGCCTCAGCACTCGGTCCAGCTCCCCGACTATTGGATCGGGAAGTACGAGGCGACTCGCGGGGAGTACCGGAAGTTCATCGAAGCGGGCGGATACTCCAGGTCGGCCTTCTGGTCGAGCGATGGCTGGAAGTGGAAGGAAGCAGAGAAGGGGACTCAGCCCGACCACTGGGCTGCGCAGGAGAACTGGGGATCCGGAACGTTCACCCAGACCGACAAACACCCGGTGGTGGGCGTGACGTACTACGAAGCGGAGGCGTTCTGCAACTGGGCAGGCGGACGCTTACCTACGGAAGCGCAGTGGGAGAAGGCGGCGAGGTGGACTGGAAGCCGTGCGAACGTCTATCCCTGGGGCGATGTATGGGATAAGGAGAAGTGCAACAACTCGCGCGACAGCCTGTGCCCGGGCCGCCAGACGGCTCCAGTCGGAAGCTACCCAGCCGGCGTAAGTTCCTATGGCTGCTGCGACATGGCAGGAAATGTGTGGGAATGGTGCAAGGACTGGCACAATTGGGAGTCCTACACTCAGACGCCGCCTGAAGGTTGGGTGGATCCCCAAGGGCCGACGACCGGGAGCTATCGCCTTCTGCGCGGCGGCAGTTGGTACAGCAACAACAGCAATTACGCCCGCTGCGCGTCTCGGTCTTACTGCTTCTTCCTCACACCCGAAAACTCTTGGAACGACGCCGGCTTCCGCATAGTCCGATTCCGTCCTTAGTCGTCGGTCGTCGCTTGCTGGGGATGTCGGGAGCACACATGCGCCTCCGGGGTCGCCTGGATGACACCTGTGGCTGAGCTTGACAAAGGCGGGCCGGTCACCTAAGATATGCATGGGTTTGTGTTCGGGAGGTTGCGTGAAGCTCTCGGTAATTACCGACGAGATTTCGATGGACTTCGAGCATGCTCTGGACGTTATGCTCGAGTACGGCGTGAAGAGCGCAGAGCTGCGCAGCCTGTGGGACGCAAATATCGCCGATCTATCGGATGAGCAGATCGCCAGAGCCGAATCCGCACTAGCAGAACGGAGAATGAGCGTTTCGTGTATCGCATCTCCGTTCTTCAAGTGCGACCTTGACAGCACGCGCGGAGAGGCAGCCGGGCGGACGCACCAGGCGGCCGAGCGCGGCCTGGGCCGGCAGATGGCTCTGCTGGAGCGGTGCATACATCTGTGCAGCGTGTTCGATACCAGGCTCATCCGCGTATTTTCATTCTGGAAACGGGGCGAACTGACGCCGGATATAGAAGAGCGAATCGTCCGGGCGTTTGCTGAGCCTGCTGCCAGAGCCGGGAAGGCGGGTATGACCCTCGTCCTGGAGAACGAGCACGCGTGCTACTTGGGAACCGGCGAGGAAGCTGCTCGCGCCCTACGTGCGGTGAACTCTCCAGCCTTGAAAGCCGTATGGGATCCTGGGAATGCTTTCTGCGCCGGTGAGGCGCCTTATCCGGATGGCTATGAAGCCGTCAAGGAGTTCATCGCCCACGTGCATCTGAAGGACGCGGTCAGAACGACCGGCGGTTGCGAGTTCGTGCTGATGGGCGCTGGCGAGATAGATTACCTGGGGCAGTTCCGGGCGCTCAAGGCGGACGGATACAGCGGTTTCCTGTCTCTGGAAACGCATTACAGGCCGGGCGGCGTTGCTGAGAAAGGCTCGCGGGAGTGCCTCGAGAGCTTAAGTGATATGCTGGCGAAGGTCTAGCCGGCGGTACGTAGTCCTGAGTCTGCGTTCTCGTATTCTCGGCGAGGATTGTCACCCTGAGCGAAGCGAAGGGTCAGCCTGTAAGAACAAAAGTAGATCCTTCGTCCCGATTCTGGGGACTCAGGATGACAGAGAGCGGGTTAGTGGCTCGGTGACCGAAGTATTGTAGAAGGGTCTTTCCCTGGAGGGTTTAGATGTCAATCGTTGGGATGCGCAGGTTCATGCAGGGACGGCTGCAACATATAATGCTCGCGCTCGCGTTCGTTTTCGCAGTGGGCTGGATCGGGCTTTGCCTTGGCAGCGGCCGGTTCAGTGAAAAGGAACAACCTTACGGCGGCGCGATTGCGAAGGTCAATGGTGAGAAGCTGGAGTGGAAGACCTTCGAGGACGATTTCGAGCGCACACTCCATGAGATCGAAGATCAGCAGGGCGGGCGTATGCTTAGCGCGTTTGAAGAGAGCATGATCCGCACGAGGATGTTCGAGGAAAGGCTGGACCGAGCGCTGCGAGCCCAGGCTGCAAAGAAGGGGGGCATCGAGGTTTCCCGGCGCGAGGTCAAGTCCAGGATTGATAAGGTTGTCAAGGATGGGGTCAATGAGCAGAAGGGACGGCTTCTGGCCGGCTATAAGGGCAAGAAGACCGATCAAGCCTTTGATGCGGAATTGAGGAAATACGACACTAGCTTGGGCGACCTAAGGTCCAGGATTCGCCAGAGCATCAACCGGGATGAAGTGCGGGAGCAGCTCGTAGCCGCGAAGCTCGACGAGAAGCTGAGAAGCAGCGTTGACAGCAGCGACAAAGCAGTTCGTCGGAGTTTCGATGAGGTCAGGTTTAGGCAGATCACCATCGGCACGCAGGGACGTTCGGCCGCCGCTGCCGAGAGGCGTGCAAGTGAGCTGGTTGCAAGGCTGCGCAAGGGCGCCGATTTCGCTCCAATTGCCAAGGAGTACTCGGAGGATCCGTTCAAGGCGGCGGGCGGCGACAGAGGCTATCCGATGCGGCGCGCTTACATGGAGAGCGAATTGGCCAATGTGGTGCTCAAGCTCAAGCCCGGCGAGATCGGCGGCCCGATAAAGATGCCCTTGGGCTACACCATCGTGAAAGTCGAAGAGCGGCGCAGCGCTTTGCCGGCCGACTTCAACGATCCCAAGAAAAGGAAGCAGTACAGGGATGCATACCTGGCGCAGGAGCGAGCCAGGGTTTTGAGGGAATACCCGGAGAAGCTCCGCAAGACCGCTGTGATAGAGATCTACGATCCGGAACTGAGAGGGCACATGCTCCTGAGGGACATATCCGCCTTTAGTCTGCTGAGTCCTTCTGCGCGGAAGGCCAAGTTGGAGGCGGCCATCAGGGAATTCCAAAAAGCGCTGGAGCGGGCCGGCGGTAACTCGCGGGCCACGGCTAGGGCATCTGCGGAAGTAGGCTACCTGTACGATCTGATGCGCAGGCCCGAGTTTGGCCTCACGAGCGAAGAGCGGGTTAAGTGCCGCGATGAGGCAAAGAAGGCTCTGCAGGCCGCGTGGGAGTGCAGCGGATCGAACGACCTGGACGTCATGCTGGCGGAGATTTACATCGAGGAGGGCAAGCAGGCAAAGGCTCTCGATCATCTTGAGATCGCATCCCAGAATGCGATTGATC
>DATKXU010000027.1:0-5092 GCA_035528905.1 Armatimonadota bacterium
TCATCGTTCATCGTTCATCGTTCGACGTTCGTCTTGTTCTTTCCTGTGGCATTCCACCTTCTCCGCCAGCTCAAAAAACTCCGGATCCTCCTCCAGCGGCGTCACCATGCGCACGATGTAGATCCTGTCTTCGCACAGCCACGAGTAGGCGTGCACGAACTTCCGGGCAATGTTGTGCGACAGCACCCGCGCCTTCAGCGTCTGCCTGCCAAACAGGCCCACGCCCTGCGGGTGGTCCTTCACCGGAATCTCCTCGGCCTGGTAGTCGAAGGTCTTCAGGTCGCCGTAGCAGTAGTTCACGAAGAAATTCTTCAGCGACCGTTCCTTCAGCACGATGCTCGCCAGGCTGATGCGGCGAATGTCCACCGTCTTCTTGCGCGTGGTGAACACCATTTCGAGCGAGCCGGTCCGCATCTTCGTCTGCTGCAGCTCGTACTCGGGCGACAGCGCGAACCGGAGATCGTAGACGTCCCAGTGATCAAGCCCATCATCCTCGGGATGATCAGCCAGCCCGTCGAAGAGGCGGACGGCGATGCCCCGCAGCTCGTCGCGCGGGCCGCCGGTCAGCCTGCCTATCACGATCCGCCCGCATTTCTCGCAGCGCAGCAGGCACCCGAGCGACAGCTCCTGCCCCTTCATCTCATAGCAGGTGGATTCCCTGCCGGCCGGAGAGGCCAGCCGGATGTCCCGCTTGATCGTGTATTGCCCCTTCTTCCTCCCCAGCTTTTCGAGCTGGCTCAGCATCCTGTCGGCCAGCTTTCCGAACGGCTCGGGCTTGCCGGCCGTTTTCTCCCAGCGGATTTCGGCCCGTGCGTGCTCGTCATCATCGATGCGAAGATATCCCTTGGCCCGTGTGCCTTGCACGCACCCGAGGTGCCAGTCCGCCGGCACGGGGATGGTCAGCCCCTGCCAACCGATCCGCGTCCACTTTCGAGAATGCTGCTTCAGAACCGGCCTCCTGTTGGCGCCCAGGCGTCCGTCCCCAATACGCCAATTATCCAAAATTACCAGAGGCGCACGGGAAAGTCAAGCGAAATAGCCATCCGTGAACGCGCCGCCGGGTGTAAGTTTATGTAAATCAACGGGAATCGCGAAAGAGGCAGGAGAATACGGGGCGGCAATCAAGCCCGGCATGACGCTATCGCTCTTCCTTCTCCACCACCGGCACCCAGTCCCCGCCGTGAACCCCGGGCTGAGTGATCGTCCAGCCGCCGGGCCCATCGAAGCGCGCGGTGAGGGAACATCCCTGTAGGGATTGGGGTACTCCTGCACGGTGGTAAAATCAAGCTCGGCTACCCGCTAGCAGTTCACTGATGCGTTTTCCATTGCTTGAACCTTTGCACTGCAAACGGCCAGCCACAGAATGGGCACAACGCGGGATTCCCGGCGGATCATCCCGACACGCCGGAGGTCTACCGCGCCGTCGGCCAGCCGGTGCTGATCCCGGGCGACATAGGCCGTCAGTCGTTCGTGCTCGTCGGCACGGATGGAGACGACGTCCGCAGCATGTGCCCACGGCGCCGGGCGGACCAACAGCCGCAACGCCTCTGCCCGCGAAGTCGACGCAGCCGACGTCGCCCGTGACCTCGCCGCACGGGGAATCATCGTCCGCGCCAAGGGCCGCCGCACCCTCGTCGCAGAGATCTCCGAAGCCTACAACGACGTGACTGACGTGGTGGACATCGTTCACAACTCCGGCATCGCGCGCAAAGTGACACGGCTGGTGCCGCTGGCGGTGATGAAAGGATAGAAGAAGAAATGGTATCTCATTTTCCGGTAATCACACATGGCGCACGGTGCAGCATCCGAGCAACGGGCATGGCTTTCACCCACGTGGACTGTCCCTGAACGGTACAATAGGATTGCGGCGGGGCAAGCGGCATGTTGATGATCTCACCGACCTCTTTCAGGGGGAGTGTCCGATTGTATGGCTCAACGTTCTTGAGAACTATTGCGTGGACCTTGCTGGCAGTTCCAACATAACTGAGGAACTCCTCTTCACTACAGCCAACATCACTGTGGAAGGTGGCCCAGATTGAACTGGGCGTATCGGATACCACCTTGTCAACTGTTGCCTCGCCAATGATCGCGCAGACTGGATTCGATGCGTAGAGAGCCAGACGAGCCCCCGACCATTTCCTAGCGAAACGCCGACGAATCTCGACTCTCTTCCGCCCTTCAACGATGCGCAACGCATACTTTGGCTGAATGCTTATGACAAGATGAGTTGGCGCTGACTGATCCAAACGGAACAGGGGAAAGAGCTTGTGGAGCTTGTTGGTGGCAGCGTCCCAGAACTGACTGAACGCTGCCGAACATACGAGTTCAGCGTCTGATGGCCTATATTGCTTCCAAGCTCTGTGGGGGGAAGAAAGGCCAAAGGATTCAAAGAACCCGCGCTTGGCTTCCCATAAGCTCTGTGGCAGCGTCATGTGCACCGCCCTAGCGGCCGAGCGGCTCTCAAGAGCAACCAGAAACATAAGCGTCTCACCGAGATGCAAATTCCTGAAGCTCTCTTTGACTTGCACGTGACAGATCTTCACATCCTCTCCGTATCTCAGAATAGTGCACCCCGCGGGCTTCTCTCCCACATAGCCGACATAGGCGACCCGCTGCGAAGAAAGCAGCCCGGGAATGACTTTCGCTTCAAACCAGCCAAGGATGTCGGGATAGGCTTTGTTGCTTGACAGAACGAGGTCCCTAAGATTTGCCAAATGGTCAGTTCTCATAGAGACATCCAGAGATGAAACGCGAGCAATCCTAAGAGACTTGGCTATGACTTCGATGTCATGCATGTTCGATATCCTAACTAGAAATGGCAATACCATCATCATCCACTTCAAGGGCTTCAGGCCAAGGCTCAAAGAACTTTGAAAGCGTCAGCTCCTGCTCATTATAACCGCTCGGGGGCGGCACACAATCATTGGCAGCGGGCTCGCTGCAATCCTCAGACATCCTGTAGAAAACCAACCTTGCGATCTTCGCGCCGTCATGCAGATTGACATCAATGTTATGCTCTCGGACCTCAAAGATGAGCGGGGTGCCCTCTTTATTGTCCCGGCGGCCAACACCGAAGAAGGGATGGGCGAAACCGGCGTAATGGATCCGCATTTCGCCGATAGTCTCATCTATGGCTCTGCAATAGACAGCGACTCCTTTGGGCATGACGAGCCTCTCCTTCGAACGCAGGATATAGAAGAGATTCCTCGTAATCCTGAGAGTTTCGTGATCGTCGGATTTCAACAGTCTCCAGAAAGGGCAAGGTGCGACCCTGGCCGCTTTACGGCGGAGGTCGATCGGGGGGGGACCGTTCGGTGACTGCCGAGCGCAGAAAGCGGAGGCTCGATGGGGGCCCGCGATATGGGCTGGTACCAGGTCAACCGACAACGAGCCATCGGAATCATTTTTTGAGTCTCGGACAAGGGAACCATACAGCTCAGCTCCGCTGAGCGTACACATTTCCGGCTTTCCGTAGAAAAGCCGAAGTTGAGAGAGGCTGACGCCTTCGCCTACTTTGATGTTGAATGTGAAGGGCGTAATCTCCAGGTAGAGATCACTATTCCCCCGTTGAATCCCGACTGGATCGAAGTAGTCATAGTAATCCATCCCATCAACTATAAGCCGTGCCAAAACATCCAAACGCCCGATTGAGCTCTTGGCGGTGGCTTGGCCGTAGATGTGCGCGCTGTCCAGGTATGTAAGCCTCTCTCGCAACTTGAATATGTACGTGTTGTCCGCTTGGAGCACATAACCGCCCTCTTTGTCAGGTTTCAGTCTTTCAACCAACTTGCCTTCGTGGAGGGCGTGCATGTACATCTGCCTGGGCGGGCGCACACATCTGCTGATCAAGAGGTATCCTTCGTCAGAAAGGGAGAGGTCAAACGAAGACTGATCAATTGCACCATCAGGATCAGCCAGATGGTCAATATGCCCTTCTCTTGCGAGCTTGCGCAACTGCTCACGGCAAAGGACACCAGGGATCCATTCTTTCCAAGGATCACTCATATCGCTTCTCCTGAGAAGCCCGATCAACTCGGTTGCCAATCCATAATACACCCTCAGTTTTATTATCGTCACTCTTCATCTGAGTCTTTAATTCGCCCTTCTTGTAGTGCGGCGAGTGCGATCCGCGGCACGCCTTCCCCTGCCTCGCTCATCCTCCTCTTCAGCGCCTCCGCCAGCTCCACCCGCACGCTCGCGAAGCCCGGATCGCGCACGAGATTCCACCGCTCGTGCGGGTCGTTTTCGAGATCGTACAGGTATTCCTCTTGGTAGACGTCGCCGGCGGGCTGTTTGCTGCCGCTCCGGTGGGGGCCGGGCACGCTGACGGAGTATTTCCATTTTTCGGTGCGGATGCCGCGGCCGATCTTGCTTTCGCTGATCTGGTAGAAGACTTCCCGGGGCCAATCGCGGCGAATCGCCCCGAATTCGCGGCGACTCGCGGCGAGTCGCAGGCGCCCGGCGGCAAGCTCCTGCAGCGGGCGGCCACGCATCGTGGGCGGGGGCGTGATGCCCGCCGCCGCCAGCAGCGTGGGGGGCACGTCGATCAGGCTGACCAGTTCGCTGACCACCCTGCCGCCCGTGAAGCCCGGCCCGCTCGCGATCATCGGGATGCGCAGGCAGCCGTCGTGGCACGCCCGCTTATACTCGGCGTTGCGCGTGCGGAAGTGCGAGCCGTGGTCGCTCGTGTAAAACACCAGCGTGTTGCCGGCGATACCCTGGCGGTCAAGCTCCGCCCGGATGCGGCCCAGGTTATGGTCGAGGCTGTTGCAGCAGCCAAGGTAGTCGGGATAGTTCGGCCGCCAGTCGCCCGCCGTGCCCGCGAGGTCGCCGGGGACCTCGTAGTCCTTGAACTTCTCCTCCGAGCCGTTCGGGCCTTCGTAGCGGTTGCGGTCGTTCTGGTGGTGCGGCTCGATATAGGAGATGAACAGAAAGAACGGGCGGGCGTCGTCGCGCGTGCGCAGCCAATCGAGCGCGAAATCGGTGATGCAATCCACGCGGTAGCCTTTGAATTCCACCTTGCGGTTATCGCTGTCGTGCACGTAGCCGTCGTAGCCGTGCGAGGTGAATTCCAGCACGTCGGACGCCATCC
>DATKXU010000028.1:0-30197 GCA_035528905.1 Armatimonadota bacterium
CACAGACTCCCCCGCGCGCACGCCCTGCACCAGGATCGTCCGTCATCCAGGCAAACCCGTCGGCGCAACCAGAATCGCCTGAGACGGGAGGGGACATAATCCCTTTGCACTTAAGGGGACACTTTCGCGTTGCTTAAACACCTTGAAAAGCAATACCCGAAGATCCCCGGCACAAGCCGGAAGGAACCGGCTACGGGGCGCGGAGATAATCGGCGAGGAATCCGACCATCACCGATAGCCCGAGCGCTCCGATGAGTATTCCGAATCCAGGCGCCGATTGCCGTCCGAGCAAGGCCGCCACTCCGGTATACAGGCCCGCCTGGATCGCCAGCGTCAGCAAAGCGGCGGCCGCCCGCGACACATGCCAGAAGCTGGGCTTCAGCAGACTAGCCGGCAAAGGATCGCCCGCCTGCACAGCGCCCGGCTCAGCGGCCAGAAAGAGCGACGAGATCGGGAGAATCACGAAAAGGCCGTATGCTAACGGCAGCCGCGCTAGGCCGACAGATAGGCCGCCGACAAGCGGCAAGCAGAGCGCACACAGCAGCCTTCTCCTGCTGCGAACCAGGAGCCTCAATTCGTAGAACGAAAGAATGTAGACCTTTTCTACGCTAGACATTCTGCATCAGGCCAATATGTTGGAGTATCGGGAGCCCATTACTCCGCCACTCCATGTTTCGCCAGCTCCTCCAGGACGGAATCCAATCCCCGGCGGCGCAGGCGCACTGCTGCGACGCTCCCGGATATCTGCCCAAGCAGCTCACTCGGACGCGATTCCGGGCCTATCTCCACAACCAGCGAGCCATCCTCTTCTCTGCCGACTATGCCCGGCCAACCCGCCTTGGGCAGACCGGCGCCCTTCGCCCTAACGGGCTTTATGACAAGAGCCTCCGGGCCCACCATGCTCCTCAGCTCGGCCGGTGTGCCGCTCGCGAGCACCCGACCTTCGTGAAGAAGGACTACGTTGTCGCACAGCTCCGCGTCCTCGGCGCACGACGTCGCCAGGACGACAGCCTTCACGCCGCGCGTTCGGATGCTCAGCAAGTGCTCCCACAATCGCGCGCGTGCGCCGAAATCAAGGCCGGCCATCGGCTCGTCGAGGAGCAGCAGGTCGGATGGCGACAGCAGCGCCCGTGCCACATCCAGCAGCTTATGGGCGCTGCCTGGAAGGGACCGGATGCAGCGGTTTCGGCGCGAATCGAGGCCGACTAGCGCGAGGGTTTCTCTGACGGCTGCATGGCGCTTGCCGCGGGGAATCTCGTAGAGGGCTGCATAAAGCCACAGGGCTTCCGCAGGCGTCAGCGCGCCGTTGAATGAGGGGGCTTGGGAGGAAATCCCGGCGAGTCTGCACGCGGATGACACGGCCCCCGAATCCGCGGCCTCGATACCGGCGAGGACTCGCATCGCGGCGCTCTTTCCCGCGCCGGACGCGCCGAATATCCCCACGCACTCGCCTGCGTGTGCCGCGAGGGAAACCCCATCCAATGCCGTTATGCTTCCATACCGCTTGCAGAGATTATCGGCCCTGATCAGTTCCTGCACACCCGACGCTCCAATCCGGCCAATGCTCAGAGTCGTCCAAAATCTCCTGGATTATATCACGACGCAGCCGCGTCCAACAATCGGGGCTAAGGGGGAACGGCGAACATCCATCGGCTAGACCAGCGGCTGGCAGTTGGCATTTCGGCGGCATCAGACTAGCTATGCGTGACGAGTGAGGAGTGAAGCCAGGGGTTTGCAGACCGCTTACACATGCCGCAGCATCTGCCGAAGTTCCATCACGTTCAGACCCGCGTGTAGGAGCGCTTCATCGGACGTGATCGTCTTTGCGTGGCACAGCCTCTCCAGCGCCTGGTTCATCGTGTTCATGCCGAAATGCTGGCCTTCGCGAACGGCGGCGTACAGCTCTCCGGTGTTCATATCCTCTATCAGCTTCTTGATGGTCGGAGAGCCAGTCATTATCTCGACGGAGGGCAGTCTTCCCCGGCCGCTCGCACGACGCACGAGCCTCTGCGACGAAATCCCCACCAGGCTTCCAGACAATTCGGTCGCTACCTGTCTCCGTTCGTCCGCCGGGAAGCTGTTGAGCATCCGATCTATAGTCGCGGCCGCTGAAGTGGTATGCAGCGTGGTGATCACCAGGTGACCGACTTCTCCTGCGGTGATCGCGACTCTCATGGTCTCCGGATCTCGCATTTCACCTATCACTATTACATCCGGTGTTTGGCGGAGCACAGCGTGCAGTGCGTGAGCAAACGATTTCGTGTCGCTCCCGACCTCCCTCTGGTTGACTATGCTCAGCTTGTGCTGAAAGACGTGTTCTATTGGGTCCTCGATCGTGACCACGTGGCACTGCCTGGTGGCATTGATATGCTCCACCATAGCCGACACAGTGGTGGACTTGCCGCTTCCCGTGGGGCCGGTGATAATCACCAGGCCGTTGGGGTAGGATGCCCAGTCTCCGAGTACCGGCGGGAGGTTCAGCTCTTCGATTGTCAGCGGACTGAGCGGTATTATCCTCAGCGCTGCACCGACGGTGCCACGCTGAAGGAACAGGTTGGCGCGCACCCGGGCCAAGCCATCAATGGTAAAGACGAGGTCAATCTCCTCCATGTCTTGCAGGGCCTTGGTCTTATCGTCCACCAGTTCTTCGCCGGAGAACTTGCTCGCGCCGGCACCCATCAGGAGCAGATGGTCGCGGATCGAGCTGTAGCAGATGCTGTGGATCAGCTCCTCGGTATCCTCTGGTGTCAGAACCTCATCGCCTACGGACTGCAGTTGCCCATCTACGCGCATGGCCGGCAGGCTGCCGGCCTTAATCAGAAGGTCGGATGCGTCCCGGGCTATCGCTACCTCGAGGAGATCGTGGATACTCTTCATCCTTGCCTCAGAATGCTTCTGGCATTGTGTCTTCAGCGGCCATGAGTTCTGTCAATTATACTACGAAACCGTCGAGTTACGCAACGTCTGGGATTTTCTTAATCTCGGCACAAGCGGAATCGCTCTCCAAGGGCAGCACGGACATCTGCTTCAGGAGACTGGTGATGGAGGAGGTCAGATACGATTGCGAGGGCCGCTGCGGTACAGGCGAAGCACCAAATCCGCATCGCCGAAAAGCGACTGGGAAGTCGTCCGCCGGCAAAGCGCGGCAAGTCTTCGCCCTTCCCGGAGGGTTCGGCCGATCCGCGGCTAGTACCGTAGATGACTTAGTATGCGGGAGGTGATCCGGCAGCACACGGTATCACTCTGCCGAGCAGGAATATCGTGTAAAGGCCAGCGATTCCCACGAGCGCGTAGACGATTCTCGATAGCGCGCTCTTGTCACCAAAGATGGCCGAGACGAGATTGAAGTTGAAGAACCCCACCAGTCCCCAGTTGAGTGCGCCGATGACGACGAGGATCAAGGTGATTCCGATCAGTACCTCCATCTCCTAACACTCCTTCCCGTTTCAAATCCGGCACAATGTATTTGCCCGCGATTGCGAAGTGCGAAACTTCGAGTCTGCGAGGCCCGGACGATTATAGACGAAGACAGTAGACCATAGACTGTAGACCGCAGGCAGAGAGGGCAGCAGCACCCTGCTGTGACGTCAGGGGAGGTTCTCGTGGGGGACAGCTTATCTTCTCACCAAGACTGCCTGGCCGGAGGTGGCCGCCTGGATCATGGCGATGCCGGCACGCTCGAGCTCTTCGCCGCGAGATGCGTCAGGATCGTCAACGACGATGCGCCAGACGCCAGCCTCTGTGCGGGAACCTCGCGCGAAGATGAACGCCCGCTCACGCCCGTCCTCCAGAATGACACGCCATCCGCCCGACTCATCGCCCGTCCGCTGAGCTACCTCGCCAGTCCCTTCGTAATTGGCAAATCGGTATGCGTGGAACTTGCCGGACAGGCCGGGCCAGATCGTCTTCGCGAAATATTCTTCCATGCGGGCCTTGATCTCGCCATGCGGGAACGCAGCTCCTTCGATGCGGAGCATCCGGTTGTAATGGACCGGCATGCCCGACAGGAGTTCCGGGAGGCGAAGCACATCACCGCCGACTACCCGTCTGTGGTTCCGGCGCAGCACGCGTATCCACTGGCTTGCGAGCGCCCGCTGCTCGTCTGCCAGCGCCGCGCAGAGAGCTGTCTCCAGCCCATCACGGCACGTGGCCTGCCCGAAGACGGTTCCGCCGTTTGCGCCTTCCACGCCGACGGGTACCTCGTATCTCTCCCTCCGAAGCTGGCTCATCTTGGTAACAACGTTGATCTCGCCGGTCTCGACCATGAAGACATTCGCACCAAAGAACGCGGCAACCTTCTCGCACGAGCCGGAGGTGGCGTCCGAAATCACGATCGCCAGACTCTCAGCAGGCCCTGGTGCGGAAATCTCCCAGTGGGCGAGGGCTAGAGCGACGTTCATAGTGGCAACCGTCTGAGGGTGGATGATAGCAGAATCGTCGAGGCCTGGAAGCACGATGTTGCCCCGGTCGGCGTCGTAGTCGAAGGCGATTCCGAATCTTGCGCCCGCACTCAGAACAGCCCGCGAGACTCTTAGGAGCATATGTCCGCCGCTCGCGGGGTCCACGCCGTCTGTATCAATAGGATGCTCCGGACACCCGAGTTGGGCGTTAACCTCAATCGCCCGGACGCCGAAATGTTCGAGGACTCTGGCGCCGATTCCGCAAGCAGAGCCTCCATTTGGGTCCAGCAAGGCCGGGCCAAGGACAAGCGGCTTCAGACAATGGGGCTGAACGCCCCACTCTGCGCCGAGAAAGTCCAGGTAAGCACGCTCGGCCTTCACGCGGTGCCGATGGTCCTCCCCTGCTCCCAGCGCCCGCCTGAGGGCCTTGTCGTCTATCCTGCGGAAGCACGCGGCAAACTCGGCAGCGTCGCCTTGGGATATGGAGCGAACGCTCCGCACGACGGCGCTCATGGCCGATGCAGAGAGCAGCGCGCCAGGCGGAGCCTCATCTGGATCCGGCGAAGCGGCCAACTGCACCCCGGTGAGAAACTTGAAGCCGTTATCGGTCAGGGGATTGTGGCTGGCGGTAATCATCACGCCGCCGGACGCTTTCAGGGCACGGACGGCGGTCTCCAGCACTGGTGTAGTGATTATGCCCAGATCGCAGATGCGAACCCGGCATTTCACGCACTCCGCCCCGGCCAGGAACCCTCTTGTGAGGTCAGACGCCACAGCCTCTCCGGTCGGCCTTGGGTCCCGCCCGACGAGCAGCACGCCTCTTGGCAGGCCGGAGAGCACTTGCCGCGCGTATGCAAATCCGTAGGTCTGCGCAAGGGCCGAGTGTCCTGCCGAAATACCTGGGCCGCTTCCAAAGCAGGTTCTGACACCGGAAAACGACTGCACCAACGCCGGACCGGCGAGCGCCTCCCTCAGCAATTCAATTATGGAGTCATGAGAGCGCATCAGATTCCAACCCAAGACAGTTTAGCGGAAATCTCGGAGTAAGTCCAGATGGACGCCGCCGCGCAAAATATCGCATGAGAAAAAGAGCGACGGACAGCTCATCGTCTTCAGCAGCTAAGTGAGGAAACGAATCTTCCGCTTGACAACGCTAACCGTGTCTGGTAGAATGGCCTCGAGGGAGCACATACTGAGAGCGTACAAACCCCGAACCGCATCGGAGGATTGCCCCCTAGTGGGAAACGCCATCCTCGGAAAGCTGACTCCACTCACGTTTACCGATTGTCTGAACTGGGTACAAGCTTGTAAGCGAACCCATCTGAGCAACTAGCAGCCCAGTCACGAAGAGCATGGCTCATGGCAGAAGCGTTGCGCTTCGCCAGACGAGCAGAGGGCACTGCAACAGCCTGTCCGCGTGACGCTTTGAGAGCGAACGCGGAAAGGAGGGCTCTCTATGGCCACGACGCTGCCGGTCATCAACTCCGGGAAGAGCGACGTCGCGCTCACTGACCGAGAGGTGGAGGTCCTCAGCCTAGTCCTCGAGGGCAAATCAAGCAAAGAGGTCGCCCAGACGTTGTTTCTCAGCAAGCGGACTATAGACTTCCACCTGGCGAGAATCTACGAGAAGCTGAACGTCTCCAATCGTGTCCAGGCAATCCGCAGAGCCGCAGAACTGGGACTGGTTGCCGCAATCGCGCAGACACTATCGTAGCTCGGCGGTGTCGCGCGCACCCAGGCAGGCACAGTGGCGACTGTAGAGCCGCTAGCAACGGCATGTTCTCACGCATCTGCCAGCGCGTGCCGACCTATCATCCCTTCCAGACCTCCTTCACGTGTCCGTCCGCGTAGAGCACGATCTTCCAGGCATAGCCGACGTCAATTATGCCGATCTCTGTTTCCGACGGGCTCAAAACGTCGCCCATATTCGTCTGAGGGAAGTATTGGAACGCATTCTGCTGAGTGCCCGGCCGGAAGAAAACGTTCTGGTCCCCGATGTAAGGCTTGAGCGCCTCCATGAGCTTATCCTCCGGTGTGAACTGGCCTCGCGAGTCAATCGCATACATGTGCATTGCGTTGCCGATCTGCTTGGCATTGGCTAACAGGATTCCCTTTTACTCTTCCTCCGTCAGTGGCATGCCTGCCGCCACCTTCTCAGAGGCTGACGGGGCTCTTCGCGCAAGCTCGGCCACGTATGCCCGACCCCGCCATATATAGGCCATCTTCATGGAATCGGTGGACCAGGTCGGCAGCAGACCTTCGCCTGATTCGTCCGAATCGAGCGCCACACACATGTGGTTCAGCTTATGGGTCTCGGGAGTCGCCAGCCAGAGAGTATTCAGGGTCTTGCTCCTCTTGCCGGTTTCATCGCGGATAGACCCCTGCCGGCGGTAGAGGAATATCCGGCTGTTCGGCGCCCAGCACAGGAAGCCCAGCCTGGATCCCTTGGCGATATTCACTACCTCACCCGTCAGACAGTTCTCGATGGCGATAGTCCCTTCCGGCGCTTTGGTAGCGAGCCGAAAAGATCTATCCGGCGATCTCCGACGAGGGCGATAGTCCTCAATGACCACGCGGTCCGACTGTCCATCGAGGCTGATCGCCCTCAGTTGTGTTCCCTCTTCGCGGTATGCCCTATACAGCACGGACTCGTCCTTAACGCCCCATCCGTCTACCTCCACGCCAGCGGGCTCTCCTACCTGCGGCAAAAGGGTTTGCACCGAGCCAAAGAGCAAATCGAAGACCAGTATATAGGGCCTTTGCCTCTCCCCGCGCGGGTCAACCGGGTTAAACGCTGCAGCAAACTTCCGAGAACCCCTGCTCCAGCAGAAGGCGCCTGTGGAGCGGATGTCTTTCGGAAGCGGAAAGGAGGCGCACTTAGAGCCCGAGGCTTTGTAGACCACCGCCAAGTCCTCTTCCACACCCCTGTGATCTGCGCCACTGCTCGGCGGAGGGATCTTGATGTGAATAACCGGAGATGCCAAGAGCTTGCCATCGGGGGACCAGGCCACTTGCCAATCTGCTAAGACCCATGCCTCGTCGCCGGGTTTAGGACTCTCTTCCATCGCGGCGGCTATCTGCTCATACTGCCAACCATCCAGCAGTATGGCCGAGCGCCCTCCCGTCGAGGGGATCACGCACAGCCTCACCATCTCGGACTTTTCCGGCTCGCGCACTGTTACGTATGCTACATACCTGCCATTCGGCGAAATCCAGGCGCCGAATACCCAGCCGTCGGTCCGGAAAGTAACCTACCTGTTCTCCGCCAGCTCCAGAACCTGGCCGCCGCAGACCATGGCGTGAATGTCAAGCTCACCTGCCAGTACCCGGTTGCCCGATACCGCGCAGGCGCAGAGTGCTAAGAGAAGTATCCGTACCAACATATTGCACACCTCCCATAAGTTGCCTCTGTCCGGCGCAAGCCGTCACGACTGTAAGACGAGGTTAGTGGCAGAAAGGTTGCACTCGCGCAAGGGACAGCTTGAAATGATGAGATAGGCGACGCTAACCGAGCCAGGCCAGCCTTTCGCGGAGGAGAGGCCCGTGCTACGCTTCCTGGGGCTCGTTCATGAGGACCTCTGCGCCGCTCTCAGGCATGCATACATAAACCGACGGCGTGACACCGATGCGGGCGCGGTACTCGGCCGGCACGCGCTCCAGAAACTCCTCAACCGCTTCATCCGCGACCAGGCTGACCGTGCAGCCGCCGAAGCCCGCTCCCGTCATGCGCGAGCCGTAGACGCCGGGTATCCGCCATGCCGCCTCAGCCAGCGCATTCAACTCTCTACAGCTCACCTCGTACATGTCCCGCAGGGATTCATGCGACTGGTTCATCAGGCGGCCGAAAAGCGCCAAGTTTCCCTGCCGCAGTGCTTCTATGCTCTCCAAGACGCGGCCGTTTTCCGTGATGACGTGCTCCGCGCGGCGCCTGACCGTAGGCGGGAGCTCGCGGCCATACCTCCGGAAATCCGAGGCCGTCACGTCACGCAGAGCCCTGATGCCGGGCAGGTACGTCTTCAGTAACGAGACGGCTTCCTCGCACTGAGCGCGGCGAACGTTGTACTGGGAATCCACCAGCCCCCGCTTCTTCAGCGTGTCGGCCACGATGACCTTGATGCCGTCCGCCGGCAAAGGAACGGCCTCGTGCTCCAACGTGCGGCAGTCTATGAACAAGGCGTGGTTCTTCCTCCCCAGGCGGGATATGAATTGATCCATGATGCCGCAGTTGACGCCCACGAACTCGTTCTCGGCGGCCTGGCAGAGAAGCGCCATTTCCGGGCCGGACATCTCGAATCCGTCCAGCGCCTGAAAGGTCATCGCAGAGGCGACCTCCAGCGCCGCCGACGAGCTCAAACCCGCAGCCAACGGGATATCGCCTTGGATGACCAGATTCGCGCCGCTGAGCTTCTTCCGCCTCTTCTGGAGCATATAGGCCACTCCGCGAGGATAGTTGCTCCAGTCGTTTACGGGGTCGCGTCTGATGTCATCGAGGGGAAACATGGAGATTCTGTCGAAGTTGACCGAATACAGACACACGGACGGCTCGGCAGACGGCGCACCGCCGATGAGTATGTCCCGGTCAATCGCTATGGGGAGAACATAGCCGTCGTTGTAGTCGGTGTGCTCGCCGATCAGATTCACCCTGCCGGGAGCCCTCACCATGGCTTGAGGCGGGACGCCGTATATCTCGACGAACTTGTCTGTGAGGCAGTAAATTCTGTTCTCTAGGTCTGCCATAGCTGCGTTCTTCTATTTTGTGTGTCCGGCAGCGGGCTTCTTAGGGCGAGCCAGCTCACGCGTGCGCTCGCCCAGCGATTTTACCCACTCGACGAAGCCTCGGTTAGCCGCCTCCCAGTGCTTGATCTGCCGATTCCCATAGTACCGGAGGAAGGCTGAGAAGAGTTTGAAGCGAAATGCGAGTTTCACACACTGCCACAGGGTGTAGAATCGCTTCATGGCCTTGAACGTCTCCTTCTGGAGCGTATACGGCATCATTGTCTTCGGCTCGTACACCACGTGATGTCCGTCGTAGAGCGACCAGTCCTTTGTGAATATCCTGGCTTCCTCGTCGAGCTGCCGGTACAGCCTGGTGCCGGGGATGGGCGTCAGTACCGAGAACTGGACCGTATCAATTCCGTTCCTGAGGCTGAATTCAACTGTCTGCTGAATGGTCTGCGGGCTGTCCTGATCTGCGCCGGTGATGAACATCCCATGAACCATTATGTTATACTTGTGCAGCCTGCGGATACACTCCTCTATCTCCTCCAGCTTCTGCCCCTTGTTGAAGGCCTCCAGCGTTGCCGGATTGATGGATTCCAAGCCTATGTAGAGCATGAAGCACTTGCTCCGCTGCATGAGCCTGAGCAGCTCCTCGTCCTTAGCGACATCAACTCGAGCCTGCGCCGTCCAGCCAGCCGTCAGCCCCAATCGTATAATGCCCTCGCAGAGCTCCTTGGCGCGGGCGCGGTTGGCCGTGAGATTATCATCGTAGAAGAATATCTGCTTGCGCCGGTTGTGACGCAGTTCCTCGATCACGCTCTCCGTGCTCCTGAAGCGGTACTTCCTGCCGAACATCTCCGTGACCGAGCAGAATGTGCAGTTGAACGGACACCCTCTGGAGGTCAGGACGGGCGTTATCCGGATTCGCCTGGAGCCGTGTATCAGGCTCAGGTCGGGGAGCGGAAGAGAGTCGAGGTCTTGTATTGCCTTCCGCGGCGGATTATGCTTGACCTCATCGTCGTGAACGTAGGAGAGGCCGGAAACATCCCGAGGCTCAGCTCCTGCGAAGAGACAATGCGCCAGCTCGACGATCGTTTCCTCGCCTTCACCCCGGGCGCAGTAGGGAGCGTGCTGGAGAGCCTCTTCCGGAAGGAATGTGGCATGCGGCCCTCCTATCACGACGGGGATGCCGCGCTGGCGCAGGCGGTCCGCCACCTGGTAGCCGCCGGGAGCGGTTGATGTAGTGATCGAAATGCCGACTAGGTCCGCCTGACAAAGATCGCTCCAGTCTATCTCCTGGATGTCCTGGCAGTACACTCGTACATCGAAGCCGTCGCGCTCCAGAACAGCGCCCATGATCGGCAGACCGAGACGCGGCAGCTTGATGCGGCTATAGACGTGGTATCCAGGCGCTTTGGGCTCGATGAGTCTTATGCGTTTTCTGTCCTTGCTCACTGCTGCTCGCCCTCCCAAGCCTCGCGAGTGAGGCCGGCCAGATCACGTCCGCGGTTCTGCTTCTCGAAGCTCTCTGGCTTTCTCCTCAGCGAGGGTATCGTTTATAAATACGCCGGCTCCCGATTCCGATCCGGCCAGATATTTCAGCTTGTCCTTGGTTCTGTACGGCGGATAGAACTCTATATGAAAATGATAGTATCCGTGCGCCTTTCCATCCGTGGGCTTCTGGTGCAGCACCATCATGTACGGAAGCGAAAACTGCCATAGGTTATCGTATTTCAGAAGCACCACCTTCAGGACATCCGCCAGTGCGCGTTTTTCGGCATCCGGGAACTCCGGCAAGCATCGGCGATGCTGCTTCGGCACGATGTGCACTTCATATGGATACCTGGCATGGAATGGGACGAAGGCTGCGAAGTGCTCATTCTGCGCCACCAGGCGCCGCCCGTCCTTCAATTCCTCCACGAGTATGTCGCACAGTAGGCACCTGCCGGTCCTGCGCTTATACTTGCGGCTGGAACTGAGCTCCTTTTCGATGACCGGCGGCACGAAAGGGTAGGCGTATATTTGCCCATGAGGATGGGGCAGCGTGACACCAATCTCTTTTCCCTTGTTTTCAAAAATGAAAACGTAGTCAACGAAGTCAAGCTTGCCCAGTTCGACATACCGGTCCGCCCAGACATGTATCAACCGCTCGATCTCGTCCTCGCTCTCGTCGGTCAGCGTGCCCACGTGTTCCGGCGAGTACAGCACAACTTCACACACACCTGCGGCGGGCCGAACTTTGTACAACTGCGTTCCCTTCACATCAGGCGCCGGCGGCTGCCGGCTGAGCGACGGGAACTTGTTCTCAAAAGTAACGAGCTCGTAGTCCGGGGCCGGAACCTCCGTCGGGAATCCATTCTCCCTGCTGGGACACAGCGGGCAGTAATCGTCCGCCGGGAAGAAGGTTCGCTCCTGGCGATGCGTCGCAGTGATCACCCATTGCTCCAACAGCGGATGCCAACGTAACTCTGACAACGCGATTCCTTTCTACTCAAGGGATCAAGGTTTCCAGGAAGCTACGGTCGGGAAGCGGTTCCGGGTCGCCCTGGATTCCTGGATCCCTTGACCCCTGGACCCCTTTTTTCGATCGAACCAGTAATAGGTGATGAGCCTGCCGTCATCCTTCATGACGGTCTGCTTTCTCATCCGCATGCTTCCATCTCCTGCAGGACAAGGACCACGCCGCCCATAATCCCGGCATCGTCGCCGAGAGCGGCCGGCACAACCTGGCAGACTTCGAGAGCCTCCTTCAGGGCGTTCGCTCGAACGGTGC
Source organism: Armatimonadota bacterium (assembly GCA_035528905.1). Lineage (GTDB taxonomy): Bacteria > Armatimonadota > UBA5829 > DTJY01 > DTJY01 > DATKXU01. Next base: position 11,893 of record DATKXU010000028.1, read on the forward strand.
GCATTATTGGATCCCAGAGCACGGCGCCGGCCTGCGATATCCCGCCGCCTATGACCACCATCTCTGGATTCAGGAAGTTGATCGCGTTCGCAACGCCGATGCCTATGAAGTAACCGGTCTCCTCCATGACCTCGACGGCAACCTGGTCGCCCTGCGCCGCTGCTTCGGCAATCATGGCAGGCGTGATGTCCTGGAACTTGGGCTCGACCTGATTGACGAGCACGGTCTCTCTGCCCATGTAGACTTCCCGGAGAGCGCGTTCGACTATGGCATCGCGGCGTGCCTCTCCCTCCAGATCGCCGAAGTTGCCGCAGCCACACTGCATGCCATTCGGGTTAATGACCTGGTGTCCTATCTCGCCGCCGCCCTCGTTCGCGCCCAGCCACAGCTTTCCATCAAGAATGATTCCGCCGCCGATGCCGGTTCCCAGCGTCAGCATCACCATACTGTTGACATCTTTCGCGGCGCCGAACCGGAATTCCCCCAGTGCAGCGACATTGACGTCGTTGCCCATGTACGCGGGGATGCCGAGATGCTCGTGAATCGGCGCTAGGAGCTGGAAACCAGCCCAGTCCTTGAAATTCGGGGACCAGAGAACGATGCCTTCCCGCGATTTGTGGCGGCCGGGCACCCCCATGCCGATGCCGCATACGTCCTTGGCCTCTACTCCGGCATCGGTCATCGCATCGCGGATGGCCTGCACTATCTGAGAGACCGTGATCTCAGGGCCTTCCATCGCCTGGGACGGCCGCCGGCCCTCGCCGATGATATGGCCCTCTTTGTCTGTAACGGCGGCGCGGACGTTCGTGCCGCCCAGGTCCACGCCGATTATGTGCTTTCCCGATAGGTTTGGCTTCAACGCAGCTTTCCTTTAAACAGCGGCTTGCCGGATAAGTATAACCCTCCCGTTCAGAGGTGTCAATCGCAGACGCCGCTTCTGCGGCGGCGGATCATCAGGCCGGCCATGACCAGCATCAGAAGCCCGAACATCCCCCTGAGCACCGGATCGCCGACCTCCACGTTCGCAATCCTCGCACCGACCAGTCCGCCCGGGATGCCTCCCAGCGCCAACCAGACGGCGATATGCCAGCGGACATTGCCGTGTTTGCTGTGGATCAGCGTGCCGGAGATCGAGACGGGGATGATTACCGCGAGCGAAATGCCCTGCGCCAGCTTCTGCGTATAACCGAAGAGCAGGACGAGCGCCGGGACCATGACAATTCCACCGCCGACTCCCAGCAAACCGCTCGCAGCGCCGGTGACTACACCTATCACCACAATGACTAACGCGCCGATCGGTTGATCAGCGGGGAACGCATGCCCGGCCACCACAGGTCCGGCCGCCACTGCGGACGCGAATACCGCCCGCGCCTCGTACATCATTCTCAAGCCGATGGCGGCCAGGAACAGGCCGAAGTATGTCCTCAGCCGCCTTGCGCTCGTCAGCACGCATATCCGCGCTCCGACGGCGGCCCCGACTACGCCGCCGACCGCGAGCTCGATGGCGACGAGCCAATCAACATGGCCGTGTCCGCTGTACGACAAGGCGGTGAACAGCGCCACGGGTGCCATATAGGCGAGGGAAGTTCCGTGCGCCCGGTGCTGGCTCAGTCCGAGCAGATAGACCAGCACAGGCACCAGCACGGATCCGCCGCCGATGCCCAGGAGGCCGCTGAGCATGCCGGTGGCGAAACCCAGAACCATTATGGACATGATCCGCCCCGTCTTGATGCGCTCGAGATCAACCCGTGTGGAATGCAGCGAACTCGTCCTCTCCGGGCCTGGGATTTCCGCCCATTGTACGTCGGGCAGCGGCCTCGGCTATTATAGTGCTTGGAATCGAGGAAGGCAAGGCGCGGTACGATAAAGCCGGGATTCACGCACCCATCACAAACGGCAGCCAGGTGAGGCGTACTCTCGTGCAGCCGAAGGGCACGAGCAGGGCATCAACCTCGCCGCCTGATGCTCTCCCACACGGCGGAATTGAGGTGAATCAGAGCTGTCGCGGGTAGGCCCATCGAATTCGGGACCGACGCAGGATTCGCCGACTTCCGACTGTGTTGCGTGTAGACTGAGACAACGAGCGAATCAGAGGTGGCAGGGATATGAGATACCCGGAAGAGTACCGCCGGTTTCTGCGAGCGGATGGCTGAAAAGAGTGGTTTCAGGAGAGCCATGAGACGGACGAAAGAAAAGGTCTGGCACGCGCTTTGCCCCGGAAGCCCTATCCCAAAGACGCGAAGGTAGTTGATCTGGTCGCCCCGGAGGACCTGACTTGTGGAAATATGACAGTGCGAGATGTGATCGGCCGCCGGAGGAGCCGGAGGCGGTACACGGAAGACTGTCCAACCGTGGAAGAACTCTCCTTTCTACTCTGGGCCACGCAAGGGGTATCCAAGGTCCGTGAGCTGCCGGACGGCATTGCCACACTCCGGACTGTGCCATCCGGCGGCTCGCTTCATTCGTTCGAGACCTATCTATACATAAACCGCGTTGACGGTGTCCCGGCGGCGCTCTACCGGTATGTACCGCTGGAGCACAAACTGCTCTTCATGTATGCAGATCCGGACCTGCCAGGCAAGGTTGCCCATGCGTGTTCCGGACAATCATTCGTGGAGACGGCGGCGGTCGTCTTTGTCTGGACTACTATCCCCTATCGGATGGAATGGCGGTATACAATCGTGGCCCACAAGGTCATCGCCATTGATGTCGGCCATCTTTGCCAGAACCTGTATCTCGCCAGTGAGTCCATTGGAGCCGGCACATGTGCCATCGGCGCCTATTGCCAGGATGAGATGGATTCGATCCTGGGCGTGGATGGCAAAGACGAGTTCACCACCTACGTTGCTGCGGTCGGGAGGATCGAATGAAGTCGAGCCTTCCGACCCGAGTCGCTTTGCCGGTCTGCCATGATGTCAGTATCGAGCCGGTAGTACCCTATTCCCTGAGACGGGAGTATATCACCGAGAGGTCGGTAGTCCTTCCTATCCCGTCGAACGGGCATTGGAAATATGACTCACCGGGCCACACGTCCGGGACTGCGTCCGGCTCTCCGCGGATGAGGGCGGCGAGAGTCAGGAGCGCAAGCGGCTCGATGCTGTCGAATCTCGCGTAGAGGTGCCGCTCGTCTCGCACGAAAAACCCGTTGTGGAACCGGTATTTCAAGATGTTATCGCCGATCCGCTTTGCCAGATCCAGGAAATCCGCATTGCCGGTTTGCCGGTAGAGCTCGAGGCATCCGAGGAGGTCCTGGGGGTCGGACCGATCTGTGTCTATGTTGAGCTTAGGATCACCTTTCGGAGTCCCGCCTATATCGCCCAGGGCCTCGCCTCGGCTGATGCTGCGAGCCATCTCCCACGCATACGGATCACCCGTCAGTCTCGACGCCAGTGAGTAGGCCCAGAAGAACAACCCATCGGCCTGGCGTGGATCGAGCGCACCTGAGCCAGCGTCGCCATAGTAGCCGCCTCTTACCATGTCTGCCCGGCTGAGCCTTGTGCCGTCGGTGAGCATAGCGGTGAAGGTGTTGTCCGCCGGGTCGTATGCGTTCCTGCCGTAAGCCCGAAGATCCTCAAGCGCCCATTGCCGGAACCTTGAGCCCTCATTGCCCAGCATCTCACCAAGCTTCAACTGGATGATTCCGGCGACGCCGAAGCGCGTCCTGGCCCTGCCTGTGGGGAGAAGCGTACCGTCCAGCAGGAGATGACCCTTCAGTCTCTCAATGCCACCGAACTGACCTTCCACTTGGTCGTGCTCCCTGTGGCTGTACAGGTAGCCACCCAGGCCTGTCTTCGGATCCCTTGTGTCCACATAGCGGTGGGCGAGACGCTCGGCCCATACCAGCGGCAATCTCTCTCCGGTGAGCTTATGCAGCATTGCCCCTGCGTAGAACAGGTCACTTCCTGTGTTGATAAAGCTGCGGCCGTGCTGGCTGACGAAGAACACTTTCCCGCCGACGTATCTCTCCGGCCACGGGATGGCGGTGTCTGCGTCATATTCCCCGTGACGATTCATGTCCAGGTTCGACCAGTCCAAGACGTGCGCGCGCCAGAATGCCTCCATGTATCGCTTCGTGATCTCGGGCTGAACCTCCCACATAAGCTCGTAGTAAGGATAGTGACGCTTGAGTTCGTGTCTGTCTTGCTCTCGGACGAGTCTGTCGCCGGCCGCATCGTAGGCGTAGTGGCCGCCCCAATAGAGCAGGCCGTTCGGGCTGCGTAGAGTGTCGAACGCGTAGCGGACCGCCCGAACCGCCGATCCCTTATACTTGCGTTCGCCGGTCAGATTCGTGAGTGCGTCCAGCGTGCGGAATAGGTTCTGCTGGCTTGCCAGGTTCGAGAGTATCCACTCCTCGCCGTCCTTCTTCCATATGCCGGGTTCGAGCGTGTCAACGTTGAGCCCGTCCACGAAGAACGGCGTCTGCTTCGGGCCGTACTTGTCTCTGCCATGCTCCAATACGTTGTCTGCGAATTCGCGCACTGAGCTCACATACCGATCCGCACTGGGATCAGCAGAGCAAGGCATAAAGGTCCCCAGAACAAGGGACACGATCAAATGGACAACCGGGATTGCTAACGCGCGGATTCTCATGAAATACCTCCTTCTTGTCATACGCGGCGGCTGCCATGGTCATACGTCACAAACGGGAGCCACGTAAGGCGGATGCTCGTGCAACCGAAGGGCACGAGTAGCGCATCAATCTGCTCACTTGACGCTTTGTAAGGAAAGTCGGGCAGCGTAGTGAGCGGCTTGTCGGGAGTTCCGCCTGCCTTCCAGTCCGGGATCAGGCGCACCTTGCACTTCAGGCCGACCGGCGGATACTGAAACGGCGCGGATCCCTTCGGCACTTCGAGGCGCACGAATTCGAACGATTCCTCCGGGCGCTCTGCATCCAGCGCCAAGGCCACGTTCCATGGCGGGCTGTCCTCCGCCGGGACAACGTTCTCCACAGGATAGCCCTCGACCGTACCTTCGTGCGGCTCGACGATGAACTTCGGCTTTATATAGAGCGCGTACACCAATGGGCCTCTGCTCACCGCCACCAGATGCCGACCCGGAACGGGATTCTCAATCGGCCGAAGCCCGACCTGAATCGTATGCTCCGGGTTGAAGTCCGGGTGATTTACGTCGTGGAACGCCGGCTCCACGAATGCCTCGCACCATTCGAGGGCTATCGGCATGGGGAGCCGCAGGTCAATCCTGTCACCGAGTTTCCATACCCGATCGAGAACGAAGAAGCTTGCGGCCTTGGGCTTCTCGGCAAGCCACTCCCCATTGATGGACACCTGCGCCTGGGCACACCAGCCGGGGATGCGCAGGCTCACCGGGAACCTCGCCGGGGCCTCGGGATTGATTGTAATGCTCACGTCCTCGCCGAACGGATAATCCGTCTTCTCGATCAGCTCGACAACGCCCGCGCCGGGCACTTCGACCTTGAGCCGGCAATCGCCGTAGTAGACTGCGGCAAGTCCACCATCGAGCGGGAGCATCCACATGCGGAATGCGTAAGGGTGCAGTGCGCGATGGCTGTTCAGGTTGCAGCACTGTGGCAGGTGATACGGAGAGTAGTTCATGCGCGGAACCCAGACGCCCTCCCAAGACGAGGCCGTGATCTGGTTCGGCGCGTGGTTGTAGCATATACTCCTGGCATCCCACTTGCGCGAGCCGGCCCACGCGTTCAAGAGCGCCTTCTCCGCCAGGTCCGCGTACTGCACCTCGCCCGTTGCCGCGAGCAGTGCGTGACCGACGAGCGACCATTCCACCGTGTCGCAGTGCTCCGTCTCCTTCATCGGCCCTTTGCCGTTGACAGGCTCGTTGCCGGTGGGAACGCCGTGCACCTGCATGTGATCGCGCAGGGTAAGCTCGACTCCCCTTCGGCTTGCCCTGAGGTGACCTGGATTGCCCGAAAACAGATAGACATCCGCCGGGTGCCGGATATCCTCGCAGTAGTTGACGCAGTGCCCCGCCAGGCGGTCGTCGTTCAGGAGCCGATGCAGGTTCGGAAGCCCGCCTGCGTCGAATCGGGCCATGATCCTCTGGGCCATCGGAAGCATGCGCTCGTCGCCGGTGCAGCCGTAGAGCTGGGCGCAGGATGAGGCCGTATTCACCGGATGATCGCCGTCGAACCTGTGGCCGTCGGGGGAATTGAGATCATCCAGCAGCTCCAGCGCCACACGATGGCACAGGTTCAGCGCGCTCTCGTCGCCGGTCGCCTCGTAGTAGGTAATCAGCGCCCTGATCTGGAGATGCGAACCCCAGCCGCTGTAGTGCTCGGAGAGGAACTTCTGCTTCTTCTCCGCGGCGGATAGTGCGGCCTCGACGTGATCCCGCATGCGGCGCAGGCGATCCTCGTCACCAAGAAGAAGCGCCAGGCCGATGAACGAGTCGTTCCAGTAACCGGCCCATTCTCCTCCGTGCGGCGTCGGAGACCCATCGTAGAACGATTTGCGGAGATTCTGCTCGTCCTCGCGGACGATCATCTCCATCCAGCCGTCGGCCTCGATCTCCGCGACGGCTCTGACCCAGCCGGTCGGGCGAACGCATCCCGGGGCGAGCGCGATCAGGCGCTCTCGCCCTCCTGTGTCAACCTTCGGCGGCGGGCGATGTCCGACGGCCCGCGGCTTGGATATCTCTCTGGCGCTCAAAGTGGTCTCCTCCCCAAGTGGCACAGCCGATCAATTCTACCACCAACCGCCTCTGGGCTGCTACTGCCGGTTGAAAGGCCGCATTTCTTGACTTCGAGCTTCACTTCATGATAGAATCTTCGTGGTTGCCAGCAGTTATTGGCAGGCGCAATCTGCTGGGAATCTTCCCCATGTACAGGGCGCGGCCGCCTATATGCGGCCACTCAAGCCGTTGCGTTTCACAACGAAGGAGAAGAGTCCGAGAAATGGCCATCGAGCAGAGCGATACAATCGGTGAGAACGGTTCAGTCCAGTACGACGCAGACCAGCTCACGGTTCTGAAGGGCCTGGAAGCCGTGCGAATGCACCCGGCGATGTACATCGGGAGCACGGGCATCCGCGGCCTACACCACCTCTTCATCGAGGTCGTGGACAACTCCATTGACGAGGTATTGGCCGGCCGTGCCGATCAAATAGACGTAGTCCTGCACAAGGACAATAGCATGTCCGTGCGCGACAACGGACACGGCATACCTGTCGGTACGCACACGGAGACGGGCCTATCCGGAGTCGAAGTCGCAATGACCATACTTCACGCCGGCGGCAAGTTCGACGGAAAGGCATACAAGGTCTCAGGAGGGCTGCACGGCATCGGCGTGTCGGCGGTGAACGCGCTCTCCGAGTGGTGCTATGTAGAGGTCTTCCAGGATGGCGGGGTTTGGCGCCAGGATTACCAGCGCGGCGTGCCTGCCAGCCCACTGAAAAAGACCGGCAAGACCAAGCTGATGGGAAACTACACTCGGTGGCTCGCGGATCATGAGATATTCGGCGAGATAGAGTACCACACGGAGATACTGAGCCAGAGGCTTCGCGAGCTCGCCTACCTGAATAAGAAGGTCAAGATCATCTTCACCGTAGAGGAAACCGGCGAAACCGAAGTTTTCCAATACGAGACGGGCATCGCAGCCTTCGTCGAGCACCTGAACCGGAACAAGGACTCGATTCACAAGGTCATCTATTTCGCCCGCCAGCGCGAGGATATTGATGTGGAAATCGCGCTGCAGCACAACAACGGCTATCTGGAGAATATCCTGACCTTCGCCAACAACATAAACACCACTGAGGGCGGTGTCCATCTCTCCGGCTTCAAGACCGCGCTGACCAGGGTCATCAATAACTACGCGCGGAAGATCGGAGCACTCAAGGAAAAGGACAGCAATCTCACAGGTGACGATGCCCGCGAAGGGCTCGCCGCCGTGATCTCTGTCAAACTGCTCAATCCGCAGTTCGAGGGCCAGACCAAGACCAAGCTGGGGAACAGCGAAGTCGAGGGCATCGTGAACTCGATCGTCGGCGAGGGGCTCTCGGAGTTCCTGGAGGAGAACCCGGCTGTCGGCAGGAAGATCGTGGAGAAGGCTCTGACGGCATCCAGGGCACGCGAAGCAGCGCGCAAGGCCGCCGAACTAGTGAAGAGGCAGAGCTCCTTGGAGAACTCCTCGCTGCCCGGGAAGCTCGCGGACTGCTCCGAACGCGATCCATCGAAGTCCGAGATTTACCTCGTCGAGGGTGACTCTGCCGGTGGTTCGGCGAAGCAGGGACGGGATCGGCGCTACCAGGCCGTGCTTCCGCTTCGAGGCAAGATCCTAAACGTGGAGAAAGCCCGCTTCGACAAGGCGCTGGAAAACGAGGAGATTCGCGCGCTCATTACCGCCCTGGGCACCGGGATCGCAAGAGGCACCTCCGCCGATTACGACGAGGAGCCCAGCCTCCTTAACGGCGATGCGGCGGCGGATGAAGAAGGAAACGTCAAGAACGGCAGGGATGACGGATACAATTTCGACATCAACAAGCTGCGCTACTATCGCGTGATAATCATGACCGATGCCGACGTTGACGGCGACCACATCAGGACCCTCCTGCTCACTTTCTTCTTCAGGTATATGCGGCCGCTCATCGAAACGGGGCATGTCTATATCGCGCAGCCGCCCCTCTACCGCGTCAGCGCCGGCAAGGATCAGCAGTTCTACGCCCGCAGCGATCAGGACCTTCAAGATGTACTGAAGAGCATTCGCGGCAAGAAGGATGTCAAAATCCAGAGATTCAAAGGCTTGGGCGAGATGAACGCCGACCAGCTCCACGAGACAACCATGGATCCTGCCAGACGCACTCTCGCACAGGTAACGATGGAAGACGCGATCCTGGCCGACGAGATATTCACCACCCTGATGGGTGACAAGGTGGAGCCGCGGCGCGAGTTCATAGAGCGACATGCGAGGGAAGTCACCGACGTAGACTGGCATTACTAGGAGCCCAATCAATTGCCGAGAGAAGGGGGAACCGGTACCCGCCGATACTACCGGTTCCCCCTTTGTATACGTGAGTTGGCGGGGGCGTCGGGGCAGGCACACTCAAACCACCCGCTCCAGCGGCACATTCCAACCTTTCCTGTCACCAGAGTATCCCAATGAAACAGTAGGACTTGTGCAACAGTGTCGCGAATAATCTAATCGCGATTTTTATTTGGGGGGAGTAGACATGTTGGCACGGACGGCTCGGATTGCGGTTTTGTGTGCGGTGCTTGGCATGCTTGCCGGGCAGGCATTCGGCCAGGACACGGTTAAGCTGGAGTACAAGTTTAAGCAGGGCGAACTCCTGCGTTACAAGATGATCATGAACATGACCATGCAGATGAGTGGTATAGGCGGCGAGGAAGCCGAGGTTCCCGCTATGTCCGCGCAGACGGTAGCGGTCACGCGGCAGCGGACCAAGAAAGTCCTTCCTAACGGCGACGCGGAAGTCACCTCAGCCGTCGAATCCATGAAGATGACGATGGGTGACAAGACTCAAGAGTTGCCCGTGGATAAGATGCCCGTTGTGACGATGGTCATCTCCAAGAACGGCACGGTCAAGAGCATTAAGGGCTTGGATGACAAGATGCCAACCATGTTCGGCGGCATGGACCTCTCCGCCCTCGGCCAGTTGGGCGGACTCCCCGAAGGCGAGGTAAAGGTCGGCGACACTTGGTCCCAAGATGTGCCCTTCCCAACCGGCGGCTGGAGCCTGCAGGTATCCGGCGAACTTCTGAGTACCGACACGAAGCTCGGCAAGTACAAAGTGGCTACCTTCAAGCTGAACATCGGTGGAGATGTGAGCTCCGAGATACCCATTCCCGCGTCAAGCGACGAAACGTCTTCCACAGGCGGGAACATGGCTATAACAGGCACGACCTCAGGCGATGCGACGGTCTACTTCTCCTGCGAAAAGGGCCAAATCATCCGCACTGAGGGAACGACGACCGCCCAGATAAGAAATGGAGATGCCTGGCTTCTTCGAAGGCCAGCCGAGCGAGGTAGACATGGACACGGAGATGGAGTTCAAGATGTTCCTCCTGTCCGGGAAAGCCAAGTAGGGCTTCTCATCGAGAGGCACAGCTTGTCACGAGGCGGCCCGCCGCAGCGGGCCGCCCGATTGAGCGCAACACGCAGCCTACAGCTTCACGTCAATGATCGCGCTGACACCCACGCCGCCCACGCGCTTGATATCCTTCGTGATTTCTCTCGACTCCACAGGAACCAGCGCCTTTATGCGGAAGGTCTTGCCGGACATCCTGGCCTCGAGCTGGGCGACCGCCTTCACCTTTTCCACTAGATGAGCGGGGCCGCTGACCTGCGCCGCCCCGACATATCCGCCCTGGCCGATGCTGATGATCGGCACAACCTTGGTCCTGTCCGCCACTCCGACGCCCTTGTTCAGCGTCAATTCATTTATGAACTTGTTCAGCTCGTCGGAGAATCTGTCAACAAGCAGCACTATGCCGGCGCCCTTAAGGATGTCTCCAAGGTCTGCACGAGCGGATGACATCGCCGCCGTCAATCCACCCGCCGCGATCACCACGACCATAACTAGAATCAACAGTCTAGACTTCTTCTGCATCTCCGTCGCCTCCTATTGACAGCTCGCCCGCATGCCGATCGGGTATGGAGCTGTCGAACTTGCCTAACCATAAGGTATATACGCTGCCTTCTGCGAAGGGTTTCGCAGAAGTTCGAACGCGCCAACAAGCAGGTGTGAAAAAAACCCCCGGGCTGCATTCAGCGCGCCCGGGGGTTTGATCAGTCAGTCAGACCCAGCCTAGTACTTGAGCTGGAACTGAGCAGTCGCAACGCCGCCACGGAGGCTGTCGTCGCCCTGCTCGTACTCCACGATCTGGTAGAGCAGCTTCAGGCTGGCGTTCGGGTTGAAGGAGTGGCCTACGCCGAGTGAGATGAACCTCTCCTTCGAGCTGTCACTAGCATTCGGCTCGATATTGGTCTCTTCCCAGCCGAGATCAACCGTGTTGGCCGACGTCAGACCGTAACTGATGCCGGCTCTCCAGTAGTTGATCTTGTCGATGTCAGTGCCGGCGAGAACGCGGCCTCGACTAGTCGACGTGCGCCCAGCGACGTCCAGCTGGTCGTCAATCGGGCTGAGGAACTGACCCTCTGCCGAGAAGCTGATCCTGGGCGTCAGTGCATACGTCAGGTTGGCAGTTGCACCCTTGAGGTTGACCGGGTTCACGATGCTGCCCAGCCTGTTCCAGTAGCCGGGAGCATGGTAGTAGCTCTCTACGTGGCTGTACCCGGCGCCTAGACCCAGCTTGCCCATCTGATAGCTCAGCTTGCCGTTCCAGGCGGCATCATCTTCACCCCCGATGCCCTTACTGATTTGCAGCGGGAGGTTCGCCCTAGACTCAGCGTACTCAGCCGCAACACCGAGGCTGCCGATATTCGTGGTGATGTCGGCGCCTATGATTTCGCTGCGGCCGCCGCCCACGCCGGCCTGGAGGTAAGTCAGGCCGAGGTTGCCGACGGACCCTGTGCCGATGACCAATCTCGCGCCTGCGAGCTGGGACAGGGGTACGCCGTCGTCGTCGCTGCCAAGAAGCAGGGCCGGAGTGATCAGGTCGGCAATCGGATGAGCCTTCGCCGCGAACGCGGTGAGGGCTGCCTTACCCAGGCTGAACGATGCGCTACCGCCGTCGAGCACGTAGTCGCCGCTGTCCAGCTTCGTCACGCTGGTGTAGCTGTCAGGGTCAACGAACTTGAGCGTCAACGGCGTCAACTGGAACGGGAAGCGTCCCACGCGGACATGGGCCGCGCCAAGCGGACCGAACTTCGCGTCCCCATCCATGTAGAGATTCCACAGGACCAAGTCCGGTAGCTTATCGTCAACCAGCGCCCACTTCAGGTAGTTGCCCGCTGCGACCAACGCGTTTACGGATGCGTCCTCACCGACTTTCGCCTTCATGCCCAACTGAAGGTCGGTGAAGAAGGACGAGTTGGCCAGAGGGTTGTTCTCCTCGCCGGGAGCTGCACCGACTGAGAGCAGTCGGCTGTCTCTGTCTCCTACGCTGTGCGCAGTGTTCCTCACCTCGCCGCGGCCGATCAGGTTGACCTCGCCGGTGAAGCGGACGCGGGCTACTTCCTCCTCCAGAGCAGTGACGCGGTCGTTCAGAGCGGCCACATCTCTGCGGAGAGCCTCGACATCAACGCCTAGAGCCGACAACTCATCGCGGAACTCGTCCACCAGCTTGCGCATAGCCTGGATTTCCTCTGCTCCCGCTCCCGGTGCTCCGGGAGGCCCAGGAGGTCCCTGAGGTCCAACAACTCCGGGTCCGCCAGCTTGTGCCAGTTCAATGATCGCCGGGATCGCCTTGGACACAGCCTCAGCGAACTCGTAGCGAGTCATAGCGCGCTTGCCACCGAAGAGACCATCGGGATAGCCCTGGATGATCCCCTTGTCCACTAGGTCCTGCACCGCATCGTACGCCCAGTGATCGGGCGGAACGTCAGGGAATTCCTGAGCGAGCACAGGCAAGCTGATCGCAAGCAGAACTGCAGTGATCACAAAGAACGCTGCCTTCTTCATTTACATCCTCCTTGAATGTTATGTTGCGTTACTCGGGCTAGAGGATGTGCTGGTTCTGCGCGATCCGGCAACGGCTGGAGTATCCATGTTGCCTCTAACCTCGCCGAACGCGCTGAACTTCGCTCTGCATCCTCTTGCCTATCCTATCACCGCGCGGGCCATTAACAGGCCACTCAAGGATCGTTTCACCTCCTTTCAACCTTGTGCCGCGCAGTGTGATAGCCTGCTTGAAAGCCATACTAGCAAAATTACCAGGTCTTGTCAAGGGGCTAGTGACAAATTTCTTGCCAAATTCTTATACAACCCCTTCCAGACCCTTCTAGCGCACGATCTTTCTCCAGGGGGAATGCCCGGCGCTAAGTCCTGTCGAAGAGTTATACGACCGGCGCGCCCATCGGGTTACAACCAAGTTTTTCTGAGCGCAGAGCAGAATTTCCGCCCCGAACGTCATTATCGGCAGGGCGCCTCGGAAAGGATTACCCACGAGCCGCAAGGAGTAAACTCCCGAAGGGTCTTCGCTGCCCGCCGGCTTATGCATGAACAACACGCTGGGGATCAGAATCTGTTGAAGTAGTCTTCTGCGAGGATGAGGGCAACGTAGTCGTCGTATGGGCGGTCGGGAGTCAGGAGGCCGCGGGGGACGAGGCGCCGGATTCCTCTAGGCGGATTGTCTTCGAAGAATCTTTCCTTCCCTCTACGGGAGGAGAGGGTTTCATCAACGAGTTCGACGGAGAGGGCGGATGCGCGGAGTTCCTCGGCCAGTGCGCTTCCGCCTGTTCCGCTGCCAACAATAATCTTGTCCACTGAGTGCTCCGCCGCAAGATGGGCGACGATCAGCGGAACGTCCTCCCGCGGAACGACCTCCTTGTGGAGCACGCCATTCTCTGTCACCAAGGCCAGGCCGCATTTCTCCCGGCCGGGGTCAACTGCCAGAACGGTGGTCATTCGGTCGCCTCGATGCGGAAATCCAGGTCGAGCGGCCCGGCAGACCAGGTATCCACCTTCGCGAGGGCCGTTAGCCGCACCCGTCTGCCGGCTGCTTTCACGCGATCAACGATTGCGAGGAGCTGATCGGGGGAAAGCTGACCCACGGTGGCCTGCTGCTCCTCATCACTATGCGGGATGACTCCCATTCCTATGGCCGCGGGACGCACCTCGGCTCGCAGGAAGGTTATCACTTGCCCCAGTATCTGGCCCTGGGAAGCGCCGCCGTCAATGACCGTCTGGGCGACCTCCTGCCCGGCTGAGTACACTAACCGGTTGTAGTTCGGAACGAACTCGATCATCGCCTGCTCGCCTTCAACGGAGTTGCCCACCGACACGACGCGCGCTACGATGCTTCCGGAGCCCCCGGCGATCTGATCCACCAGAGCATCTATGCTCTCCGAATCCTTCAGGAACCGGCCTGTGCCGGATTCACCCGTTCCCGGCCACCACTTCGGCCGGATCTTGATCGCCTTGTCGTTGTCGCCGGGTTTCGCTCCCTCCGCTCGTGCACGCTGGTCGGCATCGTCCAGCAGGGCGAGCACCTCTCCCCTGATCTCGAGCTTCGATTGTGCGCAGCGTATGACCCTGCGCGCGATCTCCTCGTTCGACCGGAAGATGATATTCCGCTCGCGAAGGCCTATGTACTGCTGCCATTTCGTCGCCGCCTCGCCCATGTCTTTGAGGAGCACGACCACATCGTGCTTCAGATCAGCGCGCTGTTTCTCCAGTTTGGCGATTTCCAGGCTGCGTTTCTCGATATCGTGTTTGGAGCTCGCAAGCTGCTTCTCCGTGCGGCGAAGTGTAGCCCCGTTCCGCTGGAGGTCCGAGTCGAGCTTTTTCAGGCTCTTGCTCAGCCTTGCAATCTCCTCCGCCAGCGAATCCCTCTGCCGCACCGCTTCCTCGGCTTCCTTCCGCGCCTTTTCCGCGATCTCCCTCTGCTTTCTCAGCTCCTTGGTGACCGCGGAATACGCCGCCTGAGCAGCTTGATACTCCCGGAGGATCTGGTGGCCTCGAAGCACGATCTCCTTGACTTCCCCGCTTACCGTGGCCATGACGGTAATGGTAAGCAGAGCAATCAGCATGCCGGTGATGGTGGTGGTCAGGATGGCGGTGTAACGCGGGCGCAGGCCGAAGATGGTGAGCCTTCGCTTGCCCATCCGCCTGCCGAGGATATCGCCCCAGTAAGCTATGAAGCCGCACACGCATACGAATACGGCCAATGCTATGACGTTAGGCCAAGTCATATTCGTGAGACTGCAGACAGCGGACTGCCTGCCGGTCCTCCTTTTTGTTCACTTTGCTGCGCGGGCAATGAGCGCGATGCCGACACACGCACCTGCGAGCGTCGGAATGAAGCTTGCCGCCGCAGGAGACATCGCCCCGGTGTTCCCCAGTATGGTCATGTAGTGCATGAACACCCAATACGCGAATATAATCACGATGGCCAGACCGAGCCCCATCGCCGAGCTGCTTCGATGCGGCCTCAAACCTAATGGAGTGCCGATCAATGCGAATACCAGGCTGGCGAGCGGCAGGGATATCTTCTCATACAGCCGCACCCTGTACTCGTTCACCTCCGCTCCCTGGCTCTGGAGCATGCGAATGTACTCCCTGAGCTGGGAGAAACTCAACTCGTCGTGCTTCTTTTGGTAGAGGGCGAGCTGGTCGGGCGTCTTGCCGATCTTGACCGTCCTCGATTCCCGGAACGACACGGTGACGGTCTGGCCGTTACCGATCCCTTTCTCGCCGATGATCTTCTCGTAGCCGTCCCTGAATGACCACTCAGTTCCGGCTTTCCACGTGGCTTCTCTGCCATATACGAACATGGCCGGTTTGTTGTTCCAGTACTGGACAACCCAGACGTCGCGCATCGTCTGCGTTGATGGATCGAATCCTTCCTGCACGTAGATTACGCTGTTCGTTGTCCCATTGTCGGCATCCACTACCAAGAAGGGCTTGGCAGTTGGCGGCGGCTCATCCTTCAATTCCTGGAATATGCGCTCGTGCATGCTGTTCGTCTGCGGGACGACTATCTCGTTGAGCACGAAGCTCAGAGCCGTTACCACGACCGACAACGCGATAACCGGCAGCACAACCCGGTACAGGCTGACCCCGCAGGCGAACAACGCCACCACTTCGCTGTCGCCCGAGAGTCGTCCGAACGCAAGCAGCGCTGCGAGCAGCATCGCCATTGGGAGGGTCACGACCACAAGCGACGGTATATGAAGCGCCATGAGCTCCGCCGCTGTGACAAGCGGAACTCTGCACTCCGTCAGCAGCTCGGTGAGCTTGAACAGCTCCTTGCCGGCAAACATCAGGCTCGTAAAGGCAGCTACGCCGAACAAGAATGGGCCGATCAATTCCGCAAGTATATGGCGGTCGAGTAGTCTCATGCGTTCACGTCACAGTCGCCAGTGGTCAGTCGTCAGTGGTCAGTATCCAAATCACGCATCACTCCTCACTCATCACGCCTCACACCTCATACCTGTCGCCCAGGTAGTATTTTCGGGCGATGGGATCGTTGGGAAGCTCGCTGGACAGGCCGAATGTCTTCACCTGGCCTTCGGACAGGATATAGGCGCGATCCGTGATAGCAAGGGTTTCTCGGACGTTGTGGTCGGTGATAATCATGCCGATGCCCTTCTTGTGCAGGTCGGCGATGATATCCTGTATGTCGCCGATAGCGATGGGATCAACCCCGGTGAAGGGCTCGTCAAGGAGCATGAACTTTGGGGAAACGGCAAGCGCCCGCGCGATCTCAGTCCGCCGGCGTTCGCCTCCGGAGAGAACGCAGCCCTTCTGATCCTTCACACCGCCCAGCTTCAGCTCATCGAGAAGCTGGGCGAGCCTGGCTTTGCGCTCCTTGACGGGAACGTGGGCCGCCTCCAGCACCAGGAGGATGTTTTCGGATACGGTTAGCTTGCGGAAGACCGAGGGCTCCTGGGCGAGGTAGCCGACGCCGTGCCTGGCCCGCATGTACATCGGCATGTCGGTTATGTCCTGGCCGTCCAGGAAGACCCTACCCGAATTCGGGCGCACAAGGCCCACGATCATGTAGAATGTCGTCGTCTTGCCGGCGCCGTTCGGCCCCAGCAGGCCGACGATCTCGCCCTGCTTGATCTCCAGCGAGACCCGGTTAACGACGGTTCTTCTGCCGTATACCTTAGTGAGGCTCTCAACAGATATTCCGGAAGCCGCTGCTATTTCTTCTCTTCCTCCCCGGATGTGGCGGTAAGCTCTGCAGGTTTCCCATCTTGCCCTTTGATCTCGATCCGGTTTTCCTTCAGGAGGTATGTCACGCTCTGCCCCTGAACGGCCCAAACGGGTTCGGTCTTCCCGCGCTCAGTGACCGTCAAAACGACGCTGCCCGTCAGCAAAACGGTATTCTGGTCTTGCAGCTTTGCCGAGGCTGCGGTGGCGTGGACGTCGCTGATCACAGTGACGGGCCGGCCGCTCGGGTCTGTCTGTCGATCGGCACGCCTTGCCTCTATGACGACTTCGCCGGTTGCCAAGGCTTCCTTCAGAATAAGGTCCTTACCCTTGCCTCTGATCACATCCACGCGAATGCTCTTTGCCCGGATCGAGTCGAGGCGCATGGTGCCTGCTTCCATGTCCCTGGCCGGAGACACGCAGACAAGTTTCGGGCTGCCGGTTGCCGTTATCGTCAGGTTGTCAATCACGATAAGGCCTGCCGAAAGCGTGGTCTTGCCAAAGGAATAGCTGGCCGCCCTGCCGAGCGCCGCACACAGCCCCAGCGCCGTTATCAGCACAAGGGCTGCGGAAACTCTTCTCATTGCGAACCTCCGGCTAGTGACGAGTGACTCCAGATACTGGATACTGGATACTCGATGTTAGCCCCCAGCCGTCAACCGGTCACCGACGACCGTTTCACTCCAGGCTCATCTTGGCATCGGTGAATCTGGCCTTCTTCAGCGCGGTATCGGCCTCGAAGCTGCGGGCCGTTACGGACAAATTCCCTTTCTTCATCTGGACTCCGCCCACGCCGAAGAGCTTATCTTGACGAGACTTCCAGACAAGCCGCTCCGCGCGGGCTGAAGCATCATCCAGCGCGGATGTGATCTTCACTCCGCCAGCCGCACGGACTTCCCTGCTCCGGCTGTCGGCCACAACGCGCGGGGCGACCAGCTTGCTTGCAATCCTTCCGCCCCTGTACAGACTCGCTTCGACTTCGCGAAGCTCCACGACCGCACCCTTGCCTGTCTGTGAAACGATCGCCTCCTTGAACCGCGCCTCCCACACGCGCGCACCGGTCTCATCATCCCAGGTCATCTTGGCCCCGTGGAACTCGGCCTTGAGAGCGCTCTCTTCGGCAGGTTCCTTCCCCGCAATGGGAGCCGCCGGCTTCTTGCCTGAATCCGCCGCCCGACGCGGGCCGACTGCCTTGCGACAGCCCGCCAGACAGATAATGGCCAGAAGACCCAAGACAAGCAGGACACTCAAGAGCGTCCTGCGCCCCCATATGATGCCCTCGGATGAACCAAATGCTGGTGTCACACCACTTATATACGTCCCGACACAGATTGATGTTCAGGCATGCTGCCGCGAACCGGCAAGCGAAATAGCCCGGTTCGAGTGCTCCTAGTATCGCACATTTCTCTGCACCGGTCAAACCGCGCTGCGCGGAAACTTCTTCGCTTACCATACATGTGTTACACATTGGGGTTGCGGGAGAGGGACGCTCTTTGGTATCAGTTATATCATCAAACAAAGCATCCAAGGAGGTGTCCTCATCCCGCATGCCTAGTGTACGACAAATGGCATACTTTC
>DATKXU010000029.1:0-29792 GCA_035528905.1 Armatimonadota bacterium
AAGATTGCCGGGCGCAAGAGACAACGAACAGTCACCCGCAACAGTGCTCTGCAAGTAGTATAATGGTGCCGGGACGCAGAATCGAACTGCGGACACGTGGATTTTCAGTCCACTGCTCTACCAACTGAGCTATCCCGGCGCGGCAGGGAGTACAAAGCGCAAAGTACAGGGTACGAAGGCACTTACCTGCGTGGTCCCGCGCCGACCGCGCCAGGCAATCTCTGTACTATGTACTCCATACTCAAACTGGCGGGGATGACGGGACTCGAACCCGCGGCCTCCTGCGTGACAGGCAGGCGCTCTAAACCAACTGAGCTACACCCCCGCGCCGCCGTATAGTACAAAGTATCAAGCACCAAGTACAAAGACAACGCCAGCCGCCTCTCAGTCACCAGCCCTCGCCGATGGACCGACCGTTCTACTCTTCGTACTATGTGCTATGTACTTTGTACTTCCGGGTACTTCCACTGGTGGGCGAAACAGGGCTCGAACCTGTGACCTCTTCCTTGTAAGGGAAGCGCTCTCCCAGCTGAGCTATTCGCCCTCGGCCTTAGGTCTTTGCCGAGCACGCTTCGCCGCAGGACTGAAGTATAGCAGGAACCCATCCCGCTGTCAACGCAAAAAACAGGTGTTTCCACCTGTTCCGCACTGCGCACCGGCAACCGTTTTCGACGAGATCAGTATACCATCCGACGCCTGGCATGTCAAGTAATCGAGGTGATGCGGAAGGGAAGGGATCCATCCGCCTTCGTCCCGATCCGCCTGAGGCGGACGGGACTATGGCGGACAAGGGGGTCAAGGGATCCAGGGTTCCAAGTTCCAAGTTTCAGGTTGGGAGTTCGAAGTTGGACGTTTCCGCGGCGGACTGGATGAGCGTGTTCGCCACATAAGTCGGATTGGTCGCCAGCGGATCGGCGATGGACTCCACGTCGAAGCCGCGGTCGTAGAGCCTGATTATTTGCTGCTTCTTGGTTACTCCAGGTTTCTCCATGGCGCGCTATCATATTTACCCCAAACCCGGGAACATTGCTGGGATTCGAGTCGTATAGAAAGTAGGATAGGTTGCGAGAACCTTTTCTCCTTTCCGTAAGCATCATTCCGAAGGCTGGGGCTGTCAGTCTTGACGGTGCCCGAAAATTGGCAGCCTCAGCGACCTCCCGATGGCCCCGCTGGCGAGCCGTTCAGCCAGCGGGGCTCTTTTTCGCCTAGTCTACCGCCAGCTCGGGTGACAGGCGTTGCTTGCGAATCTTCGCTTCCCTGACCCGTCCGCATTCATGGTCCAGATCGAACTGTATCGAGATATGGTCGCGAAGTTTTCCGGATGCTCGAACCCGGAATGACCTGAGATGATCCTGCCGTGCCCAGGGCGGGATCAGATTGGAACCGTGTCGAGAACGCGGGGTTGGCACGAATCATGCACCTCCACATTATAGTAACGAGTCTGAAGGAGGTCGGAGCGTTCGACGTGCTGCGTTATATTCGACGGGTGACTGCATTTCCCCTGGCGATTCTCCTCGTAATCGCCGGCAGTCCAGCAATCTCGATCGCGGATTGGCTCTATGACGGCAGCCCGATCTCGATCTACGGCGCAGCCCTTGGCCAGGGACAGTCCACGGATATGGTCGCACAGCCAATACAGTTCTCGCAGAAGGTGGAAGTTACCGAGATTGGCGTGGCGATTGCTCAGGGGCAGGACCCGAATCACGTGGGCTTCAGGGTCATGCTCGCGGGGGATCCTTTGAATCTCGGCCCGACGACGTTGGGAAGTTGGAACGTGCGGCCCGTCGAAGGTCCTATCCTGGCATTCGCATACTTCCCAGTGACGCCGATGGCGCTGCAGGCCAATTGCTTCTACTACGTGGTCTTTGCTCCGGGGGACTCGGAATTCCTGGGGGCTGTAGCGTTTGCCTATCAGGGGTACGCCGGGCTTGCTACAAAGGACGATGGACAGTCCTGGTTTCAGGCGAACCCATTTGGGGTGCGCATAGGCGGTGCAGTCGTGCCGGAGCCTGGAGGTGTGCCGATACTCGCCTCCGGTTGTCTGCTGCTGTTTACCTCTTTGAGACGTCGGCGCCAAGGCTGAGCCACAGGATGTCCTCGACTCGAGCCTCGGGGTTTTGGATTTGTGCTTGCAGGGTATCGAGTGAGGTGGAGGGTTTGCCCCCGTGGCTCCAGTAAGAAGCATCCTCTTCGTCGCCATCGTGTGCCTGGTATGGGAGCTTTTCGCCGCTGGCTCTGCCGATGCCGCGCGTCCGCTTGTTTCGCCGTCAGAGGAAACCGCTCCGGACGACGGACACCGGTTCGATTTAGTCAGGCCAGGTTCTCAGTCGGCGGTTCCGTCAGGGCCTCATGGGAACTACCTCGCCAGCGGCAAGCTCGTTAAGTACGAAATCCGCTACATGTCGCCGAAAGCCGAGGAAGTCTATCTCCTCTGGGCGCTTGACAATTGGCAGGCGCCGGATAAGTCGCTCTGGCCCCCTGGATCCATCGCCAAGAAGCAGTATCCTTACTCCAAGATGCGCAAGAATGGATGCGAGTTCGTGATTTCCCTGAGCGTTCCAGAGGGAGCGACGCTGGACTACTGCTTCAACGTGCTCATCGCTTCCGAGGGAGTGGACATTTGGGACAGTAACGGGGCGGCGCATCGGGATTACCACAGCAAGGTTGCTGCGAATGGGGCGGCTGTAGTTCTAGCGCAGGGCTACTCCGCAGGTCGGAAGCAGGTATCCTCCGGCAGGGCGGCCTCATCAGTGCCCGTCCGGATTATCCTGCCGTCAATCGCTGTGTCTCTGATCGCACTTGTGGGTGCAGTCGTCTGGCGCACAAGGTCCAAAGTTGTGTGAAGCCGCTTAGCGCCCGCGTCTTGATCTCAGACTCGCCTGAGTATGTGGAACGCCGAAGCCTGCAGGGCCGTGAACAGGAGTGCAAGGAGAATCAAACTCACCGCCTTGCCCGATTCCATCAGGCGTCTGCCGTGTGCGTCCTTCGGCGAGAACATCGCAAGCACCAGCACGGCTATCTCCGCCCCAGGGAACAGGAGAAACACGAGCCACGATGGCACAGTATTGTACGGTACTGCTGAGCCGGCCCAGCCTGATGGGATTCGCTCAGGGAGTAGCGGATAGACGACGATTGCCATTATGATCTGTGCCACCAGGCCCAAGATGATGACCCACAGAGATATCCGGAACGCCGCGCGCGTCGGCCTTGGCTCCCTAGTCGGATGTGGCTTTTCTATGTCCGGTAGTCTGCGAGCGCTCTTCTTGCGTTTCGCCATGATTTACCCCGCGGGATAATGAATTACCATTGATAATACTTCATCTCAGGCCGGGAATGTTCCTTCTGTGCGCCATGCGTCGCGGAATTTGGACACAATCTCGTATTGACAGCCGGGGGCCGTGTCGAGTACGCTACGATTGTCAGGCTATCTCACCGCACGTGTTGCCGGGAACTCGCAGGAGGGCAGCGGACGTGACGCCCGCGGCCACTTCCCCCTGTGTTCGAAGTTCGTAGGCTATATCAGGAGGTTCCCGAACCCGATGGTGCCAAGTCCAAGGTGTCGTGGGACCTGATGATCAGGAAGGAAGACTTCTTGAAAAGGGGCTGACCGCGAATGCCCGTTATTCAATCCCGAGAGATAGGAATCGCGCTTGACATGCGCGGCTGCCCGAATCGCTGCCGCCACTGCTCGCTGGGATCACATCCGAACGGCAATATGACCGAGGATGACCTGCGCTGGGCTGTGGCTCAATTCCGAGATTACATCCAACAAGAGAAGCCTTTCATTGAGAGCTTGAAGGTTTCTTCCTGGATGCGAGAGCCGGACTTCTCGGATGACTATGAACGGCTTGCCGAACTCGAAGCCGAACTGGGCAACGGAAAGCCGAACCGCTATGAACTATTGAGCATCTGGCGGCTTGCTAGGGACGAGAAGTATGCCGAGTGGGCGAAGAAGGTCGGCCCTGATACCTGCCAGATCAGCTTCTTCGGGATGGAGGAGACCAACGACTGGTTCTACAGGCGCAGGGGAGCGTTTCAGGATTGCATCAAAGCGACTGAGCGACTGCTGGATGTCGGCATGAAGCCTCGCTGGCAGCTCTTCCTGACCAAGAAAATCATCCCCGAACTGGGCGACCTGCTCAACCTCATCGAACAGTTGAAGATCAAAGAAAGGATGCAGGGAGAGTTTGTCCTGTTCATGCACCCGCCGGGTCTTGAAGGCGAAGGGATGAAGATAGCCCATCTAAGCGCAACTCTTGAGGACACGAAGCTGATCCCGGATGACATTACCGAATCCACAAAGAAGCACTTCGGCAAGGATAAGGTATGGGTCACGGAAGCGGAGTCGGTCTCGGAGTTCCTGTACAGTGAATCGGGATTAGCCCCTGCATACCCGTATCCCAGTCCCATGCTGTATTTCTTCATCATCTCCAACTGGGATGTGTACTCAAATATGGGGACACTCCAGCCCTGGTGGAAGCTGGGCAACCTGAAGAAGGACTCAGTGCAGACCATCTTCGACAACTTCGAGAGCGACCGCATTCCTGCCTTGCGAGCGAACTACTCGGTCACAATACGGAAACTGGCCCAACGATACGGCGACCCGAACAGCCAGGCCGTGGTCAACTCCGTAGAGGCGAAATGGCTGGCGGACTATTGCGAAGAGGTGCTTAGGGGCTCCGCGGGCATGCAGGTTCATCAAACAGGAAGGAGCAGGCCATGATCCAGTACACAGATTCGCTAATAGGCATAACCGCCGACAACCTCCAAGGTTTCTTTGTAGGATGGCCGAATCCGCTGTCGCCTGAGACACATCTGAAGCTGCTCGAAGGCAGCGACCATATCGTGCTGGCGGTTGATGATGAAACCGGCGATGTCGTTGGCTTCGTCACCGCTATTACCGACGGCGTCCTGAGCGCCTACATCCCGCTCCTTGAGGTGCTTCCAGGTTATCAGGGCAGGGGAATAGGCAAGGAGCTAACCCGAAGGATGCTCGACAGGCTCAGGGGATTCTACATGGTGGATACGGTGTGCGACCCGGAGCTTGTGCCTTTCTACGCGCGGTTTCGAATGGTCGCCGGGCACGCGATGATGCTTCGCCGTCGTCTTCAACCAGGCAGGTAAAAGAATCCTATCCCACGACTGCTTGCGTTTAGCAAATCCGCCATGTGAGGCGAAAAAGTATATTGAGCTGAGAAGGAATTTCCCTTCTGGTCGAAGAACAGGCAGACGGTGTACGAAAAATCTAACCGGAAAGGAGGCGAGCGAGATGACCCATAGCCGACTGATAACTCGACGGAATCCCATTATGCTTGATGCATATCGCTCGCCTCGTTCCGGGAGGCGTCGGATGTAGCCGCTGAGGTCGTACCCTCGCAAACGTGCTTATCCGAATACAACGAACGGTCCCGGGCCGCAGGCGAAATGTCTGTGGCCCGATTTGCTTTTTCTAGGAGCTCGAGATGAACCGCAGTATCGAACGGGCGATAGATGGAGACCCGTTAGCCATAGAAACCATAGTGGAAGCTCTGCGCCCCCGCATAGCTAGCATGGCCGCCTATTACGCCCGCTGCTGCGGAGAGGACGCGGACGACCTGCTTCAGGAGGCGTGGGTTGGTCTGCTGCAGGCACTGCCGGAAGTTGATCTGAGGATCGGCAGTCCGGAGCAGTATCTCATCCAATGCGCGCGCTGGCGCCTGCTGGACGCCATCAAACGCGCCCGCATTCGCCGATGCTATCCGCTTGAGGAGTCAGTCGCGGACTGCTTCTGTCGTTCTGAAGTGGATGCGGCGGTGGACACGGCTTGCGTCTCGGAATTCCTGGCGCAGCTGAAGGCGACGCAGAGGGCTGTGCTCGACTGCCTGCTCGATGGACTCACCTGGCGCGAGGCCGGGCATACGCTCGGCTGCACATCCGCGAACATCGCCTATCACGTCCGCCAGATACGCCGGCAGTTTGTGGAGTGGCTCGTTGAATCCGCTTCCGAGGTCGAATTGTGACACGATAGCGCGCAGTGATGGAGTATTGAGTCCCATGACCCATCACTCCAGTACTCCACCACTCCATACGTATCAGCCGCAGATACTCTCGCGACGCGAGAGACTTTGGAGGCGCGCACATACTCTACGCCTCAGAGAGGAGGTGGGTGCACTGACCAAGAGCCTAGCACCCGCCCCGGGAGCAGGGCGGTCCGCCTGAGGCGGAAAGAATGCTCCCGCGGGTCGCCGGGGCTGCTGTCGCGGCGGCCCGCCCTCACTTGCGAAGGAGGCGACGATGAGTCACAATGCAACAAGCTCGTACGATTCAGTTGCCCACAGCTTCGTCATCGAGCGTTTACACGGCGAGCGCACCGGAAGCCCTTATACACCGGAGTCGGGCCGCGCGATCTTCTGGGTAAGAAAGCTATAGCGGCAGAGCAATCTCGCAGCTGCGACGGTTAGTTAGCCATCAAACAACTGGAGGATATGAGCCGTTCGAGTTCGAAATTCCATGTGATGGCAGGAAGCCGGCCTTTATCAAGCGGCTGGCAAAGGAGGTGCCGTAGTGATGCGGAAGAACACAAAGCCCGCGCAGTTTCACATTCGCGAGGCGGTAGAGCAAGACTTCGATGCGTTGTGCAAGATCTTCGCCGAGGGGGTCTTGCTTCACCACACGGCGCTGCCGGATGTGTTTCGGAAACCCGACGGCGCCGTAATAGACAAGGAGCGCGTGTGTGATCTGATTGCCAGCGAGGACGCCGCTTTGCTTGCGGCCGAGCGCGACGGTGAGCCAATAGGGTTCGTCTGCGTACTCGCCCAGGATGCGGGCGATATTTCGATCATGCTGGTGAGACGTTTTGCATTCGTTGAAAATCTCGCAGTGACGGAGCGATTTCGGCGCTCCGGAGTCGGCCGGGCGCTTATGGAAGCTGCCCACCGGTGGGCTTTGAGCCGAGGGCTCGCCCGAATCGAGCTGAACGTCTGGGAGTTCAACCAGGACGCGATTGCTTTCTACGAGAAGCTCGGCTATGAAACCGCCAGCCGCAAGATGTGGAAGAAGCTGGGGTAGGCCCTGCGTCATAGAGCCTGGATCTTGGCCGTCTCTGCCTCGACCGCCGTGATGAACTGATTCAGCGACTCCGAGTTCCGGTCGTCCGGCGTATCGGCGATCTCCTTTGCGTAGCGCCTGGCGTCGGCGAGGGCGGTATCGCGCTCTGCCTTTGCTTCCTGCGACTTCGTGTTCCTGTACCACCTCAATGCGAAGTAAGCCCGCGTCCAGTGTCGGCCGATCTGCGCACCGCGGAGGGTGCGCTCGTAGTAGCCGCGAAGCTGCTCGTAGTCCGCGGGCTTGAACAGATCCTTTGCCTCGTCCAGCTCCTTCAGGCACTGCCGGGAAAGCCTCTCCGCCCGGATCTTCTCGTTCACCGTTGCCCTGATGGCCTCCGGCCCGCTGTCGAGGAGCATCTTCTCGATGCGCTCGTTCTCCGGGCTGGGGTCCCATAGAGCGTTGCTGTTCTCGATGAGGTGGATGTCCGCATAGCCGACGGTGCTGACCTGTCCCATCTTCGTTATCCAGAAGCCGAGTGTGTAGGCGATGTCGCATGTTATGTCGAAGCTCCGACGCAGGACCTTCTCTGCTGTCGGGGCCGCCTTCTCCCCATAGCGCCGGACGCAGAAATCGCGCCATATCTTGTTAACGTCCGCATCCGGGTCGTTGATCAGGATGCTGTAGGCGACTACGTTGATCTCGTTCGGCGTGCCGACGTTGGTGCGGTTCTGATCGTCGCACCTGGGGATGACTCCCACAAGTCCTTTGTCCCTGGCCATGCGGACATACTCCTGTATATACTCCGGGCAGCACATCGGCCAATGTGTGATGCCGCCCACCTCGGTGGCCAGGTCCATCTCCATGATCTGCTTGTGCGGCGCTACTTTGCCGATGAGTGGATGCGGCGGGTACCTGAACTCCCAGTCGTTCGGTACGCACTTGGTGTAGACCCACACGTCATCCGGCACACTCTTCAGCGCTTCCAGGAATGCGTCCATCTCCGCCGGGTTGCGCAGGAAATCGCGCACTATCAGCCGCTTCCCCTTGGCCGCGCAGCCCTCCCTGACGGCGTTTATGACTTTCGCCATTCTCTCTGCAGGGGTCATCTTCGACAGGGCTTCGCTCGGGCGGTGGGCCTGGATCCTGCTCTCGGTGAGGCTCAATATGAAGCCGTCGCAGGTAGGCACCTTCTCGATCGCATCACGGTACTTCTTGGAGATGCATTCGTACAGGGCCGGATCATCGAGGTTGAGCAGCGTCCTCCCGTCTTTATCGGTTACGAACCACTTGTCAACCGGCCCGTTCACCTCGTGAGTCCACAGGTAGACCTTCATGCCCCGCTTGTGGGCGTACCGGCAGTAGGTCTCTAGTTGCTTGCTGCGGTCCTCATCGTCGAGGATTTCTTCCACGGTCATGCATATGCTATGGGAGAGGCCGATAGTGTTTATGTCATATTTCTCGGCCTTGTCCATCATCTCAAAGACGTACTGGGGCGTGGACTTTTCGATATCCCACCCCCGGACATCGAATGGATGCTTTTCCCCGGCATCGGCTGACGTGACGGCGCAGAGCCACGCTACCAGGCAGATTATGACTGGGCGGGTAGTACTCTTAAGTAAGCCGCCGCACTGCTCGAATGTAGGTCGTCCATGCCTCATGTGCTGGTGCCTCTTCTGCTGACTCGATGGACAGTTCGCTGGGCGAGGTAAATCTTCCTGCGCGTGTTTGTTCGCCGACGGCGTGGGGAAAATATATTGTTTTGCGCGTGGTGGGAGACTGTATGAAGCAGTTCACGATCCTTCGCAGAGCAGAAGATTCTTCGCTTCCGCTCAGAATGACAAACCCTTGCCCTTCCGCTATCAACGATGGCGAATTATTACTGGGATGGCGAATTATTACTGGTATTATTGCTGGCTTGATTAAATGATGGACAAGGCGCATAATTACATTAGGGTTTTCTCGGTAATATGAAGAATGTGCTGAAGGAGTTCTGCTGCAGCCCGAATGCTAGGGCGGTTCGACGAGGCGGAGCCGGCCCTGCAGGCGGTTTCGACAGGGCGTGGTGTCTCCGGCTTGCACAAGGGAGGCGATCTGGATGTTTGATCGGCACGTGCTCATCTCGCATTTCAGATTAGTGGTTCTGCTTGCATTGATCCTCTTCATCTCATCCGTTGCCGCCGAGGCCGTCAGTATCACGTATGGGCCTCTTGCATGGCCTCAGGACCCGCCTGGCGGTGGGTATCCCACCAGTGTGAAGGTTATCTGGTGGACGGATACGGCGACCTCGACGAATACTGCGTACGTCGGCGCTAGTCCATCCGGCCCCTGGGACTTTACCGGCACGGACTCGAACGACAGCAGCCGCCACGAAGCCCTCGTCACCGGTCTGACGGGTAATACCGTTTACTACGTGTACGTTACGTCCTCCGGCGTTGACTCCTCTGTAGTGCAGTTTCGTACCGGGCTGAACGAACTGATTAACGGCAGCCTGGAGACTTGGCACGCGGTGAGTGGGCAGGGCTGGGGTACTGAGGAGCCCGATGGCTGGCATGGATGGGAAATCTATCCGTGGACTCCGCCGGGCTTCCATAACGCCGACCACATAAGCATCATGAAGGACAAGCCTTCGAACGCACCGACCCCGCTCGTGAAGGATGGTTCGCACCGCGTCGGTATGGATGAGGGTTGGCGAAGCTGTTACGGCGGCATCTATCAGGAGGTTGCGGGATTGAGTCCCGGGGCGTATACCGTATCGGGCTGGGCCGCGTGGTTCTTCAACGGCGTCTCCAGTCCCGAGAAGCACATTGTGCAAGTCCTGGCAAAGGACGGGCCTCACACGCCTGGAGCCGTTCCTACAGGCCAAGCGATATTCAGCCAGGATGCCACCGTAAGCGACAAGAACTGGAAATATGTCCAGGGGTCGGTCGAGTGCACTACCGGGACTGTGACGATATATGCCAACCTGCGTTCCGATGACTGGGATGGCGCATCGTACGCCCACTTTGATGCCTTCCGCGTGATGGCGGAAACCGCGCCTGCCGTTTCGTTCGACAACTTCCAGGCCAGCCGCGTCATAAACGGGAGTTCCTACGATGTCACCATAAGCTACGACACAGACATCGCGACGACCACACAGGTCGAATGGGGACCCACAAGCTCCTACGGCAATACATCTCCGCTGGACTCGAATCTGGTGACACACCATGTTGTCTCGCTGGCAGGGGTTGCCCCCGGCACGGCGGCCTACCATTACCGGGCACTTGCTACTGCGCCCGGCGGCATTGACGCATGCTCCAGAGACCAGACGTTTGACGCGCCGCAGGTCATTCTAAGCGACATCTCAAGCTCAGTGGACTATCAGACGGGCACTGTCTGCACTATACGTTGGGACACGAATTACGCGACGACCACGAACAAGGTGCTCTATCGGGCCCTTGGATCGGGCTCGTACACCGAGGTCATTGAGGCCGATTCTACGCCGCATACGAGCCACCTCGTCGCGCTAACCGGCCTGTCGCTCGGGACGATATACGAGTTTCACGTGTCCTCGGGCAGCGCTGACATCATAACGGTGACTTCCTCGCCGGACGGGACATTCGAGACTCCGGACCAGCCTGGGCCGCCGAATATGTTCCTGGGCATGGCGATGACCGGACATTCACTCCCGGAGGGCGGAGACGACATCGGGGTGGCAAGCGAAGTCAAGCGCATGGTACAAGTTGATTCTCCGATGGTCAACTACGCGGGTCTGTCCGCGTACAATTGGCCGCAGTGTCAGCCGGATGATCCCGGCGACGGCCCGAATGTCTACGATTGGTCCGCTGGTGACGCGACCAACGCGGATCGTATCCCCGGCAAGTCCAGGCAGGCATACTTCCAGGTTTACGGCAACACGCCCTTGTGGCTGACGCTCGACACGCCGCGCTACTGGGAGAAGTTCGAGCAGTTCATAGAGGCAATGATCGTCCACATGAATCAACTCTACGGCGACGTGGACATCATCTTCGAAAACGAGCCTAACGACTCCAGAAAGCCGCCTGAGTTTCCTGGAGACTGGGCGGACTGGTATATCCATTGCCTCCAGCACTTCTATGTGGCGGTGCACAGGGCCGATGCTCAGACGGGCGGGACGAACAGGGTTATCGCAGGGAATCTCGCAGGCCATCAGGCCCAGAGTTTCGAAGCTCTGTATGCCAAAGGGCTGAAGAACTACTCTAACGTTCTGGGATACCATGCTTACCCTTACGACATCAGAGACGGTGTTGAAGTGGCCGACCTAGCCAAGATTCACGGCATCCAGGTGGACTATGGCGACGGCGGCAAGAAGATATACGTCGGCGAGGGCTGGGGGTCCGGCAGGTCTGCCGGTTTTGATAGAAGCAGCCCGACGATCGAGCCGCCCTGCGAGGAAGTTGAGAATATGTGGCTCGCGATGGCGGTCGGTTGGGATAATGTGATGACCCCGCGCACAAACTGGGATTTCAGCTACCTGTACGGCATGAGGTTTTTCTGCGGCAACGACAACTGGGGCGCCATGAATTGGCGGAGGAGGGCTATACCGAAAAAGGACGAATCGGGCAACATCACCGGGTTCATCGTGGACGGCTACTCCATGACCCCCGATATAGCTCCCCAGTTCTGGAACGGCGGCATGATGGACTGGTATGGCAACTCCAAAGACTGCCTGATTCATGTCTTTCCAGGGAACGGCCTGGTCTTCATGAATCCTGGGTTCGAGCTGACGTCCAGCCCGCCCAAGTCGCATCTGCCTCATTTCTGGACGACATCTGCAGAACCGGCGCCCACCGCGAACTATGCTGTGGACGACGCTATTTTCCGCGGAGGCAGCCGCTCGCTCAAGCTGACCAGGACAACGCCTGGAAGTGACGGAGCGTACCAGCTCACCGCGAAGCGCTCGGCGCTCCCGGCAGTCTCCTACCGCGCCCGGGTCTGGTGCAAGACGCAGGGCGTATCGGGCCAGGGCGCTCGCTTCTGCATGCGCTTCTCGAACTTGGACGGCTCGCAGAAGTCGTCGCTCTACTGGGCCGCCGACCTTACCGGTACCGCTGACTGGCGGCAGATGGAGGTAGTGGCAACCGCTCCACTGTACGCCAGCAGGATAGAGACCGGCTGCTACGTAGACGGCGTTGGAACCGCCTGGTTTGACGATGTGACGATAGCCATGGCCGACCAGAGCCTGGTGGGCACAATCCGCGGCTACACGCTGGACGAGGGGCAGATTCCTGTTCCCGATTCCATCGTGCGAACGACGACGGGCGGATACCAGACCATCTCGGATGCGGAAGGCTACTACGAGATAGAGAACGTGGCGGCCGGTACTTACGATCTCGTCTGCCGGAAAGTGGGCTGCGTTCCTCACCGGGTCAAGAACCAGACGGTCGCCCCTGAGAAGCTCACCTTCGTAAGTTTCAATATGCGGATGCCGAAGCCCGGCCTTACGGTAACAGAGGTGACGTGTGACCGGGAGACAACCACTCCGACCGATCCTCCAATCAACGTGGCTGTGACGGTTTCGAACTCGAAGCCGTATCCGGTGATAGTCTCGGATGTCGGGGTGTTCGTCGAGAAGGGCGGACACGACGCGACAGGCAAGTTCTCGATCCTGGCGTCGCCGTCGAATCCGAAAACCATTCCTGCAAGCGCCGACTGTCAGTTCAACTTTACGATGGCGCCGCTGTCGCTGGCCGAAGGGGATATTTTCAGCGTCAACGCGTATGCATTCGGCCAGGAAGACAGGCCGAACCTGCTCACGAACGGCAACTTCGACCTTGACAACGACTTCACCCATTGGGGTTTCTGGAGTGGTGCATCTACCTCGCAGCCGGTGCTTGACACTTCGGATTTCAATTCCGCCCCGAATGCGCTGAGATGGTACGTAACCGATACCAATGGGGATAAGTTTAGCTGGGCTGGCAACTACAGCGCATACGTGGCTTCGGCTCCGGCCGCTTCTTCGCACCAGAAGTACATAGTCGGCGCGCACCACAAGGATGTGACTACCGGCTCGGTGTCCATGCTGCTCTTCATCGAGGAGTACTACTACGACGCCGGTACCTGGCTCTATAATGGGCGACGCCACTCGACGATCGCGCATCGGAGCGTGTGGACCGGCGACTGCATGATCTACGAAACAGGGGACCCCGATGTGACGCCGGGCCTTTACTCCACGAACAGGCTCAAGGTTTCCGTTGGCTCGTGGATTGGGGGCAAGAACTACAGCAGCACGAACTGGTGGGACGATGTATACCTGAAGGAAGAGGGCGACTGGCTGGCAGACGACCGTGCGACCACCGGCGCCAGCCTGGTAGTTGGAAAGCCTGTGTCGTCCTTGAGTGCTGCCTTCGCAGAGGCGGCTGGTACATACGTCCGGGTTTCCGGGCCGATTGTGACGGCGGGGAGCGAGAGCTTTACATCGCGCTTCTACGTCGAGCAGGAGAACAGGGCGATCGGCTCACTGGTTGTCCGAGCCAGCGGACCCTCGCCTGAGAAAGGCACCAGAGTGGAGGTGACCGGCAAAGTCGGGCAGTTGGATGGCGAAAGGGCGCTGCTCGACTCCGTGATGAAAGCCTTGGAAGCGGCTGACGTTCCGGATCCGTTGGGAATGATAACACGTTCGGCCGGGCCGGCGCACTTGAAGACCCAGGGCCTTCTGGTCACGATCTGGGGTCGCGTAACCTACGTGGCCGCCGATGACTCCCATTTCGTCGTGAGCGATGGCTCGGACGTGGACGATGGAGCCGGGCCCCCGGGCATCAAGGTAATCTGCACCGGCACGGTTGAAGGGATAACGCCACCCGCCCAGGAAACCTTCGTTCAGGTTACGGGCATCAGCGGGTGCGAGCAGAACGGCGCGCTCCCAGTGCTTCGACCGAGATCGGATGCGGACATAGCTGAATACCTGCCGCTGTAAGTAATGGCGCCCGTTGCTTTGCCATTCCGCGCCTGAGCGGTGGCGGCGTAGCCTCTCGTCGGTCGAATGGGGGAAAGCTGATGACCAGCAGAATTTCGCGTCGGGATTTCCTCAAGCGGAGTGCATCGGCCGCGATGCTTGCCGCGCCCGGCATTGGAGCCGTCGGCGGACTGCTTCGTTCTGCGGAAAAGGCAGAGGCCGCCTGGACGTGTACCGTCCCCGTCGGCAGCCCGCATGGGCCTTCGAAGCTTGGCTTCCATGTGGTCAGCGGCAACCCGATGGGCTCCTACATTCAGCAGCTCCGCGACAACGGCGCCTACTTCAAACTGATCAAGTGCGCGAGCGATTTCGGCGCGGCGTACAGTGCCAAGCTCTATACGCCGAAGACGGTCACCGTCGGCAGATGGGTCGGCCCCGAAGCATTCCACGACTACGGCGATCCCCTTCGGGAGGCCGAGGGCAAGATGAAGACCCACATGCAGCAGTGGGCCAAGAACCGCGACACCATTGATTACTGGGAGGTCTTGAACGAGCCCAGTCCGCCGGGCATCGCCGGGCACCGGCGCCTCGGCGAATTCTACATGAAGTGCATGGAGATCGCCGAGAAGAACGGCTACAAGCTCGCGATCCTGAGTTACTCCATTGGAGTGCCCGAGTGGGAGCAGTTCGAGTCCCTGGTGAAGCTCGGAGTCTTCCAGATGGCAAAAGCGGGCGGGCATATCCTCTCGCTCCATGAGTATAACTGGGGCTCGCAGTGCAAATACTGGGGCAGGGCGCTCCCCGGCCATCCTGCATATCCGGATAGGGGCGTCCGGACTGGGCGCTATCGCTGGTGGTATAGGGACTTCCTGATCCCGAGCAACCAGGTGATACCGCTCGTGATTACCGAGAGCGGCTACGACGGCATCCTGGCCGAGGCGGACGACGGCGACTGGAAGTGGCGCGATCATTATATGGATGGCGGGGGAGTCGGACTGCCCTGGATTGACGACCGCCTGCGCGAGGACGACTACGTGATCGGGACGGCGCTCTTCACCGCCGGAAGCTGGGCGGAGGATTATGTATACGGCTCGACGGAGCTCCAGACGATCACGAACTACGTCATCTCGAAGAAGAACGGATAGAAGGTAGCCGGGAAGATGCTTGAGCGTTCAATATCCAGGTTATCGCTGTGCGTCCTATTCGTCATGCTGGCATCAGGCATCGCGCAGGCCCGTGTGTGGCAGTATGAGTATCCTGTGTCGTCCGGCGGCGTCGCGGGCCTCTGGGCTTCCATCAAGCGCGATCCGTCGGGCAATCTGCGAGTGGCTTACGTCGGCCACGGGAAGCTCATGTATGCTACCAGGACCAGCTCCTGGAGCACGGAGGTTGCGAACAGCTCCGGCGTTACCTCCGGCGAGGCTCCGCAGTGGACCTCCCTGGCGCTGGCCGGGACCACCCCGCATATCTCCTACTACGACGCCCGCACGAAGACCCTGAAGCATGCCTGGAAGGGCGCCGATTGGCAGTCGGAGACCGTGGATTCCGCGGAGGGTGTGGGGAAATGCTCCTGCATCGCCGTGGACGGCTCCGGGTACCCCGCTATCGTCTACTACGACGAAGTCAGCGATGCGCTCATTTACGCCTATCAGGACGGAAGCGGCTGGCATCTCTCAATGATCGCCGCCGGATGCGGCAGATACAGCGCCCTCGCGATTGATGGCTCAGGTAATGCGCATGTCGCCTACTACGACTCGACCGAAGTTTTGAAATATGCAAAGCGAACCGGCGGCTCTTGGACGTACGATACCGCGGATTCCACCAAGTACTGCGGCGAGATGTGCTCCCTCGCCCTCGATGGCGCCGGCTATCCGCACGTTGCCTACCGCGATGGTTTCAACAGCCGGCTCAGACATGCCTGGAAGGATGGAAGCGGCTGGCACACCGAAGTCGCGGACTCCCAAGACCGCACGGGCTTCCTGCCGGCGATCGCCATCGGAACGGACGGCTATCCAAGGATCAACTATTTCAGGCGGGCCGGCTGGGTCAGCGGCTCGGATTTCTATCATCTGGAAACCTGGTATGCCTACAAGTCCGCAGGCGGCTGGCAGAAGCAGTTGATTCAGCACATCATGACCACCAACGACCAGTGGTGCATGAGCATGGCGCTCGATTCGTCCGACCGGCCTTGTGCGGCATATCATTACTTCGCGTCGAAGTCGCTGAACTACATGCACTACAATGGCAGCGGTTGGGATCAGGAGACGGTAGACGCCGGCCGGGAGATCGGCCAGTATGCCTCTTTGACTCTCGACACCTCGGACAACCCGCACGTCAGCTACTATGCGATGGATACTCCGAACCTGTACTATGCCCGGAAGTCAGGGAGCACCTGGTCGGCCGAGCAGGTGGACAGCGCCGGAGATACAGGCGGGTACTCGTCCATAAAGATGCTTCCGACCGGCTACCCGGCGATGTCGTACTGTAAGTTCAAGTTCACCTGGAGCGACACGGAGTACCACATGGGCGCCGACTTGAAATACGCGTACAAGGACGCCGGCGGATGGCATCCGTCAACGGTGCAATCGGATGTCGGACTCTACACTTCCCTGGCGATCCAGGGAGGCCAGCCGCGGATATCCTACGCGGATATGGTATATAAGGCCCAGAACCTCCGTT
Source organism: Armatimonadota bacterium (assembly GCA_035528905.1). Classification (GTDB taxonomy): domain Bacteria; phylum Armatimonadota; class UBA5829; order DTJY01; family DTJY01; genus DATKXU01. The sequence goes on from DATKXU010000029.1 coordinate 16,616, forward strand.
ACGCCCAGTGGAACGGCAGCAGTTGGGAGTTCGCCATCCCCGATCCGGGAAGCGCGCCCGTTGACCCGAGTCCCGACTGGCATGTGGACGGGCATTGGACCAGCCTGGCTTTCGACGGCTCCGGGAATCCGCATATCAGCTACATGGAGCACTGGCAGGACTTCGGCTCGACTCCCGCGGAGGACGTGCTGCTCCGCCGCTTGAAGCACGCATGGCGCTCCGGCGGGACTTGGTACACCGAAATCGTGGACGACGGGCAGATGGGCAAGTTCAGCTCCATCGCGATCAATTCATCCGGCTATCCGTGCATCGCCTACCAGGACGTCGGGAACGGCTACCTGAGATATGCCTGCAAGACCGGTTCGGGCTGGCAGAAAGAGACAGTGGACACGACGACCGCCACGGGCTGGTGTGCGTCCCTGGCTCTGAATTCATCCGACTATCCGCGGATCGCTTATAAGGACATTGGCAGTCAGTCTCTCCGGTATGCCTGGAAGGATGCCGTGGGATGGCACATCGAGACCGTGGACGAGAGCGGCCGAGTCGGCGATTACTGCAGCCTCGTCCTGACCTCCGATGGCGGGCCGTATATTGCCTATATGGACTGGGACAACCTGACGCTGAAGGTTGCCTACCCGTCGCCGCAGCAGTACGGGAGCATCGGCGGCTTCGTGAGAGACAGCGGCGGCCAGCCGATCAGCCAGGCGAGCGTAATCACAAACGTCGGAGGATACAGCACCCTCTCCAACCCGGACGGCAGCTACACGCTCAGCGAGGTACTTCCAGGCGTTTACAACGTCACGGCATCGAAAGTCGGTTACCAGTCGCAGACGATCATGGGCATTGAGGTGTTTGCCGATCAGACCGCCACCGTTGACTTCAACCTCACGCCGATCCCTCCGGGGACGATTTCCGGATGCGTGAAGGATACGGGCGGCAGTCCGATCAGCGGCGCGTCTGTGAGCACGAACACCGGCGGCTATTCGACCACTTCAGGGGCCAACGGCAGCTACTCGATGTCGGTCCTGCCGGGCACGTACAACGTCACGGCCAGCAAGTCGGGCTACCAGTCGCAGACTCAGAACAATGTATCCGTCAGCTCGGGCGGTGTCACTACCGTGAACTTCAACCTGTCTCCGGTGACCTATGGAACGATTTCCGGAAACGTCAAGAATACGAGCGGCACGGCGATCAGCGGCGCGGCGGTGGCTACGAATACCGGCGGATACTCCACCACGTCCGGCGCCGACGGCAGTTACACGCTGTCCAATGTCGCCGGCGGGACGTACAACGTCACTGCGAGCAAGACCGGCTATGCCTCGCAGACTCAGAACAATATCTGCGTGGCCGCCGGGCAGACGATCACCTGCAATTTCAATCTCGCGCCGGGCCTCGCGCAGTTGATAAACGGCGATTTTGAGGGCGGATTCACTAGCGGAGTGGCGAACGGCTGGACGAAGTTCGTCATCTCCGGGTCGCCGTCTTTCGGGGATGAGACCTCCCACGTTCACGGCGGCTCGCACGCCCAAAGGTGGTCAACGAACTGGACGACACACGATGCGGGCATATACCAGCAGGTCACGGCGGCTCAGGGCGTGTCATATACGTTCAGCGCATGGACCTGGAGACACGATGAATGGAACAACGGGGGCGACAACGAGGCCTCCTGGGTCGGCATTGATCCATACGGCGGTACGAATGCATCTTCGTCGAACGTCCAATGGAGCAGCAAGCAAATCTCATACGAGACGTGGACGCAGCAGAGCGTCTCGGCGGCTGCCCAGGCCGGTACGATCACCGTCTTCATTCGCGGCAGGGCCAATTGGGCCGGCAATGTCATGCTCACGTGCGCCGACGACGCCGCGCTCCAGGCGAGTCCTCCCGGCATCGGGAATATCTCGGGCTACGTCAGGGACGCCGGCAACAATCCGATCATTGGAGCGTCGGTGACCACCGGCGCATATACCGCAATGTCCGGGAGCGACGGCGGTTATACCCTGGCGAATCTCCTCACCGGCACTTACAGCGTCACCGCGAGCAAGGCCGGTTACCAGTCGCAGACCAAGACCGGCATCGTCGTGTCGGCGGGGGAGACGACCTCGTGCAGCTTCAACCTGACCGCGAATCCGGGTGCGATAACCGGCTGCGTGACGGACAGGAATACCAACGAGCCGATATCCGGGGCGACCGTTTCCACTAATACGGGCGGATATTCCACCAGCACCGGCTCCGACGGCAGCTACACGCTCTCCAACGTCGCCGCCGGGACGTACAACGTCACCGCGAGCAACAGCGGCTATGCCTCGCAGACGAAGATCGGCGTCACGGTCGGCTCAGGCCAGACGGCCGGCGCGGATTTCAGCCTTGTGACTGCCTACTCGAAGGTGTCGGATGTGAAGAAGCTGCCGGACGGGCGGTATGTCTCGCTCGGCCAGGTGATATGCAGCCGACGGCCGAGCACTTCCCTGATGTTCGTTCAGGACGCCGACCGGACTGCCGGCATCAAGGTTACAGCGGGCGCAGGCGGCATCCCCACGATTGATCCGGGGACGGCGTGCACTGTCGAGGGCCGCCTGACGAGCGTGAACGACGTTCGGGAGATAACCGACGTCCAGGTGACGCCTGGCTCTACGGGTGAGGCGCCTGATCCACTCAGCTTGACCAATATCAACGTGGGCGGCGCAAACTCCTTCTACAGCGCAGGGCCGCCGGCATCCGGCCAGAAGGGGAGTGCCTGGAGTGCGGGTGTGAACAACGTCGGCCTGCTGGTCTGCGCCTGGGGAAGGGTGCTCGACACGCCCGCCGGCGGCGTCTTTCACATAGATGACGGCAGTATTCCAGGCGGAGGCGGCTTGCCGGTGAAGCTGCTCGATGGTGTCACCGCCCCTGGGCAGGGGAGCTACGTCGTCCTGAAGGGCATCCCGGAGCCGGACGGCCTGCTGCTCGTGCTCAATACGGACAAGACGGCGTATTGAGAAGCTACGCTGATGCTTTGATTCCCCTCACCCTTCACCTGCCATACCTCCGGCAGGGCTTACTCTTCCCCTCTCCCGCGGGCGGGAGAGGGTCGGGGTGAGGGCGGGGAGACCCCGCCCCTACACATTCCCGGATGCCAGGCCGGTCGAGGTCAGATACTTGTAGCTCTGCCTGACCGCGTCGAGCATGTCGCCGTCGTACATATCAAGCTCGACGATCAGCCAGTCCACGATGTTCGGGTCGGCCGCGCCGATGATCGCGGGTATATCCAGCTTGCCGGAGCCGACCGCCACGTGCGGATGCCGCTGCTCGAGCATCCCGTCCTTGACGTGCAGCAGCGGAATGCGCGATTTGTACTTCGAAATGATCTTCACCGGATCTAACCCCGCGGAGGCAACCCAGTAGATGTCGAGCTCGCTGAACATCTCCGGCGCTTCCGCCATCAGGATGTCGTATGGGTATATCCCGTCCACCGGCTCGAAATCCCACCAGTGATTGTGAATCCCGAACGTCATCCCGTAGGATTTCAGCAGCTCGACGGCCTGCACAGCCATAGCGGCCGCGGCCTTGCACGCGTCAACGGTCTCGACGTGGTCCGGCCCGAAGCCGGCGACGACCCTCTTGTTGCCCAGTGCCAGCTCCATCTCCGCGATCTTCCGGAAGTTCTCCGGGGTGGGGAAGGGCACATGGCTGCTGCAGACCTGAAGGCCGAGATCGTTAAGCGCCTTTGCGGCGTCCTTGGCCTGATGGCTTTGCAGCCCGAAAAGCTCGACCCCCTTGTAGCCTATCTCCGCCACCGTGCGAAGGACCCCCACAAGGTCGTCTCCGCCGGGGTAAACATCCTTGCGCAGCGTGTACAATTGAATTGCAATCGGCTTCATGTGTTTCGACTCCTTGCTGTCTGAAGTTCCCTGGCATCCAGGGCTGAAATCACGATCCCCCTACCGTTCGCCGCCCAGCCGGCGATAACCTCCCCCATTCCATTTCGGACTTGCGCTGCTCTGCGAAGTCCCGATGAATCGGGACGCAGCACGAGTTGGCGAAGGACGATTTTCCTGCCGGGTGATTCCTTGTTCGTCCAGACGGCCGGGGCTTGCCGAAGCCGGAGTGTTGTGATATACTATTTGCTAGCCTTAACGTGCCGTGCGATACTCATGCGGCATGGTACAATGTGGCGAGAGGGACCACGCAAATAGATAGTATGATATCTTCTGGGGAAGAGCTTCAGCTATGTGTATAGCATTGCTGCTACTAGTTGGGCAGTTCCACGCGGGTCTTTATGGTCTGCGCTGAACAATACGGAGGATCGAAGTGCATAGACAGTTCAAGGCGCTGTTAGATGAAGCCACTGGAATATCGGAGTTTGCGCTTGTGGTCAACGTGGACATCCGCGGGTTCTCGCCTTTCAGCCAAACTGTGGAGTCCCCTGACGTAGCTGTGTTTATCAAGCGGGTCTACAAAGCATTGATAGACGGCTATTTTCAGGGAGCCCGGTACTGGAAACCCACAGGTGACGGTTTGCTTATCGTAATACCATATACAGAAGGGAACGTAGCGGAAGTTGTAACATCCACGGTGCGCAATTGTCTCAAGGTGTTAGTGGATTTTCCGTCCCTTTGCGCCAGCGACGCCATGGTTAATTTCCAAGTCCCGGGAAAAGTCGGGATTGGCATGGCGCGCGGAACGGCGTGTTGCCTGTCCTCTGGTGACAGAATACTGGACTACTCTGGAAGAATCCTGAATCTCGCCTCTAGACTCATGGATTTCGCTAGGCCAAGCGGAATCGTATTCGATGCCAATCTCTGCATAGAACTACTGCCGGAGGGTATAATAGGGCAGTTCGCGAGGGAGAGTATATACATCAAGGGCATCGCTGAGCGGGAGCCAGTGGATGTATACTACACCAAGAAGTACACACAAATACCAACAGCCGCCAAGCATCCAATCGCAGACGCTAAGTGGACCACAGTAACCGACAATATGACGCTCAGGAAGATGAGGGATGTAGGTGACGTGTTTGTCTACGACCTACCTACAAAGCCCGCAGATAAAGATCAGATCAAGGTGCGCGTGTCATTTCCTGTCATAGCGAGGGGCAAGAGAGTAATGGGTATAACATCTTTTGTAGAGTTTCCCAACTTTAGCTGCACCGTAGTAGGCGGTAAACCCGAGCTTCACGTAAGGTTCGACGCCCTAGTGAAGCTGCTGAAACAGAACGGAGTTAAAGACAGCTTTTCCATTGGGATAGAGATCACATATCCTGAGTACCAACGATAAGGGCACAATCGAGACAGCAATCCGGCGGCTATTGTGCTCAGGGAATAGCAATAACCCCAGGGCTACTCACTTCTAAGCTTGGTCACCGGCGTTTGTCTGGTCTGTCGCTGTCGACTAGACCGGCATGCGGTCCTTCAGTAGTCCCTGAATCCGGCAAACTCATCCAGCATTGCCATGAAGTTGTCGTAGCGCGTGCCTACCGCGATGGAGTGGGTGCTGCCGAAGATGTATCCGCCGCCTTCCTTCGCGCTCTCGACCGCATGCCGGACGTCCCGCCGGATTTCGTCGGGCGTTCCGCTCACGAGGGTCTCGACCGGCACGCCGCCCCAGAGACAAATCTTCCCGCCGTACCGCGCCTTCAGCGCGGCAAGGTCCATCCCCGCCGATGCCTGGATTGACTGATAGCAGTCGTACCCCATCTCGATGAACATGTCCATGTACGCCCAGTTGTTCCCGCAGGCGTGCTTCAGGACGGGCAGCCCGTAGACGCGGTGGATGTTCTCGACGCGCGCCTTGTTCTGCTCCAGGAAAAGCTCGCGGAACATCCGCGGCGAGATGAACGGCCCGGTATTGTGGGCGAAGTCGAAGCCCCAGAGAACGCCGTCCTGGCCCGGCCGGATGTGCCGTTGATCGTTTTGATTCTGAATTTCAAGCTCGCGGTCCGCGGCGGCCCGGACGATATCCGGATGCTGGATCATCGCCACCATGCCGTTTTCCTGGCCGCCGAGGTACACGATGCCGATCTCTCCGCCGCTCGGGCCGGCGATGTACTTCTCGTCTCCCAGCGCCGCGATTACCGCATCCACAACCTCGAATATGGACGGATCCGGCGCGGAGGCCTCGGCCTCGCCGGTGAACTCCTCCATCCGAGGGACATACGCCTCCGCAACGGGATCGTGGACGCAGGTGATATCCTGGGTCACGTCCGAGTACCGGTAGATGCGGCCGTGCCTGTCCTCCCAGACGCCGTCGCCGATCTTCCTGGGCGGGTCAGGCTCGTAGTCCGAAGGAGGAGCAAGACCGACAGTCACAATATCGAGGATGTCCAGCTTCCGGTAAAGCTCGACGGCGTCCTCTTTCCAGCTTTGGACGACCTCGTCGCGGCGGCCCTCCCAGAGCGCGATCTGCGACTTCGCCTTCGCGCGGTGATAGGTCTCGTGCCCGATGATCCGCTCGACGGTGTCGAAATCAATGGCGAATTCGCCGAACGGAATCTTGTCCGGGACCCTCAGCGCGAGGGCATCCTTTACTCTCTTTTTGGATGGCGATTCGTTGGACATGATGAGTGATGAGTGATACGTGATGCGTATTGCGTAAGGGAGGATGGGTTTCAAGTTCCAGGTTTCAGGTTCCAAGTTGGAAGTTCGACGCTGGACGTTACCCCAAATTCGCCCTCATTCTCTCAGCCTGTCCTTTTAGGTGAAGAGTATCTTCCTCTTGAGTTCGCCGCGCATGAGGCGATTCCCTTCACATGCAAAAACAGGACTAGTGGAAGGCGCGTAGAATGAAGCTGGTGGGCCTATTCCATTGTAGTTTAGGGAATCAGGCGCATATGCCTTGGGTAGGTGAGTCGCTCATCTGTACTCAGGCAAGATTTCAAACAATCGGCAGACGGAGGTGCGTTATGGCGGCTGTGGAGAACACATCCGGCCAAGGGGCACAGGCAGCGGTGCCCGACGAGATCAAGCGATGGAACTGGGGAGCTTTCCTCATGAACTGGATCTGGGCCATCGCGCACAACGTGTGGATAGGATTGCTTGCTCTCATCCCCTACGTCGGATTGGTTATGGCCATTGTTCTAGGCGTGAAGGGAAGCGAGTGGGCGTGGCAGAACAGGCGATTCGAGAGCGTCGAGCAGTTCAAGACGGTTCAGAGAACCTGGGCCTACTGGGGAGTGGGATTACTGATTGTTGCCGTCATAGCTGTGTTGGCAGCCATCATATTCCCAGTTATCGTTAGGCTCAGAGCGACGTACTGAGATGTGGCGTCCAGGAACAGGCGGTTTTTCGGAAGCCTGTGCAGCATCGGCGGTTAAGAGAACGACCTTGGCCCGGCGCCGGTGTGCTTTCCTTATTATTCGCCTGCATTCATGGCGAGGTACTTTGAGAACCACTCCCTGGCCAGGCGGGCGACTTCCTCGAGGGTGCCGGGCTCCTCGAAGAGATGGCTCGCGCCGGGTACGATCACCATTTCCTTGACGCCGGGCAGGCGCTCGAACGCCTCTTCATTCAACGGGATTACCGGCCGGTCGTTTCCCCCCACGATTAGGAGTGTCGGGGCCGTCACGCGGGGCAGGTATTCAGTCGCCAAGTCGGGGCGTCCGCCGCGTGAGACTATCGCCTTGATCTCATAGCCTCCCCTTGCCGCTGCTTCGAGCGCTGCAGCAGCGCCGGTGCTTGCACCGAAGTACCCGATCGCGAGGTCCTTCGTCTCAGGATCCGCCTGCAGCCAGGCAGTTGCGCTCAGGAGCCGCTCGGCGAGGAGGCCGATGTCGAATACCTTGCTCCGATCCTGCGATTCCCGCTCTTCGAGTAGGTCGAGCAGCAGGGTCCCAAGGCCGCCTTCCCTCAGGACACGGGCGACGAACTGGTTTCGCGGGCTGAAGCGGCCGCTCCCGCTCCCGTGCGCGAAGAGCACAACTCCCCGCGCGCCCTCTGGAATCTCCAGCATGCCCTCCATCTGTGCCCGCCCCGATGGTATGCGGACTGTCCGTTCAGCGCTCATTTCATCCCCAGCTCCTTTCTATGCCGGAGGATTCCCGGCGTCGGGCTCCCGTTAAACGGATGCAAGGAAGCCCGGCATCGTCTGTCGCTCCATACGAGTAGATTCCCGCGGAGCGCGTGGATGTCCTGCCTGGTGTCCCATCGCCTTGACACCCGTGGGGCCCCTCTGGTAGTCTAGCTTTGCCGGCCAATAACTGAACCATCTTCCTGGAGGTTGCACTGTGAGCCATTCCTGCGTTGACCCCGTTAAGGCCATGCTGTTCGCGTTTCTTGCATTTAACATCGTATCCACGGCAGGGGCGGAGACATGCGCACCCGTGCGGACGCCGCTGCCGTATCGCATCGTGTCGTTTCATCGGGGGCGTGCGGACAAGGAAGTCATTCGGCGTGCGGCGGACCTCGGATTCAACGGCGTCATGTTCCAGCTCGAAGGGGGAAACGTCGGCCCGCTGAAGGAGTTCGGCGAGCGGGATAAGCAGGAAGGCTACATCGCCTTGTGCCACAGCCTGGGAATGAAGGTCACGCTCTGGGTTCACGAGCTTTCGGATATCCCCGAGAAGAACGACCCCGACTACCTCGGCCCCATCGAAGCGGGCAATGAGAGGCTGTGGTCGCACCTGGAGGATCGTTACGAGTGGCTCTTCGGCGAGCTTCTTCCGGACGTGGACGGCATCGTGCTTACTGTCGCCGAAACGCAGTTTTGGGCGACCGATACGGACATCATGCGCCGGATAGTCGGCATCCTCCGGGACAAATGCGACAAGTACAACAAGCAGCTCATCGTGCGGACCTTCGTCCATACGCCGGGGCAGTTCGAGACCGTCATGGCGTGCGTCAGGCAACTGCCTTCGGACGTCGTCATCATGTCCAAATGCGTCCCGCAGGACTGGCAGATGCGCGGCATCTACGACAAGGCTGTCGGCGGCGTAGGCGCGCATGACCAGATTGTGGAGTACGATATCGGGGGCGAGTATTTTCTCAATACCTCGGTCGCCAACTGCATGCCCAGCCTGCTGAAGCAGCATTTCGATTACGGGCTTAAGCACGGCGTGGATGGAGTATGCGTCCGCGTCGACCGCGGCGACTGCGAGGTCCTGTACCAGCCGAACGAGGTCAACCTGTGGGCGCTCGGCATGTTTGCATCCGGGAAGACCGATTCGGTGGAGGACGTCTGGCAGGCATGGGCGACGGCCCGATATGGAGAGAAGGCCGCCCCCGGCGTGATCCGGGCGCTTAAGCCGACCCAGAAGGTTATCACTGAGTGCCTGTGCATCGGCCCGTTCACATACGGAGACACGAGGGGCTTTCCCCCGCCGGGAATGGAGGAGGATCCCTTCAACTGCAACTGGCAGAACTGGCGGTGGGATCCTTCCTTCGTGCCGCTGCGCGACCGCATACTCGCTGGCGACCTGCGCTTCCTTAGGCAGCTTCAGGTGCAGAAGAGCAGCGCCATTCGCCTGGCACAGCAGTGCCTCGACGACCTCGAGCTGGCGAAGGGCTCGCTCGATCAGGCGGACTACGAGATACTCAAGACGAAGCTCACGACCAACAAGGTGAATATCGAGTTTCGCGCGCCGATGATGCTGGCTAACGTTCGCTACCACCGCATCCTGAACACCAACGACGAAGCAGAGAAGCGGCGTCAGGCGCGGGAGATCCGCAAAGAACTAGAGCAAATCCGCGCGGTCGCCGACAGGGACTACCCGCCGGCGCGGGAGATCGAGCACCTGGGCCAAACATGGCGCGTGGGAACCCCGGAGGGGATGGGCTGGCCTCCCGGGGGGATCGATTGGAAGAAAGTCCATCATTGGGCGGATAGAGCAGAAGAATTCCTGGCGGAGCAGGGATTGTGAGGAGAAAGCTGCCTACCGACACTTGAGCGTCGCGGCGCAGATCCACAGGGGGTTCACAGATGAAGAAGATGGTCTTGGTTGCCGCCTGCCTTCTCGCACTTGGGACAACCTGCATCGCGGGCGATCTGCCACTGCTCGTCGGCGGGATGGCTCACGGTGCATATAACATCAAGATCATGTCGGATCTCGGCCTCGGCAACTTCATGTGGATTCCGATGTCCTGCTACGGTACTGGGAATACGCCTTGGAACGAAGAGCATACCTTCCTGAAAGATGTCGAGGCCTGCGCCCAGAACCATTTGTACTGCATGGTCAGCGAGCGGCGAGGCCTTGGAACTGAGCCACGGCCCGGCGGTTACCCGTTCGGCGGCCACTGCTCCGGGGATGCGCACGATGAAGCAGCGGTCAAGGAGTTCCTGAGGGTCGGCGGCAAGTACTTCGTTGGGCTGCATGCTGAGGAGCTCGATGCCGATATGTGGCAGAGCGGCTACCGGCCGAGCTACAGAACGCGATGCCCCGATCTGTTTGACTTCACCGACCGGGCCGGCGGCAGAAAGAGGTTCGAGGACGAGCTGCTTCGCCAGAAGAACCTGTATCACTTCTGGGGCGCCAGGTATATCCCCAACCTGTGCACGACGAGCCACCTGAGCGGCTTCCGAATCGGGCCCGACATGGTTCTGGCCGAGCTCCTCGAATCTCTCCCCACTACGGAGCTGCAGCTTGCTTACCTGCGCGGCGGAGCACAGCAGTTCGGCGTAGATTGGGGCGTTTGGGTATCTCCCTATTTTGGCGGACGGATCCCTTGTGAGGATAAGGAGCTTTGGCCGCACAGGGTGGCCCAGCCGGGAGGTGGACACTCCGCGTCCTCCTTCAGGCGGTGCCTTTATCTATCCTTTGTTTCTGGCGCCAGGCTTCTCACCGCTCAGGAAACCGAACCCCTGTTCTCGCGGGATGGAAAAGGCGGATACAAGTTCGCCGCCTGGGGCAGAGAGTTGAAGAGCTTCTGGGAGTATGCCCGGAAGCATGATGCGAGGTTCACTCCGATGGTGCCCACCGCTGTCCTCATAGATAAGGATAACGGATGGGTGCCCGCGCATTTGAACTACGATTGGAACCAGCGCTCGCTCGTTTGGGGAAAGCTGCCGCCAGACCGGGGCGACTACATGCTTCCAGCCTTCCTTAATGAGTTTCTGCCCGGATTCGAACGGACTAGGGAAAGCGTCATGGAGGGAGAGGACATCTATCCGGGATTCTTCGCAGCCACGCCTCTCGGCCCGTTCGACATAGCCGCCTCCGACATAAGCGCGGAGAAGCTTTGTCGGTACTCACTGGTGATCCTACTTGGCGACGTCGAAATGACTCCCGAACTCAGGGCAGCGCTGCGGGCTTATGTGAAGAACGGCGGCACTCTTCTTGTCAACGTTCTCCAGATGCGCGAGCGCGAGGCGTTTATTCAAGACGAGGAGTTTCTGGGCGTCAAGCTCGGCAGCGGGATACTGACTCAGATGAATGCCTCTAGCAGGATTGTCTGCACCGACAAGCTACAAGCCATGGCCCGCAGGGAGTTTCAGGAATCCTGGTTCTGCACGGTAGGGGTGGAACCGGCTGGTGCAAAAGTCCTCGCGGTGGATGGCGATGGGCATCCGGTGCTTCTGCGCAACACCTACGGCGAGGGCGTAGTCTATCTCTCCACCCCGGAGTACATGATGGAAGGCTACGGCGATCAGAAGAACGCTCTGAACTTCTTCAAGGCGCTGCTTCCGATGCTGATCCCGAAGTCTCCGGTCTGGGTGGAATCGGATGGTGATCTATCCTGGGTCGCGTCCTGTCAGGGCGCAAACTCGGTCGTCGTGGCCGTCGCTAATCACTACAAGTCCGGGAGGCGCGCGAACGTAATCTGGCGCGGCGCGTCAGTCAAGGGCGATCTCGACGTTGCGAGCGGTAAGGTTCAGGTCAAAGAGCGGAACGGTGCGACCACGTACAGCATCAGCATCCCCGCAGAGGATGTGGCAGTGCTCAGAATTACCGTCGGTTCGCGCTAGGGATAGCTCAAGTCCGCCCAGAATGCATCCCCGGCTATGCGCGCCTCGACATCCACGCCGTAGAAGCTGCCTATCGGGGCGAAGATTTCGGGATTCCTGTCCCACACCGTGCGGGCCGCGTCGCGGACGACCTTCACGCCCTCGGGGGTCATCTTCCCCAACGGCTGGCGCCCGGGACCCGATGGCATGCCCAGCCCGGCCATCAACGTCTTGATCCCCACCGGGTTTCGGAATCTGTCCTGCACCGTCACTTTGCTGCCGTCCGGAAGTATGCGCTCGCTCTCGGCCTTCACGGTGACGATGCCGAATAGGGGAGACAATGCCTCCTGCAGAGCCGATGCCGTCGCCATGTTGCCGGAGAGCGTGCTTCGGACCATCTGCTCGATGGCGCCCGGAGCGACGTTAGATGCGACGGATATCACGCCGTCCGCCCTGATGTCCGGCGATGTCATCATCCTGTAGGTAATATCATCGTCGCCCGAGACGATGAAGAAGTCCGGGCCGAGCAGCCGGCGCGTGCGCGCCATCCGGTCGAGATCGCCGGTCGCCTCCTTCACCGCGCAGATATTCGGAAATTCGGCAAAGAGAATCGCCAGGTCCTCTACTGACAGCGCGGTTCCGGAGCGGCCGGGAATTATGTACGGGACGAAGAACACATCCGGAAACAGCTCGGCCAGGACGCCGTAGTACTCGTTTCGCAGCTCCAGGGAGGACGGCCCGTTGTAGTAGCAGTCAACGAGCAGCGCCGCCCCGGCCCCGTGCGCCACCGCGTGCTCCGTGCTCTCCACGGCCTCCTGGGTGGAGTTGCTGCCGGTGCCGGCGATGACCTGGCATTTCCCCGAAGCCAGCTTCAGCGTGCGCTCGATAATCTTGTTATGCTCTTCCCAGGAAAGTGTCGGGGACTCGCCTGTGGTCCCGGTGGGGACCAATCCCGTGATCCCTTGCTCGATCTGGAACTGGAGGTTCTTTTCAAGCCCCGTCCAATCAACCGCCCCGTCTGATGTCATCGGCGTGGCAAGCGCCGTCCATGCCCCTCGGAAGTCCATAGCACCCTCGACCAACTACGCTTCCCGGCTACCACATGCGGCAAGCGAGAGGATGCCGCGCCGGGTAACGCATATTCTACCACGAGGCGCTTGATTTGACAAGCAGCCGAGCCAGGCGGCTTCTTCGCTTACCATACATGTGTTACACATTGGGGTTGCGGGAGAGGGACGCTCTTTGGTATCAGTTATATCATCAAACAAAGCATCCAAGGAGGTGTCCTCATCCCGCATGCCTAGTGTACGACAAATGGCATACTTTC
>DATKXU010000030.1:0-38506 GCA_035528905.1 Armatimonadota bacterium
TTTGCGATCCGTGCTTTGCTCGTCTTGCCCGCAAGCGCCAATTTCACAGCCTCTGCCTTGAAACTCTCTGAATACTGCCTCGCCATCTTTGGGTCACCTCATCTCCTATTATCCGGTGCCCACTGTTTCGAGGCAAGGTCACTCCCACACTCCCTGTCACCCCGTCTCCTTGTCTCCTCACCGCCGGGTCTGGTATACTAGCGCCGGCAGAAGTGAACGTCTTCACGCTGGAGGTGCGGTTATGGAAGGCAGGATCGTATTCATGCTGGCTGCGCTGGTCGGCCTGAGCTCGGTCGCCTGGGGAGCGGAGGCTCAGTATGTCGTGCTTGCCCGAAACAAGACGCCCCTCGCGTCCATCGTCACTCCCAAGGAGGTCGCCCCGTTTCTCAAGTCGGCGGTGGACGATTTTGCGAGGTGCCTGGAGAAGGTATCGGGAGCGCGTGTGCCGATCGTCCAGGATGGCTCGCCGGTCGAGGGCCGCGCGATCCACGTCGGGCAGACAGAGCTCGTCAAGAGCGCCGGCCTTCCGCTCGAAGGCCTGGGCGTAGATGGGTATGTCATTGCGCCCCGCCAGAACAGCATCCTGATCTGCGGGCGGACGGACGACGGCACGTCGAACGGCGTTTATGGGTTCCTCCACGACAACCTCGGCGTGCGGTGGTTCATGCCCGGCGAGCTGTGGGAGGTCGTCCCGAAGGCCGACCTGCTTGTGGTAAAGGTCACCGAAACTCGCTCCGAACCCGACTATTCGTTCCGCATCTGGAGCGGCTTTGCGGGCGATGAAGGCGCGCGGTTTGCATATAGGAACCGCCTAGACCGGCATCGGCGGGATATTCCGCTCTACGGCTTCGGCCATAACCTGAAGCGCATCTTCCCAGTGAGCAAGTACGGCAAGGAGCATCCTGAATATTACGCGGAGATCAACGGGAAGCGATTCGTCCCGGAAAGCGATGAGGCCGAGCGGAGCCAGCCCTGCTTGACGAATCCCGACGTCATCCGCATAACCGTCGAGACGGCCAGGAGCTTCTTTGAAACGAACCCGACGGCGACTATGTTCTCCCTTTGCGCCAACGATAACGCCGACTTCTGTACGTGCCCGAACTGCTCGAAGCTCGACTCGCCGCCTGTCAAGTGCAGGCATGGCTGGCGAACTTACTCCGACAGCTACTTCTACTACGTCGAGCAGGTGGCAAATGAGGTCGCGAAGACAAACCCCGACAAGAAGCTCGGCTGCTATGTATATTGGACCACCTTATCCGTTCCGCGGCATATTAAGCGCCTGCCGGACAACGTCGTCGTCTGCCTCTGCCAGGATACCAGCCAGCACCACGATCCGAAGTACCGGGAGCACGACCGGAATCTGTATCTGGCGTGGTCCAAGGTTGCCAAGTATGTGGCGAGGTATGATTACTACGGCTTGGGCTGGTTCAGCCCGAGGTATTTCGCCCATCTGGCTGCGGACGACCTGAAGTTCGGCCACGAGCACGGCGCTGTCGGCCTGTACTGCGAGCTATATCCGTATTGGCCCATTACCGGACCCCAGATTTATCTCGCGACGCAGCTCCTGTGGGACTCGCACCAGGACACGGACGCCGTGCTGGACGAGTATTTCACCGGGCTGTACGAGAATGCGGCGCCGACCATGGAGGAGTTTTACTCACTTCTGGAACGCATCTGGATGAAGGAGCGCCGCGGCTGGTGGTTCCAGGGGCTCGATTCGATAGGCAGCGAGACTATTGTCTTCGATGCCGATGCCATGACGAAGGCGTTCAATCTGCTGAATAAGGCGCGCGACGAAAGCTCAGGCACGGCCCGCGAGCGTGTGGAGTACATCCGAAGCCACTTCAAGTTCAGCTACCTGATCGTCACTGGCTTCGATGCCGCCATGTCGCTGTCGAAGCTCCCGCTGGAGAGCCGTGCCGACGCCGAGCATCTTGCGCGGGAGACGGAACGCGTGCTCTCCCTGGTGAACCTTACCGAGCGGACCTACGCCGGCACGCTCAAGCGCGATCCGCTCCATAAGCACCACTACTATTTAGACAACGAGCAGTTTCGGAGGAAATTCGACGACTGGGAGGATTACGTCGTCGGCCCGGTTGTAGGCCAGCTCATGCGAATCCAGAAGTGGGCTTTGCAGAACATGGAACCCGCCGAGGCGCAGAAGTTCGTCGAGGAGATCGCAGGCCGGCTCTCCAAGGTCCAGATCAGGCGACCGGTCAATTTCATGGAGAAAGTGACGCCGGCGCTGGAGATACACCGTGCGCCGCGCGAGATCGAGATAGACGGCAACCTCGACGATTGGTCTGGCGTGCCTTGGACATCCATAGGCGACGAAGCACCCGGCGGGAAGGGCGCTGAGTTCGCAGTGGCCTGCGATGACGCTAACTTCTATTTCGCCTGCAAGGTTCGCGATGACGTGCACCTCCAGAAGGCGAGCGGACTGGACATCTGGAGGCAGGACGCCGTTCAGATCGGCTTTGACACCCTGTGCAACGGCTGGGAGACAAGGGTGTATGGGCCGGATGATTACGAGTACGGCCTGGCTCTCACGGAATCCGGGCCGCTCGCCTGGGGCTGGCAGGGCCTTGGGGGCAAAGCGCGGAAGGTCCAGGTGGAAATCTCGCGCAGTGGCAATATCACCCTCTACGAGGCGGCGATTCCCTGGTCGGCGCTGAAGCCGCTTCGCCCGGAGGCTGGAAGGATCTTCGCCATGTCCGTGCTGGTAGATAACGACGACGGAGCGGGAAGAACGTACATCGCATGGGCCGGAGGACTGGCAACGCGGAAGGACCCCCGCCTCTTCAAGCTCGTGCGCTTTTCGGATGCGTGTCCTTGACACTGCCTCCCGCGGCGGTTTATATTGTCTGAGTCGCCAGCGGTCAGTTACGCGTCACGTATCACTCATCACGATGCGCGAGTACGAGTGAGGAGTAGGAGAGGTAGAAGGGATAGGTTTTATGGCGGATATACGGCCCTTCGGGGGAGTACGGTACAACCAGGCCAAGATTGGGGATCTAAGCGCAGTTGTCGCGCCGCCGTACGACGTGATTTCTCCCCAGGATCAGGAATGGTACTACAATACGCATCCGAACAACGTGGTCAGGCTCATTCTGCCTAAAGAGGACGCGGAGAACGGCTCCAAATATGAAATAGCAGCCGCATGTCTGGACGACTGGTTGAAGGCCGGAATCCTCATTTGGGACGATGAGCCCTGCCTGTACGCCTGCGAGCAGGAGTACGAGATTCGCGGCCAGCGGAAGAAACGGCTGGGGTTCACCTGCCTTGTGCGACTCGAGGATTTCGAGCGGCGGACGGTGCTGCCACATGAGAATGTACTCGCGCGCCCGCTGGAGGACCGCTTGAAGCTGATCCGGGCGACGCAGGCGAACTTCGATTCCGTCTTCGGCCTTCATGCGGACGGGCGGACGGCCGAGATACTCAAGCCTTTCCTGTCCGGGCTGCCGGATGCTTCCGCTGTTGATAAGGACGGCGTGCGCTGCGACGTCCGGCGAATCTCGGACCCGGCGGCGGTCGAGGCGGTCGCTCAGGCCCTCGCTGGAGGGGCGATCGTGATTGCGGACGGGCATCATCGCTACTCCGCGGCGCTCGCGTACAGGGACGAGATGCGCGCCCAGGCCGGGACCACCAACCCCAATGCGCCATACGAATTCGTCATGATGACGCTGGTCTCCCTCGAAGACGAGGGGCTGGTCGTGCTGCCGACCCACAGGCTCGTGCGGAATCTGCCGAACTTCGACGCGGCATCGTTCCTATCGCAGGTTCGGGAGCTATTCGATGTGGAAGAGACGCCGCGAGGCCGGCTGGAGCAGGCGGTGGAGTCGCTGGCCTCTGAGGACTACGTCTTCGGCCTCTACCTGGGCGGGGACAGATCGTATCTGCTCAAGCTGAAGCCGACGGTCAGGCCGGAACAGGCGATAGGTTCGCCGGGATCGGACGCGCTCAAGCGGCTGGATGTGAGCGTGCTCCATTCGCTCGTGCTGGAGAGGCTCCTCGGCGTTGGGGCACAGAACCTGTCGGCCCAGTCGAACCTCTCGTATACGAGGGGTCCAAATGAGGCGATGAGCTCGGTAGACCGGGGCGGATATCAGATGTGCGTGCTCATGAATCCGCCTCGCGTTGAGGAGGTCAAGGCCGTCGCCGCCGCTGGAGACCGCATGCCGCAGAAGTCCACTTTCTTCTACCCGAAGCTGCTCACCGGTATGGTGATGAGGGTTATGCGTGAAGCGTGAGGCAAGGGATCCATCCGCCTTCGTCCCGATCCGCCTGAGGCGGACGGGACGAAGGCGGACAAGGGGGTCAAGGGATCCAGGGGTCCAGGTTCCAAGTTTCAGGTTGGAAGTTGGGCGTTGGACGTTCTCCCATACCCCCACACTCCCATACTCCCTAACCATCCCTCAGCGGCGGCAGGTGATAGGCAGCCCCGAATCTCTTAGGGCGCCAGGGGCACGATGTCCGACTGGCTGTTCACCCGCAGGTATCGGTAGAAGTCAGCCCCGGCTGCGAAGCATGAGGTGATCCCGGTTACCTTCACATAATAGCCCTGCGCAGGAAGAGCAAGGTTGCTTGCGGCTACCTTGATGCCCGTGCGCCCTGAGTTATCGTGCAGCTCTGAACCGTCGTCTATGTAGAACACGGTGGCGCCCGTGTAAGTCACACGGCCCGTTAGGGTGACGAGCAGGCCGACGTTGTTCAGGCCGTAGCCGTCCTTGACGCCCATCTGCCCGGCTCCCGTAGCCGGATTGTATCGCCAGTCGCCGCCTCCCAGGTCGTGGTTGTTCATCATGATCGGATCTACGGTTCCAGAGCCACACTGGGTCACGCTTGTCGCCTGGACGTATCTTTCGCCTTGGGCCGAGGTGGTCAGGTTTCCAGAAATGGTCGCCTTCATACCTTGGGTGAGCCCGTGTAGATACTTATACGCGCCGATTCCGGATGACCGGTCTTCGGATTCGATGTAGAACCAATAGCCGAAGATGCGGGTGACCACTCCGGTTACGTCCACCGTAGTATTGTCCGCCTTGCTCTTCGCGGCCGGGATGCTTCCGGGAATTCTGTAAACGGCTCTCTTGATCGGGCTCGTAACCCATCCTGGCTTATATGCTCTGGCCTTCAGCGTGAGAGAAATGTCCACGAGCACAGATCCGCTGACGATAGGATCGCTCTCGATCGGGTCAGCGCCGGTTGTGGTGTAGTGGATGACGGCGCCTTCCGTGGGGCAGGTGATCGTCACCAGTTGCGGGCCAGTGAAGAAGCCGCCGTCCGGGCTGAAGACGGGAGCATCCACTACTGTAGTGGCCACGCAAAAGGAGATTGTATCGCCTGCGGAGCCCACGTCGGAGATTATCAGCCCGCCGGGATTCCCATCGGAAAGGAAGCAGGAAGGGTTGGTGGAGTCATCAATGGCGGTTCTGCCAACGTCACTGCTGAAGTTCGCGCAGTAGTGGTTGCCGTCGGTCGTCCGAGTCCCATCGGGCCGGTAGAGATAGACTTCGTCCGCCCCATATGCGTTTCCCATCCCGTCCCTGCGTGTGTTGATTCGGTAGACGAGCAAGCCCGACCCCGGCAGCGAGCTCTCAAAGGTTCCAGTCTGCCTCCGGTACTCCAACACGAAGTAGTCCGTCGTGGAATTGGGCGAGCGCACTTTGTAGCAGTTGCCTGTCGGCGATGTCAGAGGATTGAGAGCATAGTAGCCCTTGCTCGTGATCTCCGGGATATCGGCGATCCATTTGCAATATCGGCACTTCATGTAGGCGCCCGTGTGCTGGGGCGGCTCTGGAGTGGAACCCATCAAGTCCCACTCTTCTACAGGGTGGAAGCCGTCGAAATCATAGTGATAGAGGTCCGGGGAGCCCAGGGAATGAAACATCTCGTGGCACAGCACCCCTACCGGCATCCAGCTTTCAAGTTGGAAGTTGTACGTGTCTACACGCTTGGAATTGACGTATACCGTGTAGCTTGTAAGCGACCATTTGTGCGGCCACAGCAAAGAGGCCCAACCAGTCGGGGAACCCCTGATGATGAAGCACACGTTGTCAACCAGTCCGTCGCTATTCTCATCCACATTCAATTCACTCGGCACCTGTGAGGCTACAGCATCAACGGCGTTCTTCAAGAGGGTATGCTCTCTCTGGGTCCGCTCGGCGCCGTAGTCACCGCCCTGGTAGCCGATCGGATTGGTCACCTCATTGTACGGCTTGTAGTACGCCCTGGGATTCGAGTCTTGATATGATGCGACGAATGGCCCGCTCCCCGTCGGGTAGAAAGTCGTGTCGATCGCCAGGCAGTAATATGAGACTTCCTCGAAATAGTTGTGCATGGAGTTGTGGCCTGGGACGGCGGAGTTGAATAGGCTCTCGTAGGTCGAGTATGGGTCGCCAAACTCGCTCTCATCGCTGAATCTGATGAAGATGGCGATGTTGTTGATGGTACCGACTTTTGGGGCTGCCTGGATTTCGTCCGGCGGTGCGAATGTGAGAGAGAATCCTCGCATCCTCTCTGCCAATCTCTCAGGCGAAATCCTGATATCCTTTTCCAGGCCAACCCTCTTGGGGTTTGCTCTGCCAGCGACGTACCTGGACGGCAGGAGGTCTCCATTGACCTTGACAGCGTACACGTAGAACCCGGTGTCCGGGTCCTGGATGATGACGTAACCGTTCTCGTCGTGCAGCCAGTTGTAGAACTCGTCCCCGCTGGCCAGACAGCGGAATACCTTCCCGTCGGGCTGCCTCAGAGTCTGCGGCACGTTCCTCAGGTAGGCTGCTCCTGCGGGCCATCCCAAGAACAGCACCCATGCGAGCGACAGAGCTGCAGCGAAGAGTTGGATTCTTAGCGGGCTTCTTGGTGTGTTCGTAGGTTCCCCCTATCTGAACTGGTCGCAGCCGTGCGCCTGCTGGGTTGTTAATGACTATCGCTAGTCTACCCTAACCCTTGGGAGCGGTCAAGAGGCGACTGGAAAACCGGTAGAAATACGGGGAAGGGCTTGATCCTGGATACTGGATGGTGGATACAGGATACTGGATGTTAGATGTTGGAAGTTGGACGTTGGACGTTCTCCCATACCCCCACACTCCCACACTCCCATACCCCCACACTCCCATACTCCCATACTCCCTAACCATCCCTCAGCGGCGATAGACGAGGGCCTTTCGGATCTCCTCGGCCCAGAAGACGGAGCTGGAGACGGCGACGCACAGCGCCCACTCGGATTGGCTCAGCGGCACCGTATGGAAGATGGTCTGGAAGAAGCCCATGTGCACCGCCGCTATCTGTGCCAGTATGGAGGCCGCGGAGCCCGCGAGGACATATGGGTTCGACAGAATCCCGATCTGGAACACGGAATAGCGACTTGAGCGCACGTTGAAGACGTTGAACGCCTGAAACAGCGCCATGACGACGAATGCATAGGTGCGTGCGCGGTCCAGGCCGACGTTCGGAATGCCCCAATAATACAAGAAAAGCGTTCCGACGAGCATGAAGAGTGCGACGAAGGCAATCCGTTTTATCATCGGCCTGTCTACTATCGGCTCCCGGGGGTTTCTCGGCGGCTGGCGGAGGACGTGCGCCTCTCTAGGCTCGAGAGACAGCGGCACTGTAGAGAACCCGTCCGTCACCAGGTTGATCCACAGGATTTGGGCCGGGAGCAGAGGAATCGGCAGTCCTGAGATGATCGTCGAGAGATAGATCAGCACTTCGCCTGTATTCGTGGCCAGCAAATAGTTCACGACGCGCCGGATGTTCGAGAAGATGCCTCGTCCTTCCTCGACAGCCCTCACGATTGTGGCGAAATTATCATCGAGCAGGACCATATCCGATGCTTCCTTCGCGACATCGGTTCCGGCGATGCCCATCGCGATTCCGATATCCGCCAGCTTCAAGGCGGGGGCGTCGTTGACGCCGTCGCCCGTCATCGCAACGATATGCCCCCGATTTCTCAAAGCCCGGATCATCCTGATCTTGTGCTCCGGTTCGGCACGGGCCACGACCGCGATCCTACCGATCGCCCCGCTCAGCTCGTCGTCCGTCATGGCATCCAGAGTGCGGCCCGGGACGACAAGCATACCCTCTTCCAGCAGCCCGATGAGTCGGGCGATGGTGCGCGCCGTGTCCGGATGGTCGCCCGTCACCATGATAACCCGTATCCCGGCTTCTTTGGCCGCCTGAATCGCCGGCCGGGCCTCGTCCCGGGGCGGATCAATCATGCCGACTGCGCCGAGGAAGACCAGGCCGGACTCGACATCCGGGCGCTCGATCTCTTCCTTCTCCGGCGGAAACTCCTTGCGAGCGACCGCCAGGAGCCGAAGGGAGTCGGCGGCCATCTCCGCGCTTCGTGCGGCGAACTCATCCGCCTTGTCAGAATCCAACTGCGCGGGTCCTCCGCGCATCTGATACCGCTCGCTCATGCCGAGTATTCGCTCGGGCGCGCCCTTGACGTAGGCCGCCTTGCGACCATCCGGCAGTTGATGCAGCGTGGCCATGTAACGCTTTTGGGAGTCGAACGGTATTTCGTCAATGCGGGGCTGGGCCCCTTCCAGCTCGTGCTTCCTGAGGCCGAGCTTCTCGCCCGCAACCACTAGCGCGCCCTCGGTCGGGTCGCCGATTATCCTCCAACCAACTCCCTCTTCGAGGTGAAGGCGGGCGTCGCTGCACAAGATGAATGCGCTAAGCAAGGATTCGACATCGGGAAGATCGGCCCGCGCGGTCTCCCTCCCGCGGACGTAGAAGGCTCCTTCGGGGGCGTACCCTTGTCCGGCCACTGTGAACTGGGTGTCCGGGGTGTATCCTGCCCTGACGGTCATCTCATTCCTCGTGAGCGTGCCGGTCTTGTCGGAGCAGATGACGGTGGCGGACCCCAGTGTCTCGACGGCGGGCAGCTTGCGGATGACGGCGCAGCGCTTTGCCATCCTTTGAACGCCCACCGCCAGGACTATCGTCACAACCGCCGGCAGGCCCTCCGGGATGAAGGACACAGCGGCGGCCACTCCCAAGAAGAACATCTCCAGCAGGCCCAGCTGCCTGATAACCCCTGCCACAATAATCGCCAAGGCAATCGCAAGCCCGACGATGCCCAAATGGCCGGCCAACCTTGCTAGTTTCCGTTGGACGGGCGTGACCCCGCCTGCCACGGACTCGGCGGCGACTTGAGATGCGATTCGACCAATCTCCGTGCCCATGCCCGTCGCTGTGACTACAGCCATCCCTCTCCCGTAGGTTACCGTCGTCCCCGAGTAGACCATACTTGCACGCTCGGCCAGCGGCTTGTCGGCCGCCAGAGGATCCGGGGTTTTCTCGACAGTGAGAGATTCGCCTGTGAGAGCGGATTCGTCGGTCTTCAGATTCACCGCGACAAACAGCCGGCTGTCCGCCGGAACCTTGGCGCCCACCTCCAGCATGATCACGTCGCCCGGGACGAGCTCAGCCGCATTGATATTCTCCTCTTCGCGGTCTCGGAGTACGGCCGCCTGCAGAGCAGCCAGTTTCTTCAGGGCCTCCAGCGCACGCTCGGCCCGGTGCTCCTGGAGGAACCCGATGGCGGCGTTCAAAATGACGACGGCGAGAATGACAAAGCCGTCTATGTGATGGCGGCTGACGAAGGACAGGAGCGCTGCCACGAGCAGGATGTAGATCAGCGGACTTCGAAACTGATTCAGGAAGACAAGCGCCGGCGAGAGCTTCTCCGGCTCCGGCAGCTCGTTCCGTCCGAACCTCTCCAGCCTGCGCCGCGCTTCCTCAGTGGAAAGCCCGTCAGGCGTCGTGTTAAGTTGCTCGAGAACCTGGCTGGCGGTCAGGGCATGCCAGTTCGCGGCCTGCTGCATCTGTGAACCTCACGGACGTTGTGTACGCTCACTATTTGCCCGACCGCAGATCGGGCGAAACTTGTCAACCGCCACTGAGGAGTGGGCGGGGAGTGTGTGGGTGTGGGAGTATCGGAGAGAGGGAGAGTGGGAGAAAGGGAGAATGGGAGAACATCCAATCCGCCGCGGCGGAAACGTCGAACGTCCAACTTCGAACTCCCAACCTGAAACCTGAAACTTGTAACCTGAAACCCTGAATCCCTTCCCTCCCGCATCACTTTACAAACCCACCTCGGCGGCGTATAATGTCCATGCTTCCGAGACACGCGTGGGCGGTTAGTTCAGGGGGAGAACGCCTCGTTGACACCGAGGAGGTCAGTGGTTCAAGTCCACTATCGCCCACCATGATCCGCCAGAAAGCCCGGCCGGTGTGCCGGGCGTTTTTGTTTGTGCCCCTGTGTTCAGGTCTTCCCCTCAAAAATGCTTGGAAGACTGCCCCGAATGTATGGAATACCTGTCAATGGGAATCCCAGGTATTCAATACAGGGAGTCTGACTCATGGACGAGCGTGGACCGCAAGACGTTCGAGCCGCCCAGGCAGAGAAAGATGAACAGCCCGACGTCGTGAAGGGGCTTTTGAAGGGCATAAGCGCCGCACGCAGGCAGTGCAGCCTGTACGGCTCCGAACACCAAAACACCCAGAAAATGCTCGAGGAACTGGTCCCTATCATTAAGGATCTTGTGGACTCCTTCGGCCCGTCCACGTTCGTCTTCACGCGAGACGCTGTCCTCGTCAATGACCGCTGCTACAAGTCTTCCGCCGACAGCCGTGACCTTTGCCAAAGGCTGCGGACTAGAGGAGCGATGGCGGTTACCTTTCTACAGGATGCGCCCACCGAACATGTGGCGGAGTTCCTGGCCTTCCTAAACACCGAACCGCGCGAGATCGTGCAGCAGGGAGGGCCGAGCGCTTACCTGCGCAGACACGCCGTGACTCGGATTGTTGCCACCGAAGCTGTCTATGGCGACCCCGAGGATCTCGACGCGGAAGGTGAGAGCTCCGACCGGTTTGAAATGGATTCGGAACCTGCAGACCGGGCCATTCTAGCGGCGATCCAGTGGCTCACTAGACAGGATCGCGAGGAAGAAGCTCCACAGTTACCTATCGTGGACATTCTCTCTGATCCCACAAAGGCCGGGAAGCTTGTCAGGGAGGCCGTGACAAAGCTGCACGCATCCCGCAGATCCAGGACATCAACAGAAATAGCCACACAAGCGATCAATGATATGAAGGATCTTACCTCGAGCGACCCTCAGAAGTGGGACCAGGCTACCCCGCAAATCAGGAAAGCGATCTTGAAGCTGCCCGAGGGACTGCGCCCTGCAGCCGTTGATTTCGCCGCGCAGGATGATGCCTCTGGCGCCCCTGGCGCCGCGTCGCCTTCCAGGGTACTGGATGCAGGCGAAGTCGAGGCGATGGTCGCTGAGGTATTCGATAGCCCGATCGGGGCTGATTCGAGCGCCGACGCTTCAGGTCTCCACGACTTGGGGTCGTTGTTCGGCGTAAAGACGAGCGGTTTGATGTCGAGCTGGCAGACGGAGCTGCAGCCGGCAAGTTTCATAGAGTCTTCTGCAAGAACCTTTGCCACGCTGATGACCTGGGAAACAAGCGCCGCAGAGCACGGACGCATAGCGCACGCGCTGGCGTCGCTTATATCTCGCGCGCTCGAGATGAACGACACGAGGCTGGCGTTGGAACTGGCGGGAGCCCTCGTGGAAGAAGTGAATAGGCATGACGAACTCCGCTGGCGGGGCGCGAACGCGAAGTCTGCGCTGCAGAGCCTCGACCTGGAAGCGCTCAAGACCATGGTCGAAGGTGCCTTGGAGAGTAATGACTTGCGTGCTCACGAGGTCGCAGCTTCGCTTGTCGAGATAGTGTCGTCCCTGGCGTTGAGCCTGATTAATCTGCTGGGGGAAACCCAGTCGGCTGCCTTCAACGATTCTCTCAAACGCGGTATAGCCCGATCCGGCCGCGCTGCCGCCGCTCTTCTGGGAAGACTCCTGAGCGAGGGATCGCCTTCAGCGAGGCAATCCGCTCTGGAAGTCCTGGTTGACATGAAGAGCGAGACCGCGATCTCCGAAGTCGAAGCGGTACTGAAGCAGGCGGACCCGGCGTTTCTCGTCAAGGCCCTGGACATGTTGGCCGGGATTCCGAGTCCTTCAGTTGCCAGGGTTTGCGTGGGTTGCCTCAGGAACAGGTCGCGAGATGTGCGGCGTGCGTCCCTGTGGGCGCTGGCCAAGCTCAACGACGAGTCGGCGCTGCCGCACCTCGTTCGTTTCGCAATGCGGCGGGGATTCGGAATCGCGATTCACGAACAGCTCATCGCGATCGAGTCCTTGGGACACTCAGGGCCGCCTGAGGTCGGCGAGCTGTTGGCGAGGCTGGTGCGCGGGCGCCCGCTCATTGGGCGGACGCGTTACGACCTTGTGCGCGCCTCAGCAGAAAAGGCAATCGCTGAGATTGCCTCCCGGAATCAACAGCCCGACCTTAAAGTTGCATAGGAGTCAGTCATGGAGCCCGAAAACAGCAGCAAGCCGGATAAAGCCAGCTCCGACTCAGTTCTAATTGAAACGTATTCTCGAGCTGCGGACTCATTGGGGAAGTTTGGAGCGTGCGTGCGCAGCGTCAGCTTGTACGGACCGTTCCATCCCATGTTTCGGGAGTCCGTAGCAGCCGCTCACCAGGCATTGGTAGAGCTGCTGGTCGTCCAGCCGACCGTACTTGTAGTCGTGGTAGACAACCGTCTGACCCTGGATAGCTTTCCTATCGAAGATGGTATGGACTGCTTGTCGGGATTTGCCGGATTGCTGAAGGAAAGGAAAGTCGGCGAGCTCAAGCTGACCGCGGGTCTTTCGGAGGAGGAGGTAACGGAGTTTGCCGAAGTCATGAGCCTCGCCCCGGAGGATCTTGCTTTGCGAGGCGGTGTCGGCGCGGAGCTGCACAGGCGGAATGTAACCAATATCGTGGTCGGTGGGAACGTCTTCCTCGTCGAATCCCGGGAGGGCCGGGATCCCGCCGACATCTACGAGGAGGCGCTGGCTCTCGTCGAAGAGGCTATGAAGGCGGTGCAGGCCGGCCTCAGGATTCCGGTTCCCGAGATCAGAGGTATAGTAGCCGATTCGCTCCGCAGTTTGACAAAGGATGAAAGTGCGCTTCTGGCGCTCGCTGGAATCAGGAGCTATGACCGGTATCTCGCGGAACACAGCGTGAATGTATGCCTCATTTCGATGATTTTCGGCAGGGACCTGGGCCTTGATACGACCTCCACGCTAGAGCTGGGAATCTCGGCGATGCTGCACGACGTAGGCAAGGTGTTCGTCCCGGCAGAGGTGGTGCAGAAGCCGGCGAGGCTGAGCGAAGAGGAATGGGTGCAGGTCAGGAGGCATCCTGCGGCGGGAGCACGAGCGCTTGCCGGCTTGCCGGACCTGCCCGCGCTGGCCTCCACAATCGCCTTGGAACACCACGTGTATTGCGACGGAAGCGGCTACCCCGCGTTCCCTGCCAGCCAAAAGCCGCATCTGTTGAGCCGGCTGATAGCCATTGTAGATACCTATGATGCTTTGACGACCGACAGGCCGTACCGGGAGAGATGGTCCGGACAGCAAGCGATAGCATGGATGATGTACGAAGCCGGTGGCCGCTATGACCGGCAGTTGATGGCCAGGTTTGCTTCGCGGGCAAGGCTTTACCCGCTTGGCTCGGTCGTTCGTTTGGTCAGGGGAGACTTTGCCGTAGTTGTGGGAGGCAGCCGCAAGCATCCGACCAGGCCGGTGCTGAAGATACTAACGTCGCCGCAGAAATCGGGCGTCTCGGGGGAGATTATTGATCTCTCCACGAGCACGAACCCCGAGCTGGAAATCGCTGCACTGGCGCAGCCTGTAGAGATTCTGCTGCCGTACACCGACGAGCTGATCGCGTCTTAGGTGCGGCACTCGAAACCACGTTGGCCTCCCAAAGTCCCGGCGTCTGTCGGTCAACAGCAGCAGGGAGACTCGCAGGGCGCTGCTGAGACCGCCGATCCCACACTCGCCTGGAGCCCTGCCTGGATGCCGGCACGCTTGCCCCTTTCCCGGTTCTCAAGCCTGTCAGAATTGCCCGTTTTTCGCCCCTGGAAAACCCGCCACACCGTAAACCAGCACCTTCACCGGGTTTTGGTTGCCGCCTAAATGGAATAACTGCACTGGCGGCCAGACACGGAGGTTCGCGCCTGGCGTGGACCCATCCTGAGTCTGGGAGGGACAGATTCCCATCTTGCTCCCGACAGCTACACGGCCGGCAGACCGATTCTGCCGCAGCGGATGATGCCGTCGGGACCCTTCGCATGTCAGGGCGTTGTGCCTCATAGGTTCAGGTCGGACACAGCCGCAGCACGGCAGAAATTCAGCAATCACACGATGGAGGAAACCTATGAGGCGTATTGCGGCAGTATTCATACTCATCACAGTGCTTTTTGCAGGAACCGTCGCCCTATCTTTGGCTGAGCCGAGATCGGTGCCTGGCGAAATACTGGTGAAGTTCAAAGCCGGCACGCCCGGGTCTGCGAAATCGGCGCTCCACCGGCAGAACGGCTCGAGAGTGATCGAGACGGCAGGCGCTATTGACGTGGCGCGTGTGACGGCGCCTAGAGGACGGGAGCTAGGCCACGCGAGAAAGTACGGGCAAAGCCGCTGGGTGGAGTTTGCTGAGCCGAACTACGTCGCGTCCATCTCTACGGTTACTCCATCGGACCCATACTTCCAGTCGAACCAATGGGACTTGCAGCAAATCCAGGCCCCCGCGGCCTGGGATATCACCTGCGGGGTTGATTCGGTCATCGTTGCGGTTGTGGATACCGGCGTGGACTACACTCACCCTGACCTGGCGGAAAGGATCGTGGCCGGGTACGATTTTTACAATGGCGACTCCGACCCGATGGACGATCATGGGCACGGCACGGCGGTTGCCGGTGTCATCGGGGCATCCACGGACAACGGTATCGGAGTTGCGGGCGTCACTTGGCTTCCGAAGATCATGCCCATCAAGGTTGCGAGCCCGTCCGGCTCGGCTGCCTACTATGCTATCGCCAGGGGGATTACATATGCGGCTGACAATGGGGCACGCGTCGTAAACATAAGCATGGCGGGGTCCATGTCGAGCAGCACGCTGACTAACGCTGTTGACTACGCCTACCAGCGCAGATGCCTGGTAGTAGCGGCCAGTGGGAACAATGCGACTTCAATTGTATATTATCCGGCAGGCTGTCCGAACGCGCTTGCCGTAGGAGCATCTGACCAATACGATCAGCTAACCAGCTACTCGAACTACGGTTCGGCGCTGGATGTGGTGGCTCCCGGTTCCGCGTATACGACAACCAGAGGCGGGGGTTATGGCGGTTTCGGAGGTACGTCGTCAGCCGCGCCGCATGCGGCCGGAGTCGCCGCGTTAGTCACGTCTGTGAATTCCCAGCTCTCCGCGGCGGAGGTCGCCAACATCGTGGCTGCCTCTGCTGATGATCTCGAAACACCGGGCTGGGACCAGCATACAGGTTGGGGACGAGTGAACGCCTACAACGCCGTCCTGTCAACGCCCCCATCGGGCGGAGATGTAACGCCGCCGGTTCAAGACACGCAGCCGCCTTCTGTGGCCCTTGTGTCGCCTGTGAACGGGGCCGCCGTGTCTGGCACGGTTACTCTGAAGGCCTCGGCCAGCGACAATGTCGCTGTCAGCAAGGTGGAGTTCTTTGTGGATGGAAAGAGTATCGGCGCAGGCGGTAGTTCGTATTCCTTGACCTGGGACAGCCGCACGGTCGCGAACGGCTCGCGCACGGTGACGGCCAAGGCGGCGGATTCGGCGGGAAACTCGTCCACCTCATCCGCTGTGACGGTCAATGTCACTAATACAATGTCCTACACGCAGGTGTTTGGCGGAAGCGTGATGGCGAGGAAGGGGACGAAGACGCATGCGTGGTGCGCCGCCTCTCCAGTCGTTGTGAAGGCCGAGCTATCGTGGAGCGGCAGCGTTGCTTTGGAGCTGCGTCTGTATGACGGCCGAGGAGTTCTGATGAGATCAGCGTCGTCGCCGTCCTCACCCCTTGTGCTCGATCTCGGCACTCTGTCGGCTGGTTCGTATACCTTCGGTGTCAGCGCTGTTTCCGGGAAAGCTAGATACCGGCTGACGGTAACGGCGACATCGCCTTAGGAACCGCTTCAGCGCTGTTGACTTTCGCCGCAGCCCGATGCTACACTGGGCTGCGGCTCTTTTTGTTTCTGCCTGTTCTTGGGGGTTACTTGTGATACTGGTTACCGGCGGCGCAGGCTACATCGGTTCGCACACGGTCAAGCCGCTGCTGGAGAATGGCTGGGAGGTCCTGGTCTACGACAGCATGGAGCTGGGCCACCCCGAGGCTGTGATCGGCGGGACCGTCGTGCAGGGCGATCTGCTGGACGGAGACAGGCTCGATGAGGTGTTCAGGGAATACCATATTGACGCGGTCATCCATTTCGCTGCGTATGCCTCCGTCGGTGATTCGGTTGCGGATCCCGCCAAGTATTTCAACAACAATATCTGCGGCGGCCTGAATCTCGTCAACGCGATGCGCGCGCACGGCGTGGACAAGATCATCTTCTCCTCCAGCGCGGCAACCTACGGCGAGCCGCTGCACATCCCCATCGAGGAAAGCCATCCTCAGAATCCGACGAATCCCTACGGCGAAACCAAGCTGATCTTCGAAAGAATCCTCAAGTGGTACGACATCGCCTACGGGATAAGGTCGGTCTCGCTCCGGTACTTCAATGCCGCCGGTGCGGATCCTGAGGGCCGAATCGGCGAAGATCACGATCCCGAGCAGCATCTCATTCCGATCGTGCTTCAGACGGCGCTGGGGCAGAGAGAATGCGTGAAGGTCTTCGGCACGGATTGGGGTACGCCGGACGGCACGTGCATACGCGACTACATCCACGTGGCCGATCTCGCGGACGCCCATCTGCTGGCTCTCCGGGCGCTGGAGAAGGGCGCTGGGACTACCGCCTACAACCTCGGCAACGGCGACGGGCAGTCGGTGAAGCAGGTAATCGAGACGGCCGGGCAGGTAGTCGGTCGGAGAATACCCTGGGAGGCCGCGCCGCGAAGGCCCGGCGACCCCGCGCGGCTGGTTGCAAGCTCGGATAAGTTGAAGAAAGAGCTCGGCTGGAAGCCCCGCCACCCGGAGCTGCACACCATCATCGAACATGCATGGCGCTGGCACTCAGCGCATCCAAATGGCTATGCCAAGTAAGGGCTCTCGGGAACCGCTCTTACTCGTACTCGTACTCGTGGATTGTGAATCGTGACGAGTACCCCACTACTCCATCACTCCATTACTCCGTCACTCCATTTGCCCGGGGGGAGGGTTCTGCGGCGAGCGAATAGAAAGTAGTGTCGTGAGTGAACTTGAACCCGATCAGCAGCTTCAGGAGATAGACCAGGCCCTTCCCCAGGAGCCTACAGCCGTAGCCGCGGAAGCAAGGGCTGTCCAACTTCCACGGCCCTTCAGCGCGTTCAGGCATCGCAACTACAGGCTCTTCTTCAGCGGCCAGATAATCTCTCTCACTGGAACCTGGCTTCAGCAGGTCGCCCTGGGGTGGCTGGTCCTGACCCTCACGAACTCCGCTCTGCTGCTGGGCGTTGTCGGCTCCATCAGTGCGCTGCCGATACTGATCTTCTCTCTTCCTGCCGGAGTAGTGGCGGATCGCTTGAGCAAGCGCAACCTCCTTGTGTTGACGCAGTGCAGTGCGATGCTGCTTGCGCTCGTTCTGGCCGGGCTGACTCATTGGCAGATAGTGACTATCTACTACATCGTCGCCGTCGGATTTCTGTTCGGCACCGTGATCGCGTTCGATGCTCCTACCCGGCAGTCCTTCGTGATCGAGATGGTCGGGCGGAGGGACTTGATGAACGCGATCGCGCTGAACTCCGCGACTTTCAACGGCGCCAGGATCGTCGGCCCGGCGGTGGCAGGCGCCGTCATCGCGGCCATTGGAACTGCAGGCGCATTCTTCCTGAACGGGATCAGCTTCATCCCGGTGATCGTCTGCCTGCTCCTGATGCGCGTGACGAGCAGGGCGCCGACCGCTGGAGCCTCGATGGTGCAGGGCCTCAGGGAGGG
Source organism: Armatimonadota bacterium (assembly GCA_035528905.1). GTDB lineage: Bacteria > Armatimonadota > UBA5829 > DTJY01 > DTJY01 > DATKXU01. The sequence continues at coordinate 17,996 of DATKXU010000030.1, forward strand.
ACTTGGTTTCGTCCGGAGGAATCGCGGGGTGGCGTCGCTCCTGATGCTGATCGCCGTCGTGAGCGTTTTCTCCATGCCGTATGCCGTGTTGATGCCCATATTCGCGCGGGATATTCTGAAGATCGGAGCGCGAGGGCTTGGCTACCTGATGTCGGCGACCGGCCTGGGAGCGCTGACCGGCGCCCTGGTGATTTCGTGGCTCGGCGATTTCAGGGCGAAAGGAAGGCTGCTCCTCACCGGGAATCTGACCTTCTGCACGATGCTGATACTCTTCTCATTCTCGAAGTTGTGGCCTCTCTCGCTTGGGCTGTTGGTTGTAGCGGGATGGGGCATGATGACTAGTATGGCCCTCACGAACACGCTTATTCAGACCTCCGTGCCGGACCGGCTTCGGGGACGGGTGATGAGCCTCTACACGCTGATGTTCATGGGCATGGCGCCCATAGGGAGTCTACAGGCCGGCCTCCTCGCGCACTGGCTCGGCGCTCCTGCGGCGGTGCGAATCGGGGCGATCATCTGCGCAGCCGCCGCATTAGTCCTCAGCCCAGGCTTCGTCCGCAGCACACCGGACTACGCATCCAGCAGCTAGCAGTCAGCCGCCAGCCGTCAGCAGCTAGCCTCCAGCATCACTCCACACTCAACACTCAACACTGCTCACTCAACACTCCTCACTCCTCACGCACGATCGTCGCGGTGCGGTCGGCTGCGACGCTGATTAGCCGGATCGGGACGCCGGTAAGCTCCTCGACGCGGCGGATGTATGCCCGGGCGTTCGCCGGCAGATCATCGAACCTGCGGATGCTCGTTATGTCCTCCGACCAGCCGGGCAGTTCATCGTAAATGGGCACGCACTCCTCGATGGTCTCCCAGGTGTTCGGAAGCGCGGACGTCTCCGCGCCGTCGCACTTGTACGCGCGGCAAATCTTCACGGTATCGAGGCCGCTCAGCACATCGAGCAGTGTCATCGCTAAGCCGGTCAACCCGTTCACCATCGCGGAATAGCGGATGCCGACCGTATCCAGCCAGCCGCACCTTCTCGGCCGCCCGGTCGTCGTTCCATACTCGTTGCCTCGCTCTCGGATGTAGTCGCACACGTCGTCAAGAAGCTCGGTTGGGAATCTCCCAGCTCCCACGCGGGTCGTGTATGCTTTCACCACGCCGATTATCTCGTCAATTAACGTTGGCCCCACGCCGGTGCCTAGACAAGCTCCGCCGGCGACGGTGTGAGACGACGTGACGTATGGGTATGTGCCATAGTCAATGTCGAGCAGGGTTCCTTGTGCGCCTTCGAAAAGCAGCCTCTTCCCCCGTATTGCCGCCTCGTGAACGATGTAATTCGTGTTTGCCGCGAATGGCCTGATCCGCTCCGCATATGCCAGGTATTCCTCCAGAACCGCGGCCTCCGAAAGCGGCTCGGCTTCGTAGACCTTCGTGAGGATGGCGTTCTTGAGCTGCAAGTTCTCCGAGAGCCGGCTTCGAAATATATCCGGGTTGACGAGCTCGGCGATGCGGATCCCGATTCGGGAGGCTTTATCGGCGTATGCCGGGCCGATGCCCCGAATGGTTGTGCCGATCGCTTTGCCGCCCTTGCTCTCCTCTTCTAGCCGGTCGAGAAGCAGATGATACGGCATGACCACGTGGGCGTTCAGGCTGATCTTCAGCCGATCTACCGAGATTCCGCGCCGGCTGAGTTCGTCCAGCTCCTTGATCAGGATCTGTGGATCAACGACTTCCCCGTCGCCGATGACGCAGACCGTGTGAGGGTGAAGTATTCCGCAGGGGACAAGGTGGAACTTGTATGTTTCTCCGTCCACGACCACTGTGTGGCCGGCGTTGTTGCCGCCGTTGTAACGTATGACGTAATCCGCATCTGCGGCCAAGTAATCTACGACCTTGCCTTTTGCCTCGTCGCCCCATTGGGCGCCGACGACGACCGTGTTCGCCATCCGATGCACGTCCTCTCGTGTTGGCCTATATCGCCCTTAAACAAGCAAAGTGGATAGCTCTGCCGCTATCCACCCTTACATGCTCTCAAGCCAGGCGAGTATATCAGAATTGCGAAACGACTGTCAAGCTGAAATCCAGCGGCCTGAGACCCTATTTCGGCTTACTCGAGGCAGCTCCGAACCCCTGCGTAGTAATCCGACCGTCCTTGTGAAGCATGAGCGCCAACGGAGGACGGCCGCGAATGATCACATGGCGGTCGCACCTGATGACAACGGTGCCGGGCGGGGCGTTCATCGCCGGTGGTGCGTACTCATAGCTGACGATGCGGACCGGGCGCTTATCAGCAGGGCAATGGAGGATCTTCCTGTTCTCAAGGAAGTTCGGGTGAAGCTCCTCCAGGCCGGCCGGGTACTTCCCTTTCTTCCTGGCATACCGCTCGAGGGCTCCGCTGATATCCTGCTGATTCTTGGGATCCGGGTTCTGGAGGTTCGCCTGGCACTCGGCTGCGTGCCTGAGAGCGGGGTACTTGGAGACCATGGTGACGAGCCACACGATGACCGCGATTCCGATTACAACAGCAACCAAACATGTGATACCGGTTGTTCTCAAGCAGTTTGATTGAGTGCTCGCTGGCGAGACGCCCCGGTAGCCTTCATTCGTCATGAGATGCCAGACCTCTGGGGGATGGGGTGCGTGGACCCATGATATGCCTTCCCGCGATTCGCGTCAAGGCCGCACCGCTTGCCATCTTGCCGGAACGTCTGCTATAATCTGCCCATGCGCGTGCTGGACGCCCAAAGCTGTAGGCCCGAAGAACTGGCTCGATTTCTGGACAAGCCTCTCCTCCAGGAGAATCCGGAGGTGGAGGATGCCGTTCGCCGCATACTCGCCGATGTGAGGGAGCGCGGCGACACGGCGGTCCTCGACTACGTCCGCAAGTTCGATTGGCCGGAGGCGGACTCGCTTGTCGTCCCTGGTGAAGCAATCGAGCAGGCGTACTCACAGGTATCGGACAGCCTGCTCGCGGCCATAAGATCCGCCAAGAGGAATATCGAGCGCTTCCACAGGAAGCAGGTCAGGACGTCCTGGATGGATTCGGAGGAGAAGGGGAAGCTTCTGGGGCAGATGATCCGGCCGCTGGATCGGGTGGGCGTGCTGGCTCCGGCGTTCCAGGCGCCTCTGCCGAGTTCGCTCCTCATGGCTGCGGTTCCGGCAAAGGTTGCGGGAGTGAAGGAGCTATTCGTGTCCACTCCGCCGCGCAAGGACGGCTCCATACATCCAGCGATGGCGGTGGCAGCCGCGGAGTGCGGCGCGGATCGGATATTTCGGATCGGCGGGGCGCACGGCGTCGCAGCGCTGGCCTGCGGGACGGAGACGGTTCCTCGTGTGGATAAGATAGTCGGCCCCGGCGGGGTCTACGTCACGATGGCGAAGCGCCTGGTCTACGGCCAGGTCGGCATAGAGATGCTCGCCGGCCCCAGCGAAGTTCTCGTGCTCGCGGACAACACGGCCAATCCTCGGTATGTCGCCGCCGATCTGCTTTCGCAGGCGGAGCACGACACCGACGCGCGGGCGATTCTCATCACTCCGTCTCGCGAGCTGGCGGAAGCGGTAAGCGCCGAAGTCGAGCGTCAGCTTCGGAATCTCCCTCGCAGGGAGGTGGCTCAAGCCAGTTTGGATCAGAACGGTGCAATCATTATGACCGCGAGCCTCGATGAGGCTGTCGAGCTGGCGAACAGGGCTGCGCCGGAGCACCTGGAATTAGCAGTCGCCGAGCCGATGCTGCTGCTCGATTCGATAATGAACGCGGGCACAATCTTGCTTGGCGAGTATTCCACTGAGCCTCTGGCGGACTACGTTGCCGGCCCAAGTCACATACTGCCGACCAGCGGGACCGCGCGCTTTTCTTCGCCACTGAATGTGGACGATTTTCTGAAGAAGTCCAGCATCATAATGTATTCGCGTGAGGGCGTTGACGCCGACGCTGAGGCCGCCATCGAGCTGGCCGAGGCTGAGGGCCTCGACGGCCACGCCAGGGCAGTTCGCGCAAGAATTGAGAGAATGGAGTAATGAGATCGCACGCTTCTAGGGGTGGGATTGTCAGACAGCGGCACGGACCAATACGCAAGCATCGCAACGGAGGCCGGGGAGGCGCTCGTTCGCCGGGCTTCAGTCGCTTCGTTTGCTGAGCTTGATGGCATTATATTCGACATGGACGGCGTGCTGATTGACGTCGGCGAATCCGTGGAACTGGTTCACGGTGCGGCGGCCGAGATGTACTTCGCCGCGCTTGGCTGGGTGAACTGCAAGAACCTGGTTGAACCGACGGATGTGGACGCCTTCAAGCTCGCCGGCGGATTCAACAGCGATTGGGAGCTCGCATACGCCTGGTTCTTGCTCTATCTGTTCAAGAGTGTCCGCTGCGGCTCTACGGATGGCGCGCGGCTGAAGCCTGCTCATCCGACGATGGAGGAGTTCACGGGCGATCTGGCAAGGCGAGGCGGTGGACTGGCTTCGGCTGTTGGCGCGCTACGGGAAATGTGTTCGCCCGGCGAATGGGGAGCAGTCGAGGCTCGATGGGATCGTCCGGGGCTTCAGCGAATGTTCGTGGAGCTGTACGCGGGCGACCTCTGCACGGAGATTTACGGCTTTGAGCCGAAGATAGTGACCGGGCCGGGGCTGATCCGCAGGGACAAGCCGATTCTCGACAGGCGGTTTCTCCCGGCGTCAATGAAGCTCGGGATAGCGACCGGCCGAACCGCCGGGGAAACGACGGTCGGGTTGAGGCTGATGGGATGGAGCGGCCTCTTTCCGCCGGGTGCGATCGTGAGTGAGGACGACGGCTTTCGAAAGCCCGACCCCAGCATACTGAGACTGGCCGTGCAGCGCCTGGGGGCCGAGCGGCCGATGTACGTCGGTGATACTCCCGACGACTTGCTGACCGTGAGGGGTTACAACGAGACTCACGGCGGTCTGCTGTGCTGCATCGCGCTTACCGGTCCGGCTCGCAGCGACTCTGCGGGAAAGGCGCGGTTTGCCGAACAGCAGGCCGATATGATTGCCGACAACGTAAACGCCGCTCTCGCGGCTGTCGAACGATGTTCAGGAGGTGCGTTATGCCAGGCCGAAAAGCAGAGGTAGAACGAAAGACGAAGGAAACACAGATTCAGGTCAGCATTGACCTGGATGGCGCCGGCCAATCCCAGATCAGCACCGGCATAGGGTTTTTCGACCACATGCTCACGGCGCTGGCGAAGCACGGCCTCTTCGACCTGAGAATAAGCGCGAAGGGCGATCTGGAGATTGACCCGCACCATACCGTGGAAGACGTAGGCATCCTTGTTGGACGAGCCATTGATAAGGCGCTTGGTGACAAAGAGGGGCTTGCGAGGTATGGATGGGCCGCCGTCCCGATGGACGAGGCGCTCATACTGACCTCCATTGATTTGAGCGGCCGCGCGCTGCTTTGCTGCGATGTGGATTTCGCGCAGGAGAAGATCGGCGCGCTGGACACGGTGCTCATATCGGAGTTCTTCGAGTCGGTCGCCCGGAACGCCGGGATGACGCTGCACATCCGCAAGCTCTCCGGGGAAGATGCTCATCACACGGCTGAAGCGGTGTTCAAGTCCTTTGCGAAGGCTCTCCAGGCCGCGACCCGCGTGGGCGAGCGCATCAAGGGCATTCCCTCGACCAAGGGCGTCCTATGAGGAAGCAGTCATGCACCAGATAGGGGAATAGTATGGGCGTATGGGGGTATGGGTGACCCATCACTCCCACACTCCCACACTCCCATACTCCCTCTGCACGGAGCTGAGCATTCCATCTTTATCCGGGCCGACCCGCTCGGACAATAGGAAGGAGTGAGACTTTGCAAGTAATCCCGGCTGTGGACATACGCGGTGGGCGATGCGTCCGCCTGCTTCAAGGAAGATTCGATCAGGAGACTGTTTACGCGGATGACCCGGTGGAGATGGCGGTCCACTGGGCACTGCTCGGCGCATCACGCCTGCATGTTGTGGACCTGGATGGCGCCAGAACCGGGCAGCCGCAGAATGTTGAAGTGATCGCGCGCATCGTCCGCGCGCTCGAAATCCCAGTCCAAGTCGGAGGTGGAATCAGGTCGCTGGAGGCCGCCGGCCGCATGCTGGACCTGGGACCGGACCGGGTGATAATCGGCACATCCGCCGCCCTGGATAGGGAGCTCGCCGAGTCCATGTTTCAGGCGTTCGGCGAGCAGATCGCGCTCGGGCTGGATGCACGCGACGGCCTGGTAGCGATTCACGGCTGGCAGGAAACTCTGGATTTGAAGGCGGTTGACTTCGCGCGGGACATGGAGGCCCTTGGGGCGCGGCGCATCATCCACACCGATATAGGCCGCGATGGCATGCTCGCGGGCGTGAACTTCGCCGCGATGGAGGAAATGGTCAAGGCCGTGAGCATCCCGGTCATCGCGTCCGGCGGCGTTCGAAGCATTGACGACATTCGCAGCCTGAAAAGGCTCGAGCCGCACGGCCTGGAGGGCGTCATAACCGGGAAAGCTATCTACACAGGCTCGCTCGACCTCCAGGAGGCCATCGCCGCGGCAGGCGGATAGAGTCTGCCGCGAGGCAAGGAAGGGAATCACGGACGCGAACGCTCGTGGGTCCTTCCCTCGGGCGTCTCCCAAGTCGTGACCTGGCTGATAACGTCCTCGCTCACCAGCTCGCCGTTCTCATACGTCACCAGTATTCTCATCTCTCGCTTGCCGGTTTTGGCGCGCACGTGCCGGCGCGCTTCGGGAGGCGGAGTGACGGCGACGGTCCTCGTAGTCCACTTCTTGCACACCACCGTGACCGGCGGCTTCCCTTTGCGGACAAGTAGCTGATCGCCCTCCATCAGTTCGTCCAGGTTCATCTGCTGGTTGAGCTTCTTCATCTCGCTGATGGGAACCCCATACTGCACGGCCAGATTCACTGCGCGGTCTCCTGCCACCACCGTGTGGAAGACCGGCTTTTCCGCTGTCGAGGTCAGCACTCGCACGGCATCTTCCGGGGCCGCACAAAGCTTCTCCACGCCGACGTACCGCCTCTCGACGAAGACCTCCTCCTTGAATGTCGGTTCGATGCGCAGCCTTCCCAGGTTCCGCCTGTAATGCTCTTTCACGAGCCTCAGAGTCTGCTCGGCTTGTTCCTTCTTTGGAAGAGCGACCGCGGGCCTATCGTCCACTACTATGGCAAATGCCTCGACCTCCACCGGGGCAGCTTTCTCCACTGCGCCGACGGCCTCCGGCACGTCTACGAATTCCGCGTTCTTGGCTGCTCGGCGCAGCTCCACGCGCTGGGCGAATCTAACTGAGTCGGCAGGCACGCCGCTTGCTCTTTCGAGCCTTGCCCCGTGCAGCACCGCCTTTGCGGCCCTAAGCGATTCAACGGTGGCGATCGGCTTGCCGCCGACGGTGATGGTGTATGGGGCTCCGGAGAGGCGGGATCCGGCTATCCAGATTCCGAGGCCGGCGAGGATTGCGGCGAACACCGCCCGCTCTATCCACATCCGTCTGCGAGAGTGTGTTGGCGTTTCGTTGCGCATGGAGTATCCTCCGGAGCACCAGGCTTGCTACTGAAGGTTTACACCTGACAATCTGAATGTATCATCTGCCACGCGGGTTGTCAATAAGAAAGTAGCCTTGTGCTGGGCGCCCGTGGCTCGGAAACCGGTTGCTCGGTCTGTTCGGCCAATTGTGCTGTTTTTCCATGCGCGCAGGTGGGTTAAACGTTGATGCGAACGCGGGGGCATTGGGTAGGCACGGAGCCTACCCCTACGTGGAATCTCGCTTCTCGTTTCTCGTGCCAACCTGGGTGGCTCCCAGGCGTTCCCTCAGGATTTGAACAGCACGTTCGAGTTGAACGTCTTTCTTGCTCTTCAAATCTTGCTCGGTGAGTTCCACCACTACGTCGGGGTGTATCTTCTCCCTGCTCACGTCCTGTCCACTCGGCGTGAAGTACTTCATTGTTGTGACGGACACTGCCGCCCCGCCCTCTAGGTTGAAGATAGTCTGCACCAGCCCTTTGCCGAAGGTGTCAACGCCGACCAGCGTGCCTGCCTTATGGTCTCTGATGGCGCCTGCCACTATCTCTGAGGCGCTGGCGCTGTTCTGGTCAATCAGAACGGCCAGGGGACACGCCGGGTCGTGGTATTTCGACGGCTCTGCGGAAAACGTCGTGCGCTTGCCGCCCTTGTCCTGGACTATCACTATGTCGCCGCGGGTAAATCTGCTTCCTATGTCCACGGCGACGTCCAGGAGGCCGCCGGGGTTCTCCCTCAAGTCGAGTACCAGCCCGCGCATGCCCAGCCTCTCAAGTTGCGTCAGAGCGTCGTCCATCTTTTCATCGCTCTTCTCATTGAACTGGCCGAGGCGGATGTAGCCTATCTTGCTAGCATCGTCTTCCATTTTCCACGTGACGATTTCGAACGGTATGACGGCCCTCTCGATCTCAAATTCCAGCGGCTTGGGAACACCCTCTCGCTTGATCGCGAGCTTGACCTTAGTGCCGCGGTGCCCGCGGATCCGCTTTGCGACTTCTGTTATGTCGAGCCCCTGTATCATGTCGTTGTCAACCTTAAGGATTATGTCGCCGGCCCGCAAGCCAGCTCGTTCGGCCGGCGTGTTCGCCATAGGGTTCTTGACGATAATCCGCCCGTCTTTGGCCTCGAGCACAGCGCCGATCCCCTCGAAGTTGCCCCTGTTCTCCTCCTGGATTTGTGTGTACTCAGTGGGGTCGAGAAATCTTGTGTAACGATCACCCAGCGACGCCAGTATGCCTCTTATGGCGGCGTATGTTAGCTGCTTGGAATCGGGCTTCTGGCCCAGGTAATTGGCATCCAGATAGGTGAAGACGCTCCAGTAGGTTTCGGTGGCCTTCAGCTCGGCATCATCGCTTGCCAGGTTAGCTGTGATTGCGGCAGCAACTCTTCCGGGCAGTAGCTGCAGAGCCGCCAGAACGCCATGGCCCGCCCCGATGTCGCGATAGGTGAATCCGCACAAGAATGAGGAAATCACCAGGGCGGCTATCAAGAACTGACGAGATCTTGGTTTCATATCTGTACGTTCCAGGCCTTTCATAGCTTAGGCAGGAGGATTTTCACGGTTTGTTCAAGCTGGGCGTCGCCATTGCGTTTGTATTGTGCGACTTCTCTATCCGGCTTAAGCCCCCTGCCTTCGAAGTCGAAACCCTTCGCGGTCAGCATCCTGCCGGTCGTGAGCACGGCTGCCGAGCCGTCATGCAGCAGCAAAGGTGTCTGCAGCAGTCCGTCGCCGAAGGTTTTGGTGCCCACCAGGCTCGCAGCCGCGTTGTCCCTCAAAGTTCCGGCTACCAGCTCTGCCACACTCGCCGTCCCGCTGTTGATGAGAACCGCCACGTGCATGTCTAGACGTCGTGTGTTCGGCACCCGTATCGTATGGCGGCGTCCCTTTTCCCGTATGACGGCTATCGCTCCGCCGCCTGTGATTCTGCGTGTTACCTCTGTGGCTGCGTCCATGAGCCCACCGGGGTTATCGCGCAAATCCAGCACCAGCCCTTTCGCTCCATTGGCTCGTGCCTGGTTCAGCTCCGCCCCGAACTCGCTGACCGCTCGCTTGTTGAACTGAGAGATGCGGATATAGACGATGCCCTTCTTCAGCATCCGGGCCGTCACCGGGTCAACCTGAGTGCTGCGGCAGGGCAGCTTGCATTCTATTGGTTCCTTGCGTCCGGGTCGTTCTATTTGCAGACTTATCTCTCCGGAAGACCTTGCTGTGAGCGCTTCAAGGGCATCCCGTATCTGCACGCCTTCCTTGAACTTTTTGAACGCCGCCTCGCAGGCTTTCTGGAAAGTGAACTCGTCAATCTCCTTGTTGCGCACGGCTCTCTCCATGTTCTTGATCTCCGGTGTCTTGAACGGATCGTGCGTCACTATCCACTTGCCGTCGAGATGAGTGATCGAGTCTCCCGGCTTCAGGCCGGCCGCTGCCGCCGGGCTGCCGGGCATGGGAGAGACCACGACAATCTTGGCCATGTCCAAGTCGCCGATCTTCTGCCTGCGCAGGGCAAGAACCGCCCCTATGCCGTGAAATCTGCCTTCCCTGGCGTCGTCGAGGAGCGCTCGCTCCTTCGGATCCAAGAATCGGCTGTCGGGATCGGAGAGGTATTCCAGCATGGCGCGGACCGCCCCGCGCGCCATCGCAGTCTCGCGCTCTCCGGTGATCGGTTCCACGTAGTAGTCCTTCAGGTGTTTGACGATGCTGCGCACCAGTTCACGGTTTTCGCTTGTGCCTTGCCCTGTCGTTGCCAGAGTGACCGGCGACCATTCCGGCGTGAGCTTCAGCAGTGCGTATGTCGGCGCTGGGGCGCTCCCGGACGACATTGAGGCAGTCTGCCACGAGCGGAGTTCCGCTCCAGCGACGAACGCGCCGCCGGCGAAAGCCGCGACCACCAGCCAGGCTGCAATTGTTTTGACGCGGTTGCGCAATTCACACCATCCTTGCTCGGACGTTCCAATGCCGAATCAGATGTTTCCCATTTGGGCCGCTCTAAAACGGCGGCACGGATATGCCATCCTTCTGTACTTCAAAGTGTACATGCGGCCCAGTGCTCAATCCAGTGCTGCCCACGAGGGCTATGGGCTGTCCCTGTCTCACGGTTGCGCCGGCTCGTACCAGGAAGCCGGAGCAGTGCGCGTAGAACGTGATCACTCCTCCGCCGTGGTCTAAGACCACCGTGTTGCCGTAGACCCCGCGGCTTCCTGTGGACACGACGTATCCCCCTGCTGCGGCCCTGATAACTGTTCCCATCGGCGCGCCGATATCCACGCCCGTGTGCATCCCGAGTGTCTTGTGTATTGGATGGACCCGCCTGCCGAATCCGGAGGTGATTCTTCCCGGGACAGGCTTCATGAAGCTGCCGCGCCAGGCCTGCTGGAGTCTCGTTCTCCCCTCGGGAGTTCTCTGCATCTGGCGGATCATGTCCGCTATGGACCTCGACTCCGCTTGGAATGCAGCCAGCATCTGCTCGTACTTGGCGCGGTCCTTCTCTATGTCTCTCAGTATGTGCTCGCGCTCCTCAGTCTGCTCGTATGCGGTGTGAGTCAGAGCCCACTGTTTCCGCTGAAGCCCGGCTCTCACTCGTTCCTGGTCTTCAAGGCTCGCCTTGAGCTCTTCGACGGCCTGCTTGTCTTTCTTGATGGTCTCCACGAGCTCTACATCTCTATTCATGATCTTGCGGCAGTCGTATGCCCGGCTCAGCAAATCCCAAAAATCGGCCGACCCCAGCACGACGCTGAAGTAGCTGACGCTTCCGTGTTTGTACGTATCAGCCAGGCGCGCCGCCAGGAGGTCGTTTCTTTCCTTCAGCCGCTTCTCGATTCTCTCCAGCTCGGCTTGCGTCGCTGCCAGCCTGTCCCTCGTGTCCTGGAGCTGCGCTTGCGTGTCTCTCAAGTTGGCGCGCGTGACCTCAAGCCGGCGCTCGGCGGCCACGAGCCGATAGGCGGCATCCCGCTGCTGCTTCTTCGTGTAGCGCAGCCTGCTCCGGATTTCGTTTATCTTACGCGATGTGGCATTGAGTCTATGGTTCAGGCTGCCGAGGCTCTGACGTCCCGCGCATGGTCCCACTGCCACCGCTGTCAGAAAAACTGCCAGGATCAATACGGAAGCGGGTTTCTTGGATCGCTGCACCCGAAATCCCCCTTCACACCTGTGCACAGGCGGCGCTGCCGTCTGAAATCCGCGATCTATAACGAATCATCGGCATTTGCCGCCGCTGATCCCAAGCTGGTTCAGGCCTTCAGGAACCGCCGTATTGATATCAGGCTGCCCATGGCCCCTACGATGCAGCCAAGCGCGATCATGCTCCCCAGGAGGTAGAGCGGGTCAACATCGGCGGTAAATCGTCCGAATAGTGGGACTGTCTTGGTCACCTCCTGGGTGACGTAATGAGAGCCCCCAAGGACGATAAGATATGCGGTAGCGCTGCCAACCGCGCCAAGTATCATGCCCTCGAAGACCAGCGGCAGCCGGATAAACCAGTTCGTGGCGCCGACGAGCTGCATGATTCTGATCTCACGCCGCCGGGCGTGGAGAGTCAAGCGGATCGTGTTGCTGACGATGAGCGCCGTGACCAGGAAAAGGGCTGCCGCAGACAGCGCGCCGATCAGCTTCACAACGTCGGCGATTCTGACTACCCGTTCCACGATCCCACGCGCTTCGATAACCTCGTCAACGCGGAGCATTTGCCTTACCGCTCTCGCCGTTCCCACCGTATATCGGGGATCGTCCAGCTTGACGCGAAACCTATCTTGCAGAGGGTTGTCCTCAACGCCCGAAAGCTCAACTTGACCGCTCAGATTGGCCTTCATCTGCTCCCAGGCCGCGTCTCTCGGCACCAGCGTCACGGATGCCGCATGCGGCATGGATCGGAGCTTCGACTCCAGTTCGGCGACATCCTCTGCCGATGTGCCATGCTCCACGAAGACGCCGATCTCGAAATCCTTCAGCAAGGAATGGGTAGCGTTGTTCAGCCCCAGCGCCAGCAGCACGAACGCACCCAGAACGCCGAATGACAGCGCTATCGTGATGACGGAAGCCGTGGACATCAGGCCGTTCCGCGTGATTCCGACAGCCGATTCCGCTATGGCATAGTTAAGGGTTCGCAAACTCATAGTACCTGCCCTTTGCCTCGTCCCGGGCAATGGTTCCTCTATCGAGGGCGATTACTCGCTTACCCATTCTGTCCACGATGTGTTGGTCATGGCTGGCAACTACTACCGTCGTGCCTCTGACGTTTATGCGCGCGAGCAGTTGGACTATATCCCATGACGTGTCCGGATCGAGGTTCCCGGTTGGCTCGTCCGCCAGAAGGGTTGGGGGGTTGTTGACGAGCGCGCGGGCGATCGAGACTCGCTGCTGCTCGCCGCCGGACAACTGGTGCGGAAACGCATCGGCCCTGTCCAGCAGGCCGACGAGGTCCAGCACCTCCGGCGTCCGGGTCTGTATCTCCCTGCGGGGAGCTCCTGTCACATAGAGCGCGAATGCCACGTTCTCCCACGCCGTCTTCTGCGGCAGCAGCCGGAAATCCTGGAACACCACGCCGATGCTCCGGCGCAGGCGTGGAACTGCGCCTCCTCTAAGCCGCGTCATGTCCTGGCCGGCGACGAAGACTTTCCCCTTCGTTGGCTTCTCTTCTCTGTAGACGAGCTTCAGGAGGGTAGATTTGCCGGTTCCCGTAGGCCCTACAATGAAGACGAACTCGCCCTTCTCGATCCGCAGGTTCACGTCCCGGAGCGCCTGTATATCGTTCGGATAGCTCACCGATACGTCTCTGAACTCGATCATCCCGGTGACCTGCACACTCTCGCTGCGAGACTTGTGCCAGTATATCAGAAGGGTTGGGGGATTGCAAGGGAGGCGAGGCGTGGATGTGAATGCTTTACGCCGTCCCAACCTACCAAAACAGAAAATGGGATGCCGGACACCAATCAGCGGAAATTGCACACAAACGTTGACGTTACCTGATCGCGCAGGCCCGACAGTTGACAGCTAGAGCAAGCCGGGTATATACTTTCCGAGCGCCCAGGAAAGCAGATCAGATGCCCGTTTGAAGAAAGGCGCGTTTGTGGAAGGCGAAGCACGCCGCCTGCGTGGGAACTGTCCGTCGTCGCGGCGTAACAGTTTCGGGCCTCGGGCCGGCGGATTCGCGCGCGGACTTGCTTAGCCCGCCGGACCCGTTCGAAATGGCGGAGGAGGTATGGCATGAATGTAGTGATATTAGGATGCGGCCGCATAGGCTCCAACCTGGCCAGATCAATGGCAAGAGACGGGCACAAGGTTGCCATCATAGATCAGAACGACGATGCCTTCCGCAGGCTCGGCCCGGATTTCGCCGGCGAGACGGTTCGGGGGAACGGAATTGACGAGGCCGTCCTGAGGAGGTCGGGCATAGAGCAGGCAGATGCTTTTGTCGCGGTGACTAATGGCGACAACACCAATATCATGTCCGTCCAGATCGCGAAGGAGAAGTTTCGCGTGCCGAAGGTGATCGCTAGAATCTACGATCCTATCCGCGCATACGCCTACAGGGAACTCGGAATCGAGACGATTTGCACGACCGTGATAGGCGCGAGATTGATGAAGGACTACCTTGTGGGCAAGGAATGGGGTATGGCCTCGGAGTACTGCGCCCTGGCCGACGAAGGCTCTCAAGCCTAGGAGACAGGGTGTATATGTGAAAAGCGCAGGTTTATATCCGAATCTGTTGCTGAGCGATTCGCAAGGGGTGGCGGAAATGGGGATGAGTCAAAACGATAAACAGATACACCAGCGCGAGATATTCAAGCGGAGTGAGCATAACCCGATCATAACATTTCAGGAGATGCCCTATCCTTGCAACACGGTTTTCAACCCCGGCGCAGCGGAGGTGGGCGGCGAGACACTCCTGCTCCTCAGAGTAGAGGATCTGGAGGGACGATCTCATCTCACCGTCGCCAGAAGTGCGGACGGCATCACCGGGTGGAGAATCGAGCGGACGCCGCTGCTGTCGCCCGAGGACGAGAATAACCCTCACGAGGAGTACGGGTGTGAGGACCCGCGCCTTACCTATCTGGCTGATATGGGAAAGTGGGTGATCGCGTACACTGCCTATTCACCCTTCGGTGCGGGAGTCGCACTCGCCCTCACTGAGGACTTCGAGAGCGTCGAGAGGCTAGGCCTGGTGCTCGCCCCAAACAACAAGGATGCATCATTGTTCCCACGTAAGATCAACGGAAAATATTGGATGCTGCACCGACCGGTGGCGGGCAATATCGAGCATATCTGGCTCACCGAATCGCATAACCTTTTGCATTGGGGCCGCCCATGGATGGTACTCGGCGAGCGAGGCGGCCCGTGGTGGGATGGACACAAGGTTGGAGCCAACACGATTCCCATAGAAACCGAGAAGGGCTGGCTGATTCTATACCACGGGGTGAAGTCCTTTCCCGCGGGCCCCGCATATCGGATGGGGGCAGCTCTGCTGGACCTGGAGGATCCCAGGAGGTTGATCTCCAGATTGCCGTATTGGATACTGGGAGCACATGAGGGCTATGAGATGTCAGGAGAGGTGCCGAATGTCGTCTTCGCCTGCGGGCATGTGCAGAAGGGCGACGATCTATACGTATACTACGGCGCAGCGGATACCAGTGTATGTCTGGCGACGGCCAGGATATCCGAAATACTGGACGCACTGCTAGGCGAAGCGATTTAGCATTACCACTTATCGAAGCGGGGATACGAAGATGTATGTAATAGTTGCTGGTGGTGGCAAAGTCGGGCACTATCTCACAAGGGCGCTGATGGACGCAGGGCACGAGGTGCTATTGGTGGAGAAGGATCGTTCGCGCGCCGCTTACCTGGCTGAGGAACTCGGCGAGGTCGTCGTCAGAGGCGATGCCTGCGAGGTTCGAACCATGAGAGAGATCGGCATGGAACGCGCGGATGTAGTTGTGGCGGCAACAGGCGACGATGAGGACAACCTGGTCATCTGCCAGATGGCGAAGAGAAGATTCAATGTCCCGCGAACTATCGCACGCGTCAACAACCCGCAGAACGAGGACATTTTCCATCGGCTTGGCATAGATTCCACGGTGAGCAGTACGAAGATCATCTTCAATCTCATCGAGCAGCAGATAGAGACGGACGAGGTCATACTGCTGGCGCCGCTTCAGCGGGGGAACATCGAAATTGTGGAGATTGATCTCGGCCCTGAGTCGCCCGTCCTCGGCAAGACAATACCCTATGTCGGGCTGCCCCAGGACGCGCTGGTGATCTCCATCGTGCGGGACGGCCACGCAATCCTGCCCAATATTGACGTCGAGTTCAAGCAGGGGGACACCGTGATCGCATTGGTCTCCGCAGATAAGGAAGCCGAGATGAGGGAAGTCTTCGCAGGCCGGTAGCCATGCATATCTCGGATTGCGGATTGCGGATTGCGGATTTCGGATTTGGGATTGAACTGACCCCCTTCGATAGACTCAGGGCAGGCATTTCCGGAACAGGAACGTGAATCCGCCGTCGTACGCTCCTTTACACGGTTGACGTCATACCGCTTCAACCACCAGGGTACAATCGCTTTGCGCAGTAGGTTGCGCGAGGGCCGATACCGGGTCTGAGCAGAATGAACCGGCGCCTGGGTCGAACCGAATTACAGACGCTGATCGGTCGGGGTTCCGAAGCTGCTCGGCCCGATCCCCCGACTTCCTGCATACTCATGAGGCGTGCAAACTGCTAGTAGGGATGGTGCTTGCCCAATGACATTCAGGGAGCGCGTACGTCGCGCGGTTCAATTCCAGGAGACGGACATCGTCCCCTATGCGGTGACTTTTACAGGCGGAGCGCGCCAGAAGCTGGCCGAGTATTATGGCGATCCAGACTTCGAGGGCAAGATTGGCAACCACCTGGCCTGGTTCTCGCATAGCGGGTACATGAAATGGACTGAGGTTAAGCCAGGTCACTACTGCGATGATTGGGGAGTGATCTGGAATCGGACGGTTGACAAGGACATCGGGGTTGTTGAGAATCGTGTGCTCCCTGAGCCATCCCTGCGTGACTTCCAGATTCCCGACATCCCAGTTTGTGACATCGAGAAAGCGTATCCAAGGTTTATCCAAGCCAACCACGATAAGTTTCGCGTCGTCGTCATGGGATTCTCCCTCTTTGAGAGGGCCTGGACTCTCCGGGGCATGGAGCAGCTCCTTGTGGAGATGCTGGAAGCGCCCGGCTTTGTCCACGAGCTTCTGGACCGCATTCTCGAGGTCAACATGGCGCATCTGGATATCGCGCTTGCCCATAACATAGACTGTCTTCTCTTCGGAGACGATTGGGGCAGTCAGTCGGGGTTGATCATGGGGCCGAAGCTGTGGCGCGAGTTCATCAGGCCGCGTGTGGCAAAAATGTATGAGCGCGTCTCTGCGGCGGGAAAGTATGTGGCGATCCATTCCTGTGGAGATGTGCGGGCTGTGCTTCCAGACCTGGTGGAAGTCGGACTGAACATATTCAATCCGTTCCAGCCCGAAACCATGGACATATTTGAGACCAAGAAGCGCTACTACGGCAAGCTGTCCTTCTATGGTGGAATCAGCGTCCAAACTCTACTGCCGCGCGGGACACCGGACGACGTGCGCCGAGAAACCAAAAAGCTGCTCGAGGTTCTGGGCCGCGGCGGCGGATATATAGCTTCGCCATCACACGACGTGCCTGTGGACGTGCCGCCGGAAAACATGGCGGCGATGATAGAGGTGCTTCAGAACCAGCCCGCATGACGAGTTACCTCTGTATCCTGGTTCCTGCGCCTTTGAGCTGCGCCTCGACCTCCTCCAAAGTCGCCCAGTTGAGGTCGCCGGGGATCGAGTGCTTCAGCGCTGAGTAAGCCGCGCCGTAGTCCACGCCCTTCTGAACGTCGCCGGTCAGGTATCCGTAGATGAACCCGGCGGTGAACGAATCGCCCGCGCCTATCCGGTCAATCAGCTCGCACGAGTACTTCGCGCTTTCGTGAAACTGCTTAGCCGCATACGCGAAGGCCGACCAGTTGTTCCTCAGGACCGAGAGGTCCTCCCGCAGAGTGATCGCGACCACCTCGAAGCCGAATTGCTCCTCCAGCTTCACGGCAACTTCCTGGTAGGTCTTCTCCCGGATGCCGAAGACGATGCCGGTGTCCTCCTCGGTTGTGATGAGGATGTCCACATACTCCATCATCGGGACCAGGCAGGCGTTCGCCTCTTCGGGAGTCCAGAGCTTCTTCCGGTAGTTCACGTCGAAGCTGACCTTTGCCCCAGCTTCCTTCGCGGCCCTAATAGCCTCGAAGGTGGCTCCCGCACAGCTCTTGCTCAGCGCGGGGGTGATGCCGCTCACGTGGAAGATGCTGCATCCCCGGAGCGCCTTTTCCCAATCCACCTCGCCCGGTTCGAGCGTGCTCACGGCGGAATTCGCCCGGTCGTAGAGCACGCTGGACGCCCTGGGGCTCGCGCCGAACTCCAGGAAGTAGATGCCGACCCGGCCCGACTCGCTCCACACGACATTGGAGGTATCCACGCCCTGCTCTCTGGCCTTGTTGCGCACCAGCCTGCCGAGCGCGTTGTCCGGCAGCTTGCTCACCCAGGCGCTCTCCAGCCCGAGCCTGGACACGCCGACCGCCACGTTCAGCTCGCCTCCGCCGACCTTCACGTCGAACGAGTTCGCCTGCTCAAACCGGTGAAAATCCGGCGGCGAGAGCCGGATCATCGCCTCGCCTAATGTCACTACCTGTGCCATGTGCCGCCTCCATAACCGCTCCGAAACTCCCTGACTATGTCCCTGAACTTCCGCGCCCGATTCGTGATCTCGGCGAAGTTGCCTTCTTCCATCAGCTTCCTGTTGATCAAGTCGCCGCCGACGCCCAGCGCCGCCGCGCCGTTCTCCAGGTAATCTCTCGCGGTGCTCAGGTTCACGCCGCCGGTGGGCATGAACTTGATCTGCGGGAACGGGCCGTGCAAATCCTTGAGATAGGCCGGCCCCATCACGTTCGCGGGGAATATCTTCACCATGTCGGCGCCGGCCTGCCATGCGGTGATGATCTCGGTCGGCGTGAGCGCACCCGGAAACACCGGGACGCCTCTCGACTTCGCCATTTCGATGGTCGCGAGGTTGACGTTGGGGCTCACGATAAACTGCGCGCTGGCATCAACGGCATCCGCCGCCATCTCTGGAGTGAGGACGGTTCCCGCGCCGAGTATCACGTCGTCGCTCACACTCGCCGCCAGCCGCTTGATGATCTCGAGCGCATTCGGAACGGTGAAGGCGACCTCGATCACGTTAATGCCGCCGTCGAGCGCGGCCTCGATCGCCTTCATGATCAGCTCGTCGGATGTGCCCCTGACGACCGCAACGATCCCGCATTCGAGTATGCCGTCGAGCACCTGCTGCTTGTCTTTCATCTGGATGTCCTCCAGAGCGCCGAGCCGGCTGATCCAGCGCCCAGCTAAATGTACCGCGTCCGGGTGCTGTCCGTCAAGGTTGGTAGCGCACCATCGGGAAGCGGTAGCCTTGCGCTAGCCCTCACCCAGTCCCGATTAAATCGGGACATCCCTCTCCCAATACTGGGCGAGGGAGACTCCCCGAAAGAGTTCACGTTCCTTGATAGTGATGTCATGCTGAGCGAAGCGAAGCATCTTGCCTACGCTCGATAGATTCTTCGCTGCCGCTCAGAATGACGACCGTTGGGGTTTTGTTATCAACAATCGTGACCTGTTACGACTCCCCTTCTCCCAGAATTGGGAGAAGGGGACAGGGGATGAGGGCAAGAACCAGGCCAAAGTGTAAACCAGAAAGGGTGAGAACTTGCACAGCGCCTCTAGAGCCCGTCATGTGCATTGTCCGGCGCGAGATTCCCTGCAGGAAACATCTTCATTCATGTCAAAAGGTGCCGCAGATGCCGTGATACGGAGTGACAGAGGATCATGTTTGCGCTGGGACTCGACATAGGGACTCAGGGGGCGAGGGCGCTCGTCTGCGACGGCGAGGGCAAGGTAGTCGCCCAGGCCGAGGAGCCGTTCGCCAACCCGGAATCATTCGAGCTTCTCCATCCGGGGTATGTGGAGCAGCACCCTTCCGACTGGTGGGATGCGGCTTCCGCGTGCCTGCGCAAGGTCGTGGAGGCGCTCCGATGGGCCGGCTCACCTCCAGAGGCCATAAAGGCGATTGCTGTAGACTCGACCTCCGGGACGATCGTGCCGCTCGATAAACTGGGGATTGCTCTGCGCCCCGCGATCATGTACAACGATACCAGGGCGGTCAGGGAAGCGGAGGATTGCAATTCCGCGGGAAAGGAATTGACCGACAAGCTCGGCTACAAGTTTGCGTCCTCATTCGCCCTGCCGAAGATTCTCTGGATCGAGCGGAACGAGCCGCAGATATTCGAGGAAACCGCCGGCTTCGCTCACGCGGCCGATTACATCGTAAGCCGCCTCACCGGCAGCTTCCGCCTGTCCGATACGTCGAATGCCCTGAAGACCGGCTATGACCTGGTTGATCGCCGCTGGCCGAAGTTCATCGAGGCCGAACTCGGCATCCCATTGGACAAGCTGCCCCAGATCACGACGCCCGGCCTGACAATCGGCGCGGTTACGGCCCAATGCGCCGGGGAGACCGGCCTGGCAGCCGGGACTCCGGTGGTCGCCGGTGTCACCGACGGCACTGCGGGATTCCTGGCTTCCGGCGCTGTGAAGGTGGGCGACTGGAACAGCACCATCGGCACGACGCTCGTGCTCCGAGGGGTTTCCACGAAGCTGATCAAGGATCCGCAAGGCCGGATATACTGCCATGCGCATCCGCAGGGATACTGGCTGCCCGGCGGAGCGAGCAACGTCGGGGCGGAGTGCCTGGCGAAGCTTTTCCACGGCAGGAGCCTCGACGAGCTGAACGCCTACGTGCCCCAATACTCGCCGACCGCCCTCATCGTGTATCCCCTGGTTCGAAAGGGCGAGCGCCTGCCGTTTGTGAATCCGGACGCGGAAGGCTTCATCATCGGCGAGCCGCGCGACAGCCGCGAC
>DATKXU010000031.1:0-3047 GCA_035528905.1 Armatimonadota bacterium
GCCCGTAACCTTCGCCCCGGTGATCCACATAGAGAGCCTTGCCAGATACAGCGCCAAGCTGTCCCGGGACTTCGAGGGCAAGCTCTTTTGCAGCATACCCCTGCTGGCGGACCCGATCGCAGCCGGCAACCCGATGGCAATCGCCGAGGACAACATTGAGGGTGTGGTCTTGATGCACCAGGCATGGTGCTCGAACCCGGAAATGACCCGCGCGATAAGAGTCAAGGGAGACTCGATGCACCCGACGATCCCGGATGAATCGATCGTTATCCTGGATACGACCTGCGTTGATCCGAAGGACCTGGACGGGCACGTGGTGGCGGTGCGCAAAGGCGACGATTGCAGTGTGAAACGCTTGGAGTTGGCTGAACGCGGGACGGTTATCTGTCGGCCGGACAACCCAGCCCACAGATCGGTTGTACTCCAGGAGGGAGATGCTATACTGGGGCAGGTGATTTCGGTACATGCGAAGGTGGTGTGATGAAGCTTCCAAAAGTCGGCATGGCGTCAGTGGTGGTCACTGTCGTAATTCTGCTACTGATTTTGCTGTCGGCATCAGAACAGGCGCAAAATATTGAAGCACGCAGCCTAGCGGAGAATGCCGCCGAAGTGCGCAGACAGCAGCAGGACACCACCATCAGACATCAAACGCAGGCTGAGTATGCAGCACTTCGGGACAGATGGAAAGAAGCTACAAAAGCACAGCAAGAAGCCATAAAAGAACAGGTCTTGGGGCAAATGGTGGACTGGAGCGGGTGGGTCCATGATGTTGTGGAATTATCGGCGGGGCAGTGGGTAGTTTGGATTGATATGGACCCGCCCGGTGATCATTTCAGTACATGGGATGTTGAGGTGCCGATCCCTCGAGACAGGCGCCTCATGTTTCGGAAAGACGGCCCGGTTCGCTTTCGCGGGGTCATAACTAATATAGGCCAAGGCATCTTCTCGGATTGCTCTCTGGAAGTTAAGGTGGCTTGGAATTGAAGCTCAGCGCACCCAACTAATCCCTGAGTACCGGCATCCGAACGGGGCTGTCGGGTGTAGGCGCATGAAACGTTACAACCCTTTGTCCTGCAACCGGTTCAGTCCTAACCCGTGATGTGCGCAGGAGTTGCGAGGCGGCCCTTTCCAGATTGCAAATCCGTTATTCGCCGGTTCGAATCCGGCAGCCGCCTCCATAACATCAAGCGCAGCAAGGACTTACGAGCACGCTGATATGTGAGCTAAAATGCTCTGAGTGAAGCCGAACTGAAATGGCCTGGATTTATCGGGACAAGCGGTATGGGACTTGGTATCTCGGCCATACGTTTCCTGATGGTTCGCAGACGCGCTTCAGCCTGAAGACAAAGAAGAAGGCCCTGGCCCGAGCCCTGCGCCAGCGGTACGAGCGGGAGTTTGAAAAGCAGCGTCTTGCGCCTCAGTCGGCCATCAGAATCCGCGAGGCGATCGCCGAGTTCCTGGAGGATCGCGCGGACAGGGGAGAAAAAACCCTGGCCTGGTACAGCCACAAGCTGGGGCTGTTCTCAGATTGGCTCAAGCGAAACACGTGTCTTGCTGATGTGACGCCGCGGATGCTTCAGGACTACCGCCTCAACCGGAGCAAGATGCGCGAGGCGGCCACGGTCCAGGGTGACATGCGGGCGCTGGCGGCCCTGTTCTCCTGGGCGGTGCTCGACATGCAGTATCTGGCCGAGACGCCGCTGACGCGGCGCGTGCGGCGCGTGCCAGGCGTGCGCAAGCCGCCGAAGAAGGCGCTTACGGTCGCTGAGCGTAAGCTATTTCAGGAGGCGCTGGTTGGGCACCAGTTCTATGCGCTCTACATGGTGGCGGTGCATGCGGGGCTCCGGTGTGGAGAACTGTGTGCGCTCGAGCGAGCTGACATTCGGGATGGGATGATTGTGCTGCAGAACAAGCCGCAGTTGGGATTCACATTGAAGGACTACGAGACGCGTGCCGTCCCTGTGGAGCCGGAGATAGAGTCAGTGGTTGCGGAGTTGCCGGAGAGCGGCCCTGCTTTCCCGGCAGCCGACGGCGCGCACTGGGCCGTAAGCAGACTATCGCAGGAATGGGGCAGGCTGGTAAAGAAGCTGGAGCTGCCGCGGACGACGCTGCACGAGTTGCGTCATACCTACGCTTCGATTCAGATCGCAGAGCGTGGCACCGACATCTACACGCTTGCGCGGCGCATGGGGCATTCGAGCATCACGACGACCCAGGGGTATTTTCACCTGTTCAGGCCGTAGCAGGTGGCTTCTTGGCCCGACGTCGGACATCCCAATACGGGCTTCGGCAGCCAGGGCACGTCATCGGCCGGCCGGGTTTGCGGGGATACCAGGTGCGACCGCAACGTAGGCACTTAAAGGATTTCATAGGTCAGTCCTTTCCTTTTCTGCGAATGTGTTCCGGAGTTACGTCTGCCAGTTGCGCTCGGCTTCGACTGTTTCTCGTGCCCGCGAGTCCCAGGGTTCAATTGCCCAGCTCTCGCGGAATTGTGCTCGGCCAGCATCGAACTTGGTGGCGTCGAGGCGGTAGCGCGTGTTTGGATGCTGAGGGTCCGTGACCCAGATATAGCGGCCCTTACGCTGGATTGGCTGCTGGTAGTTGCAGCCACAAAGACGATTCAAGTGAAACCATGCAAACTCCCGAACGCGTTCGACCAGTACCTTACCCATGAGGATACAGTGGTCATTGGGGAGTGCTACAAGCGCATCGTAGGCGCTTCGGTCCGTGTCGTCATGGCATTCCGACCGGCACGCCACGTCATACTGCGTTTTATCCTCGATGTCGGTTATTCTTGCTTTCATCGGTCAGTCCTCCTTGTTGGGGGGAGCTCCTATTCCTCCATCATATCGGCGATGAACTTGATGACTCTTGGCTCGTCAGCGTACTGGCGCAGCAAGGCTACGAGTGCATTGAGTGTGTAGTAGCCCGACTCAAGGCCGACGTCGTTCTCCGGAATGTAGAGCGTTCCTGTCATCATTCTATCTCCCATCATCAGGCCCCGGTCTCAAGCGCCGGGGCGACGCCCCCGAAGGGGCGTTTCGGGA
>DATKXU010000032.1:0-2173 GCA_035528905.1 Armatimonadota bacterium
CCGGCGACCGTAGAAGAATTGAAGGAGTTTAGTCCGTGAGACGATTTCTGACCATACTGCTCGTGTTAGCATCTGCCTCGGCGCTGGCGAGTCCAGGGAAGGTCGGGGCATACGTGTTTTTCACCCGAAAGTACTCCACGACCCCTGAGCAGCTCAAGGCTCTTATCAATGACGCCGCCGATGCCGGGGTCCAGTTCCTGCTCCCATACGCGCGAACCACCGAGGGCATGGCGCTCTATGACAGCAAGATCATGCCCCAGCTCCCCAAGGGCTATGACGCGCTGAAGGTCGTAATCGAAGCGGCCCACGCCCGGGGCATGGAGGTCCATCCCTGGTTCACAGTGGCTTCCGAGGGGTTCGATGCCCCCACGGAGATTCTCAAGGAACACCCCGATTGGTGTCAGGTAGACATCAAGGGAAAACGCGAGGCTTGGCTCGACCCCTCGTGTCCGGAGGCGCGGCAGTTCATCGTCTCGATGGTGAAGGAGATCGCCGCCAACTATGACATTGACGGCATCAGCCTCGATTACCTGCGATATCGGGAAGGACCGCACTGCTACTGCGACCGTTGCACGTCCCAATTCAAGGCCCAGTTCGGATTGGACGCCAAGGCGTGCGATGATCCCAACAACGGCTATGTGAATTGGGGCAAGTGGCGGCTGTGGCGGTATCGGCAGAACAACCAACTTGCGCGGGAAATCAGAGCTGGTCTCAAGGAGGTCAAGCCGGATGCGGATCTCAGCGCCTACGTCTGGGGCGCGCAGGCGTATGGGACTGGCTGGGGTATCAGCCAGGACTGGGAGACCTGGATGGAGGAGGGCTTGCTCGACTGGGTGAATCCCATGGGGTATTACTCCGACCGTCGGGAGTTCCTCACCGCTGCAAAATGGAATCGTGAGATGGCGACGGATATCCCAATGCTCGTCACACTGGCGGTCAGCCGCAGACGTGGACCTGCCAGGACCAAGCAGCAGATCGAGGATGCGATGGACTGCGGCGCGGACGGTGTAGTCTTGTTCACGCTGGAGTACGCACGGCCCATGTTCAAGGAACTGTCGCCGATTCTCCACAAGCTCGCTGAAGGCAAGGTCAAATGACTGCCAGGGTTGTGATGATTGTCTTGGTGGTCATCGCCGCTGGATCCGCATTTGGGGTAGATGACCAGGTCACTCGCGGAATCAGCCTCTACCAGCAGGGCAAGACGAATGAGGCGATCACGGAACTGAAAGCCGCCCTGGACTATAACCCCGAAGACCCCACAGCGAATATGTGGCTGGGCTATGCGTTGATGAATGCCCGCAGGGATGCCGAGGCCTTGCCATATCTCAAGACTGCTGCCGACCTCACTCCGAATGACGCGGCTCTGCAGAACAATCTTGCCGTCGTGCTTCAGAGGGTCGGCGACCTGAAAGGAGCCGTTGAGCATTACACGTCGGCGGTTGCGCTCTCACCCAGGGACGCCGATGTGCAGCATAACCTCGCCTCAGCCCTCGAGCAGACGGGGGACCTCTCGGGAGCAATCGAGCACATGAAGGCGGCCGTTGAGTTAGATCCGAAGAAAGCCTCGCACTTGTTGGAACTCGCTGTTCTGCAGTTCAAGTCAGGCGGCGCGGCGGGCGCCGAGGAGAGCCTGAAGAAGTGCCTTGCCCTCGATCCCTCGAATCTCCAGGTGCATCAATGGCTGGCGTACGTCTATGACAAGGAGGGTAAGGCTGCCGAAGCGGCAGCCGAGTCCGGAGTCATTAAGGCCATGGATGATGTGGGCTTGCAGCCCCGATTCATCCTGAAAGAGCTGGTTTCGACGTGGAATCCGCCTGACGCAGACGTGACGAAAGCATTCATAGCCGCCGATGGAGACCGCGTCCATGTCTTCACCGAGGGACGTGCAGGGTATCAGATCAGCCTGAAGGGTTTACGGCCTGCCGGCGAGATCGCTCCCCTGGACGAGGCTGCGCAGAACGGATTGCTCTCACGAGGCTCGATATACGTATTTCGGGGAAAGGTCCGCGTCTGGGGGCATGACTTCGATAGTGACCCTGAGTATCCGCTGACCTTCAAGGCGACCGGCAGCGGATTTGTCTATCTATGCGGCCGGGGGACGGTTGCCGCCGGGGACAAGACCGAGAAACTCGGATATGAGGACAGCGTAGAGAAATGGCTTCCGCTTATGGCT
>DATKXU010000033.1:0-27798 GCA_035528905.1 Armatimonadota bacterium
GCAGTATATCAAAGACCAGTTCAACCGCTACCTTGGAGAATCCAACCGCCAGCCGCTGATGGCCCATGGGTGGCGCTCCGCATCCCAGATGCTCCGTCATTACCAGGAGGTGGTGTAACACATGTTTGACAAACCTACACGCTGCGCGGAAACTTGAATTAAGGCCGCGGGTTCCACTATAATTACCCGACGCGCCATACTGAGACTTCTTGAATAGCAGCGCCGCGATCGGGGGATCAAATGGCTGGTAACAAGATGGACAACATTGTGAATCTGTGCAAGAGACGGGGGATCATATTCCCTTCCAGCGAGATTTACGGGGGAATCGGTTCGACCTGGGACTACGGCCCCATCGGCGTTCACTTGAAGAACAACATCAAGGCCGCGTGGTGGAAGTCCGTCGTCCAGGAACGGGCTGACATG
The DNA here is from genome assembly GCA_035528905.1 of Armatimonadota bacterium. Classification (GTDB taxonomy): domain Bacteria; phylum Armatimonadota; class UBA5829; order DTJY01; family DTJY01; genus DATKXU01. The sequence continues at coordinate 424 of DATKXU010000033.1, forward strand.
GTCGGGCTCGACGCCGCCATCCTCATGCACCCGGACGTCTGGAAGGCAAGCGGCCACGTGGACTCCTTCGCCGACCCGATGGTTGACTGCAAGCGGTGTAAGAGGCGCTTCCGGGCGGACCATCTTGTAGAAGTCTTAAAGACCGAGGAGGACGCAGTCCGGCGCACCGCAGAAGACCTCAAGGACCTGGAAAAGGCTCTCGCCGAAGTCATGTGCCCGGAGTGCGGCGGCGAGCTTACAGCCGTCCGCCAGTTCAACCTGATGTTCAAGACCTATATGGGCCCGGTCGAGGAGAGCGCGGCGGTTGTGTATCTCAGGCCGGAGACAGCGCAGGGAATCTTTGTCAATTTCAAGAACATCCTTAACTCAACACGGAAAAAGCTCCCCTTCGGCATCGCACAGGTCGGCAAGTCGTTCCGAAACGAGATCACGCCCGGCAATTTCATCTTCCGAACCCGAGAGTTCGAGCAGATGGAGATCGAGTACTTCACACACCCGGAGGAAGCAGAGAAGTGGCATAAGTACTGGCTGGAGGAGCGGTTCAACTGGTATGTGAACCTGGGCATCAAGCGCGAGAACCTGCGGCTCAGGCCGCACGGCGAGGATGAGCTTGCCCACTATGCCTGCGCCTGCTCGGATGTCGAATATCAGTTCCCCATCGGCTGGAGCGAGCTCGAAGGCATCGCAAACCGCACCGATTACGACCTCCGGCGGCACATGGAGATCAGCGGGAAGGACCTGAGCTACTTCGACGAAGAGACACAGGAGCGCCTGGTACCATATGTGATCGAGCCGTCGGGCGGCGTTGACCGGACGCTGCTGGCGTTCTTGTGCGACGCGTATGAGGAGATCGCCGGCGGCCGAGGCGAGGCAGGCGCGGAGGTCGAAATCGTTCTCCGGCTGCATCCGAGGCTGGCCCCGATCAAGGCGGCGGTTCTGCCGCTCGTGAGGAAGGGCGGACTCCCCGATGTGGCGGTCAAGCTCTACGCCGACCTCAGAAAGCACTTCATGGCGGACTACGACGAGGTGCGGAGCATCGGCCGGCGCTACCGCCGCCAGGACGAGATCGGCACGCCCTGGTGCGCCACGATTGACTTCCAGACCCTCGAGGACCAGACGGTCACGATCCGCGACCGCGACACCATGGAGCAGATCCGCATCTCCCTGGACAAGGTAAAGGACTGGATCAGGGACAAGCTGGAGTGCATAGGATGACAAAGGGAACGCAGGTCCTTGTCGAGGGAAAAGATTTCCCTCGACAACCAGAGGTCTGGCGAGTAACATGACCCGTTCAACCGCACGAGAACAAGCCGAGCAGTTCCTCGCCCAGTCGGGCGAATTCCGGCTGGGCAAGCTGGTTACCGAGCAGTCGCATCCGCGCACGCGGCGCCTTAGCGAGACTGCGAGGATAAGCGTCACCGGTGCGCTGGCACAGCTCCTCGCAGTGGACACCGACGTTGTGGCAGCCTACGAAGCGTGGATCGAGACCGGCGCACCCGCGCGCATCAAGGACGCCGTCCTGAACGCGCTCCTGGCTGGCGGAAGAATCTTCTTTACGGGCTGCGGCGCGACCGGACGCCTGAGCGTTCTCCTGGAATCTATATGGAGGGATTTCTGGCAGAAGACTGCAGGAGCCAACCGCCAGCCACAGAACTCCCACACTCCCATGCTCCCACACTCCCATACCGACCCTGGATCCCTCGTCAAAAGCATAATGGCCGGCGGGGATTTCGCCCTGATCAAGTCCGTCGAGGGCTTCGAAGATTTCACCGAATTCGGCGCGAAGCAGATCGAGGACATGGGCGTCTCGGAGGGCGACGTTGTCTTTGCGATCACAGAGGGCGGAGAGACATCGTTCGTCATCGGGACGGCCTGGGAGGCGCTCAAGAAAGGCGCGAAGGTCTATTTTGTGTACAACAACCCGGATTCCGTGCTCCGCAAGCAGGTCGCCCGCAGCCGGGAAATCCTCGACGAGCCGCGGATCGAGAAGGTCAACCTCACCACCGGCCCTATGGCGATCATGGGCTCTACCCGGATGCAGGCCACTTCCATCCAGCTCTGCGCGATGCTCACTGTGTTGGAAATGGTGATCCGCGATCTTCTCGCCCAACGTCCAGCCAGTTCTGCAGTCTCGACCAGCGAACCTGTCCCCGAGGAGTTCCTGGCAAGTCTGGAGGGCGTGCGCGCGTCTCTGAACTCCGAGCACACGCGCCGCGACCTCGCCGCCCTCGTGTACCTCGAAGAAACCATCTACCGCTTGGGCCGCAAGAGCACCTACTTCGCGGACAGCCTGGCAGTTGATGTCTTGACCGATACAACCGAGCGCTCGCCGACGTTCTGCATCCCGGCGTTCCGGAAATGGGACGACCCTGAAGCATCGGAATCGTGGACCCATCTCATCCTGCCTTACCGGGAGTCAAAGCAGGCCTGGGAAGAGATGCTGAAGCGGCCTGTGCGCGCCTTAGCCTGGACCGAAGAGGAGATTCGGAACCTGGTCGGCCCGGAACAGGCTTTCAAGCAAGCAGAGATCATGAGGCGGATAGGCCCGGAGGAGATTCTGAGGTTCCGAATCGGCCTGGACGGCCTGGAAAGTCGCCCAATAGAGGTCGGAGATGCGGTCGTGTGCGTTGTCTCTGAAGCGGAGAAGGACTCGCTCATCTCGGCTGACGGGTTCTACCACAAGCAGATCGAAGCAGCGAATGCCCAGGGCGCCCTGGCCGCGCTGGTATTCCTCGGCCGCCCCAAAGCACTGGAGGAGGTCTCCGACTTCCTATTGTCATGGGACGCCCCATGCCCCACGGTGCTGGTGAAGATGCCCGAGAACAGCTTCTTACTCGACGGCGCGACGCATGTCGCCGTCAAGATGCTCTTGAACGCACTCTCCACCGCCGTAATGGTTCGGCTTGGCCGAGTGACCGGCAACTGCATGTCGGCGGTAGTCCCCGGCAACTCGAAGCTGATAGACCGCTGCATCCGCTACATGCGGAGCCTTACGGGCCTGTCATACAAGGACGCGTGCCACGCACTATTCGAGACAATCGAGTACCTTGCGCCGAGGATGCGGTCCGGGCAGGATCACCCGCCTGTGGTCGAGCTTTCGGTGACACGGGCACGTGATAACTGTCCCTTCGAGGAAGCCGAGTCGCGGCTCAAGGAGGGGCTGGATTCCTGGCGCCGGGAGTGACAGCCGCTACTCTACATCCTGCATGCGGCCTTTGTCGTGAAAGACCGGACGGTGCGCCTCGGCCTCTTCCGCAGGCGGTCCGGCCAGCTCTCTCGGAGACGGCCGACCTTTGCGGCGTGCCTCTTCGCCTCTCCTGATGATCTCCTCGGCCGAAGGAATCTCCTCGCGGGTTGCTACATCCGCCTCCGTCTCCACGGACGAGCCTTCGGAAGCCACATCCGATTCCGCGGGCGCCATGCCTGGAGCCGCGCCTCCTGCGATTGTCCTTCCCTGGACTTTCTCCCCACCTTCATCAGCCATGATTGAACCTCCGGAACCCGCACAACCGCTTCTCCAATCTAAATCTACCCCGCGATCTGCGGTTGGAAAACGAGCATCGTCCGCCTGCCGCCCGACTCCATCAGACCTGGGAGGCGCCCTTGCGTTCGCTCCAGAAAACGGTTATGATAGGTGCAAATAACCCATGGGGCGACTGAGATACATTCGCGACCAGCGAACACCGGTGGAGCCTGACCTCTATGAGCACACACTATCTTGAAGCGTCTTCTCGCAGCAAAGGGCTTCGTACGGCCATCGCGCTTCTTCTCCTGGCTGCTGCGGCCTCTCATGCGGGACCGTTCGACCAGGAGGCACGGGATTTCGTCTTCTGCTTCAGCGTGAGCGGATACGACGAGGAAACCTGGCTTACGAAGCCGTCGGCGTTAGCCCTGAATGAGCGCGCCGGCCTGATGTACGTGGCAGACTCCAAGGCGGAGAGCGTGGCAGTCTTCAGCCTCCAGGGAGCGCCGAAATCGCAATCCGGCAGCAAGGGAGAAGTCAAGGCGCCCATCGGATTGGCCGTGGACAAGGTGGGAAGCCTGTACGTTTCCGAAAACGAAGGCGGCCCGATCAAAATCCTGAACCCGAAAGGAGAAGTGAGCACCCTCGAGCTCCCAACCGGCGAGGGACCAGCCAAGCCGGGCCGGATGACCTTCGATCGTGATGGCAACCTCTACGTCGTGGAGAGGACGGCCTGCCGGATATATGTATTTGATAAGGAAAGGAAGCTGAAGTTCAAGCTCGGAGGCAAGGGCGACAAGCGCGGCGAGTTCAAGGTCCTCCAGGATGTCGCCGTTGACCGGCAGGGCAGGATATACGCCCTTGATTCCGCAGGTGTGCCCATCCAGGTATTCGATAAGAAGGGGAAATACATCTACCGATTCGGCTTTCGCGGAGACGGCGAGGAGGACATAGCGCTCGCGGCCGGATTGTTTGTGGACCAGAATGACCAGATATGGGTGGTAGACAGAGGCCGGCACTGCCTGAAGGTGTTCGACCGGTCGGGCACCTTCCTACGAAGGTTCGGCAGCTACGGCCTCGCAGATGGCAGCTTCTGCCAGCCGATAGACGCGGATTCGGACCGGTTCGGGCGGATCTACGTGCTGGAGGCCGGGGCACGCAGGCTGCAGGTGTTCTCTCTCAGCCGGCCCTTCGAGCCGCTCACGCCCACGGGCCTCTGATCTCTTTGACACGCCTGGTTCGCAGTGGTACACTGAACCGCGTGATTCATCGCCAGGCCGCACTGTACGGAGTTGACCAGTGAGAAAGAAGCTCCGAGAATACGATGGCATCGAGGAGGTAAGCTCAGAAGCCAAGGAAGCGAGCCTCCTGGAAGCGGTGTGGCGAACTTTCAGCTCGATGAAGACGGCCATCGTGCTCCTGCTGATCCTCGCGGCGGCATCTGTGGCAGGAACCGTGATCGAGCAGAACGCTCCCGCCGAGGCATATGACCCATCGCTCCACCCGATTCTCAAAGCCCTCGGTCTGACGAACGTGTACGGCTCGAGCTGGTACGTGCTTCTCCTCGCGCTTATAGGCATAAACCTGATGGTGTGCAGCATCAACAGGTTCGGCACCGCATGGCGGCGCACTTTCCGGCCGAGAGTTGCCGCAAAGCCCAGTCAGATCGCGAACATGCAGAGATCGGAGAAGCTGGCCAGCACAGGCACAGTCCAAGAGGCCGCAGGCAAGGTTGCAGCCGCACTATGCGCCGGGTCTTATCATGTAGTGACAGAGCAGGATGGGAGCGAAGTTGTGCTGTACGCGTCGAAGGGTCGGCCGGGCATCTGGGGCCCTTACGTGACCCATCTGAGCATACTGGTGATCTTTGCCGGGGCGATGCTGGGAAATCGGCTCGGCTTTCACGGCCATACTATCATCGCGGAGGGAGACTACACTGACTCCTACTTGCTGCAGGACAACGGCCAGAAGGGAGACCTCGGCTTCCGCATCGCCCTGGAGCAGTTCACGATCGAGCATGACAAAGAGCGCAATCCCACCGGATACAAGAGCGATCTGAAGGTCTTCGAAGGCGGCAGGCTCGCAGCTCGGAAGGTTATTGACGTGAACCATCCTTTGACCTACAAGGGAGTATCCTTTTTCCAGGCGGATTATGGGCTTTCCGGACTGGTAATGAAGATAACAGGCCCGAATGGGGATACCGAGCGGTTTCATGTGAACGTCTGGACGCAGGACACCCCTAGTGGAAAGCAGTACTGTATCTCCGGCGATCCGTGGAGCGAGGTCAAGCTCGGCGGCAGGAAGCTGACCATCTTCGTGCACAACCTCGCGCCCGATTACATCGGTGGCGAGCAGATAAACGCGAGCGATATGCCGCTCAACCCAGCGATCCTGATAATGGCGAACGACCGATTCCCAGAGTACAAAGGTCTTGATGCCTGGTCCAGGCTCGGCTGGCTGCCGGTATCGCACTCCGCCGAGTATAAAGGATTCAGGATAACGCTGGAGAAAGCGATTGACTACACGGGCCTTGAGGTAGTCCGCAATCCCGGCCTGCCCATTATATATTCAGGTTTCGGGCTGATGCTGCTGGGCGTATTCATCTCGTTCTACATCAGCCACAAGGTCGTCAGGATCAGGGTTTCGCCGTCGAAGGAAGGCGCAGCGGTAGTCGCCGGCGGGATGTCCCGGTCGGACCCGTCGGTTTTGGACAAGGATTTCGAGCGATTGCGGAGCGCGCTCGCGTAGCGCTTGTCTCGACCCGCATATTGCGGCAATCGCCCAATGCCCCCCTGGCTCGTTGGGCATTAGGGGCGCATCACTCCAAGCGGAGGAGCTGTGGCAATGACAATTGAAATCGGAGTCACTTTATTTCGAATAGCATTCGGGATCTACCTGACCGCCTCGGTGTGCTACATCGCCCATTTGGTCACCAGACGCAGCACGCCTGGGAAAGCGGGAACAACTCTGCTCGCCGCAGGTCTGCTCGTGCACACAGCGTCACTGGCGGCCCGGACCATCGCCGCTGGACGCCCACCCTTCATGAATGTGTACGAGTTCATGTTATCGTTCACCTGGGTTCTGGTGGCCCTGTATCTGGTGCTCGAATTTGCGATGAAGAACAAGGCGCTCGGGGCGTTCAACGCGCCTCTGACGGCCATATTCGCTCTTGTGGCGCTGCGCATGCCGAGCGCGGTTACCGGCACATTGCCCGCACTGAGGAGCGCATGGCGCGTACCGCACATCTCCACTGCGCTCCTGGCGTATGCCGCTTTCGGCATCGCCTTCGAGCTCGCGATCATGTACTTGATCCAGGACTCAGCCGGGCGCAACAAGAAGTCCTTCTGGTCCGCCCGACTTCCGGATTTGAAAGCGACCGACCACGCGACTTATCGGACCATAACTTTCGGCTTCATGATGCAGACGCTGGCGGTCGTCACTGGAGCCGTCTGGGCGCAAAAGGCATGGGGCGCTTACTGGAGCTGGGATCCGAAAGAAACCTGGGCGCTCATCACCTGGCTGATCTATGCCGCCTATCTGCACATGCGGAATACGCAGCGCTGGCGGGGCCGCAAATCGGCGGTTATGGCAATCGTGGGCTTCGCGGCGACGCTATTTACCCTATTCGGGGTGAGCTTCCTGATGCGCGGGCTGCACAGTTACACCCGCTAGTCATCACCAGTCGGCATCAAGCGTCTTTGACGGGAAACCGCGGCAACTTACATGTCACACTATCCGGTAAACCTTGATCTGAAAGGCCGAAGGTGCGTAATAGTCGGCGGCGGCCCGATCGCCGAGCGGAAGGCGCAAATGCTGCTCGATTTCGGGGCGGCCGTGGGCGTTATCGCTCCAGAGCTGACTCCCAGGCTGCACGACCTGGCGGAAAATGGATTAGTTGAACACACAGCCGGGGTATACATGCCTGGGATGCTGGACGGGGCCTTCCTGGTGATCGCTGCCACAGATGACCGCGAGACGAACAAGGCCGTCTCGTCCGAAGCACAGCGGCTCGGCATCCTCGTAAACGTCGTGGATGATCCTGAATTATGTACATTCTTCGTGCCGGCCATATTGCGCCGGGGCGACTTCATCATTAGTATTTCAACCTCCGGCAGAAGCCCGGCATTGGCCAGGCGAGTAAGAGAGGAACTGGAATCGCGTTTCGGCCCCGAATACGGCGAGCTTGCCGATCTACTGGGCGAACTCCGTGATGAAATGAAGGCCAGGCATCCCGACCCGGCGGAGCGCTATCAGGTGTTCCTCAGGATTCTGGACTCCGGAGTCCTCGACCTGCTCGCGCAAGGCAAGCGAAACGAAGCGATCGAGAGGGCGCGCAAGTGCATCTAGTAGTCATCGGTCTCAATCACAAGACAGCTCCGGTCGAGCTGCGCGAGAAGCTGAGCATTGACAAAACCCAGCTCCGCGAAGCCCTTTCCAGCCTGAACGCTATCGGCACGATCACGGAATGCGTGATCCTGTCCACCTGCAACCGGACAGAGGTCTATGCGTACACGTGCAGCCGGGCGGATGATGCGGCTATTGTCAAGCGCATTGGAGAATTCTGCAGGGTGAGGCCGGATGCCTTCGCTCCGCATCTCTACTCCAATGCCGGGCACAAGGCCGTCGAGCATCTCTTCCACGTTGCCGCCGGGATTGACTCTATGGTTGTCGGCGAGGCCCAAATCCTCGGCCAGGTGAAGGAGGCGTACACGGCTGCAAGACACCTCGGCTTCACAGGGCCCGTGCTGAACACGCTTTCCCAGCAGGCAATCGCTGTGGGCAAAAAGGCGCGCACGGAGACGGACATCGGGCGCGGCGCGTTTTCTGTGGGCGCGGTGGCCGTTCAACTCGCAAGGTCAATATTTGATGAGTTGAATGGACGCACGGTTCTCATAGTCGGCGCGGGCAAGATGGCCGAACTCGCAATCACACACCTGGCTTCCTGCGGAGCCAGTAAGGTGCTGGTGGCAAACAGGACTTACGGGAAGGCTGTGAATCTCGCATCGCAGTTCGGCGGCCAACCTGTCAGATTCGAGGATCTGGCTTCGGCGCTGGAGACTGCCGATATAGTGATTACATCCACGGGGGCGAATCGGCCGATCCTCACATGCGAGATGGTGTCTGCGGCAATGGATGCGCGGCGCGGCAGGCCCATGTTCCTCATTGATGTCGCTGTGCCGAGAGACATACACCCCAAGGTACAGAAAGTTGATAACGTTTTCGTGTACAACATTGACGATCTGCAGTCCGCCGTGGAGGCCGACGCAGTAGGCCGGCAAGCCGAGGCCGCCAATGTTCAGGTGATAGTCGCAGAGGAAGTGGAGGGATTCATGCGCTGGTTTAGGACACTCGATGCCGTGCCCGTGATCACTGCGCTGCGGAAGAAATTCGAGGGCATACGGAGCTCGGAGCTCGCCAAGCTGAAGAAAAAGCTGCCCGACCTGGCGCCGGAACACCTGGAGGCCATCAATGCGGCGACACGTTCGATTGTAAACAGGATATGCCACGAGCCGATGATTCGAATCAAGGACTATGCCAGCGATGAGAACGGATCGGCAAGGCTGGAGACCGCATGCGACATCTTCGGCATCAGCTCGGCGACCAACGGAGAGAATGATTCGAACCGCAGTTAGGAGTCCGTGCGGTAGCGCAAGCCCACGATGGATATCAGTAGGTTCAAGCCCTCACTGCCCAGCAGAACACATCTCGTCGCTCGTTCTGCTTCATCGGTCTGCATAGGCAATAACACGGCTAATAATCCGAATGAAGCACAAAACATAGCTAAACCCTTCACACTCAGCTAAGTTACTTTGTATATCGGTGCTTGACAAAAGTTACCCCCTGGTGTAACATAGGTGGGTCGCGGGGGCATAAGTGCTCCAGGCAAGCATAAAGCATATGAAAGGGGTACCGAGATGGAATCGAACGCGAACATTAAAGACTACATAGGTGTCCGAAGAAGTTTGGACGGACAGTCACTAGGAGAGTTAGAAGCCCAGATCCTGGATATAATGTGGGACTTGGAGCCCCCAATTACCAGCACCCAGGTTTTCAAGATCATGTATCCAAGACGAGAATTGTCCTACTCCACCATAATGCTCACCATGGCGAAGCTGTCCAGGAAGGGAATCCTCACCCAGAGGAGAACCGGCGACAAGAAGACCGACCCGTTTGTCTACGTTCCTAACGTCAGCAGGACAGAGATGGGATTGCGGCTGATGCAGGAAGTGAGCAAAAAGGTGCTCGGAAAACCGCTACAGGAAGCTGTCCGGGCAATACTTGCGGATTCGAGCGATCTGACAGAGGGCGACCTAAAGCGAATAGAAGCCGCGATTGGGAAAGCGCTGGGATAGATGCACAGAGTAGGCCACCCTCCAAGAGCGTCATCCGCCTGAGGCGGGTGACGTTTTTTTGTCAAACCCCCCTTGATTTTGCACTTGACATGCCCTCACCCAACCGCTATAATGGCCGTAGATGTAGACATGCGTCTACCTACTCAGCCAGGAGGGCAAGAATGAGACGTCGGTTGTCAGACTATTCCCCTACTCTGAAATCTTCCGCGCCGACACAAATTCCAGACGAGGCGATGGAGGTGATCGCCGATGTCCTTCTCCAGTCGGCGGGTAAAGACGAAGACCAGCCTGCGTTCACCGAAGGCCAGCTTGAGAGAAAGCGGCGTCGCGCATGGTGCGCCGAGGAATGCTTCACCGCCACCGCCGCGGCGGGACACGCCTTGCCGGACGAGTCCGACAGCCTCATCAAGCAGGCAGGCCTGACGCACAATGAGCAGAGGGCTTGGGAGATGTATTCGGCAGGCTACAGAATATCGGAAATCGCGAGGGTTCTACACGTCACAAGGTCAGCCTTACGGACTCTGCTGCGGCGTGCCGCGCGGCGCATCTCTGCATGCGAGTTCGCGCTCCGCGGGCTTGGTGACATCTACTATCGAGAGGTACACAGGCCGATATACCACAGGCCCAGGCACTGCACTGCTCGACCATGCCGGCGGCTGGGCTATTGCAAGTTTGCGCTCGGAACGGCCCCGGAAACCTAGGACGGACGACCAGCGCGCGCCGCGTGGAGCCATCGGCACACCGAAGGTCATGCCTCTTTCGGGAAGAAGAAAACGTCCGGTGAAACCGAGTGATCGCCCTTCGCGTAGATCTCCTGCGCCATCTGCCTGAGCTGCTCGGTCGCCTTGACATACCCAGCAGAGACAGCCAGCAGCGCATCCCTTATCGGTATCGCAACAACGATCTTGTCGGCACCCAGCGCCTGACTGACACGCTCGCAAAAGTCAGGGAGCAGCATTCGTGAAGCATCGTAACCATCGCAGGAGGTGAACTTGAAGAGTCCGGACTTCTTCGACGCGTCGCACACGGGTTCCCAGAGAGGGGCGGTTCTAGACGCCAGATTGCTCAGGGCGCACCGCATCACTTCGTCCCCCGAAACCCGCCAACGCTCCAGGTCCCTCTTGCCGACGGAACGCATCACTCTGTCGAAGTCAAGAACGATGACCGTCTTGAGGTTCCCCTCGTAGTCGAAGGTCACCATACTTTCCAGAAGGCCGGCGCCTTCATCGGCCTGTTGAATAGCTTCGAAATACTCTTTGTGTTTGAGCGATGGGAACACCCGCCGCTTCGCCTCGTCCCAACCGACATCTTCAACCAAACGCGTCTCCACCATGTTCGCAACGTGGTCATCCGCGAGCGCGTTGAAACGTCCGGGGTTTCGGAGGTACATAGCATAGCAGTTGTCCAGGAAGATATCCACGTGATGCCCGGAGGCGTCACACCCGAAGCCGAAATCGAGTTCGGATTCGATCTTGACATCGGGATGCTTTCTCTCGATCCGAGATCGAACAGCCGCCTTGAATTGCTCGGGGGACATCGGCTTGGAGAGCATCCTGCTTAGCACATACAGCACAACAAGCGCCGCTACCGCAATCATCAGGTATACAGATGTTCCCATGCTCATGCCTCCTCTTTGAGTGACCTAATCAAGAGCGGGCAGACGACACCACCGCCTTTTCCGCATCCAGAAGCCGTCGCTGCCAAGCACCGCGGCCGTTTCTAACTCGACCGGGTTCTGGACGGCCGGGACAAAGGCCTTCTGCGTAAGACAAGCCCCTGCGCAAATCCGCCTAACTATAGCACTAATCGGTTTGTTGTTCAACCCGCCGCCTGTGGCCTGCTATCCGGTCTCTGTTCGTTCCCGATGGTATCGGGATGGCTTTGGCTTCTTTCAGACCCCAACTCACGATGACGCCCTTGCCTTCGCTTAACGGTTCTCACTCCCTTTACCGTGGAGGACTCTCACCTCCGAGATCAGGAACATGCCCGGCATACTGACAAAAGGGGAGGCCGCTGGGCCTCCCCTTTTGCTGTCTAGGTTCTGCAGTAACGTCTACCAGCGCTCGCGACGACCACCGCCGCCACGACCACCGCCGCCACCGCCGCCACCGTAGCCGCCGCCACCGCCGCCACCGTAGCCACCACCGCGACCGCCACCGCCGCCACCGGCGCGGCTTTCGGTTCTCGGGCGTGCTTCATTCACGGTAATGGTGCGACCCTGGTATTCCTTACCATTGGTCTCTTCGATTGCCTGCGCGACTTTCTCCTCCGGCAGGTCCACGAAGCCGAAGCCGCGTCCTTGAATGATGCGGGCCTCGCCTACAGGTCCCCAAGGCTCGAACAAGGTCTTGAGGTCCTCTTCCGTGGTGCTGTACGACAGGTTTCCGACGTACAATGATTTGGTAGCCAATGCTGCCCTCTCTCTGGGAGTCACCCTCCCTGGTATTTTGGCAAGGCGTTTAGCCACAGGGCTAATTCTACGCGGGTGGAACTCATCCAGAAAGAAGAACACTCCGCACGAATCACACTCGAGGCTCGATGCCTGTTGCCATTTAGTATTATATCCATATTTCCGACTTTCTGCAACAAAACATTTACAACCGCGGCAAACCGAGATCAAGGGGGCCAGGGATCCAGGGAACCGCTCGTACTCGCACATGGGGGCTAACGGAGTGATGGAATGTTGGAGTAATGGGATACTGGATGTCATCTCCCGGTCGCCCACACGCCGGCTGCTTATACCTCCAGGTTCAGCCACTTCATCTCTTCGGGCGTGAGCTCGATGTCCAGCGCCTGGAGCGAGGTGTGCATCTCCGTCAGGCTTGCCGGGCCGAAGAGCGCAAAGGTCGGGAACGGCTGACAGAGCACGTAGGCCATCGCTATCTGCACCGGCAGGACTCCGCGGCGCGCGGCCATCTCCTTCGCGCGTTCGAGCCGCTGGAAGTTGTCCTCGCTGTACCAGGACTGGACAAGCCCCGGATTCGAGAGGTTGTCCCTGTCGCCCCAGACGAAGAAGCCGCGGGCCGTGCTGGACCACGCCATCAGCGGCATCTGCGTTTTCGCGAACCAGGCGCGGGATTCCGGATCGGACGCCGCGATGCACCCGGGCCAGGGCGGCTCGATCATCCGCGCCAGGCTGAAGTTATCGCTGACGGCGGCAAAGCCTGCGAGGCCCTTCGACCGCGCGTACTCGTTCGCAGCCTCGACCCGCTCGACGGACCAGTTCGATCCACCGAACGCGCGAATCCGACCGGCCCTGCGATGCTCGTTCAGGGCATCCACAAACTCGCCCACCGGTATCTCGGGGTTGTCGCGATGCAGCATGTAGATGTCAACGTAATCCGTCTGCAGCCGGTCGAGGCTCTCCAGTAGCTGAGCGGTGAGGTGGTCGGGATTGCAATATGGGGTATGCGCGCCTTTGCCGAGAATGACTACCTGCTCCCGGATGCCGCGGCTCTTCACCCATTGGCCGAGAACCCGTTCGCATATCCCGCCGCCGTATATGTGGGCCGTGTCGAAGCAGTTGCCGCCGGAGGCGAAGAACTCATCGAACGAGACGGCCGCGTGCGGCGCGACGAACATCGCTCCTTCCAGCACAGCTCCCATGACGAGCCGGGATACCGACTTCTCGGCGCCCTGAATGGTGCCGTACCTCATGTTGTTGCGGGTCCGCACCTGCAGCGGCCGCCCGTCCACGGTTGGGTAATGCACATCGGGCTTCTCGGCATCGTAGGTCATCCCGATCGCCAGGCGCCAGCGGTCGAGAGTTCGCATGTTGCCCAATGTGTCGTCCCAAGTCATAGCTGGAGACGGCGCCTGGCTCCTCTCGATATTCGCCGCGACGGTGTCGGCCTCCATCGCATACACATTGGCGCCGGCCCCGATCAGTATTTCGCGCGGTTGCGGCTCGCCATACCGATGTACGATGATCTTGGCGCTCTCGCCGGGCATCCAGGGTGAAGGTGCCAGGATGTTCCCCTCCGAGCCGAAGATGCGGACGACGTTCTCCTGATTTAGCTGCACCCCAGCGGCAATTTGCGCCATGATGTCACCGGGGAATCTGAGGATGCCGACGGCGTATTCATCCACGCGGGAGACGTCGCCGATGCGCCCTGATGCTTTCACTTCAATCGGCTCGGCGAAGGGCACGCCGAGAGCGGCGCCAGCTATCAGCCGCGCCATTGAGGTGCAGTAACATCCCACGTCCAGGATGCCGCCGCCGCCAAGGGCGTTGTTGAGCAGCCGGCCTTCGGGGTTGAAAGCCGTGTGGAAGCTGAAAGTTGCCTGGATGACCCGCACGTCCCCGATTGCCCTATCGCGGATCAGCTCGACAAGCCTGGGCGTCTGCGGATGGCAGCGATACATGAACGCCTCCATGAGGAAGACATCGTTCCGCCGGGCGGCCTCGATGACGGCCATGGCCTCCGGGTAGTTCAGGGTAAGCGGCTTCTCGCAGAGGATGTGCTTCCCGGCGTCCGCGGCCTTGATCGCCCACTCCGCGTGCATCGGATGAGGTGTCGAGATGTAAACGGCCTGCACGTCCGGATCGGCGAGCAGCGCCTCGTAGCTCCCATAGCGGCGAGGGACATTGAATTCCTCGCCAAATGCGTCGGCCTTTCCCTGCATGCGGCTAGCGACCGCGATCAGCGCGCCGGTTCTAGATCCGGCCAGCGCCCTGGCAAATGTCTTGGATATAGCCCCCGTGCTGATGATTCCCCAGGCAAGTCTATCGCTCATCGTGCCCGTCCTTCCGATGTATTAGGCGTCCGAATGTTCGCCGGAATATGCCCGCATACCATTTAATCGCCGGGCGGCGTCATTCCTATTCGAATTTCGTCATCCGTGTGGCAAGGCAGCATCTTGCGCGAAGGAGATATTCGCCCCGCCGTCTAATGTGGGGGAGGCAAGCTGCGAGCAATCCAATTCTGGGAGGTGCTGTATTGGTTTCTTCATGTGCCGGCAAGGCCCCGAAGCCCTTGTTTACGGGAGCGGAGGCCGTTCCCTCTGATGCCATCGTCCTTTTCGATGGCAAGGACTTATCGAAGTGGCTCCGCTGCGGTACCGACGAGCCCGCCGGATGGAAGGTTGAAAACGGATACATGGAAGTGGTTCCGCGCTCAGGCAGTATCGTCAGCAAGGAAGTCTTTACCGACTGCCAGCTTCACGTGGAGTTCTGGCTGCCGCTGATGGCGGATGCACAGGGGCAGGCGCGCGCCAACAGCGGCGTGTATCTGCAGGGGCGCTATGAAATCCAAGTACTCGATTCCTACGGCCTCGACAGCAAAGACGACGACTGCGGCGGCATTTACAAGCTGGCCGCTCCGATGGTGAACGCCAGCCGGCCGCCCGAGCAGTGGCAGACCTACGACATATTCTTCCGTGCACCGAGATTCAACGAGCACGGCGTGAAGACCACCGATGCGCGAATCTCGGTGCTCCATAACGGCGTATGGATACACGACGACCTGGAGATTCCGGAGGCGACAGGCGGCGAGCTCGACCGGGATTACTCCGAGCCGGGGCCCATCATGCTGCAGGATCACGGCAACACGGTCCGCTATCGAAACGTCTGGGTTCGCCTGCTGGGTGGATGACGGGAGTGACCGGCGGGTATAATAGTGACCACACGGTGTTGGCAAGCGCCCCGGAGGAAGACAATGAAATACTTATCAGGGATTCTCGGTAGTCTCATCTGAGGAGCGGTTGTATACGCGGTCTGCGTATACTGGCCGTTCAAATGGGGCGTGAAAGTCGGAGCGACGCTCGGCATACTGGCGTTCCTGGGGTCATTGATCGCCCAGGTAGTCTCCCGGCGCAGGTAGAAAGTCAGCTGGTCAAGCCCCCCTTCCCGTTTCGGGAGGGGGACAGGGGGTAGGTTAACCGATCAATCTCCGACTTTCGCGATACACTCTTTAGGGCGGGGCCGTGAGCCTGCGTTAAGGATCCAAGGTTCTGCCGATTTGCATACGAGAAGCAGTATGTGCTATATATACATGGATGCTGCTCATGTGCCCTTACTGGACACAGGTTGCCGGCGGCCTCTGGGGCTCCTCTCGCACCACCCAACGAGGGCAAATACCAACAGGAGGAACCATTTGCTCGAGAATAGGTCAACCGCACTCATTTCGATAATCCAGTCCGGTCGGGCCCTGGTGCTCGCGCTGACATTGGCCCTTGCTATCCCTGCGACCTCTCACGCCCAGCCTGACGCCGGAGCTTTCTTCAGAAGCATCGTCGGCGAATGGATCGGCACCTGCGAGCAGAGCACGGATGGGGAGAAGGCAGGCGACAAGTACTTTCACATCGTAGTCAAACAGGTGGATCAGCGAACGTTCAGCAGCGAGTTCAAATACTACAGGCTGGACGAAGCAAGCCAGACTCCGCTCCACATCGGGGATACAACCATCGTATCCACAATGGAGCCGGACGGCACTGTGACGAACAACATCAGCGGTGAGGGTACGATACTCGTGGACGAGAAGCCCAAACCCCAGGAGCATCAGCTGACAGAAACCCTGATCTGTGCAGGCGACAACGCGTTGACGGGCCGGATCACTGGGAAGATCAGCATCAGCGGCATAGTGTTCGGCCTGGGGAAGAACGGCGAGGTGCGCGATGGCACAAGCACCTGGACGCTCGACAACGGCGTTCTGACAATTCACCAGTCGCTCAAAGCGGGATTTCGCATACTCTTCTTCACCAAGAACTTCACGGTTGAGGCCAAGTCAACAGCGAGACAGGGATCGGACGTAGTGAGGCTCATGACCGAGGCTGCACAGGTCGCCGCCGGCCCGACCGACCGCCCGTCTTAGCACAGGCGGCTCAGGAGGACCTTCGCCCTCCCACCGACATTTACTCCCTGTACTTGTTCGTGATCGGCAGCCTTCTGTCTTTGCCGAATGCCTTTGGGGTGATCTTGATGCCGGGAGGGGACTGGCGGCGCTTGTACTCGTTCCGGTCGCTCATCCGCACGACGCGCCTGACCACCTCTTCATCGAAGCCCATCTCCACGATCTCGGCGACGCTCTTATCTTCCTCCACGTAGGCATGGATTATGGGATCGAGGATTTCATACGGCGGGAGCGTGTCAACGTCCTTCTGGCCGGGCCGAAGCTCGGCGGACGGCGCACGCCGGATGATGCTTTCGGGGATAATGCGCCCCAAACTGTTCCGGTAATTAGCCAACTCGTAGACCATCGTCTTCGGCACGTCCTTCAGGATGCCGAATCCGCCCGCCATATCCCCGTAAAGCGTGGTGTACCCCACGGCGAGCTCGCTCTTGTTCCCGGTGGTCAGCACCAGCCAGCCGAACTTGTTCGACAGCGCCATCAGGATGTTTCCGCGCGTCCTCGCCTGGAGGTTCTCCTCCGCGACGTCCGGCGGCCGGCCCGCGAATGCATCGGCGAGCGTGGCCTTGTAAGCCTCGAAAACCTCCCGGATCGGAATCCAGTGGCGCTGGATTCCCAGGGCCTCCGCCAGCTTCACCGCATCGCTCTGCGTCTCAGGCGATGAAAACTCAGACGGCATGACGACCGCCACGACGCGCTCAGGGCCGAGCGCATCCGCCGCGATGACCGCAGTGAGCGCCGAGTCAATTCCTCCGCTCAGGCCCAGGACTACCCGCTGAAACCCATTCTTGTCTACGTAGTCGCGCGTGCCGAGCATCAGGGCCTTGTATATCTCGTCCAGCCTGCCGGGCGCCTCCAGCAGGCAGGGCGGCAGCTCCGGCCTGGGGGTCACGCGAGGGATCGGCGGCACTTGTATCCGCTCAACCTGTCCCGGCGGAGGACCTGCGAGGGCCTGCTCCTTCTCCTCCCGGCGGCGCGCCTCAGCCAGCCGCCGGTGGAGCACCTCGTTCACATCGAGGTCCGCCAAAACAAGCGCCTCCTCTAATGCCGGGCCGCGGCAGATTAACCTGCCGTCCGGCCCGAAGACCATCGAATGGCCGTCGAATACCAGCTCGTCCTGGCCGCCGACGAGGTTGCCGTAGACGAAGAAGCAGGAGTTGTCCGACGCACGCGTGGCGAGCATCTCCTCCCGGAACCGCCATTTTCCGGCGTGGAACGGCGAGGAGTTAATGACTATGATGACCTGGGCATCCCCTAGCAGCGCCTGGAGCTTGTGAGGGCCTTCGGCGTACCAGCTATCCTCGCATATCTCGACGCCGAAGACCACCTCGTCCAACTCGTAGACGTGCGTACCGCGGCCGGGCCGGAAGTATCGCTCCTCATCGAAGACGCCGTAGTTCGGCAGATGGACCTTGTGGTGGACGCCCATCAGCTTGCCGCCCGAGACGACCGCCGCCGCGTTAAAGAGATCATCGCCATCCAGGTCCACGAACCCGACGACCGCCGTGATGTCCTTCGCGGCGCCGGTAATCCTGTGGAGGCATTCGATGTTCCTGCGGACGAACCCATTCTTGAGCAGCAGGTCCTCAGGAGGGCAGCCGGTGATCGCCAGTTCAGGGAATATGACGATGTCCGCCGCCATCTCCCTCGCCCGGCCTATGCGATCAATGATCTTATCCGTATTCCCGTCCAGGTCGCCAACCGCCATGTTGATCTGGGCGATTGCGACCCTCAAGGGCATGTCCACCGGCTGCGCCATATTGCCGCCTCCTGCTTGGAGTAGGAATCCACCACGCAGTATAACTTCCTGCGCGGACTTATTCAAGTGTAATGACTACGGCACGGTAAGTTGACTGTGCGGCAGGCGCTCACTATACTGTAGGCGGCAATCTATTCTCTCCTTGGCTCTACTTACTCATGACTAGACCGTGAAAGGGCGGCAGCGTGCCAGTAAGGGTTCTCGTCGGCCCGGCCGGATGCGGCAAGACGGGCCGCGCGTTTGAGATATTCAAGCAGTTCGCTCCCTCGGAGCACCAGGGTTCCGTGCGACTCATCGCGCCCACGTTATTTCACGTCCTGCAGATTCGCCGCGTGCTCCTCTCCGATCACCAATTCCCCGGGCTGCTCGGCGATCCTGTCTGCACGTTCTACGAGCTGACGCGCGGCATCCTGGCGCAGATGGAGCACGTAAAGTGCGTATCCGAGATGCACAAACTCCTGTTGCTCAACGAGATCATCGGCACAGCTCCCTGCGGCTACTTTGATGTAGTCCGGGAGCGCCCAAATTTCGCAGAAGCCCTCGGCGGAGCGATCCGCACGCTGAAGGCGGCGGCCGTCGCCCCCGAGCACCTTCGATGCGCAGTGCAGTCGGCTGACGCCCGGCTTCCTCAAAGCTCCAAACGCAAGATCCTGGACCTGGCGGATATCTACCAGTCCTATCAGCAGGCGCTAGCTGCTGCAGGCATAGACGATCGGGAAGGGATTATGTGGCGCGCGCTGGAAGTCGCAAGGGGCAAACCGGAGCTGCTGCGGGCGTTCAAGTGCATCATCATTGATGGATTTCCGAGCCTCACGCCTGTGCAGCAGGAGTTTGTGCGTCTCCTCGCGGGCCACTGCGGTGAGATGATCTTCACCATAGACTATCAAGACGATCGGCCGGAAGTCTTCTCCCATGTCGAGCCGACGTTTCGCTTTCTCGCCGGTCTCCCCGGCGCATCGGTGGAGCGCATGGATGGGGCGACCGAGAAACCGACCACAGCTCTGGGCCATGTCCGCGCGAGACTCTTCGCCGCGAATCCTCCCCTCATCGAGCCGGATGATTCGGCGGCTGTGCTGGCAGGGGCGACTCCGGCGGTAGAGATCGAGCTCGCCGCGCGCGAGATCAAGCGGCTCGTCCGGGAGCAGGGACTCCGGTTCGGCGACTTCGCCCTGGTCTCTCGGGATGTCGAATCCTACCGCCGGACGGTCGCAGCCACCTTCGGGCGATACGGCATACCGCTGGCCGCTCACAGCCATCCGCTTTCAGAGAATGCGCTGGCCCAGATGGTACTTCTCTCCCTGGGGGTCGCTTCGACGGAGGACGGGACGCTGGAAGCCCGCGCTCGCACACCGTCTACCCTCGGGGAGGCGTTCAAGACCGGCGGAGCGCGGCACTTGGCCCAGGCCGTCGAGGGCCTAGTGGCGGGCTTCCAATGGCAGGAAGACGACCGGCTTCTTCAGGAAGATTGCGCCGCATGGAAGGCGATCCGGCGCATCATGGCCGAGATAACCGCCGCAGAGGAGCTGCTGGGGAGAGAGATCGGCCCGGGCGAGTTTGCTGCCATGCTCGAATCGGGCATTCATACCGGGCGGTATCGCACCTTCGGAGGAAGCACAGATGGGGTCTCCCTGCTGGATGCCGGTCTTCTGAGAGGCCAGGAGTTCCCGGTGGTCTTCCTCGTCGGCCTGCTTGAGAGGACATTTCCTCGTCAGGCGCGGGAAGACCCATTCCTGCGAGACGACGAGCGCGAGGCGCTCAACCCTGTTCTGCCGCATCAATTGAGCATTCGGGCGCACGACTGGGATTACGAGCGGCATCTGTTCTAC
The DNA here is from genome assembly GCA_035528905.1 of Armatimonadota bacterium. GTDB lineage: Bacteria > Armatimonadota > UBA5829 > DTJY01 > DTJY01 > DATKXU01. Next base: position 20,673 of record DATKXU010000033.1, read on the forward strand.
ACGGCGGCCAGCAGCGCTCGCGACTACCTGTATCTCTGCTATCCAGCGGCAAGCGTGTCAGGGCACGATAATGCCCCCTCGCGCTATCTGCGCGAGATCGAAAGGCTTTTCACGAGCCCGATTCGGCGGATCAGGTGCGACTATGATGAAATCGTTCCGCCTGTCGAGCAGGCCGAAACCCCGGAATCCTCAGCGGCAGCCGTTGTGCTTGACTGCTGCGCTGCCAGGGACGAGCGGCGACAGTGCATCGCCGCCGCAGCGTACAACCTCATGCTGGAAGCAGGCCGGCTGGGTCCCGACGCGTTCGAGTGGCTCTCGGAGCGCGAGGCCGAAACCTCAGTCATGGATGTGCTTCATGATGAGGACTCGACTCCGGCGAGCGAGGTACCGTCGGTGGAGGATTAGGCATCCGGCTCAGCAGCCTTCGACATGCTCAGGCCAGAGGAGCTTCGCCCTCCCGTTGTCGCAATATGCGACGTTTTGGGACCTGGGAATAGGTGCTGAGATGCCAGTACTGACCAAAGACGAAAAGAAGGCCGTGACAGCGCTGAACAGGCCGGTCTCCGTATCCTGCCAGGAGAGAGCTAAGGAGACGGAGATTCTGGTCGAGCGTTTCTGCCGCATGGTCGAGCAAGGCAGGGCGTCGCCCGATGAAGTGCTGATACTTACTCCGACCGAGAGGACGGCCAGAGAGATCAGGAATGGCATCGCCCGGCGGCTCGGTCGTGACCAGGCGGTTGAATCCGCGCACGTCACGACTATCCATAGGTTCTGCAGCCGCGTACTGCACGAGAACGCATTCGAAGCGCGGATTGACCCGCGGTTTTCGGTACTCACGGATGCCAGGCAGCGCATCGTCGCCAATCGGGCGCTGGACGAGGCGATCGAGGCCAGGCGGAAGGAGCTTGGGGCAGCAGAACTCATCGCGGAGCTGGGAGCCGAGGTTATTGGAGAGGCGGTGATCTCGATCTGCCGCCATGTTCGCAGCCTGGGCTGCGAGCCGTCCGAGTTGATGCCGCGTGTCAACGACCCAAGGCCGTTCCTGGAAACATTCGAGCGATGCTATCGTGAGCTTGCGGCTTCAGCTGAAACTGCCGACTACTTTCTCGAAAAGGTAATGTTCCATGCCCAGCGTGAAATGCCGAAAGCGCTGGAATCCGCCGAGCGACTGGCTTGCGCCGCAGACGGATTCGACTGGAAGGACTTCCAGCGAGTGACGAGATACCGCAGGCGATTCACGGCGCGCCGGGCATCGCGCCCGATCAGGCAGCAGATCGAGGCGGCCGGGAATGCGCTCGGCAATTTCCTGGCGGCGTGCCTCGACAGGCCGTCCTCGCATCGCGCGGGCCTACTCCTCGATCTCGCCGCCGATTTCGGCACCCGTTATGCTCTGGCGAAGGAAAGGGCGGGCCTCCTGGACTACGACGACCTGCTGGGCAAGACAACAGAACTCCTGTGCAGCGCTGATCGCCGGCCCACCGAGATAGCCTGCCGGTATCGGGACAAGTTCAAATACGTCATGCTGGCTGATTCCCAAGACGCGAGCAGCATCCAGAGGCAAATCCTGGACGCGATTTCCCAGCAGCATAATGTGTTCACGATCGGGAGAGAGCAGTCTGCGGCAAGCCTGATGCGCCCCGACGCCCGTGTGCCCCGCGAACAAGCCTGGTCCAGGCGGACGCTCTCCATCACGCTCCAGGAGGGCTTTTGCGGCCGCCGGGGGATTGCCGGTTTCATCAACTGGTTCTTCGGCAAGGTATGGGCGGAAGACTCCGATGTCGGACACGAGGACCTGAAGTGCGCCGGCAGCTTCGGCGCGAAATCCGAGCCTGATGTTGAGGTTATCCTCGTTCCCAAGGTCTACAAGATATCTCCTGAGGGGGTTTACGCCGATTGCGGGCGTCTGAATGAGGCGCTGGCGATAGCACACAGGATTCTGGAAATAACGGGAGGCAGCCCGCTCTTTCACACGAAGGAAGGCCGCGCCGGCCAGCGGATCGGGCTTCGCGATATAGTTATACTCCTGCGCTCGATGGCCGACGCGCATATCTACGAGCGCGCCCTGGAGGAGCACGGGATCGGTGTTCGCGTCATCGGCGACCGACCGTTCTCAAGCGCCCCTGAGGTGCAGGACGTCCTCCGTCTGCTCCAGGCGGTGGACAACCCGGCGGATGACATCCCGAATCTCGATGAACCCGACCGCTCGAGGCTGTCCGGCATCCGCGGCTCGATCCGCGAGCTGCTAGACACGCGACCAGAGGTCGGAGTCGCCCACATACTGGACATCGCCCTGGCGAAATCCGGGTTCGAGACACGGCTTCTAGCGATGCAAGACGGAAGGCGCAGATACGCGAACATTCGCAGGTTGTGTGAAATCGCGCAGGAGTTCCGGGCACACAGCCTCCCGGATTTCGTCGCACACATCCAGGAGCTGGAACGCCTGGCTGCGCACCAGATGGAGACTGCCGCCGATGAGGACATCGTGCGGATAACCACCATCCGCAGAGCGAGAGAGCTGCGGTCGCCGGTTGTCTTCGTGGCCGATATGTCGCGGCACCTGCATCCGAGACACGGGCCTTTCGTGCTCGACGGGGACTGGGGCATGGCCGTCCAAGTCAGGAACCCGCGCACAGGCGAGATCGAGACTCCGCTCTCCCACCGCGAGATCTCCGAGCGAGTGGAGGACCGAGTTATGTCCGAGGCAAAACGCCTGCTATACCTGGCCATGACCCGAGCCGAGGAGCACCTGATCCTGGTGGGCTCGAGCGATCTCAGAGGGGATTTCAGGTCAACGTATCGGGAAACCGGTTCCTGGACGGGCTGGCTGGAGAACACGCTCGATCTGGGTCCCGGGACGCCAGAGGGAGAGCTGATCGCCGGCCGCTCTCGCTTGATGTTCAGGTACAGCCCGCCCGATCGGACGCAAATCCCGCCGCTTTCCGATTCTCCAACGCTGGCGGAGAGATTCGCCGCCGAGCTGCAGGAAGGCCGCCCGATCGAGGGGTTCGGCATCCCCGCTGAGGCATTGGAGACTGCGGCGAATGTGCTAGCTCGCTGTCTGGCAGTCGAGCGCCCAGTTTATCCCGGCGTATCCAGGCTATCGGTGAGCCAAATTCTGGATTATCTGGAATGCCCCGCGAGATACCGCCTGATACACATCATCGGCCTGCCGCAGGAAGGCACGGAGCCGCCTGAAGAAGCAGAGGAGACGGAATACGCCGCCGCCGACCTGGGCCATCTGGTGCACCGCCTGCTGGCATCCGTGGATTTCTCTCACGATGCGGAGCCCCAGATCCAAGCCCTGATGGCGGAGTCGGCCGGCGAGCCCCTTGGAGCTCACGCCGCGCCGCTTCTCGAAAGGTTCGCGGCGAGCCGGTGCTGCCGCGATCTGCGCTCAGCGGACAGAGTACTCAAGGAGACGCCCTTCGAATTGGCGATTGATGGCAAAGTCCTGGCCGGGCGCATGGATGTCATCTACCACGGCGCCGACGGATGGAACATTCTGGATTACAAGACCGGGCGCGGCGAAAGCAGGGAGCGTTACGAGCTTCAGGTGGGAATCTACGCCTGCGCTGCGAGCCGCCTCATAGGGGAAATGCCCGTCCGCGCCGGCCTGATTCTACTGTCCGCCGGCGAGGAATGGGCGCGGGACACATCGGATGGCTCGGCCGCACGCCTGGCGCTTGGGAAGATAACCGAGGTCGCCGCAGCCATCGAGGCCGGGAGATTCGATCCCAAGCCCGGCAAGGTCTGCGAATGGTGCTCCTTCGCCGCACATTGCGGGAAGGACTGATCGCACGCCGGTCCGCCATCCAGGTCAAACATTCCACAAGGGCGGAGGGATAATCGGCTGCCAAGCAGAAGCTATACTAGGAGGTGTCCAGGATGACCCTTGAGGAGCAGTTCTCACGACTCATAAAGACTCTTCAGCTCATCGAGCACGAGCCGTGGAAATGGGACGTCGCCGGGCTCGAGCTCGAGTTCGGCGTCGCGCGCGCCACCGTGGAGCGGGATATCCGCATCCTCCGACGATGGGGAACCATACAGCGCAGGAAAGGGTACTTCGCCATCAGGGAGATGCAATTCCTACCCACTTCCTTCACGGCAAGCGAGGCGCTGGCGCTGGTTCTCGCCGGCAGCATGGCCGCTGAACGCATCGGAATGCCCCCTACCGAAGCCATGCACAGCGCCCTGCGGAAGATTGATACTCTCCTGCCGGAGCAGGTGGACACCATGATAAAGAGGATGCGGAGGCGCATTTCGGTGGGCGTCAACCTCATCCGCGAATGCAGTTCCGAGGTACTGGACGCGGTCAGCAAGGCGATTTCAAGCCACAATCCCATCGAGATTACCTACTACGTCATCACACGAAAGGAGATTACAAAGCGAAAGGTTGACCCATACGGGCTGACCTTCCGCTTCGGGAACTGGTACCTGATCGGCCACTGCCACCTCCGGCAGGATGTGCGCACCTTCGGCGTGGATCGGATACGCGCCATCCGCATCCTGAACGAGCATTTCAAATACCCCAAAGACTTCAATCTGGAGGAGTACCTGGAACGCGGCTGGTCGCTTCAGGCCGACGCGGAGCAGGAGCACATCGTGCTTCGCTTTGACAAAGAGATTGCGCCTTGGATCGCGGCCTGCAAATTCCATCCGCACCAGAAGATAACCCTTCAGCCGGATGGATCCGCGCTGTTCGAAGTCACCGTCGCGGGGGTTGACGAGATCAAACATTGGATACTAGGTTTTGGGGAGAACGTTGAGGTTCTGAAGCCTGAGAGCCTCCGAATTTCGATCGGCTCTACCTGCAGCAGGATGGCATACATGTATGCCTCTGCGCCCTCCGGAGCGCACAGGAAACCTTGCGCCCCATAAGAACGTAATGTAGTATAGTACGTACCTGTGCCGCTCGGTGCGGTCATGCCGATAATGTAATGTTGAAGCAAATTCAAAGAGATACAAGATTTCGACCGATGATTGCCCGGACAATCTTCTTCACGCCCTTGTGGGCGATGCTTGCCGTATTGATCTCGTCTTCTTCGGCTGCGCACGGTGACGCCAGGAGCGCCATCGGCCAGGCGACCAACGGCTTTAGAGACGTAACGCTCACCTGCAAAGTGCTGTACGCCAACCATGCGGAACTGAAGAAGATCGGCAAGGACTTCAACAAGAGCTATGAGTTCAAGAGCACCACTGTCCGGTACAAGGCGCCCAATAAGATGAAGATGGAGGGCAAGCTCGGGCTGCTAAAGGCCGTCGTAGTGATCAACGGCGACCGAAAAGCCACCATCATTCCGGCTATCCATTATTCGAAAAAGGAGAACATCAGGGACGAGCCGCACAAGCGCCAGACGGACATTGATATAGGCATCGTCACGGATTCGGTCTGGCGTGACTACATAGTGCTCGGCAACGCCGACGAAAGAGGGCCGAGCGGCGCCGTATACAAGATCACGTTCGTGCGTGAGAATGCCCGCGACAAGAAGCACGTGTGCTGGGTTGACGCCAGGACACTGAAACTGCTCAAGGTTGAGAAACACGAAAGCGACGGCAGCCTCAAATCCAGGTACATCTATTCGAGACACAGCCTGATAGAGGGGTTCATATGGGTGCCTGGCCGGATTGACGTCTACAACCAGGATGGCAAGCTGGCCGGGACCACGGCATACGAAAATATCAGGATCAACACGGGCATCCCTGATTCCGTTTTCAGGATCTGAGACAACCAGGTTGCAACCTGAAACCCTTCTGATAAGTCTTGCAGGACGGCGAGAATCGCCGTCCTGTTCGCTTGTTTGATGAGGCAAGTTCAAGCCGATTGTTCGTGGGGAAGGTAGTGTCAACCCTTTTGTGTAAAATGGCGAATTGGTTTCAGCTCCCAACGCTTGTTGAACGAATCGAATACGGCGAAGATGACCCGATCGCAGCTGGCCTTGTTTGCAAAGCAACTCATCGGTCGGGTCCTGCGCCGGACCTCTCGGAATATCCTCTCAATCAGGTTGGTGGTCCTGATCTTCTTCCAATGGTGCTCGGGCATCTGGTAGAAGGCGAGCAGTTCTTCGAGGTCCCTGGCCACACATTCTACCGCACCCGGCTCTTCTTCCCTCCACCTTGTCGCCCACTCTCTGTATGCACGGATCGCTTCTCGCCGGTTCGGCTGGTTATAGATCCGCTTCATGCCGGCCAGACACTCGTCCTGGTTCTTCCTGCGAACCTTTGAGGCAACGTTTCTGCCCTTGTGTGCCCAGCACCTCTGCCTCTTCACGCCAGGGTATATGAGCTCTACCGCTCGGATCAGACCAGGGCTGCCGTCGGTTATGATAAGCTCCAGATTCTGCCCGTAGAGCCCCCGCTTCCACAGACTCTCCAGGAAGGCCTCGCAGCATGCCTCGCTCTCCGCTCTGGCCTGCTCGAATGCGATGAGACACCGCTTGCCGTAGGTGGTGATGCCGTATGCGCACAGCACCATGACCTTCCTTGCGGCCGGCGCTTCCTTCACCTTCATCGTTACCGCATCCAGGATCAAGTGGAGATACTCGTCCTCTATCCGCCGCTTACGGTACTTTGCCACCTCGGCATCGAGCGTCTTTGCTATCCGTGACACGGTGGACGCCGACGGCTCTATCCCAAGCAGCGGCGTCAGCACATCTTTGATCCTTCTGGTGGAGACGCCTCGCACGAACATCTCCCGGATCAGGTTCGCCACCTGCTTCTGCCTTCTCTGATACTTGGCGATCAGCTTTGTTCGGAAGGTATTGTTCCTCGTGCGGGGTATCCGGAGGTCCTCAAGGAGTCCGAACACACTCTCCAGGTCTCGCTCGTAGTAGCCGTTCCTTGAGTCGGCCCTTCCGATCCCCCGCTCGTAGCGGGCAAATCCGAGGAACATGTCACATTCTGCTCGGAGTACTTCCTCAAGGAATGCCTTCACCGATCCGCGGCACTCGTCAAAGACATAGTCGAGCGGATCCTCCTCTGTGTCCCCCATGCTAAGCAGGAGATCCACCATCACCTGCTCCTGGAAGGACGTTTCTCCCTCAGTCTTGAATAGCTTCATCGGGTACGCTGCTCCTTTCTTGTTTGTTTGCTTAACAAAACATTAGGAGCTCGTACCCTTTTCTACTCC
>DATKXU010000034.1:0-2866 GCA_035528905.1 Armatimonadota bacterium
GCTTGGCGTTCTGGTGTCTGCGAGCGAAGGCGTGGAAGTAGAAGGGAGGCTACGATGGCTGAGGCATTCATCTGTGACATGTGCGGGGACACCAAGGAGGGGCGACCGTATGCGTTCCCGAGAGCTGGTGTGACCTTCTGCGTAGATGGCCGCGACGTCCAACTGAACGCCGATGGCATATTGCTGTCGCTCAATAAGCGCGAGGACCCCGACCTCTGCTATGGTTGCACGGTCACAGTGATTAAAGAGTGGGTGAAGGGTCTCTAGCGGAAGGGAGTCCGCCGTGTCGAAGCATCACAACATCATTACCACATGCCCGCTGTTCCATCGGCATCGAAGCAAGGCTGAGTCTGAGCGCTGTCGAGAGCTGTACCTTCTGTTGCAGGCGGGCGGGATTCGGTGGTTCGGTTACGAACCCCATGTGGACTTGGACGGCGTAGCCTACAAGCCCGACTTCATCGTTGTGGAACTCGGTGGTAGGGCCACCTTCGAGGAAATCAAGTCGCCGCACCTCGACGGCAAGAAGGGGCGATGGGGCGTCATACAAACGCTGTGGCTCAAGTATGGTCCGGGTCCGCTCTACGTCATCCACAACGGGCGTGGCGGGCTGAAGACCCATCGAACGACTATGCCGGCGACGGAGGACGAGTGATGGCAACCTACATCGAGTGCCCAGCCTGCGAGCGGCTCATCAACGTCGAACGCGAGATCATACGCAAACGCGCCTGCATCAGCCGGTCCATTCAAAAAATAAAGAGTCGGCAGCGGAGCGGGCGCGCTCGTCACGCACCTGAACATACTGATGGATCGTGCGGAGATCAGAATGGCCGAGAAGCTTAGCCACATCTACGGCGGGAAGCTGGTCGATTGCAGCTTGAGCGAATGTATGCCGCAACTGGTATGGTGTGACATCGTGGCGAGAAAGAATGCTACGGAGCCCAGCGGGGGTGTAGGGTTTGCCACGAGACGAGAGAAATACGTAGCCTTTGCGCTGACCGGGCTGCTGGAGGATATCGAGGGCTGCGCGAGGGAGGTAGATTGTGCGTGGCCGTCCCGTGCGCAACGCGGTTTTATGATCTGTCAGGACACAGGCGCGACGGGCGAGGTCAACATTTTGCCAACGAAGCCCGCACGCTTCCCCTGGCCGGGCGCCCGTGACCAGCAGGAATGTGACAATCCTTCTAGCCGCTGGTCGCAGGCATGCCAGCAGTTGCGAGGTCTGGTCTGGCGTCAGGTCTCGCGCTTGGCGGATTGGCTTCGGCAGTCGCGGCGACGTGATGTGGAATTTGATCCATCGATTACGTTCTGCCCAATGGAGGATACGTTTGGTCGTGTTGACGTACTTACGCTGGGTGGCTGGCGACTGACCGTGCTGTTGGAGATGCCGGGCAAGTTCGTACAGGGCGTCAGGCGTCAGTTCGGCCAGGTATCGGGTTCCAGCCAGATCATTCCACGCCTCGACTGCGTAGCGGTCTGCGGGATGCTCAGCAAGCCATTGGTCGATGAGTTGGACGACGATGCGCGGGCGGTCCTCCTGGCTGGTGTACCCATACATTTCGAGGAGTTCGGCGGCTTGGGCTTTAGCTGCCGCTTCGTCCACGCCGAGATAGTGCTTCCGTCCCCCGCAACGCAGCGTCATGCGGCCGTGCTTGTCACGATGGATACGAGGGAACCAGCCCATGTCTAGCTTCTGTATGTACCTCTGCCCAGACTGCGGATCAACGAAGGTCGTACTCCTTAGCGACCAAGCGGCCGGGATGATTCTGCGGTCACCAATTGAATACAACGCATTCGTTTGCCTGCGCTGTGCGGCGGTTATCCTAACACCCAAGCGCCCGCAAACCCTACCAAGCGCCAGCAAAGAGGTCAAGGATGATTCGTAAGTCCTTATCTGACTGGGCGATGCGAGACTTGAACTCGCGACCTCTTCCTTGTAAGGGAAGCCACCGAAATTCCATAACGGCTTTCCCCACAACAGCTTACATAAGCAATGGCTCTAGCTCGAAGCGCCCTCATGGGCGGCGCAAATGGCCTTCCTGCCCATCAGGGCGGGCCTTTGCGGGCGCTCGCCTGGAGGTGACCCGATGAATACGCACGAGCACTACTGGTCTACGGCAAATTGCCCCTGCCTGAGCGGAGATTTTGCGAATTTTCTCCTTGCCTCTGCCGATTCATTGGGTATGTTATAGGCAGAGGTGCGACGATGGAAACCACAGGACAACTCATTTCAGATCAGACATCCGTGCTGGGTTATCCCCGTCACGCCGACGCTCTACTCGAAGCCCTCGCGGCGGAGCAAGAGCAGCCGACTGTCGGCCAAGACATCATCGGGGGGCTCGAAGAGTTGGTGGACGGGGAGCGCCGATGGGGCCCAACGGAGTGACGGCGATGAGCAGTCAGGGCATACACCCAATGATTGAGTCCGATGGCTGTCAGGATTTGTCCTGGCAGCTCCGGCGACTGCGCGGCGAACTCGGCATTATGCAAGAGGACTTGGCGGCCCGAAGCCGTACAGCACTGAGAACCATTAAGCGGTATGAGCATCCCGACTATCGCGGTCAGAAGATTATAGTGAGCGAGCGTATCGCCAAGGCACTCGGCAAGCGACTTGTTGTGACGATTGAGGACGAAACCCCGTGACCCGTCGGCGCGCAGAAAAAGTCCGAAGAAACGGTCGCGGTGGGACAACCCACGCCGTAGTCGCCGCTCGGTGTGAGAACCTAACCCCAGCGCCGGCGGGTTGCGGGGTAGGGAGTAAGAACGATGAGAGCGATACTAGCCAGCGGTCTTGTGGTGCTGCTGCTGCCACCTATGATCGCACGTGTATTCACCACGACCCAGCCCATCGCGACGACGCAGCGGGTGG
>DATKXU010000035.1:0-11117 GCA_035528905.1 Armatimonadota bacterium
GAAACCGGTAATTTTACCGGTTGACAAATGCCCTGGCCGGTAGTATCCTGTGTTCAAGGAGTTTAGCGCGTAGTGTGGCTCCCTAGTCATCCGAAGACTGTTGCAGATAATCAGCAATAGCCAGTGAGGGTTGACGCCTGACAGCCGCCCGGTCTCTGAACTTGGGCAGGAGCAGAGTAGAGTGCCACGTTCGAGAACAAGGGCAGGAGGCACGCAGATAAGAGCGTCAAGGGCTTCGCTAGTCGTCATATTCGGCCTCGCACTACTGTTGGCGGGCATGGGTTCGTCCAACGCGGTGGAATATCAACCCGTACCGGGCGGCGCAGCGACCGGCTACGTAAACGTGTACGACCCCAACTGGGGCGTGGAATACGGCTATGCGAGGATAGCGTATTGGTACTGGCTGGACGTGGGCACGGGGTACTGGCATTATGCATATCGGGTATACAACAACGACTTCTACAACACCCCCGCAGACCTGAGCGACGACTATCACTTCGGCTGGCTGAAACCTGCCAGCCCGCCGAATCCCTATACCCCCACCATCCTCGACTACGATACTATCCACAAGTTTGCGGTTAACCTCGATCCCGACAACAACGGATTCGGCCCGCCAGACTTAGTGATCCTTGATAAACAAGCCGGTTCATCCGCCGGCGGCGGTCCTTGGGGGTGGTCTCCAGACCCGAGCAAGAAGGGCGCGGACTGGACCGTTTCACTTGGCAGCGGCACGCCGCTCTCAATTGCCCCAACTCTGCATAAATATACCAAAAAGGACGGATGGACGTTCTATACCGACGGGCAAACATCGAGAGCCGACGGCGCCGACGCCCAGTACTTCGAGATCGCAAGCATATGGGCGCCGGGATTGACGACCGCCTCGATCTCGGCCGGCGTCGATGGTGTAGGTGCCGGACTGGTTATGGGACCGGTAGCAGAGGTAGTAATACCCGAGCCGTCTTCGCTAATGGCGCTGCTGATGGGATCGAGCCTCGGCGGATTGGCGGTTCTACGTCGAAGGCGCCTGCCTAGATCAAAGTAACATCATTCATCATTATTCCCCCACCCTTGTGCGGAACGGACTCCGCTTCAAATCAGAATTGGCCTTTTCGGTGTCAATGGAGGTGAGGAGTATAACGGGACAGTTAGCTATTCAGTATCGCGGCGAATAGACGACGAAGCAAGCGTGTTTCCTGTCGAAGAATGCTAAATCTCTAAATTCTGGGAAAGGAGCTTGAAAGAGAATGTTGACGTATAGGTTTACAACCATTTGCTGTGTGTTGTTGATATGCTTGATGTGCGCTGGGGCAGGCTTTGCGCAGACCCCAACGTATCAGCCGATACCCAGCCAGGTGATAGCCAGCGGCGTTGCTGACGTGGCGGGCCCCGGTGGGACCGCCTTGATAGAGTATTGGGTCTGGGATGGAGGCAACGGCTACTACTACTACAGTTACAGAATCCACAACACTGCATTCCAGCCGTTCGTCAAGCACTTGACGATCGGCAATCCAACCGGAGAACTTTATGTCGTCACCGGCTCGAGCGGCGGCGGACCTGCAGGCGGCACGGCATGGTCCTACGCCAGCCATGCAAGTCTGCCTACTTTAGTAGACTGGGTGGCGAGCGATCCGAACACCGTGGTATATTCCGGCCAGGATAGCTGGGAATCGCCGCTCTTCCAGTTTGCGAGCAAGATGGCCCCGTCGAGCGCAGGCATGACCGTTCGGCAAGGTGATTTGACCGTCTACGCCGCAGGACTTATTCCTGCGCCGGGCGGCGCTACCGGCCCGGAATCAAGCGGCTACTGGAAGCATCAATACAGCGGCAAGGGCAACCGCAAAGAGGCCGCCAGTCTGCCGGGTTATATGAACAACATCGCGATTTACTCCGACGTGTTCAAGACCGGCCTCGCAGGCTCTGTTGCCTCGGACCTTGCATTCGGCACGGCCACGCTGGAGGTCCCAGACAACTCCGACATGCGGGACAAGGCAGAGAAGGAGCTGTTTGCGCTGTGGCTGAACATAGTCTCGCAGAAAGTGAACTACTATTCTACGATCGCCTACGAGACCGGGGCAGTGACAACGACCGCGACCACGGTCGCGCAGTCCGTGGACGAGATCGAGGCCACTATTCTCAACGCCAACGCTACGCTGGAGCAGTTGGAGAACGCCAAGGACATGGCCGAAATACTGAACTGCCAGTAATGAGCAGCGGCCATACTTGATCCTAAACGCGCGAGTATTTGCGCAGGAAACCGTCGTTCAAGGGCGGCTCGTAAGAGCCGCCCTTTTGATTTATCCCGGCATCGTTGAAAGCATTAAGCCTGACATTCCGCTGGCGCCTTCCCTGTGGTAGAATAAGGCCGGGGCCTGGGGGTTCGGGACTGGCATGGCAGACGCTCAGACAATCCTATTCGGCGCGGATACGACCCAGGGCATCGTGGCTGTGGAGGTCGGCGAGTCCGAAGCGGCCGTCTACATCCGGCAGGGAAACCACGTGACGGAAGCCCGCGAGCCATTCACGCCCTGGCTGATCCTGAGCCAGGCGCAGGATGTCCCGAGCGCGAGCGCATGCACGGAGCTATCAGGCGAGGGATACCGGTTTCTAGTCACTTTCCCGAGCTGGCCCGCCTTCGTCTCCGTTCGGAACGCTCTCCGTATGAATGGCACCGACCATGTCGCCTACCCCAGCGCGGAAAAGCAGTTCCTCCTCGCAACTGGAAAGACGCTCTTCAAGGGCCTTACTTTCGACGACATACACCGGATGCAGCTCGACATCGAGACCGCCGGCCTTTCATCCGAGCCGGAATCGAGCCGCATTCTCCTGATCGCCCTATCGGATAACCGGGGCCGCGAGGAGATTCTGGAAGGCGAGGAATCCGACATGCTCGGCCGGCTCGCGACGATGATGCGCGAGCTGGACGCGGATGTGATCGAAGGGCACAACATCCTTGGGTTCGACCTGCCGTTCCTCTCGGCACGCGCTCGCAGGTGCGGCGTTCGCCTAACGCTCGGCCGCGACGGCTCTGAGCTGTCCTTCGGAACCGAGAGAAGCTGCCCCATCGGCGGGTACTCCAGGCCCTTTACTCCCGCACATATATACGGGCGCCATGTCATTGACACGCTGCTAGGCGTCCAGAGGTTCGACGTAGGCAGAGGCCGGCTCGAACGCCACAGCCTCAAGGAGTCCGCTCGAGCTCTTGGGCTCTCGGAGCCTGACCGGGTCCTCATCCCCGGCGAAGAGATCGCCGGTCTATGGACGACCGATCCGGAGACTGTGAGGCAGTACGCCAGGCAGGACGTGCGTGAGACGAGGAGTCTGGCGGCGCTCGTCTGCCCGCCGGAATTCTACTTGACGCAGATGGTGCCGGACAGCCACCAGACGGTCGCAACCACCGGCACCGGAGAGAAGATCAACTCGATCCTGATCCGAGACTACCTCCGCCAGGGGCACGCGATTCCCAGACCTCAGCCGTCCAGAGAAATACCCGGCGGCTACACGGAGCTTCGCGCCTCTGGGCTGATACGCAGCGTGATTAAGTGCGACGTGGAAAGCCTGTATCCCAGCCTGATGCTCAGCAGAAGGATCAAGCCGGCGTCGGATGCGCTGGACGTATTCCTCCCGGCTCTGGCGGAGCTGACAAGGCGCAGAATAGACGCCAAGGGGAAATCGAAGTCCGGGCCGGCAAATGAGAGGGCCTACTGGGACGGGCTCCAGAACTCCTTCAAGGTATTGATCAACTCGTTCTACGGCTACCTGGGCGCACCGTTCAACTTCAACGACTTCGAGGCGGCGGCTGAGATCACGACCTCCGGGCAGGCGATTGTCAAGCAGATCGCGGAGTCCATCGAGCGCAATGGGGGCAAAGTGATCGAGATAGACACCGATGGCGTGTACTTCGAGGCGCCGCCGAGTGTCGAGACCCAGGATGCGGAAATCGCCCTCGTACATGAGATCGGCCGCAGCCTGCCGGAAGGAATCAACCTCGTGCACGACGGGCGCTACGCCGCGATGCTCTCGCTGAAGGTGAAGAACTATGTCCTGATCGGCTACGATGGGAAGAAGACCTTCAGAGGCGCGTCGGTGCGCTCCCGCGCAGATGAGCCTTTCGGGCGCGAATTCATCTCGCAGGCGGTGGACCTCCTGCTGGCTAACGACAGGGACGGCGTGAGTCGGCTTTACCACGACCTCATCGAGAAGATACAGAACGGCCAGTTGCCGGTGGAGCAGTTCGCCCGGCGGGAGAGAGTGACATCGAAGACATTCAGCAGCGCCCAGAAGAAGCGCTCGGCGGCGGTTGCGCAGGGCGTCGCGATCGGCGACTACATCAGGGTCTACGAGAAGAAGAACGGCGAGTTAGGGCTGATGGAAGATTACATCGGAGATGAGGATAAGGGGTACTTGCTCGACAAGCTCTACAAGTTCGCCTGCCGCCTGCGCGAGGCATTCGGGGACGAGTTCAACGCGCTCTTCCCAGCGCCAGGCCGCCGGGTCACGTGGGCGCAGCAAGCGGAGTCCGCCGGCCAGCAGAAGCTAGATTTGCTCTAGTGCCTGGTGGTGCTCAGCGCTTCGCAGCCGACTCACTCCTTCTCCGCCTTCAACCTCCTCCACACGACGACCAGCACCCAGACGAGCAGCACCGCCAGAACACCGACCAGGCTCTTGATCTTCACCGCGCGGGTCAGCCCGCCTGTGAACTCGATCAGCGGCGGAACGAGCAGGACAGTAATCAGACCGCTGCCCACGGAAAGGATGTGGGTTGCTCTCGTTGCGACTCTGATGCCCTCGTCGGCGGTGTTCCGAACTTCGCCGAGCCAGAGCGTGAGGATGAGGAAAAGCTCCGCAGCAGCCAGTCCTACAAGGAACGCTCCCGCCGCTTGAATCCTCCAGAAGAAACCGACCAACAGCGGCGTGATGCCTGCGAGCAGCCAGATGCCCAGCGTGCGAAATGCCGCCCACCGTCCCAGGCTCGTCAGCACCGACTTATCGAACGTCGCCGCGCTCTCACCGATTCGGCCCGACTGAGAAAGAGCGCGCAGCAGGATCGGAAAGCTTCCACCGACCACCAGGCCGATGAACGGATACGGGTCACTGATATCTATGCCTGCCCGCCTGAGCTCGGCCCGCTCGACGAACAACCTGAACAACGCAACCAGCAGCAGGAATGCGCCGCCGGCCATGACCATCTCAGCAAACCTGGATGCAGCGTGGGCGATGAACGGCAGATCTACTTCTTCGGAGCCCTCACCCGCACGCTGAGCGGCCCACAGTGCGCCTATAGGGAACACGACGGCCAACGACGACAGCATGCCCACTGTGCATAGAGCTACTCCATACCCGGCCATCCATCGGAAGGCGAGCACCGCAGACGCAAGCACCGTCAGCACCTCCGCAACGGCTATTTCCACACCGAATGGAGACCCGATGGGAACGAAAGGCGGCCGGTATCTGGCTGTCAGCATAAGGAACGTGGCGGCTGCGAGCCCGACCCCGAAGCTGTAGAAGGCTCTGAGATCACCGAGGGCTCGACCTGCTACCAAGTAGGCAGCAAGGCCCGTCCCGGCCAGGAAGATGCCTATGCCAAGCCCCTGGAGCACTGCGCGCCTCTTTGATGCCCGGCGATTGCCGTGCGCCGGGGCCATGATCGGGCTTACCAAAGCCGCGAATACCAGGCTCGCCGCAAACGCGCTCAGCGGATACACGCACCCGAAGACGTTCTTCCCCCCGAATCGGTAGACGGCCAGAGCGGCTGCGCACGCGAGCCCGGACGCCGCTAGAAACGCCGTCTCACCCGGCGTACTGCGAAACTGTACACAAAGCGGACCGATCTGGACCGGACCGACGTCGGTTTCCCTCGCCAGCAGCCACCTATACAGCGCCGACGGGAGACTCCAGAACGTCGCTGCGAGCCAGAACCCCACAGCCAGCGCTGCAAACGGCTCGACCGTCATGATGTGCAGTGCCGGACGCGCACGCACGACGATGCTCACACCCAGCAGCGCCGCCGCGCCTAGAAGCAGCCCGGATGCTGAAAGCAGATAGTACCCAAGCCTGCTCTGGCCCTCACCGCCTCCCTCGACGGCCAGCTTCCTCCCGGTGGCCCTCGACGAGAAGAAAAGCAGGAAGACCAGCACCCAGCCTATCGCCAGGCCGCCAGCAACCCCCACCAGCAAGCGCGACGGTGGCCATCTGGAAATCACGATGGCCCCGACCGCGAGGACGGCTACCACCGCCGACAGCGTATTCGGCCACACGTAGAATCCCCGCGCTACCTTCGGCTTCACGCCGGACGGCTTTGCCAGAACGGTCAACAGCACGCCGTAAACCGCGGCCAGAACGCCAATCGCCAGGATAGACCAAAGTGTGATTTGCCCAGCCATCATAACCTCGCTAGAGAGACGGTGGACTGTAGACCATAGACGGCAGGGCCCGCGTCTCTCCGGTCCAGAGCGTCAATCATCATAGCAATCGGGGGCGCGCAACCGAACGTTGGTGCTCGAACCCGTAACACCTTATAGCTGTGAATTCGCTTGCCTGGCCGCGTCGTGCCAGCAGTGAGTCCTCCAGAGAAGATAAGCTCCCTCAGCCGAAAACCACGGCCCGACCACCAGTAGCGGGAAGAAGAGGACCAGTAGCGGGAAGAAGAACACCAGCGCAAGCAGAACCAAGGTGACATCGTGTACTATCGCCATCCGGACTGCCCACAGCCGGTGTTTCAGCAACCCGATGGCTATTACCACCGAGGGTAGCCCGAGGAACAGCACAGCGTACAAGCCTGCGCTAAACACCAAACTCGAGCCCAAATCCTGCTCCGCAGTCGGATCGCGCCAGACATATAGAACAAAGGCCAACGACAGAACGGACAATCCGGCCACTACGAGCCGAAACGCTATTATCACCCACAGCAGCGGAAACTGAAGAAACCGTGCTCTTGTCCAGGCGGGCATACGGTCTGTGATACGCAAGTACGTCCCCAAGTCCCCGTTGGACTCGTCACGTCTACCTTCGCTCACTGGGTTCATCTTCATCACGGCATCTCCCTCCATAATATACGACGCAATTCAGAGAACGGCACCTCGACATTTATGCGTATGATCAGCCGATTCGGCCACGCCACGCGGGATGTACGTTCAGCGACGTAAGCTCTTCGTTCCTCCGCAGGCATGAGCCTCTGTGGAATGAACCCAAAGCCCAAATTCGAGCCGGGCTGGGGATAATCCTGCATGGAGGCGAAGGCAGACAGGGAAAATCGGCGGCGCGAAGAAGTATCTAAACGGTGAGTAGAGCAACCGCTTCGGGAGGCAGCAATGTTCGACGACAAGGCAATCATCGAGTTCCTGCGCAGGTCGTACTTCGCCGTGGATGGACTGTGGTTCGTCTGCATCGAGGATGAGCACTCGTTTGAAGAAGCGATGCGGCTCGACGAACAGGTGTGGGAGATTCTGCCGAAGATCCAGGCGAGGAACGCCCGAGAACTCCTCAAGATCGGGGGAGGGACCCTTGCCGATCTGGCACTCGGGCTGTGGCTGAAGTTCGCAGCCGAGGGTTACGATCACCGCGTCGTCGAGAGAACGCCTGACATACTCCGCATCAGCATACGCGAGTGTCCCTGGCTCAAAATCCTCGACAAGGCGGGTAGGATGTCGAAGGCTGCCGAAATCTGCGACAGCATCTGCACCAGGGACTTTTCGACCTGGGCCGCGCAGTTCTCACCGGGCATCAAGTTTTCCCTCGAAAGCAAGCTGTCTGAGGGCGCTCCCGCATGTGAACTCGTGTTCACGTGCAGTGCAGAAATCCAGCCGGCTCCTCGCGCAGAACGGGAGGCCGCCGGATGAGAATAATTGACTGCCACACCCACTGCTTTCCCGATTCGGTCGCCGAAAAAGCAGTTGCCGCCCTCACCAGCGCCTATAACCTCACGCCTTAGTTCGACGGAATGACCAATGGTCTGCTCGCCGAGTAGGGCGATTCAGTTGACCTCATACCCCGGAAGGTGCGATAATCTCCACGGCGGCGGGCAATTAATTTGGGTTTGCCGCAGCCGCGTTGAACGTTTCATCGGACAATTCGCAAATGACCAAGCTAGCGGTCGGCACTCGAGGGAGCACACTGGCCCTGCGCCAGACCAACTGGGTTACTGACAGGCTGAAGGCTCTGCATCCCGGCCTGGAAATCCAGGTCAGGACTATCAAGACCAAGGGCGACAGAGTCCTCGACGTGCCGTTGGCGAAGATCGGCGACAAGGGCCTTTTCGTAAAGGAGCTGGAGCTTGCCCTGCTCCGCAGGGAGATTGATCTCGCGGTTCACAGCATGAAGGACGTGCCGACGCAGCTACCGGAGGGTCTGTGCATCGCGGCCGTGCCGGAGCGCGCGGACCCGAGCGACGTGCTGGTCACAAAGGGCCCAGGACTCGTGGATCTGCCTGCTGGCGCACGGATCGGCAGCAGCAGCCTGCGAAGGCGTGCTCAACTGCTCAACTACCGGCCGGATCTCGAGATTTCCGACCTCCGAGGCAACCTGGACACGAGGCTTCGGAAGCTGAGCGATGGAGAGTTCGACGGCATTGTGCTGGCGTATGCCGGGCTTTACCGGATGGGCTGGACCGACCGGGTCACAGAGAAGATTCCCCCGGGGATATGTCTTCCGGCGGTCGGACAGGGAGCGCTGGCAATCGAGGCGCGGGAAGGTGACACGGACGTCATCGAGATACTGAAGGCGCTCGACCATGCGGAGAGCCATGCTGCCGTGCTGGCGGAGCGGAGCTTCATGCGGGCGCTGGGAGGCGGATGCCAGGTTCCCGCCGGGGCGCTGGCCTGGATTGAAGCAGGGAACTTGAAGCTCGCCGGCGTCGTTGCCAGCCTGGACGGAAGTCGCCTGGTGCGCGGAGAAACTCATGGCGGCCCAGACAACGCAGAGCAACTGGGACAGGAGCTCGCACGGGCCTTACGCGCCGCCGGCGCGGACGAGATTCTGCGGGAGCTGAGGGATCCAAGGGTCAAGGGATCCAGGGTTCCAGGGAGATAGCGCGAAAGACTCGGATTGCGCGCCCTGTGGGATGCTGACGGCTGACTGCTAGCCGCTCGCTGCTGATTTGGGAGTTGAAGGCTTGATGACCATGGATGTAGACTACCTGGTACTGGGAAGCGGAATGGCCGGACTGACGCTCGCGCTGAACGTGTCGAAGGACGATCCGTCGCGGAGAGTCGCGCTCGTCACCAAGAAGAGCGATACGGAGTCGAATACTAACTACGCCCAGGGCGGGATCGCCAGCGTGATAAGTAAGGACGACTCATTCGGGCTTCACATTCGGGATACGCTTGCCACCGGAGCCGGGCTGTGCCATGAAGATGTCGTCGAAATCCTGGTCGAGGAAGGCCCAGGATACATATATGAATTGATTGACCTGGGCGCGCGATTCTCGATGGAAAAGTCGCGCACAGGCGAAATGACGCTTGCGCTGGGTAGAGAAGGCGGCCATTCGAGGCGCCGCATTGTGCATGCGGCAGACCTCACCGGGCGGGAAGTCGAGCGCGCGCTGGCCGTGCAGGTAAAGCGGCAGGACAATATCCGGCTCTTCGAGCACGATTTCGCCGTGGATTTGATCGTCCGGCCGGACGACGGCGGGGCTTCAGTCTGCTGCGGAGCGCACGTTTTCGACACCGAGACAGAGGAAGTCACAACCTTCAGAGCCAAGGCCGTCGTCCTCGCAACGGGCGGCTGCGCGAGGGTCTATCTTCATACGACGAATCCGGAGATTGCGACCGGCGACGGCGTGGCGATGGCCTACCGAGCGGGCGCGAAGATTGCGAACATGGAGTTCTTCCAGTTTCATCCGACCTCGCTCTGCCACCCGGACGCTCGCTGCTTCCTGATCTCGGAGGCCGTGCGCGGCGAGGGCGGCACGCTGAGGCTTCGGGACGGAAGCACATTCATGGAGAAGTACCACGAGATGGGCTGCCTGGCCCCGAGAGACGTGGTGGCCAGGGCGATTGACGCTGAGTTGAAGAAAAGCGGCGACGAGTGTGTCTACCTGGATGTGACGCATCTCGATCCTGACCAGCTCAAGAGCCGCTTCCCGAACATATACGAAAAGTGTCTCTCTGTGGGCATTGACATAACTAAGGATTGGATTCCGATCGTGCCGGCGGCGCATTATAGCTGCGGTGGAGTGCTCACGGACTTGAACGCCCGGACATCAATTGATCGGCTGTATGCATGCGGTGAGGTCGCGTGTACGGGGGTCCACGGCGCCAATCGCCTTGCGAGCAACTCGTTGCTGGAGGCGCTGGTCTTCGCACATCGAGGAGCGGCGGATTCGCAGCGCCTGATACCCGATTGGCCGTGCCCCGACCTGCCGGACTTCCCAACTGAGCGCCATACTCAGGACGTCAGCCCGAAGGCAGTCTCAGAGCTGACGGAAAGGATCCGGTGCGCGATGTGGACTTACGTGGGCATCGTCCGCACCAACGAGCGCCTGGAGAAAGCCCGTGCCGATATCGGCGACATTGCGAGCCAAGTCGAAAAACTGTATGCTTCCGGGAAGCTCTCGCGCGAGCTGCTGGAGCTGAGGAACCTCGCAACCGTCGCGAGCCTGGTCGTGGAATCCGCGCTGTCCCGCAAGGAGAGCCGCGGCCTGCACTACAACCTGGATTATCCTGAAACAGATGATGTGAATTGGAAGAAGGATACAGTGATTCAGCTGGAACGAGTTTCAAGTTCCAGCGACTGTGTTGCTTGTCAATAGCTACGCCGCGGACTTCGCGGCTAGGATGCCCTTGGAAAGCAAATGATCTCTAACGATGGCATTGAGAATAGTGAGCAGCTTGCGAGCACAAGCGGTCAAGGCTACCTTGATTGGCTTTCCCGCGGCTATCAGGCGGTCGTAGAAGGCCTTAATCACCTGGTTGTGCCTCACTGCAGATACAGTAGCCATATAGAGCGCTGTGCGCACATGTGCACGGCCTCCAGTAATGCTTCTGCGCCCACGCATCATGCCACTGTCACGGTTGAAGGGAGCCACACCAACAAGTGCTGCAATCTGCTTGGCGCTCACCCTTCCAAGCTCGGGCAGACTAGCAAGCAGTGTATGGGAGACAACCTTGCCTATGCCTGTGACA
>DATKXU010000036.1:0-8557 GCA_035528905.1 Armatimonadota bacterium
CTTCTACCGAAAGCACCGAAGAATCGGCAGGATCACCCCTTACGCCAAGGTCTGCCAGTACTACCAGGCACAACCAAACCTGTTTATCAAAGAGCCTACCCACTTGCTGAACTACTGTTCACAATGTGGTGAAACTTGACAGCTAGCAGTTAGCCCCCAGCATCCAGCATCTACCCCGGCCCCGGAAGCTCGTGAATCTGAACCGGCGTGCCGTCGGACGACAGATTCCGCGCCCAGTCCAGCACATACGGGTCGTGCGTCAGGAGCAGTATCTGGTTCTCCTCCGCCAGGACTCTGAGCAGGTCCAGAACGTTCTCCAGCCGGGGGCGATCGAAGGCCACAAACGGATCGTCGAGGACGACCGGCAGCTTCCGGTTGTCAGAGAGCAATCCTCCGCAGGCCATTCTGAGCGCGAAGTACATCTGATCCAGCGTGCCGATGCTCAGCATGGATGGCTGAATGGCGCTCTTGTCCCGGCAGTCAACACTGACTTCCCAGTCCGGCTTCACGCAGACTGACGTATAACGGCCGGAGGTTATCCGCTCCAGATGGCCCGACGCGCGTTCAGATAGTTCCGGCAGGTATTCATCGGAGACCGCCTGCGTGACCGTGTTGAGAGCAGTTATTGCCTCGCCGTAGGCCTTGTACAGGAACTCCAACTCGGTCTTGCGTCCGTGCAGAAACTCGATTTCACCCTCCAGGGCCGCCAGGTCACGAGCGTTTCGCTTTTCGGCTTCGAGCGATCCGCGTACCTCGTGAAGCCTCGCCTCGGCTCTCGGCAGTGAGTTCTGAAGGGCTGCATGTTCCGACCGCCAGGCTTCCGTCTCCTTGGCCGTTGGGGAATAGCCGGGGAAATCTTCCTCCAATTCTCTGCGGACAGTCGAGAGTTCCCTAGCCAATTGCGCTTCTTGAGCTTCCCAATCTTCCATCTTGCGCCCGCCGAGTAGAGCATTGAGGGCAATCTCCAGCTCGCGGATGCGATCTGTCAGGCTGCGGTATCTCTTGATCTTCGCCCAAGCCCTATCAGCGTCCCGGCAGTGTATGTAGCTTAGAATGCTTGCTTCTTCCGCATCGAGCTGCTTCAGCTCGCTGTGCGCGGATCCGATCATCTCGGTGACGTGTCTGAACTCCGCGACCGGGGCGGCCGCCCTCATCTGGACGCACTTGATCGCTAGGACGAAGGCGGGAAGAAGGAGCAGGAATGCCCTCGGGTCGGCGAGAAATCCCAGCCCCAGCCCTGCAAGCGCAAGCGCCAGCGTGGCGGCTGGGAGAACGGTTGGCGCCAAGCGGCGAACGGCCGAGCCCGACTCCTCGCCGGCGGACTCCAATTCGGTAAGCCGGGCGTCTAGCTCGCCGCGCCTGCTGCCTATCTTCCGTAGGTGCTCTGCGATCTGCTCGTCCTTTTCCACCAGGTCGGCATAGCCCTCCAGCTCTTTCTGGGCGAACTTCAGGTCCGCGAGCGTGTCCTGGAGCTTCCTGAGCGTGGCAAAAACGCTCTGGTGGAGGTTATCAATCTCCCCCTCGCTTTTCTTAAGCTCGGACCATCTCTTGTGGCGTTGGAGCAGCTCCGCCAGAGCGCTGAGGCGTCCGGAATCGCGCTCGATCCTGCCTTGCAGATCGCTAAGCTCTTCCTCGAGATTCCGTATCTGCGTGCGGGAGCGTCGGGCGTCCGCGAGCTCCTCCGCGAGCCTGCCCAGCCGCTCTGTGATCTTGTCGAACTCCCTGGGGTTTGATGGCCGGGCTTTCCCCTTCACAGTGTTACGTCCGGCTTCCAGGCGTTTCAGCGCCTCAGCAGCCGACACGTGCGCGGTTCCCGTGAGCACGCGCTGGATCTCGCCGCCCACGGCTTCCATGTCTGACACATCCGGCCGGCTCATGTCCTTTTGCTTGATCGAGAGGGTGTTGTCGAAAACCTGCCGCGACGTGATGCCCAAGTGGTCGGCCAGAATCCGTTCGATTTCATCGTTTCGTGATGCCACATCGGTGAGATCGTCTCCCGCCAGAGCGCCGAGCCTGGATACCCCCTCGGTCAGGCGGCGCTCTATTCGGTAGACCAAGTCGCCGCTGCGATAAGTCAGGATCACCGAGCAGAAGCCGCCGTTCCAGTTTTCGAGAACCTTTCCACGCTCTCTGCCGAACAGGGCGCAGCATATCGCCTCGTGAATGGTGGACTTGCCCGACTCGTTCGGTCCCCAGAGGAGATTCAGGCCGGGGCAGAAGCCCAGCTTTGCATCGGCGAATCTCTTGAAGTTGGACAGCGCAAGCTCGACGAGTTCCATGCCGCTATTCCTCGGTGAAAGCCGCAAGCCCGAGCTCCAAAGCTCTCCGGAGCAGCCGGCGGGATTCGGGCTCGCTGGAGCTCTCGACTTGCTGAAGGAGGCGCTTGCAGAACCGGCCGCGGATCGTCCGGTCATCCGCAGGCAAGTCGGCAACGAGCGATAGGTTCGACATATCGGTGGCCAAATGAAGGCAGGATTCCCTGAAGCGATCGGGAAGCTCTTCCAAAACAGTGGCTAGATCGGCTGTTGGGCTGCCGACGAGTCTGAGTTCGATCAGTGCGTTGGGCTGGCAAAGCCTTCTCACGGCAGCAAACAGCCCCATCTGCGATTCAAAAGACGTGCAGTCAATCTCAGCACTTCTCATGATCCGATTGTTGATCTTTACCGGTTCGATCTTGGCCTTTCCGTCCTCGCCGATCTCTCCAACTATGACAAAGCGGTCTTCGGTCTCCGCCTTGTCGAAGCTGATGCCCTCAGGCGTTCCCGAGTAGCAGGCGGCAACGCCATCGC
Organism: Armatimonadota bacterium; assembly: GCA_035528905.1. GTDB lineage: Bacteria > Armatimonadota > UBA5829 > DTJY01 > DTJY01 > DATKXU01. Next base: position 2,790 of record DATKXU010000036.1, read on the forward strand.
CAAGGATCGGTTTGAAGCTGTGATAATGTCCCAGGGCTACATAGGAAGCCTTTGTGCCAGCTAAGTCGGCTGCGGAAAACGGATGGTAGCGTTCGAGCTGTCCCTCGAAAGCCTCCCATGACGCATGGACCAACAGCACACAGGGCATCTCATCCGGCGTCTCTAGGCCCTCGAAGGCACGCCGCTCGGATTTCCCATGATGGAATGCGATGCCCATCACCGCGATCCCAAGGTCATCGAGCGCTACCGAGCTCCATTCTGTGTCCAGGAAGATATGCAGACCCTCCAGGTTCATCCCTTGCCAGAAGCTGTTCGGGGACGCGAAGTCGTGGTTGCCCGGTATGGCGAAGATTCGCTTGCCGCCATCCGCAAGGCGAGAAAGTTCCCTAGTGGCGGCCTCCAGGTCGGTGGGATCGGGATCGGGAGAATCGAACAGGTCTCCCGCGATGAGGACTAGGTCCACGTCGCGTTCGAGCGCCAGGTCTGTGATTTTGGTCAGGGCCCTGCGCTGGTCACGCCTCCGCTCCTCGGCAAGCTGGGGCGGTAGAAAACCGAATGGCCTGCTAAGGTGCAGGTCGGCAGCATGCAGGAATCTAGCACGTGCCAATCGCGCCCACCTTCCTCGGTTAGCTGCTGGTGTCCGCTCGCTCTGGCCTGTCCACCGCGGTCTTGGCCAAAGCGGATGGGCCGAACGGTTGCATTATATGTAGCCCAGCGGTGCTTGTCAAACTCATCAAGGGGTCCAGGGATCCACGGGGCGAGGAAACCCCCTCTTACTTCTGCGCGTAATCGTGGATCGTGACGACTGGGGAGTGATCCTGGATACTGGATGCCGGATTCTGGATGTTGGAAGTTCGACCTTGTGTCTTCCCCGTCGGCGCGGCGCGGATACCAAGCAAAAACCCGCTTCCCCTGTTGGGAACCGGGTTTTCCTATCAATCTCGATCTGAGCGGCGCTACGTACTAAGCCTGGGCTTTGTTTGCTGCGTGCATAAGCCGTGACTTGCGACGCGCTGCGGCGTTCTTATGGATAATGCCCTTCTCGGCAGCCTTGTCTATGACGCTGGTCGCAGCGGTGACGGCCTTCTGTACGGCCTCCGCGTCGCCGGTCTCGATGGCTGCCCTGGCTTTCTTCACGAACGTCTTGATCTTGGACTTCTCCGCCACGTTGCGCGTGTGCCGCTCGCGCGATTTCTTCACGTCCTTTATCATGGACTTGATGTTCGGCAAGTTGATTTCACCCCCAAGAGCTTTTGAACACTGAGCAAGACTCCCATTCTGAGCCTTTCGTCCCAAGCGGACGCCTCAGTATAGCAGGTCCGTCCGAAAATGGCAATAGCCGCCGCGATGCTACATGACGAGCTTCAGCGCCGACGGCTCCGCGCCAGGGGAAGCCTTCAGGCCGAGGTGTTCCAGACCTGTGGCTGCGACTGCAGTTATCGGCACGGGCTTCGTGATGCGCCGACCGGCGTTCACGCCCGGGCCAAGGGCGAGCATCCAGACGCGCCGACATCCTTCGTCTGCGCCTTCGTTCGTATAGAAATCGCTGTGATGGAGCCAGCCGGAGCCGCCCGGCCGGGACAAGCGGCACGACCGAACCCACATGGCCGACAACGCTCGACGGCACGGTAGGCGAGTCCGGCGCTCCGAGCTGGCACCAGGACGGGCACACGTGGGTCTACGTCCGCGCCCTGCTCAACCCGCCGGCCTTGACCAACGCGACCACGGTTCCGACATGGCTGCCGGGTGCGTTCCACGACTCGCTGCCGAAGGGCGCGGCTGCCGACATAGCACGCGGCCGCATGGCGGACGGCGACGTAAACACGGTGCGGTATCAGACTCTATATAGCGAATATCTGGCCGACTGCGGGGAACTAAGGGCGCTCGGAGCCAGGCGTTCGCGCGAGCATATAGCGCAAATCACGGCTACGGGCTACGGACAATTCAGGAGGTAAGACATGGACACTTACGGTTTGAGATACATCGGGGTGGAGAACGGCGCGTTTACCGCGACCAGCGGCACTATCGCCTGCGGCAACGCCAGGAAGGTCAACCTACAGATATTCCTAGACGGCCACTCCAGCTATGAGGTCGCGGCACTGCCGGTAGTCAGCGCATCCGGCACGGCATCCAAGAACAACTGCGCGGCCGTCCTCGCAGACAAGGGCGACAAGAACTTCATTCGCCCCGCCGGTGTGGGTGCGAACAGTTGGCATGTGGCATATCGCGTGTACAACGGCGCAACCGGCGCGATCGGCGCGGCGACGGACAAGTATACACTAGAAAAGTGGGGTTAGTATGGCGACGGCAGCAGGGCCATATAATCCAACTACGGGTACGGCGGCGGAAGGAGATAACCCCTGGGTCAATCCCGACTATATTTACGCGAACGATGGTGCCAATGCAAGTTGTCTCATGCCGGCGGAAACTGCTGGGGACGCGCTATGGCAGATGCCGGTAGATTATTAGAAGGCCGTCCTGCCGCTTGCTTGGATTACTTGACACGACCAACCATTATAGTCCCTCGCTGTTCCCATACAATACGCTGGCCCGAGGCATTGCTCACGACAGATGCGAGCGGGACGAGCACCTCTCCTTCCGTAAACTCCACGGTCCGGTCCAATTGCGCTGTGCGCTGATCTACCTGCATCTCGGACTTGCCCTTTTTAAGGACCAACACCTTTCCCATGAGGGTAACTTTCGCCTCATCACCACTTGTCTTCACCCTGGCTCTGGGGCCAATGATCGCAGCGAGATGGCGCAGCGGAACCACGTAGTCATTGCCACCTACTCGCTTGGCCGGTAATGAGCGCGGAATGCCGTCGGTGTCATAAATGGCGATCGTCGTGCTCTCGGCACCCCAAAGGCGGGCGCCCAGATCGCGCATTTTCCAGGCGCCCTCCAGATCGACCCGCAGCTCTTGATCTGCCGCAAGAGGCAGTATTGGAACCGGCTCCGGCTTTCCCGCCAACACAGCATCGATCTTGCGGCTGAGAATTGTGGCTAGTGCAAGGATTACCTTCTGGTCAAATCCATCTTTGTGGAAAACAACGATATCAGCAACCATGTTTCCACGCACAAAGAGTAGCCTGCCGCCGCTATGACCTGAGTAACCGAACCAAGCGTAGTCACTGAAGGATGAATAGGGCTCACCCGATACTTCCTGCGGTGGCTCAGCGACACCGTCCAGCAATACGTGGATACCTGCAAGGGCCTCCTGCGGAGAGCGTGCGATACTCATATTGACACGTACGGTATAGTCTGCTGTTTTCATTTCTCCACTCGGGGGACCGAACCACACTTCGTCATAGTATTTAGCGGAGGATGCGCCGTACTCAAAGGCAAACAGTACCCCCTGGAAGGGAATATCGCTCTGAGGAACAAACAGATTGCGAATATCCTCACATGGAAGAGGAGCGCTCTTTGAATCAGAGGGCTGCATCCCAAGCGCCAGAAAAACCGAGATGAAGCACCCTCCAACTACGAAAGCAAGTGATATCATCCGTCGGGCACTGCCTTGCAAGTTTTCGAAAAGCTTCTTCATGTTAATCTACCTCCCAAATAACATTGAAATACGGGTCGTTTTGCCCGAGAAGAAAAGTGCCATATTGGACCCACATGCCGCCTGGTCTAAAAAGATGAAGCTTGCATGGATCGTTAATGTTTACACCACAAGGGATATATGGAGATGCGAAGTTTAGTTCCACACAAGGATCATACACATCATTATAAATACCCACGTGGTGGAAGTTCCATTCGTGTTGGTCGTCTTCAGTTGTCCACTCTGAGTAGCCGACAGGAAGGAGTGACTTATACAAAAACGGACCTTGAATTCGCTTGGCACCTGAAGCTATGCCCACGCTATGACACATGACTTGCCACCAAAGTGACATATCTTGGCAGTCTGCAGCCTGGTCTCCCGCGCGGGCTTCAGGTCCGGGTCAAGCCGAGCCACGGTGCCCTTCGCGGCCGGGTCGCCTTCCGGGTACTTGATCACGAACGGCCCGCCGTTTGCCAAGGCCGTGCCGCATGCAAATACGCTCGCAGCGAGCAAGACTCCCAATGATGCTGTCAATCTAACTCTCCCAGCCATGATTGATTCTCCTTTCAGCGTTCACTGACGATGGTTGTGCCGGACTGGCGCTAGGAATCTACCCTATTTGACGCAACGTTTCTTGAATTTGTTGCGAGAAACCTCCTAAAATCTGGGCGCGAATGACTTCCACTTGAATTATACGCATCAGAGGCTGTTAAGAGTTCCAAGCGATCATTGGTCCGGCTGGAAGCTCTGCGTTTGAGTCCCCGGGGCGGTGAAATGTTTAAGCAACGCGAAAGTGTCCCCTTAAGTGCAAAGGGATTATGTCCCCTCCCGTCTCAGGCGATTCTGGTTGCGCCGACGGGTTTGCCTGGATGACGGACGATCCTGGTGCAGGGCGTGCGCGCGGGGGAGTCTGTGTCCACCGCGGACCTCTGCCTGCTTGCCAGATACACCCAGTGGCAGTCATAGGCGGCCTTTGCATCCCTGCGCCGCCTCTTTGCCCTAAACGGCTCGCCGACCTCTGTAGATGGTGCTTCCGCGATCAACTCGTCCTGGTGGTATATCCTCCACGACCCGTCAAGCATCTGGCGCAGATCCGCCTGGACTCCGGCGTAGCTTCTTCCGCCCGGTCCTGGCTCGATATCGAACACCATCCCGCAGAAACGCACCGCGTTGTCGCCACCGACCTTCGCCTTGTAGCGGAACGAGCATATCCTCTCCAGATCAACCGACGAGTGCAGCCTTCTCCATTTGTGCTCTCCAGCCGCCTGCGCCGAGAACCTCTTGTTGAACTCGGGCACGAAGACACTTTCCAAATACTCGTTCGCCTCGCCGATCTCCTTTATGCCTTCTAGATCAAGCTGAGGCGCCAGCCTGTCCTGCAGAGTCTCGAAGAGCTTCTCGATTCGCCCCTTAGCCTGAGGCGAGTTCGCAAAGATCGGCTCTATCCCCAGATCAGCAAGCGCCATTCCGACCTGTGTCGGCTCTCTTTCGCCTGCCAGTTCCTCCTCAAGACTCCACCAGTCATCGTTTCGCTTCAGCGCAGAATGCTTGTCTTGATAGACGCTGCATGGCACTCCCCATCCCTTCACCACCTGCCGCAGCAGCTCAAGATACGCCCAGCTGCATTCGTGCTCGCAGAAGAGCAGGCCAAGTATCTTACCTGTGGCATCATCCATCGCCGCCATCAGGCAGCATGGATTCTCATCAGGGCCGAACCAGCGGTGGGGACTTCCATCCCAGAGCATCATGAGTCCTTCACTCGTTTTGCGCGGTCTCCTGCGGTGATGCTTCTTTGGCTTCCTTCTCCTCTTGGGTGCGATCCCGGCATACCTCCTGATCCGGCGCACCGTCTCCCTGGATACATCTATGCCTTCCTCCGCGAGCTTCTCAGTGAAGTGCGTGTCGTTGAAGCATGAGTACTTGCTCGCGCTCAACTCGAGGATGCCCGTACGCATCTCATCGCTCAGGCGATTTGCCGGCTCCCTTCTCCTGTTGCCGTGTGCAAGTGCCCCAAGACCCTCTTCAGCCTTCTTCTTCAGCCGCTTTGACTGTCTGTAACTCACCCCCATGTAACCCGCCGCATCCATCAGGCTGATCGTCCCATCAAGCGCTCTCCTCAACACATCGTAGCGCGTCGCTTCCTTCTGTGTGATCGCGATTACTCCTCTCTCCATGGGGACATTATCGCTCTGCAGATACCAGGGGACATAATCGCGTTGCATTCACA
>DATKXU010000037.1:0-72685 GCA_035528905.1 Armatimonadota bacterium
GGCTATTCCACCCATTAGCCACATATGGCTTGCCAGTACCTTCTTGAAGCTATTCGGGATGCGGCACTCGTGGAGTGCGATGCTGAATGTAAGGTCGTGCCCATGGAGCACGGCGCGGCCCCCCGTCGGCCGCCGGACTAACTCGATCCCGGCGTCGTGGCAGTATTGGATGTCAATGCGCGACCGCTCGATGCTCTGGAAGAGGCCGACGGATATCGCCGGCCTCTGCCAGCTATATAGGCGAAGCGTTGGTCGCACGACACCATCTGCGCACGCACGAAGAATCGCCTCGTCAGCCGCCATATTGAAAGCAGCGGCCCGGTTGCCGTCCAAGATTAGTCTCCAGTGCTGCGCCATCGCAACTCCAGCTTCCTGGCCGCTCCTGCCTCATCCAGTCTGGATACCGGCGTCGTATGCGGAGCCGCGCGAACGAGTTCAGGATCGGACTCGGCCTCATGTGCGATCGCGAGCATCGCATCCGCAAAGGCATCGAGCGCTTCCACGCTCTCCGTCTCGGTCGGCTCGATCATGAGCGCTTCGGGCACAATCAGCGGAAAGTAGATCGTCGGCGGGTGAAACCCATAATCCATCAGCCTCTTCGCAATATCCAAGGCTTTGACGCCGTGTGCTTTCTGTCGCACAGCAGACGCCACAAACTCGTGCATGCACCGCTCGCCGTAGGGCACGTCGTAGGCTTCCGCGATCCTCTTCACCAGGTAATTCGCATTCAGGACGGCGTTTTCGCTCACCGATTTCAGCCCGTCGGGCCCAACGTTTAGAATGTATGCGCAGGCCCTTACGACCACGCCGATGTTTCCATAAAACGAGTGGACTCGCCCGATGGACTCGGGCCGATCGTAATCCAAGAAGTACCGGCCGCCTTCGAAGCCGACAGTCGGCACGGGCAAGTAGGGCTCGAGGAAGCTCTTGACGGCGACAGGCCCGGATCCTGGTCCGCCGCCGCCATGAGGCGCTGAGAACGTCTTGTGCAGGTTGAAGTGCATGGCGTCGAACCCCGCATCGCCGGGACGGTGAATCCCAAGGACGGCGTTCATATTTGCGCCATCGCAATACAGTAGAGCGCCGACGTCGTGAACCATGTGCGAAATCTCTACGATGCGGGTCTCGAACAGCCCCAGAGTGTTCGGGTTCGTGAGCATGACGGCGGCAACGTCACGCGATAGCTCAGCCGATAGCGCAGAAATGTCCACCAAACCGTCGGAGCCTGAACGCACTTTCCGTATCTGGCAGCCGCATCGTGCCGCGGTCGCAGGATTCGTGCCATGCGAGGAGTCCGGAACTATGACGATCCGCCGATGTCCCTCCCCCACCCTCTCGTGGTGGCGCTTGAATAGCATGAGCGCTGTGAATTCGCCTTGAGCCCCGGCAGCCGGCTGTAGGGTAACCGCGTCCATGCCGCCGATCTCCGCCAGGAAGACCTGCATGTCATAGAGGAGGCGGAGCATCCCCTGCGATATGCGCTCATCCTGATATGGGTGCAGCCTGCACAGCCCAGGCAGACCAGCAATCTGTTCGTTGATTTTCGGGCTGTACTTCATGGTACACGAGCCTAAGGGATAGAAGCCCGTGTCCACACCGTAATTGAGCTGGGAAAGTCGGGTGAAGTGGCGGATGACGTGTACCTCGGTCAATTCGGGCAGCGGGAGCTCGGCGCGGAGGTTCTCCTCGCCCAAATAGTCCGCAGGCGGGCGTTCAGGCAAATCCGGCTCCGGCCAGGAAATCCCCGTTCGGCCCTGTGAGCTGTATTCGAAGATCGTCGGCTCCGTGCTCATTCCGCCAATCCCTCGACCAGCGCGTGAATCTCGGCCCTTGTTCTCCGCTCGGTCACGCAAAGGAGCATATGGCTCGCAAGGTCCGGGTAAGACTTTCCGAGATCCAGGCCGCCGATAATCCTCCGGTTGAGGAGACTCTCATTCAACTCGGCAACCGGCTTCCCTGTCCTGACCACGAACTCCTTGAAGAAGGGAGTATCAAACGGAAGCTGATACCCGGGCAGCTCTGAAATGGCCTGTGCCGCATAGTGGGCCTTTTGGAGGCATAAGTTGGCTGCCTCCCGCAGGCCGCGCTTTCCGAGTGTGCACAGGTAGACAGCGGCCGCGAGGGCATTCAGCGCTTCGTTGGTGCAGATGTTCGACGTTGCTCGCTCCCGACGGATATGCTGCTCTCTGGTTTGCAAGGTGAGTGTGTATGCACGGCGGCCTTCCGAATCCGTCGCAGCGCCAACCAGCCGGCCCGGCATCTGACGAACGTATTTCTTCTTGCAGGCGAATATGCCCAGCAGCGGGCCGCCGAATCCCGGCGGTATCCCCAGCGGCTGGCCCTCCGCGACGCAGATATCCGCCCCGAACTCTCCGGGCGGCTTCAGAAGGCCGAGCGATATCGGATCGAAGCAGATTATGAAGAGCGCACCCGCCTTGTGGGCCAGCGCGCCTGCTTCGCGCAGGGACTCCAACGCGCCGAAGAAATTCGGATGCTGGATCGCTACACAGGCCGTTTCTCCGGTGACGTGCTTGGAGAGTTCTGCGAAATCGGTGGTAATGCCCGACCGACCGGCATCCACAAGTCGGTTCCCCGAGGCCCAGGCATATGTGCGCATCGTTTCGCGGTAGGCCGGATGGACGCAGTTCGAGACTACCCATTTGGCGCGGCCCGTAATGCTCGACGCCATTAAGGCAGCCTCTGCCAGGGCCGTGGCGCCGTCGTACATCGAGGCATTCGCAACCTCCATCCCAGTGAGCTGGCAGACGAGGGTCTGAAACTCGAATATCGCTTGGAGGTTGCCCTGGCTGATCTCGGGCTGATAAGGCGTGTAGGACGTATAGAACTCTGACCTGCCGATAACGGCTGCGACCGTAGAGGGTATGTAGTGGTCGTAAATCCCTGCGCCCAGGAAGCTGGCGTAGGCATGAAGGTCGGCGTTCTCGCGACTCAGGTCATCCGCGTATCGCTCGAGCTCCATCTCGCTGAGAGGCCCGGGGATGTCGAGCGGCCTGTCAAGCACAAGTGATCGCGGGACCTGCTCAAACAATTCAAAGACGTCGCTCGCCCCGATCGAGGCGAGCATTCGACGCCGATCAGCATCTGTATTCGGAATGTGCTGCAAACTCAATGCTCCTGGACAAACTCCTCGTATTCCTCTTCATTCATTAGGTGTGCGATCTCGTTTGGATCTTCCAACTTGATGATTACCATCCAGCCGGCGCCGTATGGGTCTTCGTTTACCAGCTCGGGCGTCTCAGGCAGCTCCTCGTTTACCTCAACTATCTCGCCGCTCGCCGGCGCGACCAAGTCTGACACTGTCTTGACTGATTCAATAGCTCCGAATGCTTCGCCAGCACGCACAGTTGTTCCCACCCGCGGGAGTTCGAGGTACACTATATCGCCCAGCTCCGACTCCGCATGGTCAGTGATCCCAATGGTGACTAGCTCACCCGCAGCCTTGATCCACTCGTGTGTATTGGTAAACTTTAGCTCCTTAGTTTGCACCTATAACCCCTTTCGCTGCATCTGCGGCGGCCGGCGTGCCGCGTTTGGATCTGTAGAAGGGAGTCGATACAACATTGCACGTACAGGGCTTCCCTCTGATCTGAACCTCTACTCCGGCGCCCTGTTCTGCATGTGACGGCTCCAAATACGCCATAGCGATCCCCTTTCCGAGAGTGGGCGAGAATGTTCCGCTGGTGACGTACCCGATGCGCAGCCCCGCCAGGGTGACGTCGTAGCCATGCCGCGGTACACAGCGCTCTACAGCCTCTAGGCCGACCAGGAGTCGCTTTGGTCCTTCCCTGCTCGCCTGAAGTATTGCTTCCTTGCCGAGGAACTCAGGTTTCGCGAATTTTACCACCCAGAGCAGTCGCGCGTCAACGGGCGTGGTCGTGCGGGTAAGTTCATGCCCGTACAGCGGGTAGCCGGCCTCAAGTCTCAGGACGTCCCGCGCGCCCAATCCTGCGGGTTCAGCGCCGAAGCCGCGCCCCGAGTCCACCACCAGCGTCCATACCTTGGGGCAGTCCGCCGCCGAGCAGAATATCTCAAACCCGTCCTCGCCCGTGTAGCCGGTCCTGGCGATCCAGCACTCGGTATCCCCTACCCTGCCGCGTTTTACCACGAATCTGGGTAGTGTGCTGATGTCAAAGTCCACCACCGGCTGCAGCAGGTCGCTCGATGCCGGGCCCTGTACGCTGACAAGACCCGTCTCAGGCGATCTGTTCTCACACTCCGCGCCTGGCCGCCCATGCTGCTGAATCCATGTGAAATCAGACTCGGTGTTACCCGCGTTGACGACCAGCATATACAAGTCGCCGTCCAGCCTATACACGATCAGATCGTCGAGAACGCCGCCGTCCTCCTCACACATGAGTGTGTACTGCGCCTGGCCCACCTGCAGAACGGACGCGTCGTTGGCGGTCAAGAATTGGAGCCAACCGAGAGCTCCCGGCCCGCGCACGAACAATTCCCCCATATGAGAGACATCGAAGATCCCGGCGGAGCAGCGCACGGCCTGTACCTCTCGCGCAATGCCGGAATAATACAGGGGCATTTCCCAGCCCCCGAATTCCGTCATCTTCGCGCCGAGCCGGCAGTGTTCATCGTACAGCGGCGTTCGCATCATCTGCTATTTCCCCCAAGATCGTGCATGAAACACCCGCGCAGGCTCGACAAGTCAATCTTGCAGCTTTTGGAGGCTAGCCGCCATAGCGCGTATGTGCTCGGGCGTGCTTCCACAACAAGCGCCAATTATATTCACGCCCAGCCGGGCGAACTCGACGGCGTAACTGGCCATCTCCTCGGGCGTACTGTCGTAGACTGTTCGCCCTTCGACCAGCCTTGGAAGGCCGGCGTTCGGCTGAGCAATGACGATTCCGGACGAGGCCTCCCGCATCTGACGGATGATCTCGAGCGTTTCCGTTGGACCGAGGCCGCAGTTCGCCCCGACGCCGCTGGCGCCGGCTTTGGTCAGCTCTACAACCGCTGCGACCGGGTCTACTCCCATCATGGTACGTCCGCCGGTGTCAAACGCCATCGTGCAGAAGCATGGTATGCCGCTGCTCAGGGCACCGGCGAGCGCGGCCTTGGCCTCCTCTAAATCGGAAAAGGTCTCTATGAGAATCACGTCGGCGCCCGCCTGCGCCTGTGCGACTGCTTGTTCCGCAAACGCTTCGACGGCCTCACCGAAACTCAAATTTCCCAGGGGCTCGAGGAATTCCCCGGTCGGCCCGATGGATCCGGCGACGAAGATCTCAGGCCCTGCGACTTCCCTCGCTATAGCCACCCCGGCTGAGTTAAGCTCCCTGGCACGCTCCGCAATTCCATATGGCGCTAACTTCAGGCGGTTCGCGCCGAAAGTATTCGTGCTGATTATGCGAGAGCCAGCCTCGATGTAGGCCGCGTGGATCTGCGCAATCGCATCCGGCCGCTCGACGTTCCAGAGCTCAGGACATGCCCCGGCTGGCAGTCCATGAGCCTGAAGCATGGTTCCCATCGCACCATCGCAGAGCACCGGATGCGTTATGGCCAACTCGATTAAGCTCTTTCCCCTCATTTCTTAGCTCTACGATCCGCCTTGCATCAAAGCCTGCATTATATCAATCCTGCTCACGATGCCGACCGGCTTGCCATTTCTCACTACGGGCAGCCACCTGACCTTCTTGAGGATTACGGTTGACGCCGCCTTAAGCAGACTCGCATCTTCCTCCAGGGCGACCACGTTCGTCGTCATGATGCTGCTGACCGCATTATCCCGCACTTGATAGATGCGGGATTGCATCAGGCCAGGATCAAGGAAGGATGCATCGGCAGAGATTATGTCCTCGTATGTCGGCAGCATACCCTTGATGATATCGTGCTCGGTGACTATGCCCACGAGGTCGCCCTGGTCATCCACCACAGGCAGGCCGCTGATCCGATGGCTGCTCAGAAGCGCTATGGCTTCCCGCAAAGTAGCCTCCCGATCGATTGTGATCGCCGGGCTCCTCATGAAATCCTTCGCTGTCATAGGGACATCACCTCCGGAACGCGAAGTTAGGAGTCGGTTGAGCCCTCGCCCGCTGAAAGGCCCTGCATTGCCATGTGAGCCAGCACGAAGCAGATGCAGGACTCAGCTCCCTGGTTTAGGTTGACGCCCTCCGGCGTGATCGCGTCGCAGCACCCTTTTGTCGTGGGGTCGTATACCCAGACTCCTGATCTATTATTGCCAAAGAACCAGTCATGTGCGATTCGTGCCAGATCAAGATACTCCTTGGCGCCAAGCAGCTCATATGCCCTGACGTACAGACAGACGGCATATCCTGCGTCAATGCTCTGCTGGTCGTACCACGCACGCTTTCCGCCGCGCATGTACCATCCATCGTTGCCTATGATCTCCAGACGATCGTTCAGTATCAAGTTGTCCGTCAGGAATTGGATAGTCCTCACTGCGGCGTCCCTATACGCTTTGCGTCCGGTCACCTCAGTGGCAACCAGCATTGCCAGCGGGAGGATTGCGTTTCCATAGGTCAGATACGGCTCGTACCACTGCCAATCCTTGTCGCCGTACGTGCGCAGACCGACCAGAAGCGAGTTGGCCAATGCGTCAATCTTGTCGCCCAGACCGTCCCGATCCCTATTTCCCCGAAGATAGTCAGCCATGCCCAGCATGGAGTACGCTTTCGCCCGAGGGCTGTTCAGATCCCCTACCCAAGCAATACTGTCATCGAACAGTTTCCTGGCGACTATCCGGACGTTCTCCGGGAGCTTGCTCGATGCAGCGTATCCGCACGCCCAAATAGCTCTGCCGTAGCAATCCTCGGTTCTCTCGTCGTCCACGAACGTTCTGTCGAATGCCATGCTCTCCCTGAACTTGTGGTCGGGGCTCTGCGCGTAGTGGAGATAGCTGAGATACGTGATAGCCAGGTCGAGATCGGCACGCTCGCCTGTGCGCTTGTAGTGCTGGGCGGCTACAATCAGCGCCCTGGCGTTGTCGTCCGTGGTGTAACCAAGGCGGCGATTCGGCACACTGTGGACGGCATGCTGGATGACGCCGGCACAGTCGGTCATCGTGCGAAGGTAGGAAAGATCAACGATCGGGTAGCCCATCAGGCAGGTCCGCTCCTGTCGGTTCTATTGCGATCGAGCTTGGAGGCTGGCACGGCTATGACTCCTCTTGAGAGTGTGCGGATACTGTGGAACAGATCCAGGTAATCTATGGCTACGTTGAACCAGGCCGCGCGGCGCCCATACTTGTGAGCGCGCGCTTCCATCTCCTCACGGAAGCTCGGGGTTGACAGGATGTAGTGAACAGCCTCTGCAATCTCGCCTGGGCTGCGGAACTCAACCAGCATCCCCCTCCCCTTTGACAGCACTTCCTCTGCATACAGATATGGCGTGGAGACTATGGCTTTTCCGCAACCGAGCGCGTAGGCAAGTGTGCCGCTGACTATCTGGTCGCGGTTTATGTAGGGCGTGATGTACACGTCCGTGGCGCACAGGTAGTTGATTAGCTCCTCAGCCATGAGATACCTGTTGTTGAAGCGAACGTGCTGTTCCAATCCAAGATCAGCGACTAGCTCGAGAAGTTCGCTCCGGTAGCTTTCGCCCTCGTAGTTTCTTACTCCTGGATGCGTCTCGCCCAGCACCAAGTACAAGGCGTCCGGGTGTTTCTCGAGTATGAGAGGCATCGCCCGAATAGCATATTCGATGCCCTTGCCTCGATTGATCAACCCAAAACTAGAGAACACAGGTCTGTCGCTTATTCCCAGAGACTTCTTGACCGTAGAGGCGCTGAGCCTGTGTACGTTCGGCACTCCATGTCGGATGACGACAATCTTCTCCGGTGGGACGCCGTAGTTTTCGATCAACATCTGCTTGCCCATCTTCACCATGACCACCACGGCGCTGCACAGTCCGGCTATCTCCCTTACTATGCGGCGCTGGTTAGGATAAGGACTGAACAAGACCGTATGCAGCGTCGTCACCACCGGCTTGCGCAGTCTTCGGAGAAACTCTAGTATGTATTCGCCGTCTTGGCCTCCGAAAATGCCGTATTCGTGCTGAACGTTGACCACGGAAACATGTGACTGATTGAGGAACTCTGCGGCGTCGAGATATGAGTGCAGGTCAGGCTTGCGGATTTGGAATTTCACGATCTTGGGGAAGGGTTCGATGTCCACCACTCCGCCGACAGCGACTACCGTCGGATCTGAGAAGGGCGTATACTTCGAAATGGCGCTGGCCAAATCTCGAGTAAAAGTTGCAATCCCACATTCCTGCGGAGGGTAAGTTGCCACATATGCTATATCAATGTGGTTCAGCACCCCGCGCAGGAATTTGAACATCTTAAGATCTTCGCGCTTCCATCCATCCCTTTCCGAAGACTCATCGGTGGACGCCGGCGCCTCTGCGGGCGTCGGTTCAACTGGTCTGGCCTCTCTTGCCATGTGTGTACTCCAGATCCCTCACGGCCGACACTTGGCGCCTTCTCGCACCCTCTCGGACCGGTCCTACCTTTGCCTAAGAGCGACGATCCATTGTCTAGCTCGACAGGCTGCGGACCGCCTCAGCCTCGTCATCGAAAACCGAGAACACCTTACTTAAGCCCGTAATGCTGAGCACCTTGCGTATCTGCGGGCCTGCCCCGGAGAGAGCGAGTCCTCCGTCGTGTTCGTTGATGCGGCGAAGGCCCCCTACCAGTGTTCCCAACCCGGAACTGTCTATATAGCTGACCTTTGCCATACTGATTACTACATTCCGATCGCCCGCCTTCAGCAAGTCATTTATCGCATCCCGAAGCTTCGCGCATGTGTAGCCGTCAACATCACCTGTCAGGTCAACAACCGGAACCTTGCCCGTCCTCCGAATCTTGACGTCGAGATCAGCATCCATTGCTGTCACTCCTTCCGCGCACGGATGCGCCAACGCTGCCGGCCTCACAATCGGGCCGAAGGCGCATCGTTCCCTGACGCTCCTTTGACCCTAGTCGTGTTCTAACGCCGCTCACATCTCGCCGGCCAGGAATGCTACCATACCCTGATAGTTGTCTAAGGCAATAGTGTAAGTGCTGCAGCGGATGCAGCCCGTGACATCACGGGCCCACGTTATTTGGGAGTCACGTTAGTCTATTTCGAGGTCGGCAGAGTTTATTCCTTCGTGGGCAAGAAAGCCGACCGTTGGCGTCTTCGAGGTTTCCAGCCCGCTGCAGTGCTTCTGTGCCCTAATAGGGAACTCCCCCGTGCTAACTCTGTTGCAAACCCTGTCGTTTTCGCCTAGAATGGGCACTGCAGATCGTTCTGCAATAAGGATACCATCTACAGAGGAGCATTGTCAAGCTACTCAGCAGGAGAAGCGCTTGTGGCTATCGGTTTGATCGCTGGTACAGGGACGCATTTCTTATCGCCAAAGGAGCAGTGGTCCGAAGTTGCAACCCCCTACGGGCCTGCTTACCTGGCAGCCGGGGTCCTGGGCGGGAAAGAACTTGTGCTTCTGAGACGACACGGCCCAGCGTCGAACATACCTCCCCACCTGATCAACTACCGTGCGAATCTCTGGGCTCTGCGACAGGCCGGCGTCAAGCGCGTTCTGGCAACAGGGGCCGTCGGCTCCTTGAGAAAGGAGATAAAGCCTCCCTCTCTCGCAGTGGTCTGCGACTTTATTGATTTTACGAGGCAACGCGAGACCACGATCCCCGACCGACAGGAAACAGCAGTGGTACACACCGATTTCTCCATCCCCTACTGTCCGGAAACATCCGCCGCGCTTGAACAGGCGGCAGCGGAGTCGGCAATAGCTCTGGGCCGCCGAGTCACGTATGTCTGCGTGGATGGCCCCAGATACGAGACCCCCGCAGAGGTGAGGATGTTTGCCAAATTGGGCGGCGATGTTATCGGTATGACTGGGGTGCCGGAAGTCATTTTGGCAAGAGAGATGGGATTGTGTTACGCAGCACTGGCAATCGTGACAAACTATGCTACCGGCATCCTCAATCGGCCGGTTTCGCATGAGGATGTCATCGAATGCGTGGTCGAATGCCGGCAGCAGGTTCAAGAGGTGCTCGAGCGGACAGCGGCTATAGTGCCTGAAACCCGGGCGTGCTGCGCGCCGCCGTAAGCCTCAGAGCTATGGACGGCGGATAAGCTGCTTCAGCTCGGTGAGATTCCCCGCGTTGAAGAATGCTTCCTCCTCGCTTATGAGACCCTCCTTGAAGTACCTGACGAGGCACTGGTTCATCGTCTGCATGCCCCAGAAGCCGCCTTCGCTGATCGCTGAATAGATCTGGCCTGAACGCCCCTCCTCGATCAGCTTGCTTACGGTCGGCGTGGCGATCATGATCTCCACGGCTGCTATGCGCCCAACGCCGTCGGCTTTCGGCAGCAGCTTCTGTGAGGCTATGCCTCGCAGGGAGTTTGCCATGCGCATACATATCTGAGGCTTGTCGTGCGGCGGGAACATGTTGATCATCCGGTCCATGGTTTCGGATGCGCTGGTAGTGTGTACGGTTGACATGACGAGGTGACCCGTCTCCGAAGCGGCCAGAGCGACGTTCATCGTCTCCACATCGCGCATCTCACCGATGAGGATGACATCAGGGCTCTGCCTCACAATGTACTTGAGCGCATCAGTAAACGAGTCCGTGTCTATCCCGACCTCTCTCTGGTTGATGATTGAGAGCCTATCCTCGTGTACGAACTCTATGGGATCCTCGATGGTTACAACATTGCAGCGGCGGGTGTTGTTTATTAGATCAATCATGGCTGCCAGCGTCGTTGATTTCCCGCAGCCTGTAGGACCCGTAACCAAGATCAATCCCTGCCGGTGCATAGTCAGATCGCTGACTACCGCCGGCATGCCGAGCTCCTCGAGGTTGTATATTTGGAGAGGAATCAGCCTGAGCACCGCACCTATGCTCCCACGCTGCTGGTACACGTTCGCCCTGAATCTAGCTACCTTGTCTATCGTGAAGGCCAGATCCAGCTCATGCCTGTGCTCGAATCGTGCGATCTGATTGGAGTTCATGATGCTGTACGCCAGCTCGCGCACATCATCCGCAGTAAGCGCCGGAAAGTCTGTAGGCATGACCCTGCCGTCAACTCGCAGCGTCGGCGGCGATTTCTCCTTCAAGAACAGATCGGAGGCCTTCTTTTCCGCTGCAAACTTCGCAAGTTCAGTGAGGTCCATCAAGACTCGATCAACTCCTTTGATCCCTATCCCCAGTATTGGGCCTGGCAGCCCTTCTCGTTACCAGGTATGTGAGCGCAGCAGCGAAGACCGCCAGCGCTGCAACAAACGAAAGAGCCAAAGCGCCAGGTCTTCTCCATCCGCT
This sequence comes from Armatimonadota bacterium, assembly GCA_035528905.1. Taxonomy (GTDB): domain Bacteria; phylum Armatimonadota; class UBA5829; order DTJY01; family DTJY01; genus DATKXU01. The sequence continues at coordinate 11,312 of DATKXU010000037.1, forward strand.
CTGCGTGGGCCTTTGTGCAATTCCGGTGGGAGGCAGTCCCAGGGTCTCGAACTTGGCGTCCTTCACGATCACGGTGTATTCGTAGGTATTAGTGCCACGTTTGAGCGAAATCTTGACGTACTTGTTTTCGTAATCCTCCAAGCCGTGGAATGTGAAACTCGGAGGCACGACGTAGATGATCTTCATCGTCCTCAGACGTCTCAGAGGCTTGACGATGGGCTCGACAGGCAGGACTCCAGACTCAAGCTTGATCGCTTCGGGTGTCATGAACGTAACAGACGTCATGGGATTCTCGGGCGGCGCAGACAAGGTCTCGTCCGAGATGTCGACATTCGCAGCACTCCAGCCTGTCTCGGACAGCAGTTGCCACAGTTGATGCTCCGCTTCGCTCCTCGCAATAACCTTAGCGTAGGTTACGGATACCCAATGCCCTCCCTGGTTTCTGGCGTCTACCCACACAATCACATCCGGCGCCGGGCTAGCAGGCTGACTTGCAGCGGAGAAAGCACCGCTCGGCGCAATCAGCGTGAGTGACAGAGCAGCCAGTGCGCACCGTATGATGATTCCAGTAAGTGCCCGACTCATCGTATGAGATGCCTCTGTGCGGGCGGCCCCGACCCGCAGCTCAGATGGCACAAAAATGGTGGAGCTGATGGGAGTCGAACCCACGGCCTCTTCCATGCCAAGGAAGCGCTCTCCCACTGAGCTACAGCCCCACTTCAACTTCGCGGATATTATACTACAAAACCCGGGCAGGTGCAACACAGGTTCTGGAGCTGCGTCGAACAACGTGAACGTGAGACAAACATGCTCAGCAGCAGGGCCGTCCCGGATCGGGGCGTGTTGACAACCCGAGCAGAACATGTATGATGGTAGGCACAGCGTCCAAACGTTGACTATCAGGGAGGTGTGGCGGCATGGTGACCGCGATTGTTCTGATAACCGCAGAGAGAATGAGCATCCCGGAGACAGCGGAGACGCTGGCCGAGATCGAAGGAGTGGCGGAAGTCTATTCCGTATCGGGCGAGTTCGACATTGTGGCTATACTTCGGGTGCGTCAGTACGAGGAATTGGCGAGTCTAGTGACGGAGCGACTGCTGAAGATTCCCACGATAACGCGGACTCAAACCCACATGGCGTTTCAGGCGTACTCGAAGCACGACCTGGAGCGCATATTCGGGATCGGCGCAGAAGTGTAGGGACTGTCAGCGGTCAACTGTGGAAAGTATTCTCTTGCTTATGCGTAGGCCTACCAGCTACATGGCGGGAGTGTGTGGGAATCGAACCCACCCAGGACACTCTTCATGCCCTACACAGGTTTTGAAGACCAGGAGAGCCACCAGGCCCCATCCACTCCCGAATAAGTCCGCATACACAGTATACGCGGGGTCATAGAGGGAGTCAAGTCGGGCGGGCTGCCCCGGCGCACAACTGCGGAAGGCCGCCTGCATATCCTCGGGGGTTGCAACTCTCAGTTTGCCTGTGGGTAGTCCGGACCTTGCTGCGCCTGTTCCAGCTCTTCTGGCAGCTCAACTCGCTGGGCTTGCACGACCGCGAGGAACGCCTCCACAACAATGGAATCGAACTGCGTGCCTGCGCTTCCTCGGAGTTCGTCCAGCGCCTCATCAAGCCGCATAGCATCTCGCCAGGGCACATCCGATACGAGCATATCGAACGTCTCTGCAACGGCAATGATGCGCGCGCCAAGGGGGATCTCATGACCTTTCAACCCGTCGGGATATCCCTTCCCATCGAACCTCTCATGGTGGTGCTTTATCATTGGCAGGCAGGGCTTCAACTCCTCGACGCGCTCAAGCATTCTGATCGCAATTGTGCTATGAAGGCGCATGATCTCGAACTCGCGGTCTGTCAGCCGGCCGAGCTTCTCGACGATTTGTTTGGAGATGCCAACCTTTCCGATGTCATGCAGGATAGCGGCACGCCTGAGCGCAACTAGTTCCTTTTGCGGAAGATCGAGATGCTTGCCCATTGAAACTGCGTAGGCAGCCACACGATCACTGTGTCCGTCCGGTGCTCCCAGGCTCGCCGACCTCAGGTTCAACATTCCCATGAGGGCTTGTGTTTCGGATTTGATCGTCGGGGGCGTCGGGACATCAGGCTCAGGGTCTTCCGCCAGTCTCTTCATCAACATTCGTCATCTCCTCTACAGATTCATACGTTTTTAATTATCGGCTCGGAGTAGCACTGACAGGAGACTACGGGCGGAAAATTTCCTCTGCGGCGCGGACTATGTGCTGGATCTCGTTGTCTTCGATGGTTCGCAGGTCCAGAAGGAATCGGTCATCCGCCACCCTGCCAAAGATTGGCGGTTCGGCCATACGAAACGCCTTGGCAAGGTCCGCAGCGCTCATGCGGACGGATGAGATCGCGAGGAGCTTTGTCGGCAGGTGCTCGCCAGGCAGCGATCCACCGCCGATCTCCGAGAGCCCGTCGGTTACCTCGGCCCCCGCTCTGTCTGCAGCAACCCTGGTGATTGCCCGCCGCAAGCGCGTCGCTGAGCGATTAATATCCGCCAGCGACCGGCTGATGAATCTAAGCGTGGGGACAGCACTCTGGAGAGTCTCGGGATCGGTGTAAAGCCTAAGGGTGCTCTCCAAGGCGGCGACGGTCAGTTTGTCGATACGAAGAGCTCGCGCCATCGGATTTCCAGCCATGGCACCCACAACCTGCCCTCGCCCGACGATGAGGCCGGCCTGCGGGCCGCCGAGAAGTTTGTCTCCGCTGAACATCACGACATCCGCCCCAGCCTTGACGCTGTCCTGCACGAGCGGCTCGCCTCTTAGCCCAAAGCGCGTTACATCCACCAGTGCGCCGCTTCCAAGGTCTTCCGCGACCGGGATATTGCAGCGGCGCCCGAGTTGTACCAAGTCGCCGATGGGGACTTCACTCGTGAAGCCGACGATGCGGAAGTTGCTCGTGTGCACGCGCAGTATCAAGGCCGTCTGATCGGAGATGGCAGCCTCGTAGTCGTCCAGGCGGGTGTGGTTCGTCGTTCCCACCTCTACCAACCGCGCACCTGATCGAGCCATTATGTCAGGGAGCCTGAATGAACCCCCGATCTCTACTAACTGCCCTCGTGAGACTATGACTTCCTTACCGTTCGCTAGCGTATTCAGAGCCAGCATGACGGCGGCTGCATTGTTATTCACAGCGAATCCGGCTTCCGCGCCGCATAGCTCGGCTAGGAGCTTGCTGAAGTGTATATCCCGCGAGCCTCGACCGCCGGTCTCCAGGTTGGTCTCGAGGTTCGAGTGACCGGCAGCGACGGCATTCAGCGCCGCGAGAGTCGCTTCTGGCAGCACAGCACGGCCCAGACCGGTATGCAAGATGACTCCGGTTCCGTTGATTGCTTTTCGAAGCGATGGACTGCTGAGCCGCAGTGCCAGGTCACGGGCCTGGTCCGCTATGCGTTTGGGCGATAGATCCTCCGCCGTCGGCATCGGGCCGTCCAAGACTCTGTTGCGAAGTTCATCGAGAGTTTGACGCACGGCGGTGACAACCGTGCTGCGGGGAACTCGCCCTGCCAACTCCTTCAGAGCCGCGGTGTTCAGCAGTCTATCCACGGCCGGCAAGCTTCGCACAACCTCACGCGCCGTGTCCTTGGTCATCGGGAAGCTCCTGATCTGCGTAGTATTCCCCTACATATTACCACAAGTTGCCTGCCAGGGTAATGCAAGTCGTGAGGCGCTTTGCGAGAATATGGCCCCCCGCAGGTTTGACTACTCTGATCTTCAGCGCTCGGTCTTCCCGGGCCCTGGCGGGGCTGCGCTCATATCCTTGATCTTCTGCTCGAGAGCGGCTATTCTGGTTTCCAGCGCTGCGATCTGGGTCCGATCCGCGACACCGATTTCCTTGAGCGTGTCCCTTATTTGCGCGCGGATACGCTCATTCAGCTTGCGGCGTTCTTCCTCGGTGCGGCACATCAGCTCTTCGTACATCTTCCTGCCTTCTTCAGCGGTGATTTCGCCGCGCTTCACCAGATCGTCTACCACCTCCCTTATCTTATCCGCAGACACGGCGGCCGCTCCAAGACCAAATAGCAGCAGCTTGCGAAGTGTCTCAAACATTCCAATGCCTCCTTGTTCTTGACTTGGCATGAAGGGCGCTCCGAAGTGGCAGATCGGCGATGGCGGCAGTTCCCTTGCCACGGCTGCATCAGTCGCGGCGCCAGTTGACTCGCAACAGCTTCGTATCCCGCGACCACTTGTACTCAACGTCTCCCGAATACGACTTCCGCACGGCCCGGCCCAGCTTCTGCGCAAGCTTCTCGTTTGTCGTGAGCACGACCAGCCCAGCGTCAGACCGCTCTATATCCATTATACGCGCCAGGGGATTGGTTTGCATTGCCCTCCGGTTTTCGCGATTCAGGAGATTTACTATCTCACGCTCATGATGCTCCAGGAACGCACCGGAGAGGGCAAGCACGCCGCCGGGCAAACGGTCCTTTATCTTCCGGCAGCCCGGACACAATGTATCCACTAGGCGTTTCGCTCGTGCCAGATCGCGCGCCGCCTGACTCTCCAGCTCCCACCTGTGGCCTGCGTATACGGAGCGGCACTCCCGGCAGATTGCAACTTCATCGGGCTTCAAGTCCAGAAGGTAGGGGTCACCGGATGTCTTCACATTCCTGCGAATACGGACCAGCTTTTTGCGTGAGGTGATCACTCCAAGCTCCTCCTGAGCATGTTTACCCCACGGTATCGCCGGGAAAACAACGCGAAAGGACCAGTGAGCGCTAGAGGCTCCGGTAGGCGTGCAACAGTTCGGCGAGAGTAACAATGACCAAGAACAGGGCGACGAGGAGTATCCTGCCGAAGATTGAGAGAGCACTGAGGGCGAACAACACAATGATGATCACCGTCACGGTGATCGCTGAAGTCACCGCGATTTGCCTGATGCCGCCCCGCGCCAGCCATTGCTTCAGCTCACTGGATATCCGAAGCTCCCCTTCGCACTCGCCGCAACGAGTGCGCTCCGGGGGATTCTTATGGCCGCAGCTTGGACAGCTGATCGGCGGAGTCACCTTCTCCTGCCTCTCCTGGATAAACTGCTCCAGGCGACGGACCTCCTCCGGACTGCTAGGGCACATGCGCACGAGCTCGGTTTGCTCGGCAATTGCTTCATCGAGCCTGCCCAGCGTGTACAACTCCTCGGCCAGCCGGCTTCGGGCAGCCATGTTTAACGGGTCACTGGTAATGGCGTTCTTATACTGCTCGATTCGCTCGTCGTGGAAGCAGTGGTCAGCCCGGCGTTCCCGCCATCTCGGCAGAATCAGCAGTGAGACCAGCAGGATCAGAATAACCAAGACTGGGAGGACCCGAAGGGTGACAACGGAGATGATTAGACCCAGGTACAAGCCGGTAATGAGGATGCACTCCAGCCCGCCGATTGTGCCCTCAACGTAGCACCCGATAGTCTTGTGCAGCAGTAGCCCGGCGAGGATCCCAAAAAAAACTGCCAAGCTCACAAGAAGAAATACGTTTCCAGGCTGACTGACCACCCTAGTTCGCTCCTTGAGCGAGATACCATCGAGCCGATCCGCTGACTACCTTACGGCAGATCCGCGAGCGCCTCCCGTTACCGGCAGAAGTGCCACACTGAACTTGCTATCCAGCGCCACAGCCGTAAAGCTCTTCTGCGGCTGCTCCCCACTGCCGCTCTCGGGCATCTCAACGGGGACAGCTACTGTGGACTTTGTGGTGCCCTGGGCTGAAATGAGAATCCCTCTATCCACAGAGAAAAGCAAGTCGGCCCGTCCTTCCTGGCTGCCGCGCGGAGTGGCAGAGCCATTCGAACCACCGGGGTTTATCGGCGTGCTCATGATCTGCTTTATCCTTGCCACACGCCCGTCTGTGGTGGACTCCACCTTCTCGAGCGTGAACCCAAGTTTGAGCCTGGACATCGAGTCGAAGGGCAGAGGCAGCTCCGCCGCCCAGGTGCCGCCGATATCCACTGGCTTGTCCGGCAGAACAGCCATGAGCACAATTGATTCTATGGATCCGAAATCCAGCGGAGAACGCTGCTGGCCTGATCCTTCGCCTTGCCTGCCGGTGCTGATGACTTTCCCCGTCGGCGTTATCCGGATCTTGCGAATGTCCTTAGGCGCCTCATAGCTGGGCACAGGCTTACCATCCATCTTGAGACTTGCGGCCTCGGTGGCGATTTCGAGGTCCATACATCCGTCCGCAAGAGCCTGTACGCAGCGCACGCGGATAATCGAGGTAAGCTCGGCGTCAATAGGCAAGGCCACGGACGCACCGGGGAGCCAGCGTGTGCCGGTGAGCCGCTGCGAAATCTGGTATCTTGCAGCGGTGCCAGGAGCGAACCTGTACGCGAGCTGGACAGCACTCGACGGCGGCTGTGTGTTCTGCGAGTACAGAGGTAAGCTGCCGATCAGGGCGAGCGCACTGAATACCGCCAGCATAGGAAGTGTTCTGCATCTCATGGCGCCTATTATATCCGCCTGCAAGCACTCGGTCAAGGCATGGAGATGGTTTCGATTGCGCTCGTGTCGGCAAGAATATAGTGAATCAGAAACGAGAGAGGTGGATGGTCCGAGTGCTCTGGAAAGTCTTCGCAACGGTGCTGCTCGTGGCTGTCGCGGTGGGCATTTTTGTCGAGCATGCGGTCACGAACATCCAGATTCGCACGATTGCCAGTGCTCGCTCCGGCACGACTAGGGGAGGCGCAGTTGCGCTTCGGGGCACCATCACGTTCGCACAAGATAACCGGTTCATCCTCGAAGATGGCACGGGGAGGGTCGAGCTGTCCACTTGCCCACTGTGGTACAGGCGGGTTCCCTTGCGCGAAGGTGACTGCGTCACGGCCGTGGGAGAGGTGATGAGCAATCCGTCGTTACATACCAGGTGCGACTTTGTCCTGAGCGTGTACAAGGTCTTTCGCGGCGGGGAGGTCATCCAGGTTCGCAGGGGACCGGGGAAGCCGCCGTGGATGAGCTATCGGCCTCCTGGGGCTGCGGCAGCCCTTTGAACGAAGAAGACCCTCTTCATCCGTTTTACAACTTCTCCACCTGCGTCGAGCGCTCGGAGCAGCGCAACATGCTCACCTTCCGGCCAGTTTTCGATGTTCAGAGAGAACACATGTCCGGGAGTGTTGCTCGCGGCCCTGAACTGCCCATCCAGGTAGAGACAGGTTAAGCGCACCCGTTCCAGGTCGAAGCCGGTCAGCTTAAGTTCAAGACTCACAGTGGGTCCTGTGACAATCGTGCCGCTCTTGAGCGCTCTCGCGCGGCACGCATTGAGATATGACAGTCTGCCTCGCTCAATCTCTGCCTGTATCCACTCCGCCGAGAAGACGGGAAACCGAATGCGAATGTCGGTGACCGGCCCACCGGGCAGCGTCATCAGAGCACCGTCCGACCTGCCGACGAGCGCCGGCAGCGGTCTCCAGCCGGAGTTGGACGTCCTAACATCCACTCGAAAAGAGTTCTCCTCATGTGCCTGGTCGTTCGCAAGGCCGATGCATCCGAAGAACAGCGGAGGCGTCCCCTCAAGCCACGGGGCTTCAGGAGAAGCTGGCCCGACCACCAGGATTTGCGCCACTTCCTTTGCAGCGCGGGCATGGCGAGACGGCTGAAGCATGAATCCGCCGCGTGTCTCCCTGGAGGAGCCGTCTCTCGCCCCTGGGACGATAGGCGCGGTGGAAATCGTCACCACACCAGCATGATTCGTGTTTATCCGCCCCACCCCAGTATAAGCGGTTGCGTCAAAGCGCCCGATACCCGTGACCGGACGTTCCACCTGCCCTAGGAGTTCTTCGCCATCCGCGTAGACGGCCTGAACACGGCCGCCCCGACGGTTCTGCACGACTATTTCCTTCGGATAGCGCGCCGGGATGCAGACCAGGATCACAAGCTCGTCCCCATCCCTTGGGACGTACCTGCGGGGCATGGGCGTCTGGATGCCGTCTCTCACTAGCAGCACAGCATTCCCGACAAACGGCGAGAGGTTGCGGAGAATCGCCTCGCCCGCGGGTATGTCCGTCACAATGCCCGACGCGCCAGCTATGTGCCCGCCGAACCCCTTTGGAGCTACGGCAAACTCCTTCGGGAGGATGCTGATCATTCGAGCATCTTCCCTGCGGCAGCCTCGGTCACCGCTTACCTTGATCCGTATCCCGTGGACTGCAGTTGCCGCCACTGTGCCGGGCAACGCGTAGACGCTGGCGGAAAAGCCTTGAACGGTCGTAGTTGCAGGGCGTGTAACAGTCCCCACGCGGCAATAGGGCTGGCCCTCGCCGGCCGCGCACACTTCCACCGGGCCGCCCTCCCGATTGGCTACCCGAATCCGGTATAGCTCCCGCATCTCCGGCGGCTGTGCGCAAACCGATGGGAGAAGCCATACCCAGATGCAGAGGACTGCCGGCCACACTATATGGCGTGAACAAGGACACGGCGCTGGTCCTTTGCGATTGGAGACGTTCCGTAGAGGCTGCATCTTCATTGGGCTATTCCGAAACCGCGTCATGGGGGCCGGCGGCTCTCGTGGGGAATGCTCGCTCCAGCATCGGCCACCATCCGTATTCCTCCAGATAGATGAGATCGAAGAGCATCACGCCATCTGTGTGCTGCTCGGCGGCCTCAATTGCACTGTTGAATCCTCTAGGATTGCCGCGGTAATCCCGCAGGTATAAGCTCCCGTAAAGGCAGCTCGCGTCGCCGACCGCCTGGCGCGACACCTGACATGCCGCTTCCACCGTCGCACCCTCGGGCTGCCTGCAGGCGCGGGCATCCGCACGCGTCGCCAAAGGATAGTAGCACCCCGTACATATGTAATCGAACAATTCCGCAAATCCGGTCTCGTCGTACGTCGGTGTCATCCAGTCATAGCCGGGGCGGAATTTCGCGCTTCCCCAGTTGACGCCGACCTCGTAGTATGATTCATACCATGACCCGACGTAGACTCCTACTCTTACACTGGGCTTGATCGAGCGGATCAGCTCAACCGCTTCCTCTACGAAGTTCCGAATTTGCCGGGCGCGCCACTCCAGCCACTCCTTGTAGTACTTCCCCTGGATCGGGGCAAGCCACGGCACGTCGTTGATCGTGAAGACGTCCTCCGGCCACCGAAGCGCTCCCCGGCCAAGCCATGCCTCGAACGCCTCACGGCTTGTCGAGCTGAAATCCGCATACAGGTTCGGGTACCGCATCCGATCGAAAACGATGCCGTCAATATCGTACCCGGACACGATTTCCTGAATCATTCGGAGCTCGTATTCCCTGGCCGGCCCGATCGGATTCACGAAAATGCCGAACGACGGCGCCATGGATTCCGCAGCCGATCGGAAGACGGGCACAGCGCGCCATGTCACCTCATCGCCGGGCCTGATCGCAGCCGCGCACGAGGCCGGCAAAGCGATAATACATCCGTCCTCAGGCACACGTATCCCGCCTGCGGGTTCGTCAACGATGGCAGAGACTGCAGCGCCCTCGATGACGACGTAACGCCTTCCTGCCTCCGGTGCAACTGAAGTCCCAGACCGCCGCGTGTAGACTGCAGGAGCGTCCATTGGCTCCCAAGGATCCACAAGTTCTATCCGGATTGACTGGTTGCCCAAGGTGGCGGTCCTGACGGCCTCATACATCGTGACCTGCCACTCGGGGTGGTCGTAGGCCGGCCCGCGGGACCATCGGCGGTGGCCCTCGGAGAATAGGTTGACCGCAGCGTGCATGGGAAGTCCCGCCGAGTGACCCTCCTCGACTATGGCGGCCAGAAGGTCGAACGACTTCGGAAATCGTTTGCCGTCTACCTCGCCGAGCCGAGGCGCATACTTGCTGTTGTAAAGCACTTCCCCGCTGAGCGGCTTGACGTCCACTATCAGCGTGTTGATCCCAGCACGCAATGCCTTTCGGACAACATCACCAACCTGTGCGCGCGTGGAGAGCCGATGGCAATTCGCCTCGGCATCACACCAGAGGAGTCTTCCCTGTCTCTGTGGCTTAGTCATGGGTGATCGAGTAGTTGATCTCGGCTGGCGTCTTCAGCCTCACGCGCTTCGTTACATGCGTTGGTGGCTGCCGGACATCGCTGCACTAGCCCCCGCTGGCCGAATGATGATAGTTGCGGGATACGCCGAGCCGGACAGCGGCATTGTGCGCAATGACACGGTTCTGCTCCTGCCCGGCGGCACCGTAATCGTCCCTATGGTCGCTTCACGCAGCGACTGAAGCCACCTGACGTGCACCGGACTCCCGTTAAGGAAAAAGACGCCACTGGCAAGCCCTGCGGTGGCCTCGAACGCGATCTCTACGTTGTGCGGACGATCAAGCGGGTTCTCCAAAGTGGCCTCAATGTCGTAAATCACCCCGTAATTCCCCTGGAGCTGTCTGTCCTGCGTCGCGTGTGTTAGCGCTTCCTTTCCTATTCTCACGAACAGCCAAGGCTTCCCGGCGGTGTACGTTACCGCCAGATTCTTCATCGGACCCGGATATACGTGATCCGACGTCGCCAGCTTCGATGGTTCGACGCCGACCGCAGGAACAGTAATGCCGCACTGGTCGTGCATCAGGCGCTCGCTCTCCGGCTTCGCCATGACTCGCACGAACACAGGATCACCGGACAATTGGCGCAGCTCCATGAGGCCGCTCGCGGTGCGCAAAGCATCCAGACTCTGGCTCACCAACGCCTGCCGCGCTCTGGGCGGCAGCTCTATCACACGGCCTATATTCTTCCGGTGGTTGTCCAGGAACTCAGAGCCGGCTCTGTACCCGACGGCCACGGTATCAAGCATAGGCCATGACACCCCTTCTACAATGTGCAGAGTGGCAGCAGACGGCCATGGATTCACCACATCTATCACAAAGCCTATCCGCTTCTTCATCCTGTTCTGGTGGTGGTACAGCAGCCTGGTGGCTCCCTCGGAGGGGGATATCCTGCCTACAAAGAGGGCCTGGTATTTCAATATGCTTTCCGGGTGGTTGCTGTACATGATGTGGGAAGCCTGCACACGCGGCAGAATCCGGTTTTCGACCTCGACCTGAACGGCGAGTTTTGTCGGAATGTAGTCGCCGCCGGCCACTTGAACCTCGACGGGCATCTGAACTACATTGCCGGGAGACAGCCCCACACCGGCCTGCGAGACGTTCGCAGAGATTAACCTTGCCCCGGGTTCGAGAGAGATCGCCCGGGTCACCGCTTCAGCGGCAGCCTGGGAAACGAGAGACGGCGGTGCATTCCAACCCGTCACGACGGCCTTCGCTGCCGTTGTAGTCTTGTACGCTGCGTACTTCCTGACGGAGACTCGAAGCGGGACGGAGTACTCTTGACAGCGGATTGTGATGGCGGCGTCTCCCGGAGAAGCGCCTGTCACGATGAGAGACCCCGGCTTTGACAGGCCGTCTACGGATATTACCAACGGGTTGGAAACATCTGCCTCTACCGGCGCAGTCAGCAGCGAGTGCACGGTCACAGCGCGGGCCTCGCCCAGCGGTATGAGCAGCGAGGACGGAGTCACCATCAGCGGAGGCAGCGACAGGGCCTCTCGCAGGCTTTGGGTCCACTTCTCCGCCAGTTTCGCGCTGGAGGTGTTCTGAGCCTTGGCTTCGGCGGCGGTTGCGATCACCAACAGTGAATCGCCGACCATGACACGCGCATCGGCGCCGGACTGCTTACACCATAGGGTCTTCGGATCAAGGCCCCTCTGGACGAGCGAAGCGAGTCGGCCGGCAACAATCTTGGCACGCTGGCCCGGAGATAGGGAGCCGTTCGAGACCTTGAGCTGCACGGCCCTCTGTCGGTTGACGATTATACACGCCGCTCCATCCGCGTCCTTTTGCACGCTGATGCGAGGAACAAACTTGGCCGACGCCGAAGATGCCAGCGCGGCGCTGACTAGAATGCATGTAACGAACAAACCTGGTAATCGTGGCGCGCGCATGGTCAGAATACTACACCCTCCCGAACATTTTATCCAATTCTCGGTTGGAAATGCACACTACGATAGGACGACCGTGTGGGCACAAATAGGGATTGCTGGTATGCCTCAGATCGGCAACCAATCGAACCATTTCCTCCGATGACAGGTGATCTCCAGCCTTAACAGCCATCTTGCAGGCGGTCGTCACCAGGATAGCCTCCCGTTGGACCATGAGCCGCTTCGCGAGTGTCAACTCCGTCAGCTCTTCGATCGTGTCGCGCAGAATCTGCTCGTAGTTCTTTTCAGCAATGAGGGCCGGTACCGAGCGAACAACGAATGTATCTTTCCCGAACGGTTCGATGTCGAATCCCAGCGACCGCAGATCCGCAAGTTTGCTCTCCAAGACCATAGCCTCCCGACGCCCGAGCTCGAGGGTCAGCGGCATCATCAATCGCTGAGCATGTACGTCAGTGCCCATGTTCGTAAGCTCGTCATATAGGATGCGTTCGTGCGCGACGTGCTGGTCTATCAAGAGCAGGCCCTGGGGGCTTTGTGCAACTATGTACATGTTTCTGGCCTGAGCTAGAACACATGCCCCCGACAGCGGATCGCTCTGCCAGTCGGAGGATTCAGCCGGTCCCGCATCGGGGACCGCGGCCGCCTGCTCCATTTGCGGCAAGGACTCCGACTTCTGCCCTAGTCTGGACGCGAGCGCCTCTCGGAAAGCCGCGAGATCCGGCGCCGGTCCAGACGGTTTCTCCGGCGCTACGAAAGACGGCCTCTGAATCGGCCTAACGGCTGCGGGCAGCGAGTCCAGGCCGGATGGGGTGACCGCCGACGACGAGAGGGCCTCCCGCACACTCGCTGAGAGCACCTTGTGGGCTTCCCATTCCCTGGTGAACTTCACCTCTATCTTCGTGGGGTGGACGTTGACGTCTACGAGCTGCGGATCAACCTCGACGAAGCCGACAAAGAGCGGAAATCTGCCTTGCGGGAGGATGCCGCGGTAGGCGTCGTCCAGCGCGTGGATCAGGTTGCGGTTGCGCACGAACCGCTGGTTGACGAAGAACATCTGTCCCGAGCGCCCCGGCTTCGAGTACGACGGGCGCGATACGAAGCCGTGCACGCTATACGGTCCCGATCTGCCCATGATCGGTATCACAGCCTCTGCCGCATCCCTGCCGAAGACGGTCAGGATTGCATCCTCCAGGCGGTTTGAGCCCGGCGAGCTGAATACTGTGCGCTCGTTGTGGACGAGCGTCATGTCAACTTCGCAGTGCGAAATGGCAAACCTGTTGACAAGCTCGACCACATGGCCGAGTTCGGTCTGAGCGGTCTTGAGGAATTTCTGGCGGGCTGGCACGCTGTAGAAGAGTTCGCTGACCGAGACGGATGTGCCGACCGGAGCGCCGATATCCAAAACCTCGACACTCTCGCCGCCCGCGCAGATCACTAGCGTGCCGCAGTCATCGCCATCCCGCCGGGTCACGATCTCCAGGCGCGATACCGAGGCCATGCTCGGGAGCGCCTCGCCCCGGAAGCCGAGTGTATGTATTGCGAAGAGATCGTCGGCGGATTCGATCTTAGACGTAGCGTGCCTCTGGATGGAGAGCACGGCATCCTCGCGCGACATGCCTGTTCCGTTGTCGGTCACGCGAATGAGCCGCTTCCCGCCGTCCAGGAGCTCGATCTTAATCTCGTCCGCCTGGGCATCGAGCGCGTTCTCGATGAGTTCCTTCACAACCGACGCCGGGCGCTCGATCACCTCGCCCGCCGCGATCTTGTTCACCGTGCCCTCGTCGAGCACCCTGATTGTGGACGCACGCTGCTTATCTTGCATAACACGCCTGACCTGTCAAGGCAGACCGTAGACAATAGAGCAGAGACCGTAGACTTGGAAAGCTCTTCGGTCTACGGTCTACTGTCCATGGTCCATAGTCTCTTAAGATTTCTTCAGCCTATTCTGCATATCGTACAGCTTCGTCAGCGCCTCGATGGGCGTCATTGTGCCGACGTCCATCTTTTCGAGTTCCAGGAGCACCGGATGAGGCTCGACCTCGAACAAGGTGAGCTGGAGCTTCTGGGTTTTTGCAGTGATCTTGGCATCCGGGCTGACCATGCCCTTTGTGGACCCGTTGCCCTCGAGCTGCCAAAGGACTTCCTTCGCACGCTCGATTACCTGCTGCGGAAGGCCGGCAAGCCGCGCGACCTGTATCCCATAGCTGCGATCCGTGCCGCCCGGCATGATCTTCCGCAGCCAGACTATCTTCTCCGCATCCTCCTTCACGGCGATGCGGTAGTTCTTAATTCCTGGGAACATGCCCGCCAGGTCGTTCAGATGGTGGTAGTGAGTGGCGAACAGGGTCTTCGCACCCATGACCTTTATGTACTCCGCGACGGCCCACGCGATGGATAATCCATCAAAAGTGCTTGTCCCCCGCCCTATCTCGTCCAGGATGATGAGACTCCGGTCCGTCGCATTGTTCAGAATGTTCGCTGTCTCGTTCATCTCGATCATGAAGGTGCTCTGGCCGGAATAAAGCTCATCGTGCGCGCCGACGCGGGTGAATATGCGATCCACGATGCCGATCTGCGCCGATTCGGCGGGAACGAAGCTGCCGATCTGCGCCATCAGCGTGATCAGCGCTACCTGGCGGAGATAAGTGGACTTCCCCGCCATGTTCGGGCCGGTGATGATGAGAAGCTGGTTCTCGTTGCAGTCAAGCAAGCAGTCGTTCGGGACGAACAGCTCGCTCGTTTGGAGGCGTTCGACAACGGGATGCCGCCCGTTCTTGATGCGGATTTCGGCGCCGGTATCTACCTCCGGCCTGGCATACCTGTTCGCGGCGGCGATCTCCGCCAGCGAGCAGAAGACATCAATCCGGGCGGTGGCGCGGGCCGCCGACATCAGCTTATCCGCCTCTGCTGCGACCCGATCTCTCACCGAGCAGAAGATTTCGTACTCCAGTTGGGTGGATTTCTCCTCCGCGCCGAGGACCATCGCCTCGTACTCCTTCAGCTCGGGAGTGATGAATCTCTCGCCGCCGACGGTGGTCTGCTTCCGAATGTAGTTATCGGGAACGAGGGATAGGTTCGCCTTGCTGACCTCTATGTAGTAGCCGAAGACTGAATTGTAGCCGACTTTGAGCGACTTGATGCCTGTGCGCTCCTTCTCCTTTGTTTCGAGGGCGGCAATCCACTCTTTTCCGTCTTTCCCCGCGGCGCGAAGGGTATCCAATTCCTGGTTGAATCCCGGCTTGATGAGCCCGCCTTCGCGGAGCGTGATCGGCGGCTCCTCAACGATGGCAGATGAGATCAGATCGGCGATTTCATCAAGCGATCCCAGGCATTGGCTGAGGGAGACTATCGTCTCGTTTCGAGAAGCTGCCAGCCCTACTAGAAGCTCCGGCAACGCCTGGAGCGAGTTCCTGAGCGCGATGAGGTCTCGCGCGTTCGCAGTACCCGTCACCGTTCGTGAGGTCAGCCGCTCCAGATCGTAGACGCTGGCTAGCGTCTCCCTGACCCGCGTGCGCATCATCAGGTTTCCGTGGAAGTCATCCACCGCATCCAGCCTGGCCTCGATACCCTTCACATCGAGCAGCGGCTGGTCAAGCCACCGTCTGAGAAGCCTTGCCCCCATCGGTGTGATAGTGCGGTCGAGAATCTGGAGGAAGCTCTTGTCCCGCGCTCCGTTGAAGATGGACTGCGTGAGCTCCAGATTGCGGCGGGCGGAAGCGTCCAGAACCATGAATCCCTCAGTAGAGTAGGTCGCAAGCGACTGTACGTGCTGCAGCGTGGCCGGCTGCGTGCTCTCCAGGTATTTCAGCACGCTGGCAGCAGCATCAAGCCCACCGGTATAGTCCTCGCATCCAAAGCCCCGAAGCGACGACGTCCCGAAATGCTTCCGAAGAACGTCTCTGGGAGACATAAACTCCCCGAAGGAGAAGGCGGTCATGCGGGCAGAGCATGCCTCCTGGATATGCGCGGTCAGCTCATCCGGCTCTTCGGGCGTTACGATCTCCGCGGGCGAAAGCCGCGCTATTTCCTCAAGCAGCCGCTGCTGCGCGCCGTGACCGGATATTTCCGTCACGAGCAATTCCCCGGTGGAGACGTCAATCACCGCCAGCCCGAAGACGTCCTCGCGGCAAGCGGTTGCGACCAGAAAGTTATTGCTCTTCGCATCGAGCATGGAATCTTCCAGCACCGTTCCCGGCGTCACAACTCGGGTGACTTCACGCTTCACGAGGCCCTTCGCAAGCTTCGGATCCTCCACCTGGTCGCAGATGGCCACCCGGTAGCCCCGGCTGATCAGGCGCGCGACATAGCGGTCAACGGAGTGATATGGCACGCCGCACATTGGGATCCTGCCGGTACGCCCAGCCTCGCGCGATGTCAGCGTGATTTCAAGCTCCTGCGCCGCGATCTTCGCGTCCTCGCCGAACATCTCATAGAAATCGCCCAGCCGGAACATCAGGATCACATCCGGGTGCTCTTTCTTGATCGCGGTATACTGCTGCAGCATCGGAGTCAGTTTCGTAGTCATGGTTCTACCGATTTCGTGTGCTTACACGCCAAGAGCTGAGACAAGACATCGTAGACCTGCAGCGGCTTCTTCTGTCTACGGTCTGCTGTCTTCCATCTTTCCCGTGAAGCCCCAGGGATGTGCGGTTTCGGCCCGCACCGCCACTAGCTGCCCTGACAGCTGCGCGCCGTCGGGGAAGTTCACAGTCTTGTTCGTTCTGGTGCGGCCGCTCATCCGCGACGGGTCTTTCTCGCTTGGCCCCTCCACCAGAACCTCGAAGAGCCTGCCAACCTCGGCCTGGTTCTTCTCAAGGGTTATTCTGTTCTGAAGCTCGATCAGCTCGTAGAGTCTGCGCATCTTCGTCGGGCCGTCAACTTGGCCGTCCATTTCGGCAGCGGCAGTGCCGGCCCGCGGGTTGAATGCGAACATGAAGGCGCCGTCGAAGCGGATGGTCTCAAGCACCTTCAGCGTGTTCCTGAACTGCTCCTCTGTCTCGCCCGGAAAGCCAACCATCATATCGGCCGTCAGGCTGATGCCCGGAACGCGCTCCCTGAGCCTGTCCACGAGCGCCATGTAGTGAGCGGCGGTGTATCCGCGTCTCATTCTGCGCAGGATACCGTCATCGCCGGCCTGGAGCGGCAAGTGCAGATGCTCGCAGACCTTCGGGAGACCCGCGATTGCCTCGATCAGGCGGTCGCTCAGGTCCTTCGGATGAGACGTCGTGAAACGAATGCGTTCCAGCCCCGCGACAGCATTCAAGCGTTCAACAAGGCCAGCGAAATCGTGAGGAGGGACGAGTGATGAGTGACGAGTGATCTGAGGATGCTCGTCTACCGGCGGATGATCCACCCTCTGCAGTCTGCCGTCTGCAGTCTGCGGTCTCTTCCCCTCGCCATAGCTATTCACATTCTGGCCGACGAGAGTGACTTCCTTGCACCCGTGCGATACCAGCTCGGTGACCTCGGCGACGATTTCCTCAGGTGGGCGGCTGCGCTCCGGCCCGCGCGCGTATGGGACGACACAGTAGGCGCAGAAGTTGTTGCAGCCGTACATGATCGGGACGAACATCCTCAGGCCGACCTTGCCGACAACCCTTAGGGTATGCGCGATGACGCTCGACCCGTTTCTCTCCGGCAGATCCAATGCCGCGATTCGTCCCCCACTCCGACGAATGCGCTGAATCAGCATAGGCAGCTCGTGGATGCAGGCGGTTCCCATTACCAGATCAACGAATGGCGTGCGCCTCAGGAACTCCTCGCTGTCCAACTGGGCCATGCAGCCGCAGACGCCGATGACGAGGTCGCGCTTCTTCTGCTTCAGAAGCCGGAGCTCGCCCAGCTTGCTCCTGACCTTCTCCTCGGGCTTCGCCCGGACGGAGCACGTATTCAGCAATATAATGTCCGCGTCCGATTCCTCTGAGGTCTGCCGGCAGCCCATCTGCTCCAGCAGATTCGCCATCTGCAGCGAGTCGTCGTCGTTCATCTGGCAGCCCCAGGTAAGAATCATGAACGCGGGTTTCGCATTGCTCATCGGGGATTGAATCTTCCTTCGCAGTCGCGTTCTAACTCCACAATTCTAGCCGAAAGTGACGAGTGAGATCAAGTCAATGGAGGGCTCCATAGGGAGCGGGACAGAAGCACTATGACGCGTCCCTGGAACCCTAGACCCCTAAACCCCTGGACCCCTTGGCGGCTGCTCGGAGCCTATGGGCGATGGCGATGTCCACCCTCACACTGCCGATCGCGACTGTCTTGATGTTGTTCGGGCCGTGGGAGTCCGAGCCGCCGGTCGGGATCAGATCGTACCGGCGCGCGATTTCCATATAGTGGGCTGCCTGTGCCGGCGAGTGATCGCAGTGGTAGACCTCGATTCCCTGCAACCCAGCGTCTACCAGTTTCGGAATCAGCTCATCGTGGGAGTTGAGGCCCGGATGCGCAAGCACTGCGACCCCGCCAGCGTCGTGGATGATCTCCATCGCCTCAAAGGGGGTTAGTTTGTAGCGTGGGATATATGCCGGAGCGCCGCGCACCAGGTATTTCCCGAATGCAGCGCTTATCGTTGGCGCGTAACCGGCTTCCGTGATCGCTCTGGCGATGTGTGGGCGTCCGATCGGCGCGTTGTCCGCGATCTCCTTCACGCGATCCATGCTGACCTTCAGGCCTAGGTCGTTCAGACATCCCACGATTCGTTCAGCGCGCTCGAGGCGTCCGGCGCGCAGACTCTCCAGCCGGTTCTTTAGGGCAGCGGACTCGTGGTCAATGTAGTACCCGAGAATGTGAATCTCGCCCTTCCCGAAATCTGTATTGATCTCAACTGCAGGCACGACTATCAGCCCCGCCGAACGGCCGGCCTCAAGCCCTGGGGCGACGCCATCCACCGTGTCGTGGTCGGCTATTCCCACCGCCGCGAGACCTGCGCGAACCGCCTCTCTGACGACCTCCCGAGGGGTAAGCGTGCCGTCGGATGCGGTTGTATGAACGTGAAGGTCGGCCTCCTGTAGGTGTGTCACTCGTATAACTCCATTTCGCGGCTTCCTGCAGTTTAGCATGCGCGCAATTCAGAGTCAACCGATAGCGAATGGTTTACATGAGGGCGGCGAGCAGTATACAATAGTGCGATTGCACGTCTGGAGAGGTCATGGAGTATCATCAGCTCGATGTCGGCGAAGCTTTCTTCGACGAAATAGTGCGCAAGCGGCAGGAATCGGGAGCGGAGGTCGTCATGGTAATACAGCGTCCCTCGGCAAAGGTACTGCTGCTGACCAAGGAGTTCTATCCGGCGGGCGTCTACCGGCTTCCCAGCGGCATGATAAAGAGGGGCGAAACGCCGGAGCAAGCTCTGATACGCGAGGCTTGGGAAGAGACGGGCCTTGCGGTGAAGGCCGTTCGCCGACTCGGCGTGATACGTTACATAATCGAGGCAGAGTCCAGGCGCACCGATTTCCGCTCCTACGTCATGCTCACGGACGAAACCGCCGGAGCGCCCTCGCCCCAGGATCGGCAGGAGTCAATCGCCGGGTTCCGCGAGGTCAATCCCTGTGATTTGCGCGAGGTTGCTTCTGAGCTTTACGCCCTGCCTGAGCCTTGGCATGACTGGGGACGATTCCGTGCCATGGCCCACAACTCCGTATATCGCCTGATGTGTCCGACTAGCCCGGCTCGGAAGGATTCACCGACGGCGCACAGCGGTTGACATCGCCCGCAGTGTATGCTATCTTCATTATAAAGCACGAGGGGGTTCCGTCCCTCAAGACTCCTGGGCACTGCACTCGGTATATCCTTCGCGTTAGTGACAGCGCGAGGCTGTCGCCTATTCACCGGATGGTGGGGACTTCACCGGTTCGGTGACAATCACAGCACTTATTTCCAAACGGTACGAGAGGAGTAGATTCCTTGCCAACAGGGACGTTAGGCAGTTTTGCATTCGTGCTGCATTCGCATATTCCTTACGTGCTGTCGCACGGGCGATGGCCTCATGGGGCCGACTGGCTTCTCGAGGTGACGGCGGAGTCGTATATCCCGCTGCTTGACACCCTATACGATCTGGTCGAGGAAGGATACTCTCCAAAGATCACGATCGGCCTCACCCCGGTGCTGGTAGAACAGCTCGCGGACGAGTCGTTCAAGTACGAGTTCGCCGCTTACTGCAGGATGCGCGCAAAGGCCGCTTCGGAGAACAAGAGGCAGTTCTCGAAACTCAAGAATGACGAGCAGGCGCGGCTGGCGGACTTCTGGCACGATTATTACTGGAGGGTATGGAGCAACTTCAAGAAGCGGTATGGGCGCAATCTAGTAAGGGCGTTCGCTCAGCTGCAGGATGCCGGACATATTGACATAATGACCAGCTCGGCGACCCACGGCTACTCTCCCCTGCTCTCTCAGGACGTGAGCATCCAAGCGCAGGTGAAGCAGGGCGTGCGTACCTATGTCCGTCGTTTCAAGCGCCAGCCGACCGGCTATTGGCTGCCCGAATGCGCATACCGCCCCGCCTACAGGTGGGCGCCTCCTCTGCAGCCCAAAGGAAAGACCATCGAGCCCTACTTCCGCAAGGGCGTCGAGGAGTTCTTACGGGAGAACGGCATCAAGTATTTCATCATCGAGTCACATCTCTTGCACGGCGGCGAGACTAGAGGCGTCTACATTGACCGGTTCGGCGCTCTGCAGAAGCTGTGGAAGCAGTACGCGGAGGAGCAACCCCAGTTTTCCCCTACGAAGACGCCTTACATGCCGTACGTGGTAAGCTCCGGCAGCGAAGGCGACCCGCCGATATGCGCATTCGTCCGGGATCATACCACAGGCTCGCAGGTGTGGAGCCGCTGGCAGGGCTATCCTGGGGACGAATGGTACCTTGAATTCCACAAGAAGCACACGCCCGGCGGCCTGCGATACTGGCGCGTGACAGGGCCGGAGACGGACCTGGGCGACAAGCTAATCTACGAGCCGCACCGCGCCGACGAGAAGACCGGCGACCACGCGGCGCATTTCATACATGTAGCGAAGGAAGTCTTGCGCGGGCACCTGGAGCAGACCGGCACACCAGGCGTCGTCTGCGCGCCGTACGATACCGAGCTTTATGGGCACTGGTGGTTCGAGGGCATGAGATGGCTCTACAGGGTCCTGAAGGCCATGCACGACGACCCGGAGATAGAGCTTGTTACCTGCTCGGAGTATCTCGAGAAGCATCCGCCGTCGGCCTCGATAGCCCTTCCCGAAGGCTCCTGGGGCGAGGGAGGCTTCCACTATATGTGGCTGAATGAATCCACGGATTGGACGTGGTCCTACGTGTACGACGCCGAGCTTGAGATGTGCGATCTGGTACGCCATTACGGGGACAACAAGGAAGTCCTGCCGATTCTCAAGCAGGCCGCCCGCGAGCTGCTGCTGCTTCAATCGTCCGACTGGCAGTTCAGCATCAGCACCGATACCTCCAAGGATTACGGCGAGCTGCGGCTGACGGAGCATTACAAGAGCTTCCACAGGCTGGCGCAGATCATTCGGAAAGCTGCCTCAGGCGAGAAGATCGAGGAGGCCGACTGGAACTTCTACAAGATCTGCGAGGAACGAGACTGTCTCTTCCCGGATGTGGATCCGAAGTGGTACGCGTGCCTCGAAAAGCCAGCAGGGGAAGAAGGCAGTAGACCGTAGACAAAGGAACGTTTGCAGTTTATCGTCTATGGTCTACGGTCCGATTTTCCGACATCAGCCGGAATGCCTCTCCTGCCGCGAAATCCACGAATTTCGCACACAGATTTGCATGCACGTTCTCTTTCTTGAAGCGCTCCCCGCCCTCTGGTGTTTGAAGGTCGCAGCCGATCAGATCGCGGCAGCGGATGCTGTCGAACTCCTGGCGGAACGCCTTCATTGCTCGACTGGCTTTGGAATAGGTCGCCTCCTTAGCTGCTGTGTCGCCGCTGCTCTGCCTGCCGTACCTCAAACCCAAAGCCATTACCGCGCCAGTCAACGCCCCGCATACATCGCCGGTACCTCCCATACCACCTCCAAAGCCGGTTGCGATGCGCGGTATGCAAGACGCATCCATTCCGAGAGCCTGCACGAGGCTCATTAGCACAGACTCCGCTCAGTTGAATCCGCTGTTGAAGTAGCCGACTGCTGTCTTACTAACATCCGAACTTTGCACAGAAACCATCTTCCTCCCAGAATCCTAAGCGGTCAATCTCTGCTCTTTGAAGGCTGCCCTTTCCGAGCCTGTCCAACCTGCTGGTGCTCGATCGTTACGCTTGCCAGCGACTTCGGCTCCAGTTGGACGAGTTTGCCCGCGAATCCCTTTGCTGCGGGCTGATCATTGAAATTATGCACGATTACCTCGCCCGACGGAAGCAGAGTGCAGTACACGCCGTCCCACTCCGCATCTACCTCAACGGCGTTCTTCATCTTCGGCTCGAAGTCGGAGAGGCTGTGGACAACGTCGCACAGCAGCTCGTAGTAGGTCCTTCGGCAGTCCCATGATCCCGCGAAGTAAAAGGCGTATCCCCTGCCAAGGCGGTTGTCCCAGATCACCGGCCTTCCCTCTGTGCGCACCATCACCTTCACACCGGGCAGCAAGCCGACTATGGATTTGTCAGAAGCAGCGTCCGGCAAGCTGCGAACACGACGCGGGAAATCCTCATTGCCATCTTCGAGTACGCCGCCAGGCGCTTCGGCGGCCGAATCGGGGATGCCGAAGAGCCGCCGCCACACCGACGCGTCTCCCTCAACAGACGCGATGGGACCAAAGTTGTACGAGACTATGACCCCACCGGATTTCACCCAGGTCTCGATCTTCCTCAGCGCTCCGCTCTCGACAAAGTTCCCCTCGAACAGCACCAGCACCCTATACTCTCCCAATGCACCGTCCTCGACCATCCGCTCGTCCAGGATGTCGAAGTCCATCACGTCGCGAATTGCCGATGCTCCCTCGCGGAACCTCGGTGGATAGGTGAACTCGGGATGCAGCCGCCTGTCCGTGGTTGGATAGAAGAGGGCAACGTCCACCACTGGCTGCTCAGTCGTGAGAAACGTCCCGTATTTCTCGAAGACATGCTGGGCATTAGTCGGATTCATCCCCCAGTCCCAATACCCGAAGCTTCCGCACGAGATAGATTCGAAGAATCGGCTGACCTCGCCTTCGACGCTGATCCCACCTGGCGGCTCGGTCCGCAAAGGCGCTTTGTAGAACTTGCACGCGCTCGCAATCCTCCTCAACATGCTGGCATAGTTCTGGGGCATCGGCAGGTAGCCGCCGTGGGTGGAGCGGATGTGGACCCCGTACTTCCGCACGATTCTTGGCAGCGCCGAGTTATCCTGGCCATGAGTAAGAGCTTCGTCGCCGCATCCCAGCGGAATCATGAGCATCGCGTCCGGGAAATGCTTCCTCGCAATTCGGCAGACGCTGGCGCAATATCGCGTCATCGAGTCATAATACCATCCCACGAAATCGAGCCACTGCCTTCTCTGCCCGGGTGTCTCGCGCTTAGCGTCCAATGGCGGATATCCAACTTTGTCGAACCCAGAGACCTTCGCGTCCCATGCCTCGTTCAAAGCAGCAATCGTCTTGTACTTCCGCTGCACGCTGCTGCGGAAGTGCTGACGGGCGTACTCGTCAGCGCACCACCAATCGTGATGACCCGCGCCTTCTTTGCCGAAACGCCTGATCTCATCAGCGTGATAACCCGCCGGATAGTGGACCTCGCCGAAATCGCCGTAAATCCCAAGATAAATGGCGCTGATATTCCCGCCGTCCAGCTTCCACCAGAAGTTGGACGGCGACGGCGGAACAGATGCGGCAACCCAAACATGGAACATGCCGGGCGATGAAACTGCGAACTCATACGACGCTGTGTAGCCGTCCGCTCCCGGCTCCCGCTCTTCCCAGAGCCTGAGAATCTTGTCGCCGCTGACTATCCCTGGGAAATCGAAGACACCACTGAAGTTCTGAGCGTTCGCATTCTCTGCCTCGATCCATATGCGGTCCGCAGAAACCGGCACTATCAGAGGCAGCAGGATCGCAACCATAAGAAGTAGTATTCGCGCTGATCCTCTCCGCATCATCCGTACCTACCATGAAGCTCTATGTAGGACACCAGAAGCGGCCGCGCTGCACCAACCTGGAACCTGAAACTTGGAACCTGGAACCCGTTTTCTCTGCCCTGCGTTAGTTTCCGACAATCGCCGCTCCTTGTCAAGGAGCGAGATGCATTGCACACAAGCTGAAGCAGCAGGAGGGCGTGGCAATATGAGATTGAAAGCGGTCAAGCAGGAGGAGTGTCGTTTGCCCCGCAAGAATAATACAGCAGCACGCGAATAGAGTCGCCGAGGTAAGCCGAAGCGTGTCGGCTGGGAACTAACAATCCGGGATAGCTGCCACCGATGGCAGGAGTGATCTACTCACCATGTCCGATAGAGAGCTGAGACTAGGCATTGATGTAGGATCGGTAAGTGTGAACGTGGCGGTTCTGGGCCGGGCGGCAGAAGTCCTGGAAACGCAGTACATCCGGCACAAGGGCCGGCCCATGCAAGTCGCCGCGGATGCAATCGAGGAGATCGCGGCCAAGTATGCCGGGCGAATCAGGGGCTGTGCCGCAACCGGGATGGCCGGCAGGCTCGTTGCTGATGCGCTCGATGGCGTGTTCGTGAACGAGGTCATCGCACAGGCCGCCGCTGCCGCTTATCTTCACCCGGAGGCCCGGACGGTCATCGAGATCGGCGGCGAGGACTCCAAACTGATCTTCCTGAAGCCCGCGGAGGGCGGCGGCGCCGCCAGCATTGCCGATTTCCAGATGAATACCGTCTGCGCCGCCGGCACGGGCTCGTTCCTCGACCAGCAGGCCAGCAGGATGGGCTTGACGATAGAGGAGTTCGGGCAGCTCGCGCTCAAGTCGAAGAACCCGCCGCGGGTAGCCGGTAGATGCAGCGTCTTCGCCAAGAGCGATATGATCCACCTCCAGCAGAAGGCCACTCCGGTCCACGACATCGTTGCCGGCCTATGCTTCGCACTGGCGCGCAATTTCAAGAGCACGGTCGGCGCTGCCCGCAAGTTCGAGAAGCCCATCGCCTTCCAGGGAGGCGTAGCGGCGAATCCGGGCATCGTGAAGGCGATGGAAGGCGTGCTCGGACTGTCCGAGGGCGAGCTCATCATACCCAAGGAGTTCGGCTGTACAGGGGCCATCGGTGCTGTGCTGGTTGCGATGCGCACGGACGCAGCCCGCGAGTGCGAGCTCAGCGCGCTTGGCCGCCTGCGCGACGCCGGATTGGCCACACAGGAGAAACCAGCGGCGGAGAAGCCTCTGAAGATCGAGAAATCCGCGCTTCCGAAGGACCAGCCGTGCGCGCCGCCTCCTCATGAGCGCGTCCCCGCCTATCTCGGCGTGGATGTAGGTTCGATAAGCACGAATGTCGTAGTCCTCGACGCGAACAAGCAAGTTCTAGCAAAGCGCTATCTGATGACCGCGGGGCGCCCCATCGAGGCAGTGCGCCAGGGTCTGACAGAGGTCGGGGACGAGATCGGCCATCTGGTGGATATCCGCGGCGCATGCACGACGGGCTCGGGCCGCTACCTCATCGCCGACTTTATAGGCGCAGACGTTGTCCGAAACGAGATCACCGCGCAGGCCAGAGCCGCTGGGGAGATTGACTCTGACGTTGACACCATCTTTGAGATCGGCGGCCAGGATTCGAAGTTCATCAGCCTGCATCAAGGGGCCATCGTGGACTTCGAGATGAACAAGGTCTGCGCCGCGGGCACAGGATCCTTCCTTGAAGAGCAGGCCGAGAAGCTCGCGATCAACATTAAGGAAGAATTCGGCAGGCTCGCGCTCTCTTCCGACTCGCCCCTCAACCTGGGGGAGCGGTGCACAGTGTTCATGGAGACAGAGCTGGTCCGCCATCAGCAAATCGGCGCGCCTACCGAGGACCTGGTCGCCGGGCTGAGCTATTCGATAGTCAGAAACTATCTGAATCGGGTCGTCGGCACGAAGCGTGTTGGCGACAGAATATTCTTCCAGGGTGGAGTTGCGTCGAACAAGGGCGTCGTGGCGGCATTCGAATCCGTCACCGGCAAACCAATCATCGTTCCGCAGCATCACGAGGTCACAGGCGCCATTGGGTGCGCCTGCATCGCAATGGACGAGGACAAAGGCGAGGGAAGCAGCTTCAAGGGGTTCGACCTGAGCCAGAAGCATTACGAAATCTCCTCGTTCGAGTGCAAGGAGTGCGCCAACCACTGTGAGATCAACCGTGTCGTCGTCGAGGGTGAAAAGCCGCTCTTCTACGGCAGCCGGTGCGAAAAGTACGACGTTGACCGTCGAGCGGCGGAGAAGGCCCAATTCCCCGATTACTTTGCCGAGCGGGACGAGATGCTCCTGGAGCCATATACAGCCTCAGAGGCTACCAGCCCCGGCGCGATTCGCGTGGGCATTCCGCGCGCTCTGCTGTTCTACGAGCTTTATCCATTCTGGCAGGCGTTCTTGAAGGAGTTGGGCTGCGAGGTCGTCGTATCCGACGCAACGACCAAACGCATCATTCACGACGGCGCAGAGCGATCGGTAGCAGAGACCTGCTTCCCGATGAAAGTCGCGCTCGGCCATGTGCTGAACCTCCTGGACAAGGAGATTGACTGCATTTTCCTGCCGAGCGTCATCAATCTGCCGCTGCCGGACAAACGCATGACCGACAGCTTCGTCTGCCCATACGTGCAGAGCTTAGCCTACACGATCAAATCGGCGGTGGATTTCACGGCGGCGGGCATCAAGGTTCTGGAGCCGGTGGTCTATCTGCAGCTTGGCATGAAACACAAGATCAAGGCGCTCCAGCGGATCGGGCGTGATCTGGGGCGCTCGAAGGCTGAGGTAGCGCGCGCCGTCGCCGCGGCCGGGGAGAATCTCGCTAAGTTCCAGGCGAAACTGGCCGCACGAGGCAAGGAAGTCCTCGCCGAAATCCCCCGGGGCGAAAAGGCGGTAGTAGTCATCGGCCGGTCATACAACACCTGCGATTCCGGCGCGAACCTGGAGATCCCGAAGAAGCTGAACAAGATGGGCGTGCGCTGCGTCCCAATAGACTTCCTGCCGCTCGATTCGGTTCACCTCCCTGATGAGTGGAAGAACATGTACTGGCGCTACGGGCAGAAGATTCTCTCGGCGGGCGAAATCGTGGCGGATGACAACAGGCTTTACCCGCTCTATCTGACGAACTTCGGCTGCGGGCCGGATTCGTTCGTGCACAAGTTCTTCCGCGAGCGCCTGGGCAGCAAGCCCTGCCTGGTCATCGAGGTTGACGAGCACAGCGCGGATGCCGGCATGATAACCCGCTGCGAGGCGTTCATGGACAGCATCGCCAATACGGACGGCTCCGCGGCCGGCGGACGATTCTTCCGCCCTGTCAACATCGAGAAAGGGACTCACCGGACTGTGCTCATTCCAAATATGAGCGCTCACGCTTACGCACTGGCCGCAGCGTTCGAGGCGTGTGGCATGCGCGCAGAGGTACTTCCCCTGCCCGACGAAGAAACCCTCGAATGGGGCCGGCAATTCACGACCGGCAAGGAATGCTTCCCGTGCATAGTGACCACCGGCGACATGGTGAAGTTTGCGAAGCGGCCGGACTTCGACGGGAACAAATATGCGTTCTTCATGGGTGGATCGGGCGGGCCGTGCAGATTCGGCCAGTACAACGCCCTCCAACGCATGGTGCTCGACCAGATCGGTTATCCGGATGTCCCAATCTACGCGCCGAACCAGGCATCCAGCTTCTACAACGACATAGGCATTGTCGGCCGAAAGCTCCTGGTGCAGGGCTGGAAGGGCATCATCGCCATGGACTTGCTTGAGAAGTGCGTGCGCGAGACGAGGCCGTATGAGGTAGCCAAGGGATCGGCAAATGAGGCATTCGAGCGATCCGTAATGCTGGTCTACGAAGCCATTAAGAACCAGACAGACCTTGTACACGCGCTTCGGGAGTGCCGGAAGCTCTTCGAGGCCGTTCAGGTGGATCGCAGCGTGCAGAAGCCGATCATCGGCTACATCGGCGAGTTCTACGTTCGCGCCAACGCCTTCAGCAACCAGGACCTCATCAGCAAGATCGAAGAGCTGGGCGGAGAGGTCTGGGCCGCGCCGATTCTGGAATGGTTCCTCTACCGCAACGTCCGCCGGAGCATGCGCGCCCGGCTCGCAGGCGACTTCAAGTTGTGGATCAAGAACCATTTGCAGGACTACATCATGAGGCGCCAGGAGCACGAACTCGCGCATGTATTCCACGGCTTCCTGCGGAATCTGGACGAGCCTTCAAGCGACGAGGTTCTCGATATGGCCGGGCCTTACGTCCACAGGAGCTTCGAGGGCGAGGCGATCATGACGGTCGGCAAGGCGGTGGACTTCATCAAGAAGGGCCTGTCCGGCGTCGTGGCCGTGATGCCGTTCACGTGCATGCCGGGGACGATTGCGAACGCGCTCTTGAAGCGGGTGCGCGAGGAGCTGGGCGAGTTCCCGTTCCTGAACATGGTCTACGACGGCGTCGAGCAGGGCACGGACGCGACGCGCCTGGAAGCGTTCACGCACCAGGCCCGCGAGTACATGAAGCGCCAGGCCGGGGATATGGCGCCTGTTGGAAAATGATCTGCGCATATCAGTCCCCGGTCTCGGTCATCCACTATCAAACATCCAGTATGGGATTGTTCAAAAACGCTGGTTTCGCTTTGGATCCCGTAGGTTGTATGGGAGGGCGAAGCTCCTGCTGAGCCGTGTGGATGCGGACTCGGGAGGACCCTCGCCCTCCCGGATGCCCTTTTTAAACAATCCCGTATCCAATATCCAACCCACCCCTTGAACTCCCTGCGCCGTCCGTGTTAGCATATGGGCGGAACGGCCCTTCAGAAGCCGGGCCGTACCACATTAGCTATGGAGGGACCAATGAACAACATTCGAGCACTGCTGTGGATACTGCTGGTGTGCGCCATACTGTGCGTGAGTCTCAATGCTTCGGGGGCGCAGACCGCCGTGCCCACGTCCCGCTTCAATGTGCGGGAGTACGGCGCAGTAGGCGACGGGAAGGCGGACGACACCGCCGCATTTCAGAAGGCGCTGGACGCTGCCGCCGCCGAAGGTGGGGGAACCGCCTTCGTCCCAACGGGCAACTACCTGATAAAGACGCACCTATCCATCCCCGGCCACGTGACTCTGGAGGGCATCTGGACGATGCCGCCTGCCTGGGCCAAGGGGAGTTGTTTGCTTGCTGTAGAAGGAAAAGGGAAAGCGGACGGCCCGCCCTTCATATCGCTCATGGGACAGAATGCCACGTTGAAGGGCTTGGTCATCAATTACCCGGAGCAACCTAGGGAAGGCACCGCTCCCATCCCTTACCCCTGGACGGTTAAGCACATCGCCGGCGATAACTGCTCCATCATAGACGTGCTGATCGCGAACCCGTATCAGGCCGTGGACTTCACCGGCGCGGCGCGGCATTATATCCGCAACCTGTACGGCCAGCCGCTCTTCAAGGGCATCTACGTTGACCAGTGCTACGACGTTGGAAGGATCGAGAACGTTCACTTCTGGCCGTTTGGAGTGACCTGGAAGGCGGGAGAGGGTCTGAGCAAGTGGATGAGCGAGAATGCCACCGCATTCATCTTCGGCCGCACCGACTGGCAGTATGTGACCAACACATTCTGCTTCGGCTACAAGATCGGATATCATTGGATCAGAACGCAGTCAGGTAGGAGTAACGGCAATTACCTCGGCATCGGGGCGGACTGGTGCATAAATCCGGTAGTAGTGGACGACGTCGAGCTGTTCGGAACGCTGATCACGAACGGCGAATTCGTCGCCATGACTACCCCGAAGGCCACGAGCGTCCTGGTGAACGATTCCAACAAGGGCGTCGTGAACTTCCAGAACTGCTCTTTCTGGGGAGCGTCGGATCGGATTGCCAGCATCGGCGGGCGCGGCGCGGTCACGTTCACCGGCTGCAATTTCATGCAGTGGGACAAGAACAGGACGGGCCGGTACGCAATCAGCGTCCGCGGCGGGCGGCTGACCGTGTCCGGGTGCTACTTCCAGGACTTCGAGGGCAACAAGAAGGACGTGGAGATTCTCGCCGGCACGAAGTCCGCCGTCATAATGGGCAACCAGTCGGTCGGCAAGTTCGAGGTCAAGAACGAGATCGGCGAGAAAGCCCAGATCGGCCTGAACGTGGGGGAATAGACGGTCGGGTTGACCCAACCCCCCGGTAGTTGAACCCCAAAGCAATCAGGCGTATAATTAGAGAAATCTAGCAGATTCGCCCATGGGGTGACTGGTATGAGACGGAAATCGCCGGACGAGCGGAAAGCCAGGTACGAAAAACTGATCCTCGGGCCGCCGGGCATCACCGCCGTGAGCGACCACGCCCTGGCACACGAAGAGTATTACCTCGACACCTTCGATTTGACATACCGGCTGGGGCCGGTCCTCGACATCATCCGCCATCCGAAAACCCGCACGCCGATGTGCATCGCCGTTTACGGCGGCTGGGGCACCGGCAAGACCTCCGCCATGAAGTGGCTCCACGGCCTGCTGGAAGACTCGAATAAGTCGGGCACCTCCGAAGCCAAAATGAGGGTGAAGCCGGTCTGGTTCTTTCCGTGGAAGTACCGCAGCAAGGAGGATGTCTGGCGGGGCCTCATCTCCGAAGTCATAATCAACAGCATAGATGTGAGCAAGGCCAACCGCGTGACCATCGCCAACGCAGCTAAGCAGTTTGGGATGTTCCTGGGGAGGGGTTTCGTCCACGTGATGGCAGGCCTGACGCTCAAGGCCAAGGCTCCGACAGGGGCGGGCGAAGCAGAACTGGACCTGTCGCGGCTTGAGGACATAATTGCTGAATACCGCGAAATCTCTCACCCCGAGAAAGCTTACCTGAACGAATTCGAGTCGTCCCTCCAAAACTGGGTGTCGAGCACTCTCCTTCGCAACGAGCGCATGGTTATCTTCATTGACGATCTCGACCGGTGCATGCCGGATGTGGCGTTGGAGGTGCTGGAGGCGCTGAAGCTCTACCTCAACATCGAGAAGCTCGTGTTCGTGGTCGGCGTTGACCAAAAAGTCATTGATCCGCTGGTGAGCGAATACTACAAGCGACTCGGGCTGCCGGGCGACAAGAGCAAGGACTACCTGGCGAAGATGTTCCAGATAGAGGTCGAGCTCGCGCCTCACGAAAGGCAGATCAGCGGTTTCCTGGACCAGCAACTGGAAACCATCGAGTACTGGCGGAAGCACCTGGAGGACTACGAGCGCGATATCTTCCGGAAGGCGATACTGCAGCTTGCCGAGCAGAATCCGCGCGAGGTCAAGCGCCTCATCAACAGCGCGCTGATGGCGGGCGCCGGGTGGCTGATGCTGACCGAACCCGGCAGCGAGGAGAATGAGATAGGCTTCAACCAGGCGCTCCAGTACTTCTTTATCCGCAAGGTTCTGGACGTGGGGTACACCAGGGCATCGCTTCTCACGACCGACCTGGGCGATCGGTTCTTCAGGGAGTGGTCGGAGATCGTGTCGAGCCGCAGAGACAACGAGCACTTCCCGCGCACCCTGGATGTCCCGAAATCATTCATCGAGCAGCAGCGCGCCAGCGCCGGCAAGCGCCCCGGCACAGCAACGGACGAGGAAAAGCCCTCGGCCGAAACCAAACCCTCCGACTTCGATCCCACGCAGGTTGCAGGCGGTGTCTACTACAGCATCCTGACGAACAGCCTGTATACGGACTTGCTTCCGCTCCTGGCGGATGAACTACTCGGAGAGCTGATGCAAATTCCGTACCCGGCGGAGACGAAGGCGATCAGCGCTGCCATCGGCACGGCAAAGGACGCCGAGATCATTCGCGAGGCCGTTGCCCGTGAGCTAGGAAAGAAGCCGGACCAATTGAGGGCTGAGGATTACGCCAATCTGGAGGCGCTTAATCTCAGAGACACCCAGGTGAGTGACGTCGAGCCGCTCAGGGGGCTCACCAATCTGGAGGCGCTTAATCTCAGAGACACCCAGGTGAGTGACGCCGAGCCGCTGAGTCGCCTCACCAATCTGCAGGAACTCAGTCTCTCGAGCACACGGGTGAGCGACATCGAGCCGCTGAGTCGCCTCACCAATCTGCAGGATCTTGGTCTCACTGACACCCAGGTGAGCGACATCGAGCCGCTCAGGGGGCTCACCAACCTGCAGGAGCTCCGTCTCTCGGGCACCCAGGTGAGCGACATCGAGCCGCTCAGGGGGCTCACCAACCTGCAGGAGCTCTATCTCTCCGGCACCCAGGTGAGCAAGGAACAGGTGAAGTCCCTTAAGGAAGCGCTGCCCGGTCTAAAAATCACGGTGTGACAGCGGCGGGCGGGGAGAGCAAGAAGCCAGTCACAGTTCCTTTTCCCTTGGGCGGAGTTGGCCTAACCCCCAGCCCCCTCGACCCTTCGGCAAGCTCAGGACAGGCAAACTCAGGGCAGGCCTTCCCGAAACGGGAAGGGGGAATACGCCGTTGGGAGTAGGATCGGGATAACATAAGTCATCGCGAGCGGACAACGCCGAGGCCGGAACGAATGAATGGGTAAGCTTTGCGGCGCCTCACAGCTTTTCGAGTTCCCGCGCGAATTCCGCCGGGGTCAACTCGATCTCTCGGAGTATTTCTCGAACCAAGGGGCGGGCCAGGTCGCGGTTGGCATGATGCGGAACGGTTGTCGCTCTGCCATCAGCATGACGGTAGAATACATGGCTTCCCTTGCGACGCGCGGGTTTGAACCCAACGCGAAGGAGCAGCTTATCCATAGTCTTGCTGTTGACAACCGGGAGGCGGGTCACGCTGCGACCTCTATCTGCTGCAACCCCACAAACCTGGGCAGGTTCTCAAGCGGCCCCTCATACTCCTCAAGGCACAGCTCGAGAACCTCTTTCAGATTGGCGCGGAGTTCGTCCAGAGTAGCTGCCTGGGTATGCGCGCCTGGAATCCCAGGGATCATCCCCACATACAAACTCGACTCCGGATCCCACTCGACATAGGCCGTAAAAGTCCTCATTGCGAACCTCTTCCCACGTCTGAATATGCCATTAAACCAATTCGACGATTCCAGATGGCTTTCCTGCCCGAAACACTGGTCACAGCTCGAGGCGGGCGGGGTCGCAGCCGACGATGACCTGCCTCTCGACCCAGGTGCCGATGTAGATGGCTTTTCCGCTGCCGTAATAGTTCCGCGTAATCGCCGGCGAACCGTCCCCAAAGCCGGTGACATATTCCGCGATGGCCTCAGCAGTCGTCGGACGCAAGACGTCCAGCCACACGCGCGCACGCGTTGGCTCAGACGGCAGTTGTGGGACCAGCCCGCGAACCCAGTTCGGCTCATCCGGCAGCGGGCTGTGGTATTCGGCGACTTCCACCCCGCAGACCTCACGAAGCAAGCCCGGCAGGGGCTCGTTGACTACCCGATTGAACTCATCCTTCACCCCGGTGCGGAAGGTCGTGATGAGCACGCCGCCCCTGTACACGAAGTCGGCGAGCTTGCCGGCCACCTGAGGCGTCAGGACGAAGAGTGTCGGCGCGATCACCAGTTCATAGCCAGTGAGGTCAGCGCCTGCGGGAATCACATCAATAGGGCACGCCGGGTCGTAGAGCGCCCGGTAGTAGGCCAGGACGTGCTCGAAATAGGAGAATTGAGGGTTTCCCGGCTGAGCCTGGAGCGCAAACCGGCTGTCGCAATCAACCAGTATGGCTACTCCGGCCCTGTCGGGAGGTGAATCAGGTATATCACCGCGCTTGATCTCGTCCCCCACCCTCTTGATCTCTTCGTAGCGGCGGTTGACGCTGCCGTCGTGATTCAGGATACCGTGCCAATACTGCTCGGTCCCAAAGCGGGCCGGGCGCCATCGGAAGTAGACGATTCCCTCGGCGCCATGGGCAATGGCCTGCCGAGTCCACTCGCGAATCTGCCCAGGCCTCGGCGTCGGGCACATTATTCCCCATCCGGCAGGCCCACTTTGCTCCTCCATTACCCAGAAGCGCCGGCGCTTCATGCCGCGCGTGTAGTCGTGGCTTAGGGCGACAGCCACCGGATCCACGGGCGCCCCGCCCTGCGGATAGTTGTCCCAGCTCACGAAATCAAGGTCCTCGGCGAGCTTGTAGTAGTCGAGCACGTCCTTTGGAAAACCCATGAAGTTGTGGGTAATGAAGCGCCCGGGCGAATGCTTCCGCAGGATTTCGATCTGCTGCCTCTGGAACGCGACGTAGCTGTCGGCCATGAACCGCCGATAATCGAGATAGAGTCCCGGATTCGCCCCGCCGGATGTGGCCCATGGGAGCGGAATCTGCGTCCAGTCCGAGTAAGTCTGGCTCCAGAATATCGTGCCCCAGGCATCGTTCAGCGCATCGAGCGAGCCGTATTTCTCCCTGAGCCACCGCTGAAACTCCGCCTGGCAGATATCGCAGTAGCACAGCGAGCCGAATTCGTTGTCTATCTGCCATCCGATGATCGCATCGTGCGCACCCAGCTCGGTGGCCATCGCGCTGACTATCCGGCGGGAAGCCTCCCTGAACGCAGGCGCATTCACGCACATGAACTGGCGTGCGCCAAATGTGGCTCGCTGACGCTGCTCGTTGACGCGGTAGATTTCCGGATGTGCCTGCATGAGCCAGGCCGGCGCAGCCGCAGTGGGAGTGCCGAGAACGCAACTGATCCCTTCGCCGTGCAGGATGCCCACTGCTCTGCGAAGCCAGTCGAAATCGAACCGTCCCTCGGCCGGTTCCATCTTGACCCAGGCGAATTCGGCCATACGGACGACGTTCAATCCGGCCTCACGCATGAGCCGGGCATCCTCCGGCCACCGCTCCTCCGGCCAATGCTCAGGGTAGTAATCGGCTCCGAAATACCTGACGTTGGGATTCATTATTGCCTCACGGTGTTGATGCTCAACGCAGATTCGACCTTGTGTGGGCTATGTCCTTCGCATCCGGCTACCAGCTTCGGGCAACCAGCGGTATCCCAGATCGCTCCCGGAGCGAGATCGCGCCGCTGCTGCATCCGGCTCGGCACACTCCGCATCCGTAACATTTCAGCGTGTCAATGTACGCCTTCCGGTCGGCCCAGCTAAAGCCCATTGCGCCGAACTGGCAGAGCCGCATGCAAGCGCGGCATCCAGTACAAGAATCACGGTCAAGCACCGCGACATACTCGCCCTTGAACATCATCTTCACGCCGTGTCCCACCGTGGCCCTCATGGCGGCGCAGTCGGAGCGGTCGCAGTTGCAGATACCGCCGATAAAAGGCGTTCCGAACGTCCAGACGGAATGCATCAAACCGTCCTTCTCCAGCTCTCGCATGAAGCTCAGGGCCTCAGCGGGCGTCAGCTTGTCCATACCGTCAGTATCCGGGCCGCGCCAGTAGCTCGGGTCTACTACCTCACCGATCATGCCAGCGTCTGGGGACGCGCTTACACCCAGGCAG
The DNA here is from genome assembly GCA_035528905.1 of Armatimonadota bacterium. Classification (GTDB taxonomy): domain Bacteria; phylum Armatimonadota; class UBA5829; order DTJY01; family DTJY01; genus DATKXU01. Next base: position 46,662 of record DATKXU010000037.1, read on the forward strand.
CAGTGAACCTCTCTTCCCACAGTGAGCCTCCGGCAGACGCACGGCACGCGGACGATGGAATTCACTATCTGGAATATGCTTTCGATATCCTCGATCGGCACCACCTGGCCGAAATGCCCTTTCTTGTGCCTGAGAGTCAAAAATGAGGCGACCAGATGCCTGACAGGACGCGGCAGCTTGGGAAGTACCTTCTCCATGCGCTCCAAGTCCCTGCCCAGCCCGTCCTCAAAGTAATTGAACCACCACTGGGTTTCCTTCCGGCGATGGACGTCAGCCGCCAAATCGTCGGAGTAGTTCTTCGCCTGCAGGTACCATTTCTTGCCGTCACCATGCTTTGCGCAGAATTCACACATAGCAGGTCAATAACCTCCACCCACGCTGGATGCCAGCTCTCCAGGATTCCTCTCTAGCCGTGTGTCTCGGCATGTTCATCCGACCGCCGGATGACATACTCGTCGCCGCACCTAACTCCGATCAGATTAACCGGACGCTGCGCGGAGATGCAGACTCCGGGCATCTCCAAATGCCGACAGCGGTAGGCCAGGAACTTCTCCGGCGCTTCGCTGGATACCCCATAGATCGCGGCGAGCATTTCTCCCTCGAAGGTGCACTTGGGATCAGCGTACTTTCCCATGCAGACGAAGCATTTCTTGTCCGCGGAAGCGATCTCCGCTGCGGTTTTACCCAATCGGCGAGAGTCAGAGAAGCTTCCGTCGGCAAACACGCCCAGGAAATCCGCCTTCCTGCGCCCGGCAATACTGAATGAGAGATACGGTTGTTCCTCTTTCCCAATGTATCCTGGTAGAGTCTCGAGTTCAGGCTTGGAACCGCTGAGGAGCCAGAGATTCAGCCCGGAGTCGCCGTCCCCGATGGACACCTTGCCATCCTCCACCCGGAATTCGCCCCTCGGGTGAACCAGCCACGCATAAGTATGCGGATCCTCGGCTCGCAAGCGATCCCAGACAACGTAGATTCCGTCATCAAGGAACGCCACGCCGCGATGCCAACGGCTGATGATGTCCTGATACGCATCCGTCAGGTCGGCAGCGGCGAGTCCCGCTCCATCAGCAGACAGGAAATCGGTAATCTTGCCGTCGAGGCGCCACTGCCGCTGTCCATCTATCATCACGACGTTGTGCGCCTTGGTGTGTTTTAGAAATGTCTGGTATATCGGATCGGCATAGGCAATCACACCCGGGTCTATTACGCGCTGCCGACCCCGATGGTAAATAACGAACTGCCCAAGGTCCTCGTGGCCGCGGCCCTGGTGAAACTTGGCTGCGAAGAGCGAATCCGTTTTCCCCCAGCCGGTGCGGAATATCACCCAGCCGATATCCCGGAAATGCCTGATCTTCGGAAGGTCCTCCGGGCTTTCTGCAGGAACCGAAGGATCATATGCCAAAAGGGAGTGTATGCTGTCGAACCCGGCGTGCGTCTCGTCAAGCGCCCACTTGACCTTCGGATTTCGCGTATACCGCGCGACAAGAGAATACAAATCAGCGGAAAGGTTGCTGCCATCTCCGCTATCGTTGAAATTCACCATCACATAGCCGCGTTCAGCGTCGTGGGAAAGGCCATAGAGCGGCTCGTCGAGGATGTCCTTTCGGATGTCTGGAGAGAGATCGGCGCCTGTCACCCGCTTCAGCGCGTCAACGAAGTACATGGCGTTGACCAGGCCGTAGTGGATGTAGCCTATGCTCTCCACATAGCCAGCATCTTCTCCCCAGTTCGGCTCAGTGTATGCTAGATACTCGAAGCCATCCGCAGCGAGGCAGTGTATGTTCCACACATCACGTCCGCGGTAGACGAAATACCAGCGAATCGCGTCCTCTAACAGCCGCACCCAGCGATGAGCCTCGGGCTCCTCACCCAAAACGGCCAGCGCCGCAATGCCCGCCCCGCCGTTGCAGACAGCATGCCAGTTCCCAGCCGCGAGCTGATGCCGCTCGACCTGCGAGTAAGTATCCGGGTTGGCCCAATCGTGGATCAGAGGACGGATTCCGAGCCGCACCAAACCCTCTCGAATCACGTTCCGATCCTCGTCCGAAAGCCAGTTGTAGAGCCAGTCGTATGCCGTACCGATGCCCTTGCACATGCCGCCGGTTTCGAGTGTGGCCCTCCACTGCGGGTTGAAGCATTTCGGGTCGCCGAATTGAAGTCCGAGCCACCTGCTGTATGAGACAAGTTTGAGCATAATCCGCCTGGCTGCAATCGCATATCGCTCATCATCAGTGATCACGTAGGTCAAAGCAAGCGGCTCGAGCTGACCCCTTGTGACTTCTGCGTTGAGCTTGTGAAAGCCCCCATGCTGACCAGGCTGCCCGAGCACTTCCTCCTCGGAAGGCGCCTCGGCGTCGAGCGCCTCATCGGCTTTAGCCTTTATCTCGGCAAATACCGCTTGCGCCCGTGGATCGCTCCTTATCTTCTCACGCAGTGCTTCCAGCTCAGTGCGGTTAAAGAATAGGCAAGGATGTTGTGCATAGCTCAACTCGTCCGTCAGCTTCCGATCAGAGATAAGAACGCACCTGGGCGCAGAGTAGCGGCTCAGCTTACCTGTGCAGTCCGCCGCCCTGACGCGCCACCAGATAGTCCCCGCCTGCGTGAGAACACCCTTCGGTGGTGTGAACTCCGCACCATAGATCGGCGCGAAACGACGAATCCCCTTGTCAAACTCGGATGTGGAAGCTACTTGAAGCTGATAGTGATCCGCCCCCCTAACGGGAAGCCACCGAAGCATGATCTCATCAGGGTGCGCCTCGGCCAGGTCAGCCGGCCAGAAGCCCGAGGGTTGAGGGAGACGGCAACTGATTCTGACAGCGGTTACTATGGGCAACGGCCCGTCCTCGCCGGACAGCTCGATCCTGTATTGAATGAGCTGTGCGGCCGCTGCCACCAGCATCATCGGCTCGCTGCCCTGAATCCTAATCCGGGCCCCGCTTTTCCGATATGACGCAGACCAACGCGCAGACTCTAACTCCTCGGCTGACGACGCAAAGCGAGTCCTGATTCTTATCCTGCCACGCCGGCCATGTTCTGCATCCCAGAAGATGCGCTCCCAGGCCACGGCCTGCCCTGCATCAATTGGCGCCGAGATCAGGCTGCCTTTCCCGTGCCCAGCCAGGGTCAATCTGCCGCCAGCGACGACAGCCTGCCCTTCGAGCGTGCCTGATTCAAACGCATGCGCGTCGTGAATCCATTCGTTTTTCGTGAGAGTGCCATGCATGCCTTGCTCCATCAAGCCTTTATTATCGAGATGCCGGATGGCCCTCTATTCGGCCTATGGTAACAAACCAGTCGCATGTCGTCAAACATAAGCCGCCGGACACGGAGCGTCTGCCATCCGGGAACAATGGGTGGGCATAGGTCATGCCCCTCAGGGTTCCTGCATCATCCGGCGGAACTCAGGCGGGATTTCGAGCTTCGCAGTCCCGGCAGTGCATACATCAATCGCCTCCGCTATTCCATGCAGGCGATGGTATGGAACCGTTACGATGAGCTCGTCCGGCTTGTAAGGCTTGGATCGCCTGGCTGTCCAGTCAAGGAAGGTGACGTTGATCTCCCCGGATACCAGCGGGTACGCCACGGCCATGTGGCACGCGGAACCGATCATCTCCATCTTCGGCGAGATGCCATCCCAGTAGGCTGCAAGCTGGATCAGGCGGCAAGCCTGCTCAGCGTTCACGATGAACAGACCCAGGTCGGGCATCTGCTCGGCTTTCTCCATCGGCGCGAGGATCACATTCTCGGCCAGTCCAAGCGGCGGCTGAGAAGCAAGCATCATCGCCCGGTTGAAGACAGCAATCGAGCAGAAGAGCTTCTCCCCATGAACGAGGAACTTCTTGAGCGCCTTGTCTGCCTCTCCCGCGGCTCTGGGCGCCAGCCCGAGATGCCATGCTCCCCCGGCGCAGGCCGCGTTCTCCTTCGTCAGGTTGATAGTCTTGCCATCGCGAGCATCGAGGAAAGCCTTGCACGCCCAATGTTTTCCCGGCTCAGCGTCCCTCGCGGGTTCCATGGAATACGTGATCGCGACAGGGCTGCCCTTCAGATTCAGAACGCCCTTCAGCCTTTGGGAGTACTCCTGCCACTTCATATCTTCGCCTCCGAGTTCCATAGTGTGCACAGCTTCCATAACGTTCGCACAGTGGTCTGTTTCGACATACGATCTCTCACAAGCCCGACACCGCTCGGAGTATAGCACAGTTGCGCTGCGCCGGTAAACGGCGATGTGGTTTTAGGGACCGCATGCACGCGGTAAACTAGCCACGTGGGCTACTATATGGTGCCCGGCAATAGGTGGCACTCACCAGCAAATGGAGGCAGCAGAATGGCGATCATCCTAAGAAGCGAGGCTTTCGAAGACGGCGGCAGCATACCAAGCAGGTATACATGCGATGGCGCGGGCATCTCGCCCCCTCTATCCTGGTCAGGGGTTCCGCATGAGGCGAGGAATCTCGCGCTCATCTGCGAGGACCCAGACGCGCCTAAGGGTGTTTTCACGCATTGGGTGGTCTTCAATATTCCACCCGACACCACGCAGCTTCCAGAAGACATACCACCGGCGAAAACGCTGAAAAGCGGCGCGAGACAGGGAACGAACAGCGTCCAGAGAATCGGGTACGTTCGGCTTTGTCCACCGAGCGGTGCGCATAGATACTACTTCAGACTCTATGCCCTTGATACGGAGCTTAACCTCCAGCCTGGGATCACCAAGGAAGAGCTGCTGGAGGCCATGCAAGGGCATGTGGTGGCGGAAGCTCAAGTGATGGGCACATACGCTAGAGAATAGCGGCTCGAACGCCGGGGGCTGGCATTGGCTGTACATCCGCGATGGCATTGCCCGACGGTGAGTGTGATGCGCGCAGAGCGAGCTCGAAGCGCGATTGGTGGCGCGCCAATGTCTAGTCGCGCAGTTTCGACAGGAAGCCCACCAGTGAGATGAATATGACAACGAGCGCAGCCGCGACTATTGCCTGGACGTAAGCAGGCCGCTGACTGCCTGTCAGTCTCTCGACCACGAGCGCGGCCCCGGCTATCGCGATCGCGCTCAACAGCACGTAGAACCATCGTATAGCTGTCATGCTACACCAACCGCGCGGCTGGAGCATCAACCGTGTCCCAGCCTGGAATCGCTATTCATACTGCTGAGAATCACCAGGGCTACCTTACCACAATTGAAGCTACCTTGGCAATAGCCTATGTCCGTGCCTCAACGGAGGAATTCCACATCCTATGCTTCGCGCCGACCAGCCATTGCCATGCCCTCCGCGACCTCCTATACCTCATGAGGCTCGGTCCCTACAGAGCCATCCGGCCTCTTCGTTAGCACATCGAGACGCCCCCGTGCCTCAGCAAGCTGGCTTGAACATTGGCGGGCAAGCCTGATCCCTTCCTCGAATAGAAGCAGCGTTTCGTTCAAAGTACGCCCGCCGCCATCAAGCTCCCGCACAATCTCCTCCAGCCTCGCGATCGCCTGCTCGAAGGTGAGTTCGGCTTCCTTCTCCATACTAATCCCATCCTTCCCTCACTTCCTTGACCTCGGATATCAGCTTGCCGCCCGATATCAGGGTCTCCGTCATATCTGCAGACGCAACGTCAGATACATGCCTGATTGTGGATCCGTCTTTCAGGTGCCGCACAATGCCATATCCGCGGGCCAGAACCCCCAGCGGGCTGAGACTCTCCAGCCTGCCGGTGATTTCCGCCAGGCCTCTCTCACAGGAGGAGAGAATCGTCCTAGAGTTGTTCTCCAGCCGCTCCTCGGCGAGATCGAGCGACTGCCACCGCGCCTGGAGCATCCTCTCAGGATATCTCAGACTCGGCGAGCCAGCCAGCATGTCCAGGTCAGCGTGCTTCCGTGCAAGTAATGCATCAGCAGCCCCAACAATCGCGTCGGTCAGCGCTCGGATGCGAGCAGCAAGCTCCTGCCGATCCGGCACGATCAGCTCAATAGCGGCCGATGGCGTCGGCGCTCGCAAATCCGCCGCGAAGTCCGACAAAGTATAGTCCGTTTCGTGGCCGATGGCGGAGACCAGAGGAGTATCGCACGCAGCAATCGCACGCACGACCGGCTCACTGTTGAAGGCGCACAAATCCTCAATTGATCCCCCACCCCGTCCCAGCACGATAGCATCAATCCCGGGGAGCGAATCTGCCACCCGAAGCGACTCGACCACGCTGGCCTCGGAGCCCGTGCCCTGCATGAGAGCAGGCACGATCAAGATGTTGATGGACGGCATGCGCCGCCTAGCGATGGTGACCATATCCCGGAGGGCAGCCGCCGTCGGAGACGTAACAATTGCGATTCTCCTCGGGAAGCGCGGAATGGCTTGTTTGCGCGATTTGTCGAAAAGGCCCTCGGATTGGAGCCTGCGCTTGAGCTCCTCGTAGGCAATGTAGAGCGTCCCGACCCCATCCGGCATGATCCTGCTGAGCACAAGCTGGTACTGTCCCTGCTTCTCATAGACAGCCACGCGGCCTTGAACCACCACGGCCACGCCGTCCCTCAGATCAAACCGTATCGAGTGCGTGTTGCTCTGCCAGACCACGCACCTTATCAGTGCAGATTCATCCTTCAGGCAGAAGTACACGTGCCCGGATGCGTGCCTTGTAAGGTTGCTGATCTCCCCGCGGACCCAAACGTCGCGGAATAGATCCTCGGCCTCGATCGCGGCTCGGATGCAGCGGGTCAAATCGGAAACCGAGAGCACCTGTGCGTGGGATGCCGGCTCCGGGCTTTCTGGACCGTAGTTGTGGGCCGTGTCTTGCATCTCCGTCTCGCTTCGCAGCATAGAGGAAGGCGACTGTAGAGCCTCCGCCGTTGCCGAAAGTATACGCTGTCCCCGGCCCATCGTCAAGCTGCACAGGTTCCAATTGCCGCACGAACGGGTAAAAGTAGCTAAACAGAGAGAAGGAGGCTGCGGTCAATGACAGACGCGATGGAACAGAGACGGTACATGATGCGATACGTTCTGCCGATTCTGGGGGCTGTCTGGGCAGCCATCATCATGCGGCGGCGTGCAAGACGCTGGGCTGGCGCCGAGCAATCAAAGGAAGCAATGCTTCTCAGGCAGTCCAACCTCGATCTCCACGACGCAGTAAGCAGAGCACTGAAATACGTCCCCGGGACGCCGGTGGAAGTCGAGCTTGGCGAAGAGCACGGCATGCCTGTCTGGGAAGTCGAAATCGTCCCCAGAAAAGGCGGACCCAATAGAGAAGTGCTGGTGGATGCCAAGACCGGGGATGTACTGGAGATGAAAGCCGAGATCGGCGAGGCTCCCGCTTCTGGAGAGTGACTGCATTGATAGTGACTGTGACGCTGAATCCGGCTGTAGACGAGACTCTCACCGTCCAGCGTCTTCAACTCGGGGAGACAAACCGGATTCACGAGACAGACATAGACCCCGGCGGCAAGGGACTGAATGTAGGCCGGGCCGTGAAGCGCCTGGGACGGCCGGCGGTTGTGATAGCATTCGTCGGCGGCGAGACAGGCCAATTCATCAGGAACCGCCTCGAACGAGAGAACGTCGAAACAGACCTGGTAGAGATCGAGGAGCCCACTCGCGTGAACATCAGTGTCCTCGATGAATCCACCGGCATCCAGACAAACCTGCATCACGACGGCCCGACTGTCGGCCCGGCCGACCTGCACGCTGTAGAGGCCAAAATCGAGGAGTGGCTGCCGGAGGCGGTTGTGGCGGTTCTGGGAGGCAGCCTGCCGCCGGGGGCGCCGGCCGATACCTACGCCCGTCTCATTGAATCGCTGCGGGCAAATGACGTGAGGACGATCCTGGACACCAGCGGGGCGGCATTGGCCGAGGGCATCAAGGCCCGCCCCCATATGATCAAGCCGAACCTTCGTGAGGCCCGCGAGCTTCTTGGGCGCACAATCGAGACGGACGAGGATGTACTGCAGGCGGCGCGCGAGCTGGTGGACCGAGGCGTCGGCGCCGTCGTCTTGTCTATGGGGAGGAGAGGCGCAATCGCGGCAAGTCCCGAAGGCGCATGGAAAGCCGTCCCTCCCGAGGTTACCACGGACAGCACAATCGGCGCGGGCGACTCTATGGTTGCCGGCCTTGCCATAGGCGTATACGAGCATTCGAGTCTGGCTGAGGGCTTGGCGCTTGGAACGGCCGCCGCTGCTGCGACCGTCACGACGCCGGGCACTGAACTCTGCCGTGCCGAGGATGTCCAGGCCCTTCTGCCAAGAGTAAAGGTGGAACGACTTCAATGATGCATAACCGGTTGATCCGGAAGATCCTGCTCGCAACCGACGGATCCGAACTCGCCATGCGTGCCGGCCGCTATGCCGCAGAGATAGCGGGATGCACTGGAGCGGACGTGACCATCTTGAATACAGCCGAGGTATCGGGCGTCACGGAATTCGTCACCTATTCAATCGAAGCCGGCAGGAAGCCTTCCCAGCAGCGGGAAACCGGTGAGGACATCGTCGAGAAGGCCAGAAAGCCGTTTCTCGACACAGGCGTGCCAACGCACACCAAGATTATAGAAGGCTATGCGGCGGAGGTTATCCTGGGAGAGGCGGAGGACGGCAAGTATGACCTGATCGTAATGGGAAGCCGTGGTGCCGGTATGGGACTCATCAGGCGGGTAGTCTTCGGCCTCGGCAGCGTCGCCGAGCGGGTCATCGCCAACGCGCCCTGCCCAGTTCTCGTAGTGCGGGGTGAAGACTAATATGACATCAACACTGCAGCAGGAAACCATCAAGCGTGAAGCGGAGGCCCAGGCCGTCTTTTTCGAAACCGAGGATTGGGAGAGGCGGTTTATCAAGCTCAGTCCTCTCCAAGACCTGGGGCCGCGTGTCTACGGCGAGCGGCTGGCGGAGGATACGGCGAAGCTTGCTGAGGATGCCGAGCTTGTTTCAGTGTTCATCTACTCCGAGATCAGCAAGGCGGTACTGGACAAGCTGCCGAAACTGCGGTTCATCGCAACGCGCTCTACGGGCTATGACCATATTGACCTCAAGGAGTGCCGGCGGCGCGGCATCGCCATCAGCAACGTGCCGTATTACGGCGAAAACACGGTTGCCGAGCACGCCTTTGGGCTGATCCTATCGCTTTCCCGCAAGATCTACAAGGCATACCTGAGGACCACCAGGCTCGATTTTTCGCTCGAGGGACTTATGGGTTTCGACTTGAAAGAGAAGACGATGGGAGTGGTGGGCGCCGGCCGGATAGGGCTGCACGTCGTCCGGATAGCAAAGGGCTTCGGCATGAACGTGCTTGTGTACGATGTCCGGCAGGAGCTGCTGCTCGCCGAGGTACTCGGATTCGCGTACGCGCCGTTCGAAGAGCTGCTCAAGAGCTCGGATGTGATCAGCCTCCACGTGCCCCTGAACAAAGCGACCCATCACATGGTAAACCGGGACAACATCGGCCTGATAAAACGCGGCGCGCTGCTCATCAACACGTCCAGAGGGGCTGTGGTGGAGACCGAGGCTCTTATCTCCGCGCTGAACGAGGGAATCATCGCGGGAGTAGGTCTGGATGTCTTCGAGGGCGAGGAATCCATCAAGGAGGAGACCGAGCTGCTGGTTCAGGGCCTGCCCGGCGATAAGATGAGGGAAATTCTTCTCAGCTACGCCCTTCTGCATCGGGAAAACGTCGTAATCACCCCTCACATCGCCTTCTACAGCCAGGAAGCCCTCCAGCGCATTATGCAGACTACGCAGGAGAACATCCTGGGTTTTCTCGGAAGCCGGCCGGTGAACGTGGTGGTGGGGTGAAACCAGGGCGGCCCCTACAAGCGCCTTGGGCGTCTCCAGGGCATTATCGGCCGCGTGTTCCGACGCCCCGGGCGGCGAGGCGGCGTTCTTCTTCCTCTTCTTTCTTCTCCTCGGCGGGGGCTATGCCGTACTCTTTCAGCTTCTCCGCGAACTCCTGAAGCTTGCGGTTGACGCGGCCGTGGACGCTGTCCGGCGGGTAAGTGCCCTGCGCGTCCTTCTCCCCCGCCGCAATGCCCGTGAGGATTTCGATCCCCTCGTCTATCGTTTTGACCGGCCACACATGGAATGTGCCTTGGCGCACCGCGTCTACGACCTCTTCCTTGAGCATCAGGTGCCGCACATTCTGGTGTGGGATCATCACGCCCTGACTCCCGGTGAGCCCCTTCGCCTTGCAGACCTCGTAGAAGCCTTCTACCTTCTGGATGACTCCGCCGATCGGCTGGATTTCGCCATTCTGATTGACGGAGCCTGTAACCGCGATGTCCTGCCTTATCGAGAGATCCGCCAGGCTGGAGAGCAGTGCGTAAAGCTCCGTGCTGGAGGCGCTGTCGCCCTCGACCTCTTCATAAAGCTGCTCGAACGTCAGGCTCGCGCCGAGCGGAAGCGGCCTGTCCTCGGCGTACTTGCCCGCCATGTACCCGGAGAGGATCAGTACTCCCTTATGGTGGATCGGGCCGCTCATCTTCGTCTCGCGCTCGATATTCGTGACGCCGGTCTTGCCGATGTAGGTGCGGGCGGTTATGCGGGACGGGCGGCCGAATGTGTAGTCGCCGATGCTGTACACGGAGAGCCCGTTCACCTGGCCGACCTTCGCACCCTCCGTGTCTATCATGATCACGCCTTCCTCGATCAGCTCCTGAATCTTCTGCTCGATCAGGTTCGAGCGGTACACCTTCTCATCTATCGCCTTTTGTACGTCCCCGGCCATTACGTACTTGTTTCCGTTCTGCGCCGCCCAGTAGCTCGATTCGCTGACCATATCGGCGATCTCGATAAACCGGGTCGAGAGCTTCTCTTTGTCCTGGATCAGGCGGGAGCCGTATTCGACGATCTTCGCGACGCCGGTCTTGTGGAACGGCCTCAGATTGGCCTCCCGGATTCGCGCATTGATGAACTGAGCGTATTTCTCGATGTGCTCATCCGAGCGGCTCATTTCTGTGTCGAAATCCGCCTTGACCTTGAAGAGCTTCCGGAAATCCTCCTCGAAGGCGTATAGCAGATGGTAGATGTATGGACTGCCAATCAGGATGACCTTCACCTTCACGGGGATCGGCTCCGGCTTCAACGTAGACGTGGGGATAAGGCCATAGTACTCCGCGATGTTCTCTATTCGGGCCTCGCTGCTTCGGAGCGTTCGTTTCAAGGCATCCCATGACATGGAATTGGTAAGGACATCCATGGCCTGCAGTATGAGATAGCCGCCATTCGCCTTATGCAGCGCGCCCGCCTTGATTTGCGTAAAGTCGGTCACCAGCGCGCCAAGCCGCGCCCTGAAATCCACCCGACCGATCAGGTTATAGTAGGTTGGGTTGTTCTCGCATACGACTGGGGCACCCTGCTGGTCCTGATTGTCCACGATTAGATTGACCTTGTACCTATCGAACGACGGCTCTGGCACCAGGCCCTCAAGCCCTGGGATCGCCAACTTGGGCCTTTCCTTCGCCTTGAAATCCTCCAGGCTGTCCATCATGTTGGCCTGGACCTGCTGGAGATAATCAATGACCTCGTCGTATTCCCGGTACTTGGTTCTCAGCTCGTCGAGCGGATGGCCGACTGCGAACATACCAACCTCCCGATCCAACTGCTCGATTGCATCGCTGCTCCCCTTTTCCAACTTCCGAGCCTTTGCCAAGCCCTGCTGGATCAGGTCTTGAAGCTCCTGGCTGCGTCTCTCAATCTCTGCTCGCTGAGACCCGGGCAAACGCTCGAAGTCTTCCCTGGAAATCGGCTTCCCATGCACCAGAGGGATTGTCACGATCCCAATCTGCGTCATTTCGATGGCGAGGTCCAATTTCCCAGCCTCCCGCTCAAGCCCGCTCAGCATCCGGCTGCGCTCCTGCTGCACCTCGTTCAGTATGTCATTCTTCCGCTTCTCGTAATTCTCGCTCTCGAAGGCACGGGGAATCTCCGTCTTGGCGGCCTCTACCAGCTCATCCATGTCCTTTACGAGCTGGCATCCCATCCCGGCGGGAAGTATTATCGCATCGGGGCTATCGGATTCCTTGAAGTTGTGCACGTAGCACAGATCGTCGGGCACCGGCTCCTTCTTGGCCTGCTCTGTGACGAAAGCCTGAACAGTCTTACTCCTCCCGGTACCCGTAAGCCCGGCAACGAAGAGGTTGAACCCGTGTGTCTTTATATCGAAACCGAACTGGATGGCGCTGACTCCTCTGTCCTGACCAACAGTCCCCAGCAGCTCTTCGACCTCGTCCGTCGTCTCAAACTTGAACCGGTTTGGGTCGCAGAAGTTCCTCAATTGCTCTGCCGGAACTTCCGGATATTGCCGTGCCATGTGCTTTCCCCCAAGCTCGCCGGATTCCGGGCATGCAGCCGTTCTCAGAATACCCCGCAGTTTCACCCCGCGAAACCGCACTGATGGCTGCGCAACCGGGCGATTGAACCGTTTTATGAGATGCCAAACGGGGTAATTCAGCGCAAGGGGTTGCTTGACTTCGGCCGCCGCTTCGGAGCTTCGGAATGCGTTCCAAGATGCCACTTCTCATAGTAGTTGTCGCACTGTTGATTCTGGGTCTGATTGTATCCTTCGGTGTCGCATACCGCCTTCGGCAACTGGCATCCAGTCTCCCCAACGTCCTCGAGAACGAGCTGGAGGCGCGCTTAGACAGACAAGCAAGAGTCGGCTCGGTGAAGTTGGCATCGCCAAGCACCGCCGTCATCACCGATCTTCGCATCGCCAGCGGAGAAACATTTGCTCAGGGCACTTTGTTCTCCGCACGCCGTGCAACCGTGCGCTTCAGAGTCATTGACCTCCTAACAGGCCGCCTACCCGTCGCGCGAAGCATAACCTCGGTAACGCTGGCTGGTCCGAGTGTCCGGCTCGTGAGGGACCGCAACGGGGTTTGGGACATCGAGGATCTGCTGCGGCGACCCCCGATCCCACCCGCACAGCGCTTTCGAGCCCTGATTCGCGTCCGTTCGGGTAGGCTGACCATTGTGGATTATGCCGCGCGAGTTCGGCAGCTTCCGGCCGTGAACAGCTTGAACTCGGTGTCTGGGTACGTTAACCTGGCGCCGGCCCAGTCGGCTCTCATAGACCTTTCAGGTAGAGGCGACCGCCAACGAGTGACAGGCGTTCAGGCGTCAGGCCGATGGGGAATCGGCGCTCCGGTGACCCATCTCAACCTTTCCATCCAGGAGGCCGACGCTGAGTACTGGCTTGATTACTTTGCGAACATCCGCGGCTGGAATATCGCGGGAGGCAAGGCCGACGCGCGAGCCATTCTCTCGCAGCCGCACGGCGCAGGCATAGTCGCCAAAGGATCCGCGACACTTCGGGACTCGGCGATCACTAGCCCTTATCTCTCCATCCCAGTGCGGCCGTTTGGGGCGAAGATCGCATTCGTCGGAACGGACCTCAGCCTCGCGGCACGGGGCCTTCTGCGCGAGTCGCCAATCTCAATCCGAGGCCAAATCATTGGCTTTCATCCCGGAAGGCTGAATCTGCATATTGCGTCGGAGCGGATGAATCTGGCTGTACTGCAGAACGCGATCAGGCCACTCCCCGCGCTACCGCAGGTTCGATGGCCTATGCCCGGCGTCGTGAGCGCAAGGGTCACTGGAAACGCCCAAAGGCCCATGGTGACAGGTGTTATTCGGGTTCCGCACGCCGCAGCGTACGGCACACCGCTGACATCGCTGACCGCGCAAGGCCACTTCCGAGACGGTACAATCTTTGTCACCAGCGTGACCGGGCGCGCCGCCGGCGGAAGCATCAGATTATCGGCGGCGATCGGCCTCCAGCCGGTGCGCATAAAAGCACAGGGGACCGCCGCACGCATCAACCTAGCTGCCCTGCCGATACCGGGAAACATCCGGGCCGCAGGTCTGGCGGACGCACGGTTTGCCCTGGATTACTTCCACAGATTGCGGTGGGCCCGCGTGTCCGCGGAGATAGCACAGCCGAGAGTAGCAGATCTCGCCTTTGACCGAGGAAGCGCCAATGTCGTATTGACCGGCCCACGCACAGCGCGGGCGAGGTTGAGATTGAGCCGCGGCGCCATCAGAGGCGCGGAAATCGAAGCGGCGGCGGCAGACTTGGCTCTGCGCGAGCGTACAGTTTTCTTACAGAGGGTGGCCGTTGACGCTTTCCAGGGAGCGTTGAGCGCTCAGGGTACTGCAATGCTCGATGGAATCTTGAACCTGCGCGTATCAGGCACGGGAATTGATCTTCGCACACTGCCGGGCTACGAGCAGCTCACAGGAACAGCCAGCTTCACGGGAAGCGTGAACGGCACGTTGAGCAGTCCTCGTCTGACGGCCCGGGTGACCGCGCGCGACGGGCAGATACGGCAGGTCCGATACGACGCGATGACGGCTCGTCTCGTCGCGACACCGCAGCTCCTTGCGCTCGAAGATGCGGCCATACGACTTGAGCAGGGCGAGGTCACAACCACGGGTCGGATCACTTTTGCCAAGAGGGCTGCGGCGCGTGTTGAATTACTGATGCGCGCACGCGAGGTAAATCTTGCGCGAGTGCTCCCACTCGTCGGAGTGTCAGCCGGCGCCCAGGGAATCGCTAACGCCGATCTGGATATACGAGGTCAGCTTCCCAATATCCGGGCCTCCGGCGAGGCATCGGTGACGGACGGCGCTATCGCCGATGTTCCCTTTGATCTAGTCCGGGCCCGTCTCCAATTCCGAAACGGGCGCACCGCGATAACGGAGTTAGTCGCGCAGAGAGGGGAGATGCAGCTCACGGGAGGCGGATCTATTGGCCCGCAGGGAGATCTTCAAATGAGCCTGACAGGTGAAAACCTGCGCCTGAGCCTCCTCAACCAGATTGTCTCTCGATACATCGAACTCGAAGGGCCGATGACTTTCACAGGCGAGGTGGCAGGAACTCTCAGGTCCCCGGCGATACGCGGCATCATCGCCTCGACACAGCCGGTGATAAACGGCCGGCAATTCAAATCGCTAGCCGCCGATCTGCGGCTGGTTGAGGGCACAGCCATCCTGGATCAGCTGGTCATTTCGCCGCCGCAGGGGCAAGTTCTCGTCCAGGGCACGATCAATCCCGAAGGACTGGTCTCGCTGACAGGACAGATCGCGGACTTCCCTCTTGCGACTCTCCGGCCCTGGGTTGGCATGGAATCGCTGACAGGAACGCTGGATGCTTCATTTGCGGTGGGCGGTCCCGCCGACAGCCCGACCGTTCGAGCTTCCGCTTCGGCGAGAGACTTCACAACGCCGCGAATATCAATCGAGCGCATCGCCGCAGAGCAGGTCACAATCGCGGGCGGACGTCTGTCCTCCACCGGCGTTGTCGCCCAGGCAAACGGCAGCCAGCTCCTCCTCTCCGGCTCGCTGCCGTTCGTCTGGGCCGCACCGTATGTCCCGCGCGACCAGCCCGTACTCCTGCACGCCGAGCTTCCAGACCAAGACCTTGCAATACTACAAACGTTGAGCCCCGCGGTTGAGAACGCGCGCGGCGCCCTTATGGCCGCCGTAGACGTGACAGGCACGCTCGACCAGCCCGTCTTCGACGGCCAGGCGACCCTACACGATAGCTTCCTGAGGGTCAAGGGTCTTGAGAATGACCTGACCAACATTGGATTAGCAGCCAGATTCCAGGATTCCAGCCTGGTGATACAGAGTCTCAGCGGAGCATCCTCGCTTGGCGGGACCTTTTCCGGCAGCGGGAGTCTTGCTCTCTCCGGCACTGCCGGGGGCATGCTGACGGCCTTGCTAACGCTGGACGGGCTGCGCCTTGACGTCACCAGCACAGCCGCCGAGCAACTGGTGTTCACCACCACCGGCCAATTGCTGCTGAGCGAAACGCTCAAGTCACCGCTGGTCCAGGGGCAACTGGTGGTCAGAGACGCGCGCATCCGCGTTCCCGCCGAGACGGTCACAACGACAGCGGCCGTTCCGTATCTTCCCGTCAGTCCTGAACTAGCCATCACGGTAGACCTGGCTCGCGATGTCGTCGTGGAGCGGGGCACTCTCAGGGCGGAAGTCGCGGGACCGGTGGCCGTGACGGGGACATTGATCCGTCCCGTGATTGCCGGAACTGTGCAGATCGCGGACGGGCGCTTGAGCTATCTCGGCCGGACTTTGCAGCTCCAGCCCGGCGGAACCGCTTCACTGCTCCTGAGTCCTGCCCGGCCACCCATGATAAGCCTGGACCTGACTGCGGTAACCCGCGTCTCGGCGCCATCGCCCGTCACAGGGCTGTTCACACGCTACACGCTCACACTCGACATTGCGGGACCGATTGGAAACCTCGACATAGGCGTGCGCAGCAGTCCGCCCGGCCTCTCGGACGTCGAGGCTCTGAGGCTCGTGTTCCGCGGCACCGCGCTGGACGCCCTCATCGCCGGAAGGCCGTTCGACCAGTTCTTCCAAGAGCAACTCGGGCAAGTCCTCTTAGGGTTAGCCCTACCTCGTGTCTTTGAGCCGTTCCAAATCGAGGGGCTTGTCTTCGTCCTCGAACCCGGCTTCGATATCCCGCTTGCGTTTACCGTGAGTACGCCGCTTGCAGAGCGACTGATCTTGTCGTACAGTCGCTCGGTGGTGGCAGCGTCGCCATTCGACGTGATCTCCTTCGGTTACATCCTAAGGCCGGAGTTGGCACTCACAGTCCAATTTCGAGGTCTGAACAGGACCCTACAGGAGACGTCATACCTCTTGGGGTACTTCCGGCGCTTCTAAGAGGGGCGCACCATCAGCACCGGGCATGGCGCTCCATGGAGTATGCCCTCCGCGACACTTCCAATCAGGATTTGCCCAATGGCGCCTGTGCCCGCGCCTCGGCTCCCGATGACTATGAGGCCATAGCTTCCCTCCCGGGCATACTGAAGGATATCGGGAACGGCAGACCCGAAGACCAGTTCCTCACGCGGGTCAATATCCACCATTTCTAGAACTTCGCGTGCTGCTTCAAGGGCTGCTCTGCCATGCCTCGACAGCTCCAGGCGCATGTCCATCTGTTTCTCTTCGCTTGGCGGTGGTCCTATCACCGGCGGAAGCTCAGCCACGTAGAGCACTGTAACGTTCGACCCGTACTTCTTCGCGATGTCGGCACAGTACTCCGCAGCCCGTAACGAGCAGGCCGACCCGTCCGTTGGCAGCAGTATGCTCTCAAACATAAGGCTTTCCCCCTGTAGAGAATCCGTCTCGCTCGAAGTTTACCCAGCGGGGCTTGGCCGTAAATGAAGCCTTCTCGACATTACTGTCTCCAACTAAATGAAAAAGACGCCGTACAGCAGGGCAACACTTGCCTTGCGTCGAACGTCTTAAGTAATGGGTTGGGCATCTGTACAGAAGGCTCTGCACATACTGATAGGAGGTAAGAGGCCATGGCAGCAGGCGTATCAGCCCGTGACCAAGGGCTGCAGCTTCTCAGGGAAGGTTCGATCGGCGACAGCGTAGGTTTCCTGCTCAAGGCCATCGTTGAGGATCCTTCGGACGTTGATCTGTACCTGTACCTCGCTTTCGCATACACCCATCAGGATGATCTGGACAAGGCCATCCACATCCTAGAGCAGGCCACTGATGTCGCGCCTGCCTCTGCAAAGGTGCACTATAACCTCGGGGTAGCGTACCATAGGGCAGACAACACTACCCAGGCAAAGGACGAGTACCTTCGCGCGCTCGGCTTGGACCCGACATACACAGCCGCTGAGAAGGCACTGGACTCGCTGGCTCCTGAGGGCGGACAGCCAGCCGCCGAGAGCGGTCCACCGGAGGCGTAATACCAAATGGTAAGATGAAAAGGGTTCACGTTCATCAGGATAGGAAGTGCGTAGCGATTGCTGTGCTTGCCGGACTACTGGCCGCGCTTGTAGTATCCGCGTCCGCGAATTCGCCCATCCCAAAGCAGAAACCCCCTGATCTGGTCACGGTCAGAGGCACAGTCGTTACCGTTGATGGTAGACCCCTGGAAGGTGTGAATGGAAGCACCGAGGGCGGCCCTTGCTGGGTATCCGGTAAAGGAGGGAAATTCGTTATAAAACTGAAGCCGGGCACCTACAAGCTGTGGGCGTTGGCCGCAAAATCCAGGGCTGTCACTCTCGTCGTGCCAAAGGGCAAGTCCTCTGTTTCGGTAAGAGTTATCGCAAAACGGATGAAGAACCGGGTGCCGCTCAAGTTCCTGACTCCGGGCGGCAGACCTGCGGCCAACGCGCGCATGGCCTCTGGGATGAGGGCTGGGAGTGGGACATGGGGCATGGGCCCTGTCAGCACCGATGCAAGAGGCATACTGATGGAGCAGGTGGAGTACGATGCCCCAGTCTGGTTCTTCTCCGCTGCAAGTGGGATTGGGTACGCCAAGCTGGAAATTGCCGATGATGAGACGCTGTTCAGTGAGGAACCAATCCTTGTGCAACTCTCATCGGGTCCGTATGTGTCAGGCCGCGTCGTGGCGGAGCGAGGCGGTATGCCTTTGGGAGGAGTGAATATCTACCCCTGGAGGGTCTACAAAAAAGGCGATCCTTGGAGTGGGTGGAACAGCCAGTTTGGGTTCAAGAGCTACCAATATACCATAAACGAGGTCATGTCGGCCACTTCCCGTGATGGTGATGGCACTTTTAGACTCGGGCCTCTCCCTCCAGGCGACTACAAGATGGATTACGGTGCGCCTGAAGTGGGTGATCTCCCAGCGGACGAAGGCAGGAATTTGAATATTGCAGTCGCCAGCATCCCTGTGAATGTCCCGGAAGATCGGGATATTGAGGGTCTGCAGATCGTCTACCCTGTGAAGAAGCCGGCCTACAGTCTCATGGGACAAGTCTTCCAGGGGGATACGTCAACACCGCTGGCCTCGACAGAAATAACGATCAGTGTCATGACGATATATCCACCCGACCCGGAGCCGGAGAACTGGTATGTATGTGAGCCGGTCGTGCGGACTGTTGTCACAGATGCGCAAGGCAATTACAGGCTCTACCCGATCCGCCCCGGTAAGTACAAGCTGGAGGCAAAGTGGGAAAAGTTCTCTGCGACCAGGAATGTATCTCTTCGCGCTAACGCGACGGGTGTTGACTTCACACTGCATTAGTCCGTTGTATACGTGTTAGCAGGGCAGCACCTGTGCCGGCAGGCAGCTCTACTCCACCACCATGTTCACCGGTGGGGCAACGTCGTTTATCTCCGGGTTGTAGTAGAGGTACGCGGTGGACTTCGGTGTCCGCGCCCGGATTGGGAACTTCGCCTTCAGCCTGTATTTGAACTCCACGGGCTTTCCGCCCTCCAGCTTCTCGAAGTACAGGATCACCTGCCTGGACGTGATTGTGTAGCGCTGAACGACCTTGCCGCCGACCAGAGCCTCCAAATCCTCGGCCATGACCTGAAATCCCGGAGGAGTCCCCAGGTCAACCATGACCATGTTCGCAGTCCCGGATCCGTTGTAGGCGATCTTCACAGTGCTCGTGACAATATCGTCCTTCGCAAGAGTCGTCCTGTCGAAGTCAACATTGATCGAGATCAGCCTTTGCTCCGGCTGCTGAGAGAGCTTATCCCACGGCAGGTAGTACTTCCCGGCAATCTGATAGAGCGACGATCCCCTACCCTCGAACTCCACGCGAATCTTATTCTCGCCCTCCCTGACGAATTGCTTGCAGTCCACCTGGCGGAGCACGTCGCTGTCCTCAGGCGTGATCTTGAAGGTTCCGGCTTCCTGACCGTTGACCAACACAGTCACCTTCGCATTGATCTCCTGCGTCCGGTTTTCCATGGACGCAAGCAGCGCCTTAAGAGAGAGGATTGTCGCCTGGGTCGAGCCCCAGGTGCCGTTCGGGTCCTTGGCCTGGATGATGAAGGTGAGCGCTTTGCTCACTACATCAGGATACCTGCCGGAGCGAATGAAGGCCAAGGCTGCGAGAGCCGTTGTCTCCACGTCAGCCGACTTGCCGCGCGTGAAGGTGATGGTAGAGACATCGGATTTCCAGGATACCTTACCGTCCTCCTCAACCTTCATATCCACCAGGCGCTCAAGGGCAGTCAGGGCCGCTGGATCGTCTTTCCCCGCGGATACCAGCGCATTCGCCAGCATCGCCAGCGTGTATGCATCCTTGGCATCGTTCGCATTCTCCTTCAGATAGCTCAAGGAGGGACGCATCTCGGCCGGATCGTAGCCGCTGTGCATCAGCGCCCAGGCAATCCAGGCGGTCGGCAGGAGATTGCTCTTCTGGATGCGGCCCCAGGACTCCTCATGCAGGTAGTTCTGATCAGGCGACCACGAGCCGTCCTTCTCGCGCTGAGCGACAAGCCACTGCTGCGTGCGCTGGATCAGGTTCGGATCAACCTCATAGACCTTCGACATGTCCGCGAACTCCATCACGCCATATGCTGTCAGAACCTTATTCGCCGGAGGGTCGCCGAACCAGGAGAATCCGCCGCCGGGAACCTCGAACGTGACCAGGCGCTGGTAGCCCAGGTTGATGTACTGCTCGGCCTTCATCTGGACCTCCGGCGTGATCTGGTTCACGGATTTCATGTAGTCTAGGACGAGAATGTTCGGATATGTCGCCGAGGACGTTTGCTCGAAGCAGCCGAAAGGCATCTGGAGGATCTTGTCCATCCCCTCGACCACCTGGCTGAATATCCCCGGGTAGACCTTCACTAGGATGTTGCTCGCCCCGTCAATGGCGTCCTCGGGGATGGTGAGCGTATTCTCCACGGTCTTCTCAAGACGGTCGTTGATCGAGGCCTGATACTCCTTCCCATCCGGCATCACCTCGATCTCGCGGGAGATGGCGTCGCTCATCTTGGTGCCCATTGCATGGACGGTCAGGCGATGGCTGCCGATCTCCTTGACCCTGAGCCGGAAATACACGGCCTCGACGTCATTCTCCCCAATCTGAAGCCTCTTCGTCGCGGAATCGAGCAGCTCGAACCAGGGCTCCGTCGTGAGCTCGAGGATCACTCGCTGTGCGGAGGTCAGGTAGTTATAGACCGCAACCGGAATCGAGACCTCGTCGTTCTGCGTCAGAGAGACCGGAAGGTCAGTATCTATGAAGAAGTCCTGGAAGCACTTCAGGCCTTGCGACGTCGAGCCGAGTTCACCGGCAGCAGACGAGGCCATCGCAGAAATGCGCCACGTTGTGATGCTGTCGGCGACATCAACGTGTATCGAAGCCTTCCCGCTGCCGTCCGTGATCACAGCCGGGTTGAAGTACATAGTCTCAGGGAAGAACTGCCGAATCCGGATTTCCTCCCTGGCAGGCGCTGCGCCGCCGTATCCACCCCGGAACTCTACTTCTGCCACAGCAACGGGAACTCTTTCTACTTCCTCAACGCCTCGCACAGAGGGCGCTTGGGGTCCAGCTACCAAAGCCGCGTCAACCCCCACCGGCCCGGGAGGCGCAGGCACCCCTTTCGCCATGAAAAGGTCCGCTCCGCCTTCCAGCAGAAGCCGAGCTCGCTCAGGCTCCCCAGGGCTGCCGCCGACCGCGACATCGTCTTCGGTGCCTTTGCGCCCGTCCGGGCCTAGGCTGGTGATCGTCATACTGTGCTCGAAGCTCCCGCAGCCGCATGGCGTGAAGTCGTAGGGCCGCCCCCACCGGTCGAGCAGATCGCTCCTTCTGAGAAGGCCGACCTCGACAAGATACTTGATGCCGCCGCGATCCTTGAGCGAGGGCGATTTGTACTTCTGGTAGTACTCGACCACCGCTCGGGCAACCTTCGCATAATCTCTCCGGACCCTCTTTGACAGCTGTTCCCTCATATTCCGGATCTTCTCGGAGTACGAGTTCCCTGCCAGCGTATAGGCCGCGCCGGCATCCTGCCGCCTGCCTTGCTCAGCGAGCGCGAAGAGCACGCGTGCCGCCCGCTGCTTCTCGGCCCCGAATGTCTCATCAATCCCAGGAGAGACGATATTGGCGGGGCTCAGGCCGTGAACTTCGAACTTCGGCTCCATGAGCTCCTTTTCCAGCAGGAAGTAAATCTTCTCCATGCCGGGTTGCATCTCCTGGAGCGCGAAGACGCTCTCGTCCACGATAGCCACTCCGAGGGCCGCCGAGACACCCTTACCCGCGGAACTCCTCACATCGAAAGCTATCTTTGCCGGCTTCCCGGGGAGGTATGATTTCTTGTCGGGAGTAATCCTAACCCTCAAATCGTCTGCTGGATCCACGTAGAGCCTGCGGGTGTCCCGAACGATGAGGCCCGACTTCGATATCCGGTAGGCGTGGATCTCCAGGCTGCCGCTCATGTCCTGGCTGAGCGGGAGAGACAGCTCGCCTCTGCCCTTAACCAGGTCGAGCGACGCGGTATGGAGAGTCTGGCCGCTGCGTATGACATCAATGTAGATCGTGCCAGTCGGCGAAGGAGACAAACAGGTCAGGTTCACGACATCGCCGACCTTTGCGAGCGCCCTGTCGGTTCTGAGGAGCACCGCGTCTTCCAGCGCAGAGCCGCGCAGGGCGATCTTGTATTCCGCCCTGCGCCTATTCCTATCTGTGGCAGTGATGTGAAGGTTCAGCACATCCTTCGGCGGAGTAACCCTAAACTCGGCGATGCCAGTCGCGTCGGTACGCAGACTGCCGACACGCAAAGCCGGTCTTTCCTCCCTCTCCACAGTGACACGCGCCGATGCCGCTGAGCCATCGGGATAGGTCGTCATGACGTAGATGACGTTCTGAACGTTCGGGATGATCCGCCCGCCATCGGGCACCGCGATGATCTTGAGCGCCTGAGCCGCGACCGGCACGGTCTGCGTGATCTTCTCCTCGTGGTCGGCGCCGTCCTTTACGGCCACCTCGAACTTCACGAACGCGTTTCCTTGCTCTAAGGGCTGCCCCACAAAGTAGTCCGGGAGCTTCTGCTCGAACTTGAAGTTGCCGCTGCCGTCCGTGCGGCCGCTGATTTCAGCAAAGTCCTTGAACTGAAAATCGAATGTCGAAGCCTTGATGTTGACCTTTCCATCCGCGACAGGCTTCCCGAAGAAGTAGTCTGCCTGCACTTTCCCGGCGACGGTCTCGTTCGGCAGGTAGTAAGACTTGTCCGGGGTGAACTTGATCTTGAACTTAGGCAGGACATAGCGCTCGACGGTGACTTTCTTCTCCGCCTTGGTCTTCCCTATCAGAGCCCGCACGGCATAGCGCCCCATGTTCACCTCGGTCGCGAGTTGGAAGTCTGCCGACGCGACGCCGTATTGCGAAGTGGGCTGGGTCTTCTTGAAAACCTTGTTTCCCTTCCCGTCTTCTACCTCTATCGTGAGCGGGGTCTTTGCAACCGCCTGGCGGCTAGGCCGCTTGAGAGCAAGGGCGCGGATGTGCATTACCTGGCCCGGCTGGTAGAGCGGCTTGTCGGTAGTCAGAAGGATTTGCTGGTCGCGGACGACGCGCACATTCCGCGTAAGGGTGTCCCTTTCCCCAATGCCCTGGGCGATGACGGTCAACTCGTAAGACCCGTCCTGCACATCCGGCGCCTTGAAGGATGCTGCAAGCGTCCCATCCCTATTCGTGCGCCCTGAAAACAGGAGCAGCGATTCCGCATCCACGTCCCTTTCCTGCTGCGACAACGCCTTCATATAAGCCTTCACGTACACGCCGCTTACCGGTTTTCCAGTCACGTGGTTCAGCGCGATCACGCGCAGGGAAGCCTTGCTCCCCGCGAGAAGCTGTGACTGTCCCAGGATGCAGGTCTCGAGCTTAGGCAACGCGGCCTGCGTAGCCCTAGAGGCGATCGCCACAGACAACAGAACAATCAGCATACAGCACACTAATACTACCCTCGCACATCGCATGTTCTCGGACATCGGATTCTACCCCCGTTCGATGTTGGTCTCAGCACGCATATTGTGGACTTGCCCTCTCAAACCATTGTCTTAGAGGCAGGAAATGCCCGCCGCCTTCAAAAATGAAGCCTCACGCCGCGATGCAAGCTTACATGCGCCTAGACCTAAAGTCAAGCGACATCCCTGCGGCCAGACAAAAAGCCCGGGGGCATTGCGCCCTCGGGCGTGAATTCGGTATGCGCCTGCACGGTCAAGCCGCGTTTTCCTGTGGGCTCTCCGGGTGGAAGGTCACGGTTCGCGCCTCTTGCCGCTTGCAGAAGTTCAGCGTCTCCCATTGGCGGCTCAATTCTCCAAGTGATCTTTTCTCTAACCGCCATGGATGCTTATCACAGCCCTCATATTTGGGCCAGATAATAACAATGCCAGCCGGAGTTCATCCGCTGGCATTGCAAAAGCACTGTTCACTTATGACTTGTGGCGACTGACTGGTATTCGCTCCGCCGCGCTACACGCCTGCTTTGGATCTGATGATATAGACCAATGCGCCCGTTACCATGAACGCTATCGCACACCAGCGCGTGAGGCCCGCAAGCTTCTCGTCCATGCCGGGCTTGCCGCGGAACGACGATGACATCTTGCCGCCGATTGTACCGGTCAGGCCCTCGCTTTTCGTCGTCTGGGACATGACCAGCACGATGAGGATGACCGAGCTAAGCAAGTGGATACCAGTCAATAGTGCCAAACTCGCGCTCAAAGCAATCTACCTCGTCTCGGGTCGCGCCGCGGACGCACCGTCCCGTCGGCGCACCACCACAGCATACCAGACTTCGCCGATCTCGTCAAGACGTCGAGTCGGTTTCGCTGTCCGCCTCGGCCTCTTTCGACTTCTCTTCCTCGTCCTCTAGAACAGCTTTCGACGACTTCTTGAACTCCTTGATTCCCTGGCCTAGAGATTTGCCGAGTTCAGGAAGCTTCTTCGCCCCGAAGAGAAGCACGATTATACCCAATACTATCCATATTTCTTGGCCACCGAAATGCATTTTAGATTCACTCACTTTCTTTATCAGTGTTCAGGTCTTCCCTCACATCGAGCTCCTCGACGGATGATGAGAAATCCCGCGCGGCTTTCCGAAGCTCCCGCATCGCCTTTCCAAGAGTTCGACCGATCTCCGGAAGCTTCTTCGGCCCGAAGAGCAGAAGCGCTATGAGTAGTATAACAAGTATCTCCGGATACCCCATAGATCCCATCTAAGTCTCACCTCGCCGCGGCCGCGAGTTCCGCGACTTCAGTCTGTTCCGCGAGCTGCACGATATCCTCACGCCTGCAGAATCCCGCTCCGAAAGTCATGGCATTCGCCGCACCAGCCCCTACCCCGAACCGAAGGGCCTCAGGAACCGATCCGCCGGTCGCGAGAACATGCAGAAATGCGGCAGCCAAGGCGTCGCCCGAACCGACCGCGCTCACAAACGGTATTTCCGGCGGCCGAGCCCTCCAAACCCCTTCCGACGTAGCCGCAAGCGCCCCATCCCGACCAAGCGTAACGATGACTATATCAACTCCACGACGGTTGACCTCACGGGCGGCTTCCGTAGCCTCCTCGACGGTACCCAACTGCCTCCCAACGACCGCCGAGAGCTCGTGAACATTGGGCTTCGCCATGAACGGCTTAGCCACCAGCGCCTCCGCCAGCGGCGCTCCGCTGGTGTCGAGGACGCAGGGCACGTCGTAATGCCTCGCCAATTCCGTGAGCTCACGGTATATGCTGTTCACTACGCCCGGCGGGATGCTGCCCGAGAATACCGCAAACTGCATGCCCGGCACGAGGCTTTCGAACTTCAGGTTCAGCCGCCGTACTTCCTCGTCAGTGACGGCAGGGCCCACCTCATTCAGCTCGGTCTGCGTCTTGCCGATTGGATCGAGAATCGCGATGCATACGCGTGATTCACCGGCGGTGCGGACGAAATCGGACTTCAGCCCTTCCTCTCTCATCCCCTGCAGGATGTAGTCGCCGTTGTGACCGCCAATGAACCCCGTGGCGACGGCCTCGCCGCCCACCTCGCGATACACACGGGCGACGTTGATGCCCTTGCCGCCCGGAACGATGCGCCACGATGACGGCCTGTGCACCCGGTCAATCGCGAAGTTCTCCACGGTGTACGTCTTGTCCACAGCAGCGTTGAGTGTGACAGTGAGAATCACGCAGACTGAATCCCCCAAACCGGCTCCAGAGCGATTCGTTGACAAACGCAGGCCGGTTTGCTATACTGATACCGCCGTGCCGAAGTGGCGGAATGGCAGACGCGCATGGTTCAGGACCATGTACCCGCAAGGGTGTGCGAGTTCGACTCTCGCCTTCGGCACCA
>DATKXU010000038.1:0-11459 GCA_035528905.1 Armatimonadota bacterium
GGAGACGCCTTGTATGTTAGAATTGGGTCAGAGGACGCTCTGATCCGGGGCAGAGGAGATGCGAGACGCCTTGGCCTTTTGAGCCCGTGTGGGAGATTGATCTCCTCTGCCCGCTCTGACTCCCAACCAGGCTGTACAGTATCTAGGGCCCCGAGCAGGTTCCAGCATCGTCATGCCGGCCTCGGTGAGCACGCATTCACAAGGTTAGCCTGAGTCAGAAGTCCCAGAAGAGTATAACAGATCGTCTGGAAAGGATTCCAATGTTCTATCTTGGCATCGATGTATCAAAGAACAAGCTCGACCTCGCTCTCATTCAGGATGGCAGCGGGCTGCAAACACCAAAGCGTAAGGTTCTTGCGAATGGCCAGGAAGGCTTCTCAAAGCTTCTGGTCTGGCTACACCGCCGCACCGAGGGCCAGGTCCATGCCTGCATGGAAGCCACCGGCACCTACTACGAAGACCTCGCCACCTTTCTGGTGAACTCCGGCGTAGAAGTGAGTGTCGTCAACCCCGCTTGCATCGCAAACTACGCCAGGAGCTCGTCAGTCCGCAACAAGACAGATAGCGTGGACGCCCTGGTGATAGCAGACTACTGCAGGGCAAAGCACCCAAAACCCTGGACTCCACCCTCGCCCGAGGCCAAGGAGCTAAGAGAGCTGGTGCGCCGACTCTCAACTCTCGAGCAGACGAAGCAGGATGAAGAGAACCGCCTCTCATCCGGCATCTCCTCACCTGCCGTGGTCCGCTCGGTGGAGAGAACCATCAGGTTCATCTCAGACCAGATCAAAGAACTCGAACGGCTCATAGAACAGCACATCAATTCCCATCCCAACCTGAAGGAGGATCGCGATCTCCTCGTCACCATCCCAGGGATCGGGGACAAAACCGCTGCCATCATCCTGGGAGAGCTTCCCAATGCTAGCAACTTCGATAATGCGAAGCAGGCGGCGGCATACGCCGGCCTCTCCCCGAGGGAGTATCGATCGGGCTCTTCAGTGAGAGGAAGAACACGCCTCTGCAAGGTAGGAAACAGTCGTTTGAGGCGTGCTCTCTACTTCCCGGCCGTTGTGGCTTGCATCCACAACCCTATTGTCAAAGACCTCTACCAGCGCCTTCTACGCGCTGGAAAGTCGAAAATGTGCGCCTTGGGCGCAGCTATGCGTAAGCTCCTGCACATCGCCTTCGGAGTGCTCCGAAGGCGCCAGCCCTTTGCGGCTTTGGGAGAGAATCTTGCTTGACAATACAGTATCTCCCACTTGAACCTTCCACCGCTGGCGGAAACGCTTCAGGGGCGCGGAACAGATGATCCGCACCCCTGGAACGATTCGCCCCGCAGGTGGGGCTCACTTTATCTCTACGGTCGCTCCCTGCTCTTCGAGCTTTGTCTTGAGAGCCTGAGCCTCTTCCTTCGGAACGCCAGCTTTCAGAGTCTGCGGAGCAGACTCGACGAGGTCCTTAGCCTCCTTCAGACCCAAGCTGGTCACTTCACGCACCACCTTGATAACCTGGATCTTCTTCTCGCCAACGGCGGCCAGTATCACGTCAAAGGCCACCTTCTCCTCCGGGGCAGCAGCCTCGGCCGCCGGTGCCGCGGCCCCCCCAGGAACTCCCGCAACCGCTGCCAGTGCCGCGGAGACACCGTATCTCTCCTGAAGAGCCTTCACCAGCTCACTGAGTTCAAGCACCGTGAGATTGTCCAAACTCTCGATGAGTTTTTCAATCTGCGTTCCCGTCTTCTTAGTCGCCATGTGGTTCACCTCCTCTTTGTGGTTGTGTTCTAAGCGCTAAACCCAGGCGGAGCCGCCTCACGCAGCCTTCTTATCTGATACCGCCTGAATCGTGTATACCAAGTTCGACATGAGGCTTTGCAGAGTGCCAACGAAGTTGGATATCGGCGCCTGGATCGAGCCTATCATCTGAGCCACGAGGACCTCCCGAGGCGGCGCCTTGGACAGAGCCTGCATCTGATCCGCGCCGTACACCCGGCCCTCGATAAAGCCTCCCTTTATGCTCAACGCCTTATGCTCGCGCGCGAAATCCGCAATCGCCTTCGCCGGGCCAACCGGCTCATCGTGCAGGAACGCCACTGCCGTGGGACCTACGAGCAACTGCCCCAAGCCCTGCTCCGCCAGCTCCTCGGCGGCCAGCTCGAAGAGCGTGTTCTTCACAACTCTGTAGTCCGCCCCGGCTTCCCGGAGTTTGCGACGCAGCGCAGTGATCTCGCTGACGGTCAAGCCGCGATAGTCGGTCAAGATCAACGCGCTTGCGCCCTGGATAGTCTCCCGCAGCTCGCGCACCAGCTCCACTTTGTCTTGTCTTGGCAATAATATCACCTCCATCTCGCGCAGCAGCGAGCCGTATTTCGGAGAGTGCGCTGTATTCGGCTGCCGCACAAACCAAAAGGGGATCGCCGTAGAAACCGGGATCCCCTAGAATTACGCGTCTGGCCCAGTCCACCCTTGCGTGGACCATCGGCCTTACCGCTCCCAGCCTCGGTAGGCGGCTGCAGAAGCCCTTAGGTCTCTCGACACCTACTGTCTACGGCATTCGCACTAGCAATTGTGTAGCCCATGTATAGTAACACCCTCCGCGCCAGCCTGTCAAGTGCCGGCTGCTAGATCAGCTTACGGGATAACGCCAATGCCGGTGCCAGCCACAGGCGCTTCGGGCACGATCTTCGGCGTCAGGAAGATCAGCAGCTCCTTATCATCGGTGTTCCTATTGGTCACTCTGAACAGCGGCCCGATAATGGGCAGGTCTCCGAGCAATGGAATCTTGTCAACAGTCTCGCTAGTGTTCTTGCGGATGAGGCCGCCGAGCACGATGGTCTCGCCGTCATTCACACGCCGGGTGGTCTCAATCCACTGGCTGTTCACGATGGGAAGCTGCATGTCTCCTGTAGAAACGAACTTCTCGATATCGGAGAGCTGCGGCCTCACTTCCACCGTGATCGAGTTATTCGCACTGTTGACCCTTGGCAGCACCTCCAGGAGGCTAGTTACGGCGTAAGTGTCCACCCACGACGAAGTGGTCGGCGTGCCGGTGGCTCCGTATACGGTGGTCGAGTTCAAGTACGGAACTTGCGTCTCGAACCCAATCCTGGCCGGCACGTTGTTCATGGTCGTAACTATCGGCGCGTTGGTCAAGCTGCCCTTACTCTTCGTAAGCTGGGCCCTCAGATTTGCCATCACATTGCCGCTCGCATAGCCGATTATGACGTTGCCAGCAGGGTTGAAGTTAGTCGAGAAACTGGTGCTCATTCTATCCACTGCCCAGTTTATGCCAAGGCTGTCCAGCTCGCTCGTGGATACTGTCACAAACATCGCCCTTATCCAAATCTGCTTCGGCGCGACATCAAGCATGCTGATGATAGTCTTCAGCTCGCTGATGCCTTCATCAGTGCCGCGGACGATAAGCGAGTTATCCAGCTCGTATGGCATTGCGTACTCTACCCCCGCCGGAAGCAGACCGGCACCCTGCTGGGTCCCAGGCGCAGCACCTGCCTGACCCGGTTGCACGGCGCGTCCCGTGACACCGGGTACTACTCCTCGTCCCGGGCCGCCGGCAAAGCCGGGAGGAGTAGGCGGGTACTGGGCTGCTTCAGCTCCCGGGCCGGCCGCGCGCTGGGCGTAAGACGAGTCGCTCTTCAATGACTCGGTCATTGGCGGCGTGGGTTGACTCGGCACAAACATGGGGGTGAGACTACCATCGGGCCTCTGAACGAACACGCCAGGCTTAACAACCGCTGCCTCGATTCTTGCAGCGTCATCGCGGTTGTACAAACCTAGAATCCACATCATGTCAAGGGGTCTCGTGTTATAGAGCTTTATCGTCTCGACCTTCGTATCTCGTCGAGCTTCGTGGTCGTCGAGAGCCGAAAGTCTGCCGTGCGCAGCGAAAGATCCGTCAACCAGTGGGACACCGGGCTCCGGAGCTGCGCTGGCGGAAGGTGGCAGCGATGGTTGTGCCTCCATCTTGCCCCCTATGATGTATACACCGTCTGGCTGCCGCTGCCAACTGCATCCGACGCTCTGCACGACGTACTTGAGAGCTGTCTCGAGCGGCACACCATTCAGCATCGCCGTAACTCTCTTTTGCTTTGCGTCCGGGTCGGCGATAATAATGCTCTGCTTGCTATCACTCATGAGTATTCGCACGACCTGCGACAGATCAGCATCAACCACGTCCAAAGATATGGCGTCTGATGCCGCCGGAGCGCTATTGAACTGCGCTCCTACCGGTGCAGCGCCGCCAAGAGCGGCGAGAAACATCACTACTAGCACCGCTGCTGCACCAGGCGCACAGACTCGGCGCTTTTGTACCCAAACCATTGGTTCCCCTCCCCCGGATATTCTGCCATCGTGTTCTGCAAATCCCGATTCAGTATGGCATCATTGGTGGGCCATAGCCGCCGCTGCTGCGGCCATAGCCGCCACTGCTGCGGCCATAGCCGCCACCGCCGCCGTAGCCGCCGCCGCCGTAGCCGCCACCGCCGTAGCCGCCGCCACCATAGCCGCCGCCACCATAGCCGCCACCGCCGTAGCCGCCGCCACCGCCCAAGCCACCGCCGTAGCCGCCACCACCGCCCAAGCCACCGCCCAGGCCGCCCTGCCTATAGCGCGAACCGGTCGTGCGCAATCCGAAAAGCTCGGCGATCTCGGCAACGTCGGCGTAACCTATGAATATCTTCTCGAACGATTTCTCGGGCTCCAGCGTAACGTCGGTACCGGTAACTCCCTCGGTCGGCACGAACTCCGCCATCAATTCCTTCTGAGGGCTGATCGTATACACACCGCCCGCCTTGTTCACAGTCAGCCCACACGCCTTCAGCACCGATTGCAGGGCGGTTGTGAACGAGACGTCTTTCAAGTTCACGTCGGTTACGAAGCCCTGGACGTTGGCGTCCAAGACATAGCTGAGACCGCTGCCCTCAAACAGCACCTCCAGCACATTTCGGACCGGCGCATCCTTGAAACGCATAGTTACGAGCTTCTCAGCTTCGCGGTCTGTCTGCGCTGCCGCCGGGCACGAACCCAGCGCAACAGCTAAGATCACTAGCAGAATCATCACCAACGCGTATTCTCTACTCTTCATAGCCTCACCCACTCCTTGTAGTCACTGCCCCCGAATAACGCTGCTTAGTATGACGTCCGAACTCTCCAAAAAGTTCGCCGCCACTCGTTTGCTTATCCACAACCCCTACCAACTCATTGCCCCAGGCGGCACAGGCCCTGCCGGGGAAACAGGACTGCCGGGCGGGGGCACATAACCTCCCTGACCAGCGGTGACCGCACCAGCCATGTTCACCTTGATGGTCATGGGCGTCCTTGTATCCAATGTCTTCAGAATAATGGAGTTTGGCTGAATGCTGTCAACCATAACTCTGGAGCCACCTCTCGTGACTATCATGCCGGGCCGGACGATGTCGGCCTGGCCGTTAGTCTCCAATATCGCGGCTATCTTTCCGTTCCACATTACGCCAGCCATTCGTCTGACCGGCTGGGGCGGCAGAACCTCTTCCACCTCGACCTTCGGCGCAAACACTGCAGCAGGTGCAAGGCGCTCACGCCTCACATTTGGCATATAATACTCCAGCATGTGCGCCCTGTTTAGCGGCCCGGTGAACGGCTCGAACGGGTCCTTCCGATACGGCAGCATCGGCGGCTGCTTTGCCATAGCGGGCGCCGCCGGCGGTCCGCCTACTCCAGGCACAACCCCCGGCGGAACAGTTGGGGCCCCAGGAGCCGTGGGCATCGCTCCAGTGGGCGAGGGATACGGGGGCACTATAGTGCCCGCAGGCTGGCCTCCACCGCCTATCTTGCCGGTCATTTTCAGGAACACAAGCACAACAACGATTATGATTACTCCGGTGCCGGCCGCGACTATAGGCAAGTTCTTACGATCTTCCAGCCAGGCTTTTACGCTTCCCATCGGCAAATCCCTCAAGCCCCTGCCTGCGCAAGCCGACAGTGCCTGCGAAGCGGCATTCTCCGTCCCGGCATGCGCCGGAGTTCCACTCAGATGCCGGGCACACCTTCTACCGCTGTCCCGCTGGCAATCACCGCGCAGGCGGCGGAACTGGCGCTGCCATGCCAGGCACCGCTCCCAGCCCCGCCTCTGCAGTACCCGCCGCCATTGGAATAGCGGGTCCCGCTTCCCCCCTCGGGAAGATGTACACGGTCACTGTGTATTCCGCGGTCATGCGTGGGCTGGTGCCGGATAGAACTGCCGGGTCTATCTGAACCAGCCGGTTGAACCCATTCCAGGACTGCAAGTGCGCCAATATTGTCCTGAAATCGCCTTTGACGCTGAAAGCGCCAATAGGGATGCTGATAAACGTGCCGTCTATATCATTCGGATTGGCCGGAGCAGGCGGCACCTGCACATCGGTAGCAAGCTTCACGCCGGTCTTGGCGGGCCAGCTTTGGAGCAGAGGTCCCAGTGTCTCGCCCTGCTCTTTCCAGAGCGCAATCATTCCCTGAGTGCGGTCCTGGAACGAGATCGAAGGCATCTTAGTCCTCAGATACTGCTCATATCTCGCCGTCACGACACGGTTGTTCATTTTCGCAGCCGCAAGCTTGGCTTCAACCGACGCCTTCTGCATCCACTTCTGCTCAGCCGTCTGGTATCTCGCGTTCAGAGACGCTATCTCCTTATACGAATTCTTTATGACAAGGAGGTACAGGCCCACAATCACGAGGACACATGCGAAAGAGCCGATAAAGACCACATGCACTGTTCTTAACTTAGATCCGCCCATTCCTGAACACCCTCTGAACGCACCGCGAAGAACCGTCTGCCAAGCTGCGTATTAACCCCCGCTTGGCGGAGGCCCGGCAGCTGGCATACCAGGCACCACAGCGCCTGGGCCTTGAGCGCCCACACCGGCGTATGCCGGAGGAGCAATCGGCTGAACCAGCGCACAAGTGACCTGAAAGTCAAACCCCGTGGTCGGCCCCGCCTCAGGAGCACCTGGCGTGGTGGCGCCCGCTCCGCCGCCTGCTGGCGGCCAGCCTGGGACTCCGCTGATGGCAACGGAGTTGAACAGATGCGTCGCCCGATACATATTCATCAGGTATCTGCCGCAGTCCCCAAGAGTTCGAGCACGAGCGTCGATCACAAGCTGGCTGCCTGATGGTGCAAGCGACCGATACTGTACCCGGCTATACGTATACTTCGCAAGCTCTTCGTAAAGCCTGGGCGCCTGCAGATTGTAGTCCATCACACCTTCGATGAAGCCCACCTTCGCCTGGACAACCGGTATCCTGCTCTCCTCGGCCTGGACCGCCTGCTCCAGCCTCATTACCTCCTGCGCCCTCATCTCCATGTCGGCGACTTGTGCCTGCAACTGCTTCTGCTTATTGCTCAGCATGATCCACCAGCCGAGCATACCGAACACCACCGCAATAAACAGCAAGCCAAAACCCATTGCGGCTCTGCGAACCTTGCGCTTTTCGTAAATATATGCGGGAAGTAGGTTGATCTTAAGCACGGTAAGTACTACTCTCCTATCATATCCCTGATCGCCAATCCAACGCTTACCGGGAAGATTGCAGCCACTTCCTCGAGGTAACCCTCCGAGAGGGATCGCGAGAACACGGTCATGCCCTGCAGGGGATTAGCGACAGCCACTGGTATCCCCAAATCGTTCTGCAGGAGCTTGTCCAAATCCTTTATCTTGGCGGTGCCGCCGCAGAGCAGGATTCTATCCGGCTGGCCGCGGAATCGGCTGGCGTAGTACTCGAGCGACCGTCTGATCTCCACGGTCAGGTCGTTGAGCACCGGCGCTATGTTATCGAATATGACTTCCTGAGAGACATCCACCGGCTCTTCCGGCCTGCCTTCATCCGAAGGCGAAGGCGGCGCGGGCACTGGCAGACTTGCCTCTCCCATGTCGCCGGCCGCGGATACGGAAAGAACCTGTTCGGGTTCTGGTGCCATCGCAGGACTCTCCTCGCCTACCGAAAGGTCAAAATCAATGACCGGCTTCAGCGCTTCCGGCGCCTCCGGAGCAGCCGCGCCGATGTCTATATCAAAGTCCGGCACGCCTCCGCCGGCGCCAGCTTTCGGCTCTTCGGCAGGCGGTCCATACCCGAGGCCGGGAATAAAGTCGAAGCCTACATCCGGGCTCTCCTCCTCTGCCGGGGCTGACACACCGATTGTCGGACCCGGAGCCGCCAAGTCGGCCAAGGGCTCCACGCCAGGAATGCCAACGGGCGGGCCGGCTTCACCTAACCTATCCAACAGCACGACAGCTCGTTCACGCTTCAGGCGTTCGGCTTGCTGCACTGATATGTTCAGGCCGTCGCTCAACGCACGAGTAATCGCATCGCCGGCGATAGGCAGGGTTCTCGGGAACGCGAGAAGGCCCTCCTGGTACACCGCGAGTTCGGTCGCCATCGCCCCTACATTGACTATTGCGACGGTTCCCTCGCCGGCGCCGTTGCCTCCCACCTCGATCAAGGCTCTTGATACCGCCAGAGGCTCGACGTCAATGGCGGACGGCTCAAGCCCTGCCGCAAAGAGGGTTTCCATGTGGCGGTTGACGACCTCCTGCTGGGCAACCGCCAGCAGGACTTCCATGTTCTGATCGTCCGGTGAGGCAGCCGGGCGTTCGACAGGCTGGAAGTCCATCATCACTTCGTTCGCCGCAAAGGGGACGTGGCGCTCAATCTCCCATTTCATCGTCTCGGCCAGCTCCGGCTTGGTCATCTTCGGAACTTCTATTATTCGCACGATAACGGAGGACTGGCCGGAAACTGAGGACACGGATCGCTTGCATGAAATGCCGCTTTCCAGCAAGAGCTGGCGAAGCGCCCGCCCAAGCGCCTGAGGGTCTACGATTACCTCATTCTCTATAGCGCCAGTGGGGGTTGGAGCTACGCCAAGAGCCGTGATCTGTATGCCGTCCTTGCCCGGCCTGGCTTCGACGACTTTGATCAAGCTCGAGCCGATGTCCACCCCTACGGTGGGGCCGCCGCTCGATTCGCCTAGTAAACCCATGTGAAAACTCCATCAGATGCGCCGGATGCCCCGGCTCCAAACAGCCAACTCACAAGTCGCACGTGGGACGTACGCCGGAAGCTAATGCGCAGACACCAAATGTTATCACTTCCCAGTCCGATTGTCAACAAGCCGCCAGTGAAAAAGACCCGAGTAAATGCGACCTTGCAGAGCCGCCTATTGGGGCCCGACCGTTGCCGGGCAGACACATCCCGAAATGCCCGCCCATACAACTTACTCTACACATTCGCGCTCAATACTCGCGCTGCCCGTAGAACCGGGGACTGACGGCCTCATAGTACACGTCGGTACTCCCATCACGAGTGCTGGTCCAGAATACCCAGACACTGTTGCTATCCCAGTCTCTGAACGCATTCACCTGGCCCTCGTTCACCATCACGCTGGTGAGAGTCCCGAATGTAACCGGGCCGGCGCCGTGGCGGCTGATACCGTCCTCGGCAAGCCGTATGACATAATTCTCCGAGTCCTGTACGCCGGACGAATCCCTGTAGCTCACAGTAACTTTCCTTGGCGTCATCACGGGCCTGGATGGATCGCTTAGATCCAGCTCGACCGCATCCTCGCCGGTGAAGTACAGCGTGTTCTTGACCCAGTCCACCTCGACCGGCTGTGTCGCCTCGGGAACGGCACTGATTGTCGGCGCCTTCGTACCAAAGTCCATGCCGATCTGGCGCTCCAGCTTGACCATGTACCTGAAAGCCTTGTAGTGGATGCCGGTGCCGGGCTTATCGAGGCCGGGCCGCCGCCAGAATACCCAGAGCCTGTCGGTCCGCGGAGAGTTGCCACTGACCCAACTGCTCGGCACGAAGAACGGATTGCCCAGCACAGTCGAAACGTAGCGCGGGTTGCTGAGGAAGTCGAAAACGGCACACGGCGAGACGTCCGACTTCGCATCCGCCTTGATGCCGTCACCGACCGAAAGGCGGTACGCCCTCGGCCTGTACTCCGCGATGACGGCCGCAGTCGGTTCGGGCGCCTTCAGGAACCTCACCGTACCGGCCACCGGGTTAATCACAACCGCCCGGAACAAGCTCCGCAAGGTAGGATCGCCGCTGTAGTCGAAGACCATGGACCCGGTCGTCGGGTCTTTCGTAGACCGGCCAACGTTGAGGTCATGGCGCGTCGCGGGGTTGTTCCGGTCGGTGAGCACGTAAACCTTGAAATCCGAGGCCCAATCCACATCCTTGGAATACCAGATCGCACCAGTCGCGTCGCGAGTCAGTTCCTCGCCGGGAGCGCCCGCGGGGTCGCTGGGCTCCACGTCTCCCCTGCTCGGGAGCGTCACCATCACCAGAGGCCAGTGGCCGCCCTCCTTGTGAGAAGCCTGAGCGTCCTTCGGCTTGTAGCGGCTGAGGTAGATGTCGCTGTTCTTGTGGTACGTCGAGTATCCGGAGTACACCACATCCAACATATAGCCTATATTATTGCCCCACCATCGCCACACAGGAGACGGCTCCGCCGCGGAGCTGAGGCCCTTGGGCAGAGGAAGCTGCGCTTCGTTCGTCCACATCATCGCATCATCCGGCTCAGGATTCGCATTGTAGTATATGCGCAGCCTCTCGCTGTTGCCGCCATACCAGAACGACCAGAGCATGGGATCCCCGTTGAGGCTTGTGAATGGGAACCGCGTGACAGCGCCCCGGATGCCGGACTTCGGCATGGTCCAATCGGACGTGCTGTTATAAGTCATTCCAGTCGGCTCTCCGGACGCCAGCTCCGTGTAGAAGACCTTGTACGCGATCTGCTTGCCCGTGCTCCCAGTGGCTGCGGAGGTCACGGCCTGCGCCTGCCCGCCAAAGAACAACCAAGTCCTCGGCTCTTCAGGGTCCCAGAGGTTGACTATGGACGGGCTGGTGAACCTGACGCTCTCCGGCTGCACCTCCCGCTGGAAGAGACTGTTGAGGTCCACCGGGTGCGGCGACGGGAAGGGCGCGCCGGGGCCGGCCGCGAGGTCCGTCGGGCTCCACCACCGAGTTGGATCCACCGACGAGAATCGCCACCGCGTCATCGGTGTCGTCGGTGTCGTCCCGAGAGGCTCGCGCTCAAGCTTGGATATATGCAGATACCACGGATCCGTGGCAGTGGGATCAGCATTCCCCAGGATGTCCTTTCCATAGCGCGAGCTGGCCCACACAAGGCAGATGTTCCCCGTTCCCGGGTCCATGTCCGCCGCCGGAGTCACGTCGCCCGTTATGACGGGCCCCACCGGCCCTGAATCGAGGTGAGGCACACTACCGGGAGTGAAGCCGTCCGTAAGCCTGGCCTCCCGGACGCGGACTTGCAGGTTGATGATGGGATTGCCCAGCGATTCCTCAGCCGCGCCGTATACGCCGTCGGCGCTGGCGGGATTACCGCCCCCATCCTCGAAGAGCGTGAGCGGCCCGAAGTACCTTCCGGCGGGCTGGCCGAGCGGCACGGCGGCGCTGACCCTGGGC
>DATKXU010000039.1:0-65710 GCA_035528905.1 Armatimonadota bacterium
CCGACCGCGCCGCCGTCGCCATCCGTATCCCCGAGAATCGAGTCATCCTTCAATGAGGTGAAGATCACCGGCGCTTCAGGCGTGCCGAGAATACTCAGGGAGCCATACACCATGACGCTGGCCTTCTGGACGTTTCCGCCGACCTTTATGACGACCCCGGGCATGATGGTGAGCGATCTGCCCGTTGTGATCACCACATCCCAGCCGTCCCGGCTCCAGAAGATGTAAGGGATCCCCACGAGATCCAACACACCGTCCGCCATCTGCGCGGCGGGACGCAGCCAAAGCCCGCTGAACTGGTTGCCCCGCAGTTGCAGGCCCGTCAGGGTCGGCTGGGCTCCCAGCGTGAAGCAGATCGGAAAGACGTTTTGCTCGAAGCGGCAGTTCCTGACCGGAATCCCCTTCTGGCGACATTCGAGGGCGCCGCGCTCCTGTCCCCCATCCCATCCGCCATACTTGAAGAGACAATGCTCCAGGACGCGCACAGAACCGGACGCACCGGCGAGGTACACCGTCCCCCAGTCGCCTGCCGCGGGCTGGGTTGCACTCCCGTCACCGTTCGTGTCTCCCCAAACCGAATCGTCCCTTATGGAGGTAAAGACGATGGGCTTGTCCGCAGTGCCTACAGCATTGAATGACCCGTAAACCCACAGCGAGCAGTTGTTGTAATTTCGCCCGCCTTTGCCAAACTTGAGGACGGCGCCGGGCTCGACGGTCACTGTAACTCCCAACTCGACTGTCGTGTCATCCACAACCACCCAAGCGTGCCCTGGAATCGCCACCAGCGTCATGTCCTCCGATATCGTGCCGGACAGCTCGAACCCCCCGGTCACGAAGCTGTGCAACCGCCCCTGGTTGTCGTCCATAACTGAGTTTCCGGCACGGTCGCTGCAGAGCAGCTTGAAATAGTAAATGGTGGTCCGCTTCAGGCCGCCCAGGGTCACCAAGTGGTTCGTTCGATATCTCGCGTCGTAATACTGGAGTCCCAGCTCCGCTGTCAGGCCGTAGGAGATGCGGCCATCGGTCGGCTCGTCCGTGTCCCATGCAAGAGTCACCGAATTCGGCGTGGCAGCCACTACGCGGATGTCTCGAATCTGCGGCGGCAACCCATCTACGTAAGCAGTTTCCCTGAAAGTCTCCTTCCCATTCGAGTACTCAGCCGTAATCAGGTCCAGAGGCGCGACCTGCAGCGTACCATCAGGCCTCGGCCCACCGGCCGCCAGCAGTATCCTTCCAGTAAAGGCAGCCGGATGCATGTTGTCCTTCGCGGCAAGCACCTTCTCCCCCCATGGTTCCAGGCCGCTCCGAACGAGGACCGGCGACAGCCTTCCCCGGCCGTGCTCCGCGTTCGCCTTACCATCGAATACAGCCACCCATGCGGTATCGCCCGGCCGGTATGCGCTTCGGTCAAGCGCAATCATACCGTGGATGCCTGTGACCGTAATGTCGTCTATGAACCAGCCATCCTGATCCGCGACGTCCACTGCGGCATCCGATTCCATACGGAATCGCAGGATTATCCTCCTGCCGCCGTAATCCGCCAGGTCGAAAATGACCTTCTCCCAAGCGATGTCACCGCTCCATCCAGAGGCACGAGGCGTCGGGCAGGTCGCCCCCAGTCTTCCGTAGGGCGTGCCCTGGATCATATCGCCCTGGGACAACTCCTGCCAGTAAAGCCCGCCGTCCACAGAGATCTGCACGAATCCGCCATCATAATTCCGCTCCGAGAGTATCCGATGCCAGAAAGTCAACTGCGGAATCGCCACTTGGGCCAGGTCAATCTCCGGAGTGTCCAGGACGGAAGCGGAGGCGAACCCGGCATCGTCCGCGTGCCAACTGTAGTGTTTGCTGTGGGAGTCGGCCCTAGATCGCTCCCAAGGCTGTACACGGCCGGTCAACACCTCCGAGCGCCACTTGCCCATTGCCGCCGGGCCGCCGGGCTCCACATCGTCGAAGAAAGCGCCGGTCGCCCATCTAGTGTGGAATGCCATCACTGCCGTGCAAAGCCGCGAGGTGTTCCCGGCCTCGTCCGTGCTGCTGATGGCGTAATAGTACGTACAATCCGGCGATAGGTTCGTTATCCTGAGGGCATGCGAAGTGGTGAATACACTGTGGGCGACTGTGAAACCGAGCGCAGGTGTCGGACCGTATTCGACTATGCCATCAGCGGGCTCGTCGGTATCCCAGCACACCACGACCGAGGTGTCGCGAACGGCATCCACGCGAACTCCGGAGAGCAGCGGCGGCACATCATCCACAAACGCCGTCGCGCGCACTTCCGCCGTGCCGCCGGAACCGTCGTTCTCGTCCACATACACGGCGACCAGCGTATCCCCATGCTTCACCTGGAGAATGCCATCGGCGGCTGGAGGTTGTGCGGAGAGCTGGAACCGGCCGAAGAAAGTGCCGCTGTTCGTTCCCGCCTCCTGCAAGAGAATCGCTTCACCTGCCGGCTCCGTGTCGCTCGAAACCCGCACGGTGACGATGTCTGGCCTCGCATGATCGGCATTCAAGTCGTAGTCCGACACGCGGAGTCTGGGCGAGGCGGACGACTGATACTTGGGCGCGTCGAAGCCGAGGATGCCCTTCGACAGGACGTTGTGGAGCGTGACCTCCGGATCGCCGAACAGGTTCAACTCCATGTAGCACCAACGCACCGCAGGTTGGTCCAGCATGCCGATGAGATCCTCTTTGGCATCCTGATGGGCCGCGCCGAGCTTCGCCAGCGACGGCTCATCCCGTCCCTCGACAAACACCGCGTCGAAGAACTCATAGTCGAAGTAGTGCGACGGGCCGGCAGTTGCTTCACCTGGGCTGTACCAGCCGAAGCGGGAGTTGAAGACGGCTGCGAACGCGGCATTCCCGACGGTGACAAACCGCTCGCCGATGCAGTCTCCAGTCCCCGAAGTCGCCGTGTCGAAAGCGCCAGCATAGCACCCCTGGCTGTAAACGAAGAATGGATGCTGATTCGTCAGAGCCATCACATCGGGCACTTCCAACCCCAGCGCGAAGGTCTCGCTGCTGTGGCCCAGGTGGTTCACAGTGTGCGGTGAGGCGTTCAGCGCGCGCATGACGCTCTCCCGCGAAAAGCTGTTCGTGCGCTCGTACAGGCGAACGTGCGTATAGCCCGACGGCATTGCTGATGCAATAGACTCCTTGGAGTCGGAGCCGTACGTCAAGTTATCCAACTGCTCGCCAGCCCAGACCATGGCAGCGATATTCGGGCCGGCATCTCTCTCATATGCAACGCTCTTACGCACGAAGTTCTGCGCTTCCAGGGCGGTGCCGACGGGTGCTCGTCCCACCAGAACCTCCGCCAGCAGATCCACTTCACCGCCGCCCGGTCCGTCGGTCCGCTCGCCGTAGATTTCGTCCCCATCGCCGTTCCAGTTGCCATCCAGCGCGGCATAGTACAAGTCGCACGGCATATTCTCGTCCAGATAGCCTCCCACTTCGCCGTGGACTCCCCGCGCCGGGACAATCTCGTCGTCACCGCCCAGAAGCACGTACTCCGTGCCCAGGTTGAGGTAGCACTCCCTGATGTAATTCCGAATCTTCTCCTGAAGGTCGGCTCCGACGCCATCAGCCTGGATGTCTTCGACGGTAGCAGCGCGGCAAGTCAACCCCTTCTGCTCTTTCCACTCCAGCAGCGGAGCGAAGCACGGCAGCAGCTCCGATGAAGTGATCAGCAGATAACGGGCGCTCCCCTGCCCGCTCGGGGCGGCAGGATATGTGCTGAGCGCCTCCGGGTTGTCAACCGTCATACGCTTTTGCAGGGCCTTTACCTGCCGGCGCTCGAAGAGGGAAAGCTCTGCCTTCTTCGTCTCGATGACAAGGTCAAATGCGGCGTGAAACACAATCTTGCCGGACGACGGAGTGTATTGCAGCGGATACAGGCTGACGATCAAGATGCGATGTCCGCGCAGCGACTGCTCGCACACGATGCGGATGGGCGTTCGTGGGAATGGCTCAGACGACCGGTAAATCGCCTCATTGCGCACATCCGGCGAAGCGGGAAGCAGGCCGATGGGCTGCACCGGCCTCCCGTGCTCGATGTCGAACCGCCCCAGGAGCACCGTGCTCTTCTCGACATCGAGGTACACGCGATCCGGCGCCTGGCCGTAGGGCAGAAGAATGCGTGCAGTGGCCGCAGGAAGAACCGGCTCGCCGGGAGAACCCAGTGACCTCAGGCCGCGTATGGCGACGCGGTGCCCCCTGCCTCCGCGTGTGATCTCCGGAGGCTCGAACCGATACGGGACTCGCAGCACATCGGCTCGGGCGCTATATCCCAGAGCGACCAGCGCCACGGCGAAGAAGACCAGTACGTTTCTTCTCATGCGGGCGTTCCCCATCCCAGCCCTTTTCGAATACCGGGAAAAGCGGCAAACAAAAAGTCCGGCCGCCATAATCAGCGCACGCCGGACACACGAGTATTATAGCCTCTTTCGGAACGAGTGTCAATATGCGGACGAAGAGGACACGCGCTTTGCCGGCGCCAACGTCTCCTGGTCGTAGGCAAATGCATTGTGCTGGTGGATGGATTCCTCGGCCTCGCACTCGACCTCAAACCACCGCAGCCGCGGGTCAGCTCGCAGAGCGAGGACGCAGTCGCGCACTACGTCCTCTACAAACTTCGGGTTGCGGAATGCCTGCTCGGTGACAAATTTCTCGTCCTCGCGCTTCAGGAGCGGGTAGACCTGAGCGCTGCCCTGGCTCTCAAGCACGCGCACGAGCTCCTCTATCCAGACGAACCTGCCGGGCACAAACCGCACGCGCGCTCGAATAGTCGCCCGCTGGTTGTGCGCGCCAATCGCGGCAATCTCCTTGCTGCACGGACAAACCGTGTTTATCGGAACATCCACGCCAAGCTTGAAGTCAAAGCTCCCACCGTCTAGGCCGCCGGAGAACAAGGCCGAATATCCCAAAACGCCGGTCAATTCCGACACAGGCCCCTTCTTCTCGATGAAATACTTGAACCTGATGTCCACGTGTGCCATCTCAGCCCTCAGAACGGTCTTCGTCTGCTGCAGGATCATCCTGACCTCGGACCCAGATACCGGACGATTCCGCCATTCCTCTAGAATCTCGATGAACCTGCTCATGTGGGCGCCTTTGAAGTAGTGCGGCAGGTCGGCTGTGAGAGACACCGTAGCCAGCACCGTCTGGTGGCCGTCCTCCATCGCCTTTATCTGGAAGGGCAGCTCCACACCCTTGACGCCTACTCTCTGCAAGCGAACCCGCCTGCGATCGGCCCGGTTTTGTGTATCTGCCAGAGCCCGCTGCTGCCTATTCACTGCAGATCTCCTCATGACGTGCCTTCGCTCTCGGGCGCAC
Source organism: Armatimonadota bacterium (assembly GCA_035528905.1). Taxonomy (GTDB): domain Bacteria; phylum Armatimonadota; class UBA5829; order DTJY01; family DTJY01; genus DATKXU01. Next base: position 5,335 of record DATKXU010000039.1, read on the forward strand.
CCTCAACAGGTCCGCGAACTCCTCCTCCATCTCGGGAATCGGAAGCGCATGTGCGGCGAGGCATTGTGTCCGCTGCTGGATGGCCCAACAGTTGGCCTCCTCATCGTCAAACATCAACTGGACATTCGCCTCCGTGACGGCCTTTACCTTCCACTCGGGCATCGTACCCGGCCAGTCAATCGGCTTCATGACCAGATCGTGATACCGGATGCGCAGCGACTTGAGGAACTCCTCCGTCTCCTGCCTTCTGCCTGTGTCTCGGCCCGTGATGATGAAGACGTAGTCGTCGTCGGCAATCAATGCGTCAATGAGCCGCTTGAAGCGCTTCGGCGCCTGGGTGATCGTGCCGTCTATATCAATCCCGAATCGCAAACGGTGGATGACCGGCTGTTTTGCTTTCATCTCTGCCTCCCACGCGGAATTGGGCTAAGCCCGAAGCATGCTGAGAACCAATGCGGGCGTGGCGCGACCGGCGAGCTCCGCCAGCCGAATCCGCGTCTCAGCAGACGGAACGGGCACGCGCCCCACGTCGGCATAGAACTTGTTCCTCGCGGCAGCATCGCCTCCGAAAGCGGCCTGCGAGCCCTCGCTGAAGTATCCGAAATCGGCGTATCTCGCGAGCAGCGTATGCCCGTAGAATATCCGCGCGCCTTCCACAAAATCATTCACATAGGGCAGCAGCTCGGGAGCGGAGAATTTGTCCACAAACGGCAGCCCCGCCTTGTTCATCTCCGTGCCGACCGAGATCGGCATGTCGAACTTCCCAGCCGCCTCGACTACCTCCCGGAGCTTCCTTGTCTTCAGGGCCTTCTCGTCCGGATTCTTGATATTCCAATTTCGATCGGGGATGATGTTGAGAGCAATCACACCCTTCTCCCTGAGAAGCTTCAGAAAGGCATCGGTGTCCTCCTCGCCTGGATTCGTCCCGTCCAGCCAGGCGATCATCGGGAATGCACACATGGAGCAGATCATCTCGATTGCATCCTCGATTGTCGGAAAACTTCCGCTGTCCGGTGAGACGTATCCTATGCCGCCGAACTTCATCAGCTTCGAGCGTATCTTCTCATGGAACTTGGGCGTATCCGCGATCAGGGCTCCCACTTCGGCCTGAGGAATCTCCAGCTTGTCAGACCAGAAAGCCGCGACGCGATGCACATCGCCGCCGAATATCTGACGGGCCCTCCGATCGTAAGCCGCAAGCAGATGGCGCTCGGTCGCGTTCCCGGAGGGGGTCAATGGAATAACGTCAGGTTCGTAGTCGAGCTGAACTTCGTCGAGGTACGCATTGACGCGAGCCATCAGCGCCATGTTCCTCGCATGCGCGGTCTCCGCCATGGACTTCAGAATATGCTCCGCGGCGCTCCCGGCAGGCGGACGCTTGAAGCACCCAGCCGCCATGAAGTAGGCGATCCCCGGCTCATTCGGGCTGCTCATGACCTTGTCCTCGAGCTCCTTGATGAAGACCCTGGTCTCCATGCCGGCGACAGTTTTCGACCCGAGCAACTCGCCTGCGGACAGGAACTCCTCCATGCCGTCGAGGACATCGAAATCCACGACGCCGGCGACCTCAAGCCCGTACTTCCGGCCCTCCCATGCGATGCGGCTCGGCGACCAGTTGTTCGCGTTGAAGGAGAAAAAGGTGTGGTAGTGGAGATTGACCTCTTCCCTCGGCGCGGGCACTGCGATCTTGCCGGATCGAACCTGCGACGCGAGCTCCTCCAGAGCCGAACCACGCTCCTCCGGGTCGAAACTATTCAGCGCCTCCTCGAGGGCCGCTTGGTCTTCGTGATGGGACAAGGCAAGGCTACCCCTTTCTCGAAACATCCTACCTAATCACGAAGACAGCATACAACCTCAGCCCACAGCGGGTCAAGCCCCCGGAATGAGCTCGACCGACCCGAGCTCGGCCCGGATCTCGCTCAGCCTAGGCAGACTGAGCGCACCTTCCTCCGTGAAGACGGCGTCGAACAGGTCGAGAGGAGTCAGGTCGAATACGGCGCTTCCGGCCTGCGTCCCTTCCGTCTCGCCGAAGTCGGCAGGAGACTGCGGCTCCAGGAAGACGGGCCACCCGGGAGGAGCAATCTTGAAAGTCTGGGCTATGGCATAAGCGGGGATTTTGCCATCATTCGCTGCGGTCACTGCTTGCAGGGTCCCGATCTTGTTCAGAACTGCATCCGCGCCGGTGATGGCGTCGCAGCCGACCAGGACGGCATCCGATTCTTCAACCGCCGACAGGATCTCGGCGTCAGGCACGGTGCGGACCTGCACGCCTCGGCTTGACAGGTCCTCGGCCAATCGGACGCCTTCGTTCCTCGGGCCGGACTCCGCGACGGTAACCTGCTTCGCTCCCGTGCGCCAAGCGACGATTGCGTCACGGACCGCCTCGCTGTAGCTCAGGGTGAACAGCCGCGTTTTGCCCTCAAGCGCATCAGCAGCCGAAGAGACGGACAGGTCTGTCGCGTCTTCCACTGCGCCGAGCAGCTCGGTCAGCAGCTCGTCGAACTCGAATTGGCCGCCCTCGCGTTCCACCGCGAGAAGAAGGCGCGCCGCCAGATTGGGAAAGACACCCATTGCCGGCCTGCATGCGGCAAAAGCCCTCACAGCGCGGAGGAGTGCAGCTTGGTCTAGGCTTTGCCACTGAGCTTGTACAAATCCGCCCAGCGCAGCCAGGCCGCGGCGTGCAAGCTCCGTCGCGCCCTGATCCGTGTCGGCGGCAACGCGCGAAAGCCCGTGCCAGAAAGCCCTGTCCCCGAATGGCGGCCATACTCGCCCCAGCGCGACATCCAGGCCGGGCACCGCGTTCAGCTTCCCGACTTCCTCAGGCGAAAACCAGCCCCACTCGGCAGCCTCCCAGTTTGTCTTGATGTCGGCACTGTCCTCCAGCTCGAACAGGAAAGGGAATACGAGCCACCGATGACCGGACTGTTCGTCATCCACCGGCAGCGGAATGCCGATGCCCGTCAGCCGCGTGTCCACATCTGCAAGGCCGGCCTCTTCCGCAAGCTCCTGACGCGCCTGGTTCAGCGGCAAACGCTCGATATAGCCGCTGAACGCCGCCCAGGCGCCGCGATAAGTCCTTACTCTTTCGCTCCGCCTGACAAGCGCGACTTTCTCGCCGGAGTACAGGAAGGCCGTTACAACCGGGATGCGCTCGGTTTGCATGCAAGTCCCCCTAACCTTTTTCTATGAACGGATTCACGCTCAGGATCTTTCGCCTTTATCCTCGCCACATCCTTACCCAATTCCGTCTCGCACGTCACTTCCAGCCGGTAGTTGATATTCCGGCCAAACGCTTTGTATTCCTCCAAACGTGGAACCAGAATTTGCAGACAGGCCATGAAGGTTCTGCTTTGAAAGACGTCTAATAATGTAGTGGTTGAGGCGCCCATGACGCGATGTAACTCGACCAATCTGATTGCCGGAGGTGTGTACTATGCTGTACAAACGCTTTGCCACACAGATTTTGGGTATCGGAGTACTGGCTTTACTCATCTGCTCTATCCCAGCCGCGCCGGAGCCATCAACGGTAAGCGCGAAGACCAAATCAGTCGCAGTCTTCAAGAACGGGCTCGGCTTCTTCGTGCGCGGAGGCGAGGCCAAACTAACGGACGGCTGGGCAATGACCGAGGTTGTTCCCGCAGCAGCGCTGGGAACCTTCTGGATCGGCTCGCCGAAGCCGGGCGTCTCAATCGAGCGCCTGACCGCTCTACAGGAAGAAGTAAGCCGCACCGTGCCCGCGATATCCATCCAGGAGGTGCTGGCAGCAAACGTGGGGAAGAAAGTCCGCTTCATGGTGGGCGACAAAGTCATCGAGGGCAAGCTCATCGCCGTGCCCGAGGATAGAAAGCCCGACCCCAACAGGCCGACCTATCCTGCCTACACTTCGGTCATTCCACCTAGTCAGCCCAATCTCGCTCTTATCGAGACAGCAACGGGGACGGTGGCGATCAACAAGAGCAGCATTTCGTGGATCGAGTTCGATGGCCGGGCAAACGTAGAGTATACAGCAAAGGAAAGGGTCAAACGCTTCCAATTCAAAGTCGCCGGCGCTAAGGACAAGGCGACTGTCACCATGGCCTACCTGCAAAAGGGCCTGTCCTGGTCGCCAGCCTACCTGGTTGAGCTTATTGATGACAAGAAAGCCCGCATCACCATGCAGGGACTTCTCGTGAACGACGTGGAGGATATCGAAGGGGCGGACGTTTACTTCGTAGTCGGCTATCCGAATTTCATGTTTGCCGACACGCTGTCCCCATTGGCGCTGGGCCAATCGGTCACGGACTTTGTGAGTCAGCTTAGTCGCGGCGGACGCGGCGCACCCATGGGCGCAACTACGCAGAACCTAGCCTACGTAGGTTTTGGAGGAGGTTATGGAGGCGTCCCCGAACAACAAGCGACAAGCGAGTTCGGCTACACCACCAGGGAAACGCCGGGCGCTCCTGAGGAGGACCTCTTCCTGTACCACATGAAGGAGGTTTCCCTGAGGAAGAACGAGCGCGCGTACTACACCGTGTTTTCGTCCGAAGTGCCTTACGAGCACGTTTATGAGTGGGCGGTCCCGGATACGTCGAACCTTCAGCCCTCGGGACACGTGGAATCTTCCCAAAGAACTCAGGATGAGCGGCTCGAAAACCAGGTGTGGCATAAGCTGAGGCTCACTAACAACTCGAAGTTCCCGTGGACTACCGCGCCGGCAATGGCAACTTCGAAGGAACAACCGCTGGCTCAGGACACACTGAACTACACACCAAAGGGAGCAAAGGGGGATCTGAAGCTCACCATAGCCACCGATATCTCAGCGAAGAAGTCCGAGCTAGAGAGAACCAGGGAGAACGACGCTCTCCGCGAGAGTGGGTACCGTTTCGCAAAGGTCACCGTGGATGGCAAGCTCATGATCAAGAACTTCAAGTCCAAGCCGGTGACGGTGACGGTCAAGAAGAAGCTGACGGGCGAAGTGGTATCCGCCAGCCACGACGGGAAAGTTGAAAAGCAAGCGGAAGGCGTGAACCCCGTGAATCCGACTTCGCTCATTACATGGGAGGTTCCGCTCAACCCGGGTGAAGAGAAGACACTGGAGTACAGCTACTACGCGTATGTCAGATACTGATATGGACGCATGGCAAGACAATAGAGGGCCGACCTCTGCGCACGGGGTCGGCCCTCTTCCACAAGGCATCTTGCTCCGGCGTCTAAGCACCTGCCGCCCAGATCGAGCCGCGGAGGAGGAGGGTCTTGAAGTTCTCGTCCCTGCATGCCTCCGGACTGTGACCGAGCGCCAGGTAGAAGACGCGTCCCTTCCCCCAAGGCTTCGTCCAGGCGACCGGCATCTTCTCGCCCTCCCAGAGAGCGGACGCCAGTACGTTTACCCCAGGATCGTAGTCCATGATATACTGCTCGTCCTCGACGAGGAATTCAATCAAGTCTTTCGTAATCGGGTGTGTGGGATCCGCTATGCTCACCTGATACTTCCGCGGAGCTGGATGAGTCACAAAATGGCCGCCGACCATGCACAGGTATTCAGGGCAGCCGTGGAAGGAAGCCGTCGCGGAGTGGATGCCGACAAAGCCCTTCCCGCCGGCGATCCAGTTTAGCAGCCCGTTCTTCCCGGCATCTGTAAGCTTACCCCTCGTATAGTAAAAGACGACGACGTCGTAGGGATCCAGGTTCGGAGACTCGAACGCTGAAAGGTCGTCGTTTGTGCGAGTGATCTCAAAGTCTCCCGCCGCGCGCAGAGTCTTCTCGATCTCGTCGCCGCACCCCTTCCAATCGTGAATCTCTCCGCCCGTGAACAGCAGGGCCTTGATCTTAGCCATTGGCAGCCTCCCCGATTTCAAAGTGCCACTAGGCCTTTTCGGATGCACAAGCCCAAAATCCTCTCTCCCCGCGTTTGTGCGCGCAGCATATCGGTCGAATTCATTGGAGCAAGAGTGGAAGTTGCCCAACGGCGACGCAGCTTCGCGGCGAGCTGAAAGCCGAGGCACGGATGGGAATTCAGCGTGGGCCGATCACGGCGGTACTATGCGGCTGGCAAGACTTTGTCCTCGCCCTGGAAGCGCTCCTGCTGCAATGCCTCTATGAACTCGTCCGCCGGGACAGGCCGGCTTATGAAGTAGCCCTGCATTTCATCGCAGTTGAGCGAGCGGAGGAACGCCAGTTGCCCGAGGGTTTCCACACCTTCGGCCACAACCTTGAGGCTCAGGCTGTGGGCCATCGCAACCATCGCTCCGGCGATGGCGGCGTCATCCGGATCCGAAGTGATATCTTTCACAAAAGTCTGGTCAATCTTCACCGCATCCGTCGGGAATCGCTTCAGATAGCTCAGTGAAGAATGGCCCGTGCCAAAATCATCTATGGAAATCTGAACCCCAACTTCCTTGAGATCCCGCAGCACGGTGGCAGCGGTCTCTGGATTGCGCATGAGAATGCTTTCAGTAAGTTCGAGAGACAAGTAGCAGGGCTCGAGCCCGGTCTCGTCCAGCGCTCCTTTCACAGCAGCTACCAAGTCACCTTGCTGGAACTGGACGGCCGAGACGTTGACGGCGATGTCCACCAGCGAGAATCCTGCCTCCTGCCAGGCCTTGTTCTGGGCACAGGCAGTCCGAAGCACCCATTCACCGATCGGCACAATATCTCCGGTTTCTTCCGCAAGCGGGATGAATTGAGCTGGGGCAAGCAGTCCAAGTTCAGGGTGCTGCCAACGCAGCAGCGCTTCCGCTCCGAGCATTTCACCGGTCTTGAGATCTACCCGCGGCTGGTAGTGCAACAAGAACTCTCCACGCTCCAATGCTCTGCGCAGGCCGCTCTGCAGCTTCACCCGCTCGGAAGCTACTGCACCCAGGTCCTCCGTGTAGAACAGGCAGCGATTGCTGCCATGCTCTTTGGCGCGATACATGGCGGCGTCTGCGTTCTTCACCAAGGTTTCGGGATCAGCGCCATCCGAGGGGTACATGCTCACACCAATACTAGCGGAGATGAAGATTTCTTGACCGCTTAGCAGGAAGGGTTGGGACAACGTTTCGAGCACCCTACGGGCAACGACTGTAGCATCCTCTGATTCGGAGATATCGGCGACTATGGCTATGAACTCGTCCCCACCCATACGAGCGACGGTGTCGGCCTCGCGCACAGACGCCGTTAGCCGCTGTGCCACCTGCTTCAGCAACTGGTCTCCAACACTGTGGCCCAGCGTATCGTTAATCAGCTTGAAATGATCCAGGTCGAGGAACATAACAGCCAACGGTCTCTGGCTGCGGCGCGACTGAGCCAATCTCTGGTTTAGCCGGTCACCAAACAGCAGCCGATTAGGTAGGCCCGTCAGAATATCATGGGTCACCCGCTGCTCAAGCATTTCTCGCATAGAAAGGAGCTCGGATTGGAGATCGAGAATACGCTTGCCTGCGTGCAGGCGAGACCTTAGCTCGCGAGTGTCAAAGGGCTTGATAACATAGTCATCCGCCCCGGCCTCCATACCTTCGAAGAAATCCTGCCTCTGGTCCCTCGCCGTAAGCAAGATGATATACACGTAAGGCCGCCCCCGCAGCTTTCTAACCCGACGGCAGACTTGGACTCCGTCCATGCCCGGCATCATCCAGTCCAGGATAGCGAGCCTCGGGGCGCCCTCGGTGCGGAGTATGTTCCAAGCCTCCGTCCCATCGCAGGCTGTGACTACCTGGTATCCCGATTTGACAAGTGCGCTCTCCAGCAGTCGGCGGGAGACAGGATCATCTTCGGCAATCAGAACTCTCATGCTGCAGCATCCATTCTGAACGAGATTAGCGCCGATTTGAGCGGTTCAACCTGTTCCTCAAGATCGGCATAGCTCTGTTCACTCTGGCTGAGATCACCATTCCGGCCCATCATCTCGAGCTTTAGCGCGGCGTCGAAAGCGCCTTTTGCGGCGAAATTACCAACCGATCCTTTCAGTGCATGCGCCGCTCGCGCAAGCGCCTTGGTGTCGCCAAGCTCGATAGCTTGCTGTATGTTAGACATGAGCCTGGGACATTCGTCGAGGAACAGCCCCGCCATATCCCTGAGGAGCTGCATATCCCCCTCGACTCGCGCCAGAACCTCTTCCATGTCCATTACGTCTTGAGCTGAGGCCTCAACGTCGCCAGCCTTCTGCGCCAAGCGCTCGATAGTCTCGTAGAGTTTGCTTGCGCGTACAGGTTTAGAGACATAGCCATCCATGCCCGCATCCAAGCAGAGCTGGGTGTCCCCTTTCATAGCATGCGCCGTCATAGCGACAATCGGTATGTGGCCGCCGCTCACCTTTTCCTTCTTCCGAATAGCGGCGGTCGCCTCAAGCCCATCCATCTCAGGCATTTGGACGTCCATCAGCACGACATCGAATTGCTTCTTCTCGAGGGCTTCGAGAGCTTCTATGCCGTTTGCAGCGACCGCAACGCGGTGACCACGCTTCTCAAGCACACGCACCGCGAGCTTCTGGTTGACAAGATTGTCCTCAGCCAGAAGTATGCGAAGGGCTTTTCGCCTGGCCGATGAACCACGTGATGCGGCCCCAGAACGTCGCGGCTTGTCTGAGGGACAGGCGCCAAGGACGGACACGATCGCATCCAGCAGATCGGACTGTTTGATGGGCTTTGCTAGGTAGGCCGCGATGCCCAGGTCCCGACATCGTGCGGACTCCCCGGATTGGCCGGCAGACGACAGCATCATGATTGTGGCGCCGGCGAGTCCGGGCGTCTGCGTGATCCGCCGCGCAAGGTCAAAGCCGTCCATGTCCGGCATATGCGCATCAACCAGCACCAGGGCGAACGGACTCCCGGCATCCTTCGCCTCCTGCATTGCAGACAGCGCCGAAGGCCCATCCTCGACTACTGTAGGCTTCATCCGCCAGCTGACAAGCGTTTCTTCCAAGATACGCCGGTTGGTCGCGTTATCATCAACTGCGAGCACCGGCAGCCCGCGTAGATTCAGCGATTCCACGGCAGACGGTTCTGCCGCCCGGTCCTTCTGCACGCCGAAATTGGCGGTGAACTGGAACGTGCTGCCATTCCCGACTGCGCTCTCCACCCAGATCCTGCCGCCCAGCATCTCCACCAGTTGGGACGATATGGCCAAACCCAGGCCCGTGCCGCCATACCTGCGAGTCGTGGAGCCGTCCACCTGCGCAAATGCATCGAAGATGACCTTGAGCTTGTCGGGAGGGATGCCGATACCCGTGTCCGCGACTGCAAAGCACAAGCACACTGCATCTTCCGACTGTGACTCGACGCTGATACGGACCACTACCTCGCCCTGCCGTGTGAACTTGATGGCGTTTCCCACCAGGTTCACGATGATCTGGCGCAAGCGACCAAGATCGCCTATCAGCGCATCCGGCACATCCGGCGGCACGTGGCACGCCAGCTCCAGGCCCTTTTGATCCGCCCGCAAGGCCAGCACCGCCATAGTATCGCTTATGCTATCGCGCAGGTCGAAATCCACCGGTTCAATGCTCAGCTTCCTCGCCTCGATCTTCGAGAAGTCGAGGATATCGTCAATGATCGTCAACAATGAATCAGCGGATGCCTGTACCGCCTCCAGGTACTCGCGCTGCTCCGGCGTGAGTTTCGTGTCGAGCGCCAGCTCCGTCATCCCTATGACTCCATTCATGGGAGTGCGGATCTCGTGACTCATGTTGGCTAGGAACTCGCTCTTCGCCTGGTTAGCATCCTCGGCCGCTTCCTTCGCTTTTCGCATCTCTTCTTCCGCCTGCTTGCGCACAGTGATGTCCCAGAAAATCCCCAGCACTCCGACCTTGTTTCCAGCCCCGTCGGTGATGGGGATTTTGACCGTCTGTACGAACCTTTCCTGTCCGTCTTGAATATATCTTTCCTCTATCTCTTCTCCTTGTCCCGATTCTATAACCCTCGTGTCGTCTGCTCTATACTTTTCAGCAAGTTCTCTCGGGTAAAAGTCGTAGTCCGTTTTTCCAGTGATTCCATCAGCCTGGATCTTCAAATCCCGGGAGTAATTCTCGTTGCAGGATACATAAACACCATCTTTATCCTTGAGAAATATCCTTTGAGGCAGGTTGTCTACCAAGCTCCTGTATCTGCTCTCGCTCTTTCGCAGAGCTTTCTCCGTACGCTTGCGCTCGGCGACTTCCATCTGCAAGTCCCTCGTGCGCTCCTTCACACGCATTTCCAGCTCGTCTCGAGCCTGTTGAAGGGCGGCATCCCGCTCTTGAATCTGCGTCATCATCTCGTTGAGCGCATCTATGAGACAGCCGATCTCATCCTGGCTGTCCTTTACGGCCCGCACGGAGTAGTTCTTCTCGGTCGAAACTACCCTCGCCACAGCCGCCAAGCGCAGAATCGGCTCAGAGATTACTCGCTGGATCTTCGAAGAGAGGACAAAGGCTACTAAGGAAGCTGCCAACATTATGACGGCGACTATGCCCGCATACCGGTTGACACGGCTGTGCATCTCACGCATGTCCGACTGTATGTAAACCGTGCCAATCCGCTCGCCGTCCAGAACGACCGGCTGGAACATTACCAGGCCGCCATCCCGGAAGCGGTGGCCTTGCTTCTCCGGCTTAGGTGGCAGGAAGCTGCGGCTCGCATCCTTGCGAGAGTATCTTGCGAATACCTCGCCGTCGGCTGTGTAGATGCAGGCAGCAACGATGTGGCGCTCACCGCTCAGAACGGCCAGGGTTTCCTCCGCGGCGCCCCGATCCCCGAAAACGATGGGCGCTTTGCTGTTGGCCCCGATGGCCCGTGCGAGTATTGAGAGATTGCGAGCCGTCGTGCGGCGCAGAGTGACCAGGTCGTGCGCCAGGAATGCCGCGCAAGCCAGGAGCAGAGCGACGCCGCTGGTCAGCATGATGATCAGCGTCAGCTTCCGCCTTATCGGTATATCTCGAAACGATGGTATGTTCATTCGTCCCCCAGCACTACTATCACCTTACGACTTTGGCTACTTTCAGTAGTTGGGAGCTGACATTCAGCCCCGCCTTCTTCGCCCTCTCTAGGTTGATCTCAAAGCCAACTTTGTTGCCTTCCATGGTAAACCCGATCATCCCACCTTGTCGGGCGAATCCACCCATCTCCCCGATGGTCAATACGTTCGAGTCCTTGACCCGGTCCAACGCCTTCGACAGACGCATCTTTTCAGATGAACTAACAAAGAGCATATGGCAAACCCCGACGTCGCTCGTCTTGTCGAACCGCCTGACCTGGAGTCTTCTGCCATTGACAGTCTTATCCTTAATGGTCTGCTCAAGGGTGTCCCCGAATGGGTCGTCACCAAGCACACCTATGATTATCGGCGAATTGGCGTTTGAAAATACCTTGGAGGGCCACTCCACGAACTTTGCGAAGTTGTAGATGTACGCTGCCTTGACCTGATACTCGGCCGCAGGCCGGGACTTCCCGTGACAGTTATCAGCCAAGCCAAGCACAGCACATATCGCAACTGCGACTATTAGGCTGCAAACTCTCCGATTCATGAATATGCCCTTGAAAACCATGATAACCTGCCAACCGGGCGTCTAGAACCGCCGCGTCAATTGCAGACGGAAGGTCCTCCTATCCTGCGGAATCTGGTCCTGCACGTTATCGGCCCCTGCGGGCACGAACACTTCCTCATCGAGCAGGTTGTATATGCTGAAACTCATATCCAGGTCACGCGAAACATCCCGCGCCTCTATTGTCAAGTTTGCAACTGCCCACGAATGGACATTGCCCCCAGACAAGGTCTTCCGCCTACTGATGTACTGCACATCTGGGGTGAGGTAGACCTTCCCCGGCATCAGCGGAATCGAGATACCGCCGTTGAGCACAAGTCTGGGAGAATTGCTGATAGGCTGCCCATTCGCATCCCGTGCATGCAGCCCCGTGAGGCCGAAGTAACCCGTCAGGCCATTCGCCAAGCGGGACTCGATCTGAATCCCCACGCCGTCGCTTGCAACTCCGCCAACGTTCTCGAAACGGACAACCCCTCCCGGCGTCATCACTTGTGTGATCAGATCATTCAGGCGGTAATGGAACATGCTGGTTACCAGGCGGCTGTCTCTGCCCACTTTCTGCTCCCAGACGAGCTCAGTCGTCGCCATTTCCTCGGGTCTTAGATCGGTATTACCGGTCTGGAAGAAATCAGAGCAATAGTTCCGCTCGTACTCGTTCGGGGCCCGGAACGCTTCCCCGTAGAGCAGTTTCAGCGCTGTGGAACTGGAAGGCGAGTATATCAACGCCACCCGCGGACTCCACGCCTTCCCGAACGTCGAGTAGTCATCCAACCGAGTACCGGCTACCAGTCGTATAGAATCGCTCAGAGCGGCATCGGCCTGCAGGTAATAGGAACGTAGCTCGAAAGACGAATCGAGGAGCTGGGCCAGTCTGTAGTATGGATCCGCCAAGTAAGCCAACGCGCACAGCTCGGTGGATTTCTGGTACTCTATACCGCATATTACAGACAATCGAGCTGAAATATCCTGCGAGTAGCGAAGCTCGCTTCCCCACCATTTTGATGTAGTAGCGCCGTTAAAGGTAGCCAAAGTCGGCGCGGCAATGTCAAGGAGGTAGTTGCCATTGTATTCGTGCTCGTCTTGGTATAGACGGAATAGGAGCTTGCCGCTATGGCTTCTCAAGACATCTCTCTCATAGCTCAGCTCGGCAAACCCCCTTTCCTCAGTCTGGAATGTCCCATCTACGTTGAATACACCGCCATATGGAGCGGTAGGGATTACCTTTTTCTGCTTGCCCCTATTGAAGAGAAATGTCAGGCCCTTGTACGAGGCCGACACGTAGCCGCGAGTAGCCCTTTCATCATCTATTCCTTCCGCTACTCCGTAATTGGTGGCCGGATTATCGAACTCCGGAAAATAGATGTGTCCCTGACCATTCGAATCGAGAGACGAGAAGCTGCCGCAGACTTCAAGACCGCTATCGTACACGCTTCCATACTCGACAAACGCCTTCCTGCGAGCATGAGTTCCATGCTCCACAACGGTACGGCGGGTGTCGGTGCCGCTTCCCTTTTGAGTTATGACGTTGATAACCGCCATGAGAGCATTCGTCCCCCAAAGCGCAGAGCCAGGCCCCTTGACGACCTCTATGCGCTCGATGCTCTCTATATCCAGGGAAAGATCTTCTCCCAGCATAGCGGTGTCGAAGATAGCGTTATTGATCCTATGCCCGTCCAACAGCAACAGGATTCGGGTGTTAACATCCCCCGGCCGAGCAAGACCTCGGACCCCCAGGTAGTTGAAGATGCGATCCGAACCAACATACATGCCGATCACTTGTCGCATGGCTTCCGCCAGGGTGCGATAACCATGGCGGCGGATATCGTCCCGGGTAATCACAAATACTACCGCAGGCGTCTCCGAGAGCTTCTGCAGCTTCTTCGACGCCGAGATGACCTCGATGTTCATCAGCTCCTCAAGCCCCAGTTCCGTCAAGCTCGGCTGCGCATCCTGAGACGGCACCGCATCGTCAGCCCAGACGCATGCCGCCATCGTCGCCAGCAGAATGCAGCAAGCGACCGCCCAAGCGCCAAAGCAGTGTCCGTTATATGAATGGTACCGCTGAGTCTTCATCGTCCTATCCCCCTACCGCAGCACTCAAACCAGTCCACTGCGATGAAAATCAAGAAAGCCTTGTGCTACCTAGCAAAAACGCTTGCTGTCATCTGAAAATGATCGGCAGGTTTAGGGTTACTCATTAGGAAAAGACGACAATTGAGCTTAAGGAACGTTGGCTGCGGGCAACTCTCTCGGTCTTTGTAGGGCTTGCCGAACCTCTGGTGATTCCGGCGCGATGCAACGCCCGGTATTATTACCGGTTTTTCGACCTACTGCTTGACACCCACTACTGGCTTTGCTAATGTACCGGTGTACCCGCCTCATCCGCCCCTGAGGCGGAAAATAGCAAAATCAGGGGCCGCACACCGACTTAGCCCACAATCGGGCGACGACCCCGGGAAGGAGAAAAAGAATGTCCAAGTATTTGCTTCTCGCACTACTGTTCTTGCTGGGAGCCGTGGCGCTGGTCCCGGCATACGCGGAGAATTTCCCTCCGGCGGGAACGACAGCCTTCAACGTTGAGACCTCAGTGGGTGCAGACCTACTGAACGAGCAAGGTCAACTGCCCGCGTGGTACATGGACGACGGCAGCGGAACGACAAGCATAACACACAGCGCCGTCTATGTTAATGAGAGCGGCTACAGGTACCAACAACAGTATGGCCGGCTTCTCGGCCACTGGTACATGGCACTTATTTGACGGCAATTTATAGGTTCCGGCACCAGTTACTCTGCCAGGCACTTCAGGAAAGATGACGAGTTAAGGCCTGCCGGAGGGCGACTTTCCAGCCGAGAGCTTCTTCGACGTGTTCCCAGTGATCCAGACCTCGATAGGCACTCTATCCACGACCACCGCTGTGCACATAGCAGGTGGGGCTCAATCCTTTTCCAATCACTACGCTGCTGGCGGCGCAGTTCCCCTGTACTGGGGTGGCAGTCTCTACGCCGGCGACCTTACAATGCTTGAACTCAGATTTATGCCGATTCCAGAACCCTCGAGCCTGCTGGCGCTGGGAAGCGGGCTGCTCCCGCTCGGATTCGCCCTTCGCCGACGGATCAAGAGGTAGTTCACTGAGAATTGTGAAGGACAAACAGCGAGCCGGTGCCCCAACTGCGAGCACCGGCTCCTTTTATCCTATCCGCCTGCGGCGGCAGACCTACATCTTCCAGTATTTCAATATCAGATCGCGGGTCTTCTTTACCCCCTCGATCTGATCTCCCGGGCCTTCGAACTCGATGGAGATCGCACCGCGGTATTTCGCGTCCTTCAGCATCTTCAAGAAGCGTCCATAGTCCACAACCGTCTCCTCTCCTTCCGGTGTGAAGGAGTGAGTCTTAGCATGGACGTGGTATGCATAGGGTGCAAGCTTGGCGTTCTCTTCGTAGATTACCTCGTTGGGCCAGTTCTTGAAATCCAGGCAAGCGCCCACGTACTTTGGATCCGTGCCCTGGATTATGCGCAGGATGTAATCCGCCTTGGCCGATACGCCGCCGTGGTTCTCAATCGTCAACTTCAGCTTCAGCTCCTTCGCCAGAGCAAGCAACTCGTTGAAGGCTGCAATGGCGCGCTCCACGCCGACTGTGCCATCCCTCGCAGGATCGCCGGTGCCGCCGATGTTGAGCCGAACGATCCGTGCGCCCAGGTAAGCGGCTGCCCGCATCTTCATCGCGTCCTGTTCGATCTGCTTTCTCCGCGCCGGTTCGTTGTCAGCGGCGAGATTGCCGTCGCAGATGAGGCCGACGATGATGACGCCGTTGTCCTTCGCCGCCCGCTTGATCTTGTCCAGGTACGGCTTGTCGTAGGACTTCATCCAGATGTCGTTGAGCGCGATTCCCTTGATGCCAAGCTCTTTCATCAGCTTCATCACGCTGATGTAATCGTACTTGCCCTGAGCGATATAATCCCGCAGGCTGTACGTCTCGCAGGCAAGGAAGACCTTTGGTCCCCTGGCCTCGGCCGGATCCTCCCTGAATACGATAGTTGCCATTGCCATGATGAACACCATTCCCACAGCCAAGATGCTGCTTCTATATCCAAGAATCCCCACCCCTAACCTCCTAAACGTTCCGGCACACTGACCGCCCGATTCGGTATCTGGCGCGGCCCACTGCCATCCACGCCTATGCGCCTATCCTGGACAACGTGTAAAGGATCAGCAAGATGATCGAGGCGAATGCCAGCGCCACCAGGAAGCCGCCTACGTTGACCAGCCGCGGATGGTTCAACTCCAACGGATTTCCCTCGCTGGCACCGGCGTATACTATGTCAACGCCGGCTTCCTTTAGCTCTTTCTCACGGCCGACCGGCGTCTTCAGCAGCAGATAGAACTTATCTAGGCTCTTCTGATCGGGAGCGTGAGGAAATGCAAAACCGAGGACGAGCGCCAACAGGCTTGCGGCCAGGCAATGATGCATCGCCAGCGACGTCTGAGGCACGTTCAGGAACGACCCAAGGCCCCTCTCCCCCATAACTACGAACGCCCACACAACGGCGGCTGCCACGGCCCACGCGAGAGCTTGGAGTCTGCCCCGCTGGCTGTCGGACGCGATGCTGCCGATTATCAAGGCAATGATTCCAGCCGGCACGAATGAAAGTGCCAAGGTCTGCAGCATCTTCTTGTCGGCGTACATGCCGAGCCAGGCCGGCGCGGACTGCATCGCCGACTTCAGCGCTCCTCCCGCGGGGCCAAGGACAACCCAGATAGCTGCCATGACCGCAAAGGACGTCCAGGCGCCGACGGAGTTCGTCCTGCGCCAAAGAACGCCAAACCACATGAATACACCGGTAAACGTTGCCATCGCCCAGAACACCTGGATCGCCTGAGCCACTTCCGTCACGAAGAAAGCGAACAGCACGCCGAGGGCGACCACGACCAGCCCGATCCAGCGCCCCAGGCGCAGCAGCTCCCGGTCCGTTGCACCCGGCTTTATATGCTCCTTGTAAATGTTCCTTGCCAACAGTGCAGACCCCGCCACCATGAAAGCGCTCAATGTGGACATCTGGGCCGCCAGGATCGCTGCGAACATTAGACCAGTGAACCCAGGCGGCAGCAGTATTCGAATACCGACTCCAAATGCATCCTCTCTTGCCTTTTCCCCAAGACCGGGGATGGCCCCCAGCGTCACCATCGCCAATACGACTACACCGGTGAGAGCCCATCCCATTGCGCAGAAGCGCTTGATAAAGTTACCATATGTGAAGCCGACCCGGCCTTCCATCTCGGTCTTCCCGGTTGAGCAAACCTCCATGGTGTGCGGCTGCGAGACTATGCCGATCAGCATCAGAACCGAAGCGGTGATTATCCATGGGATCGTCAACTCCGTTGGCGCATGGAGGCTGAATTTGTCCGGGCTCAGTGTTTGGTGCAGGCCGTGGAACCCGCCTATCTTCGCCAGCCCGAAAGGCACCAGCAGCAGCGACATGACCACTATCAGGACGCCCTGTATAGACTCCGTCATAACCGTCGCGATCAGTCCGCCGGCGAACCCGTAGGCCACGAAGACAACCGTCATCCCGATGATAGCCGCTTCACGCGGGATCATGCCCTGCGTCACCGCGGGGGCGATTTTCCCCGTGCCTATAAGGAGCATGCCCATGTTCACGGCAAAGGTCAGAACGCCCATGACCGCATACAACACCGCCATCTTGCCACCGAAGCGAGCCTTGAAGAAGTCAGCGGTTGTAATAAACCTCGATCTCCTGAAGAGAGCCGCCATCACCCAGTAGAACGGCGTCACGAACAGGTACACGAACGTATACCAGATGCCCGAAAGCCCGTGCTGGTAAGCTGCGCCGGTGACAACTACCGGGTCGTCGGCGTGCGTACCCGTGCCAAGGGCATGCATCACCATGAGCCACTTGCTGAACTTGCGCCCGCCTGCGAAGAAGTCGCCTGAGCTCTTGATCTTCACGGCCTGGTAAATCCCATAGCTGCCTATGCCGATGAGGTACGCCAGCACCACGACAAGGTCAAAGGTGGTAAAATTCTGCACTTGATCCTCCTGTATCCCTCTTACTGAAACGCGGCTATTTCACCGCCACAGTCGGAGGCTTGGAATAGCCCTGGTATGCTTCGGCCAGCCTCGCCTCTTGAGTCGTCCCCTTATGGATGAAGATACGGTAACGGAAGGTTATCTCACCTCCGGCCGGGATTGTGTAGCTTCCGTCCTCGATCCTGCCGTTCGTGAAGGCCTTCAGCCCGAATGGGTTCGCCGCGAAGAGGCCGTACGTCCGCACGTGCCAGTAAGTCGGGTAGCGGAAGCTCGTCGGGTGATCCATGATGGCAATCCCGACGGTTTCATCATCCACCGGCCCGTAGTAATCGCACCATTCGGCCTGCTTGCCCCAAGCGGCGCCATCCTTGTCACCACGCGCATTCTCGATATGGCCCTTGCCGCGATTAACCTCCATCGAGCAGGCAACGCGGATGCCGAACATGCCCTCCTTGGTGTCCACGAATGTGACCGGGCCGTCCGTCGCGCGGATCGTTATCTCGAAGTCCATAACCCGTCCGCTCGCCGTGCGGTAGATGCGAAGGTCGCGCGTATCCTCGCACACCTTCTTGCCCTCGCCGGACATCCAATCGTCTCGAGCGACGATTCGGCCGTAGACAGGCCCGCTGACCAGCTTCTCGAACTCTCTGTGGACGATCTTGCCGCCCGCGGCTGATTCGGTCCAGAAATCGACGCCGCTGACCTCGCCGAAGGTAAACCAGAGCGACCTGTGATGCGGATGGTCCCTGGACTCCCCTTCAACTTCGCGTGTAGGAAAGTTGCGCGTCACCGGCTTCCCCGTCGGGCCGATAATCGGGTAGCAGTACGGCTTCGGAGCGCCCGTGTATACATACCTCGTGAAGAGCTCTCCGTTGATAGTCACGTCTACCGCTCCATCGGCCTTCTTGACGCGAACCCCTCTGGGATCGGGCCTTCCCGGCTTGCTGGCAAACTCGATCCGATAGCCTCTGCTCTCTCTCGTCTGACGGGATATCCAGGTAACCCGCAGGTCTGCGCCGTCCTGCTCAACCTGAGAAGGCACGACACTACCTGTGTCCAACGACCGCACGACGACGCCAGCGCCCCTGGCCGGAACAGAGGCTGACACCGGGATTTCAAGGATGCCATCGGGGACCTTGCCATTCTTGTGCGTCTGCGCAGCCCATCCCACGGCCAGCGTCAGAGCAGCCAGCGCACAAATAAGGATTCTGACAGTAGACCTAAGCACAGATACCAACTCTCTCACAATCACATCCGATAGCGTCAGGCCTCGTCCATCTCCTGCGTCACCGGATCGTAGAAGACTTTTTTGCTTGACTGAAGCGCCCGCGCGGCCATTATCGTGGCTACCGACTGCGAATAGCCGGAAAATACGTCCGCATTAGGCTGCCTCCCGGAGCGCATGCAGTCCAGCCAGTTCTTGATATGGTCTGCTTTCGAAGGAGCCTCGATGGTGATCTCCTCCTTGACTTTGTCGCCGCCGCCGCCATCGCCTCTAATCTTCCCGGAGTCTAAATCGAGGACGCCATTCGTACCGTAGACGAACATGCCGCCACCGGCCGCGTTTCCGAACTTCGTAGAGAAGCTTACCAGGAAGCCCTTGGGATATTCCAGGAGAGCATGGAATGTATCAGCATTCTCCCTGCCGTCCTTCCAGACATAGACGCCGCCGTGCGCAACCGCGCTCTTCGGAAACCGCTCGCCCATCACCATGTGGACCGTGTCAATCATGTGGCTCAGCCACTGGTCGGGGATACCGCTGGAGAAATCGCGGAAGAGACGCCACTCCATGTACTGATGGGGGTCAAACGGGCGATACTTCTTGCCCATCAGGAACCGCTTCCAGTCGGTGTCCTCTTCCTTTACCTCGTTGACGTCTCCCCTACGCCAGCGCGGGCCGAAGTAATTCCACTGTATGTCTACCTTGCTCACGGTGCCGAGCACGCCGGACTCTATCATCTGGGCGGCAACGGGATACCTGCCCTCACTCCGCCGCTGCGTGCCGAGCTGGACGATCCGGCCCGTCTCCTCGACGGCCTTGAGCGCGCGTCGGGCGTCCTTCAAGTCGTTCGCCATCGGCTTCTCGCAGTATACATCCTTGCCCGCCCTGACAGCCTGTGCAAGCATCTTGGCATGCTGGAAGTCGGCGGTCCCTATGACAACGCCGTCCAGGTCCTTGAGCGCCAGCATATCCTCGAAATGGCGGAACTTCCGAGGCTCGCGCCCCCACCATTCCTGCACCAGCTTTGCGCCTCGGTCGAGATTCAACGTCCAGATATCGCACACGGCGGTGATCTCGACATTGCACTCCTCTGCTAGCCTACGCACGCCCTGCATGAGACTGCGGGCTCGCCGGCCGGGACCGACGACACCAACGGAAATGCGGTCGTTCGCGCCGAGGACCTTCGACGGCGAAAGCAAACCCGCGCCGGCAAGTGCCATTCCCGCCGTGCCCGCGGCCGCTTTCGTCATAAACTCCCGCCTCGTCATCCTATGCGCCATTTTCTCGCCTCCCAGCCAGTATCGTCTCGGGCGACCCATATACGTGGAGGGATTCCAGACGTTAGGATCGTCACGGGCAATGGGTACCCCGAGATTTCAGATTGACCAGGGCTTCCGATAGGTCCTGGTCAGCAGCTTTCCGGCTTCCTTGTCGCCGATGATGCGCTCCCGCTTGCCGTCCCAGTGGATCTTGCGGCCGGTACGAAGTGCAATGTTTGCGAGCATCGGCGCGCTGCTCGATCGGTGGCCGATTTCGATATCCGAGACAGGTATGCCCCGGGATTTCACGCAATCCAGGAAATTGCGTGCGTGCGCTTCGCTACCCTTCTGGCGGCTCGCTTCGAGTTCGACATCAACGTCCTTCATGCGCTCACCCTCGGGATATATCTGGAAGCCACTCCGGTCCACGAACAGCGTACCATTCGTGCCGTAGAACTGGATGCCGTAGTCCTTGCCGTCCATGCCCTTGGCGTTGCAGTTCGTGTGGAAGTAGACCATTGTAAAGCCGGGATAGTCGAAGATCGCCTCTATGGTATCAGGGGTCTCGGTGTTATCCTCAATGCCGTACTTCCCACCGGAAGCCGCAACCGCAAGCGGAGCGTCAACTGCCATAGCCCAGTGGACGATGTCTATGAGGTGAACACCCCAGTCCGTGACTTTTCCGCCTGCATAATCCCAGAACCAACGGAAGTCGTAGATGCAGCGATTCGGGTTGTACTGGCGCATCGGAGCCGGGCCGAGCCACATGCTCCAATCCAGATCAGCAGGCGGATCGCAATCCGGCTGATTCCCAATGCCCTTCGGGAAATTGTTGCTCACGTTCCAGCACCGAGCCAGCGTGACCTTCCCGATCTTACCCGACTTCACAATATTGACGGCACGCTCAAAGTGCTTAGCACTTCGCTGTTGGGTCCCGACCTGGACCACGCGCTTGTACCCTCGTGCGGCCCTAGCCATCGCCCGACCTTCCTTGATGTTGTGGGCCACTGGCTTCTCGACGTACACATCCTTCCCAGCCTGGCATGCATAGATCGTCGGAATGGCGTGCCAGTGATCCGGGGTAGCTACAATTACCGCGTCAATGTCCTTCCGCTCTAGAAGCTTCCGGAAATCCTTGTACGGCGTGGCCTTGCCGCCGGTTTTCTCCAACGCCCGGTTCAGGTGAGGCTCGTAGACGTCGCACACAGCGGCTATCTCCACATCTGGTTGCTTCATGAAAGAGTTCATGTTGTTCATGCCCATGCCGCCGCATCCAATCACTCCGACGATTATCTTCTCGCTCGGCGGTATGGGCTTCGCTTCCTGAGCAGTAGGAGCATCGGCCGCCAGTAACTTGCCGCCGATCAGGCCCAGGCCGACGCCTGCCGCCGCCTTGCCCGACCTACCTAAGAAATCCCGCCTGGAAATCTTGCTCTTCATTAACCAGCCTCCTAGCATTAGCGTGATCCCCTTACCGCTGTGGAAGAGGATGAACCCGCGAAGAACGTGGGCGTTCGGCAGTTCAACATCCAGGGTGCAGCGGCAATCAACTGCTCCCGCCGCAGTTCGCCGCCCGACAGTTTAACACAAATGCGCACACGGGACAAGGTGGTGAGCTGCTGAATAGGACTTCACGATCACTGATAATGGAAAACCGGAGGCTGTCATCCTGAGCGCAAGCGAAGAATCTCCCACGTTGCGAATCACATGCTTCGCTCAGCGTGACATCACCATCAAGGAACGTCAACTCTTTCAGGTGCTGACGACTGAACTACGCTTATTCAAACACCCGTCTCCCAGAAAGGTTTCAAGAATCTTTTCCGAAGGTTTGAGCTTGGATGGGAAGCGCGGACCCGCCCTGCCTAACGACGAGCACCGAGGCGTCCACGCCCTTTATCTCAAATGCCATATCGAGCGCATCCTGAGGGGTCGCCGCATACCTGAAGCCAAGCCTTTCCGCGTGCGCCCTGCAAATACCTCGCGAGACGAGAATCCCCGTCCCGTTGTCGCAAATGACTCGGCCCACGCGGACGAGGTGCGCCGCCACGATCTTATCCCTGATTCGGCCACTCTCCACCAACGAGATCGTCTCCCAGGAATGCCGGTAGCCCTCTTCAAGGATGAGACCGTGCGTCCTCGAAACTCCCTCCGGGCAAGGCGCGATCAGGATGGTGACTCCGTCCGTCTTCACCGCCAGTTCACCGGCATACAGGGCCTTCGCTCCCTGCCAGAGGTCTATGTCCATCGGGTAGGAGTCAATCACCAGTATGTCGGCTGCCTCGGGAACCCGGACGCCGTAGACCTGCCTTGATAGTTCAGCTCCGGCACGATGGGCGGCAACAGGATCGCCCACGAACATGGAGATCAATCGTCCGTCAGCATCACAGACGGCGTTCGCAATGGCGGCCAGGCCGACCTTCTCGGCAACGCTCTCGATCTCCAGGCGAACCGGGTTATCGGCAACGCCGAGGATTTCACTCCCCGGGTACATCGCGCTCCGCCAGTGGGTCTCCGCAGTGGTCTCAGCGCCGCAGATCCCGGGCTGCACGATCTTGCCGCCGCCGCTGAAACCCGCGATCCTGTGCGGGACGATTTGTCCTACGCCGAAAATGAAATCCGCAGCCTCGACCGCCCGGTTCACCAGGATCGGCGTCCCAGCCCCGGTTGTCCCGTAGTCCACTAGGCGATCACTGTTTTGCCATTCGTGATTTGCGACTTGGAAGTTGCGGAGAACGTCGCCGCCGAACTTGGCCGACATCTCGGCCTCGGCCATGGGCCGATGAGTTCCGAGGGCGACCAGGATGCGGATATCGTCGCGCGAGATTCCGGCGGCCGCGAGCTCAGGAATCAGGACGGACAGCACATCTCTCACGGGGGTTTTCCTCGTGTGGTCGTCTGTCAGGATGAGCGCGGTCTTGCTTCCACGGGCGAGGTCACGAATAGGCGGAGACCCGATCGGATTCTCGAAGGCGTGCGCAATCAACTCGCTTGTCGCCGCCACTGAGCCAACCTTCTCGGGCTGATACATGCCGATCAGGTTGGCGTCCGGCACTTCAAGTGGCGGAATGTCCTCATAGTATGGAAAGGCGATTCTCATAGGCGCATACGTGATGAGCGATGCGTGATTCTGGATGCTTGATACTGGATGCTGGATGCTTGATACTGGATTCTGGATATTGGATGTTGGACGTTTCCGCCGCGGCGGATTCCCCAGTCGCCCATTCTCCCCATCAGCTTGCAGGATGCCGCCGACGAAGCCCCTCGACCCCTCTTAGATAATCGCTCCCTGGGCCAGCAGATGTCTCCGCAGCAGGACTGTGTCCAGCGACCTTGGGGACATTCCCTTCTCCGCGCATAAAGCCGCGGCGGCGCCGGCGGCCTGGCCGAGTGCCATGCAATTGGGCATGATGCGCAAGGCGCTCTGCCCTTCATGGGTAGCAGAGATGCACCTACCGGCGACTAGGATGTTGTCTACGTCCAGGGGAACGAGACAGCGATAAGGCACTTCATACCAGTCTCCACGGGGCGGCGTCGCAGGCGATTTACCATCGTCCTCGCGGGAGTATCCTTTCCCTACCGGCGGATGGATGTCCACCGGGTATGCAGATCTCAATACGGCATCCGGGAACTTCTTGCCCGCCTCGATATCCTCTGCGCTGAAAACGTATTCTCCCATCACCCGTCTGGTCTCGCGCACTCCTACCTGCGTCGCTGTCTGGAGCAGAGAGGCCGCCTCGAAGCCGGGGATGTACTTCCGGAAGAACTTCATCAACACCATGACCTGCCGGCGACCCTCGACTTCGGCCCTGGTCAGGTCTTCGGAGCTGGTGCCGTCAACTCCACCGATGTGAGTAGTATTCACGACAACCTGGCCCGGCGTCGGAAGGCTTATGAAGAACACCATATCCTGCGGCAGAGGGAATTCGCCCTTCGACCGTGCCTCCTCGACCTCTTTGTAGAACCCGGCAATCCCGACAGCGCCTTCCAACATACGCTCGATATCCGCATCGCTGGCGGGTTTCGGAAAGCGCATCTGATCCGGGTTCTGCTTCGCATAAGCCAGGGCCTTTCCAATGTACACACCGCCAACCGTGAACATGAGCGTCATCGCCTGCGTCATTCCGTCTTCCGGACTGCCCAGCTCGTATGGTGCGCAGGCCATCGCCGCGATGTCTGCATCCCCAGTAGCATCAACTACAACATTGGCCTCTACTTCGCGGCTGCCGGACTTGGTCAAAACTTCGACACCCACTATGCTGCTCCCGGCCATGCGCGCTCCGACCACCCAGGAATGCAGAAGAAGGCCGGAACCAGCCTCCAACACCATCTCTTGCGCGTGAAACTTCATGGCCTCCGGGTCGAACGCACGCCCCAGCATCCCACCGGTGCCGCCCATTCTCTCACAGATCTCGGCAAAGCAGCCTCCGACCAGCGGCTTTCCCGTGGAAGTGCATGAGCTCATGAAAGGATTGACCAAGCCAGCCGTCCCGAGACCGCCGAGGAAGCCATAGCGCTCGACAAGCAAGGTTCGCGCGCCCAGCCTCGCCGAACTGACTGCCGCCGCGATGCCGGCGACGCCGCCGCCTGCCACGATAACGTCGTACCGACCCTCAATCGCCACTCGCTTCACCTCCGGCAACCACTTCGAACAAGCTCTTCCGGTATTATACACGAAACGCCGCCGACTGTGGAATACGTGAACGTCCAGGAAAAGCACGGCAAGGAGTTGGCAAACCGCCGCGCGCTAAGGTGTCTTGGGCGGCGCCAGCAGCTCTGCAACATGCGCGACGCGTATCTTGCTGCGCTTTTTCTCGAGGCCGCCGCGGAGCTGCAGCAGGCACCCAGGGCAGTCGGTGGCAGCGATCGAGGCGCCGGTCTCCATGACGTTCTTGAGCTTGCGCTTGAGGATGGACTCAGAGACTTCTGGATAGGAGATGGAATAGCTGCCGACGAAACCACAGCAGACCTCCGAGTCGTGCATCTCAACAACCTCATAGCCCGCGAGCTTGAGCAGCTTCCTGGGTTCATCTGAAATCCCCAGCCCGTGCCTCCCATGGCAAGAATCGTGATAGGTCACTTCTTGCCCGGCGCCTGGCTTTCCCAGCCTCCCGGCTGTCGCCTTGCCGACATTCACCAGGAACTCCGAGAAATCGTGGACCTTCGCCGCAAGCCGCGACGCCGCCGCTCCGTCCGACGACTCCGCATCGAGCAGCCGGACGAAGTCCTCCTTCAGCGCCATCGCACAAGTCGGGCAAGCGGTGATCACGTACTCAGCGGATTGGAAATCGGCGATGTTCACGTTGTGAGCCGCCAAGCTGCGTGCGGTTTCTGCATCACCCTTCAAGAGGGCGGGGATTCCGCAGCAGCCCTGGCCCTTCGGCAGCCTGACCTCCCAGCCGAGCCTGGCAAGCACGTTCACGACTGCCTCGCCAACCTCAGGATAGACGTAGTCCACTACACAGCCTGGGAAGAACGCCACAGTCCCCAGCTTCTTCCCTGCGGGCTTCGGTATTTGCGATCCGTCCTTCAGCCGCTCCCGCAAAGGCTTTTCAGCGAGAGCGGGCAGTCTTCGGAACCTCGTCAGCCCTGAGAACGGGAATGGCAGGTCCAAAGTCGCCCCGGCCTTAGGCAGGACGATCTTCTGAACCTCTCGCGCGAGTCGGATTCCTGCATCGAAGCGCTGTGGATTGCCCAGAAACTTGCGCAGTAGCAGCTGTTCGATCCATGGCCGGCCATGCGCCTCCGCGAGTCTCCGCCGAAGCCCTACGATCATGCGAGGAATGTCGATCTTCACCGGGCAGTAGGTCGTGCATCGGCGGCAGGCGGAGCAGATATTCACGATCTCCTCTGCTTCCAACAGCCCCGCGTGAAACGCGGTGAGGATGGCACCGATCCCGCCGACATAGGTGCGGCCGAAGACGTGTCCTCCAACCGACAGGTACACCGGACACACATTGAGGCATGCCCCGCACTTGATGCAGTAGAGCGCCTCCCGGAACTCCGGATCATCCAGCAAGGCCAGCCGGCCATTGTCCACGAAGACTACGTGCACCTCCCTGGGCCCGTGGCATCCCAGCGTGGTGGTCTTCTCAATGTCCGAAGTCCTGCTCGGGCCGGTGATGAACGAGACGTAGCTCGTCATTCTCTGGCCCGTGCCGCTCCTTGAGAGAAGCTTGATGACCGCTGCAGCCTCGTCAATGGAAGGAACCAGCCTCTCGTATCCGACGAGCGCCACATGGACCTCCGGCAGCGACGTGACCAGGCGGGCGTTCCCCTCGTTGCTGACGATCACGAGTGTCCCCGTGTCCGCAATCGCGATGTTCGCGCCTGAAATGCCCATATCCGCCTCGATGAATGCTTGACGCATCTGTCTCCGGGCGACTTCTACCAATGAGGGGATATCGGCATCCACCAATTCGCCAGTCACTCTCGAAAACAGTTCCGCGATCTCCTCTCGGGTCTTGTGAATCGCGGGGGCGGTGAAATGAGAAGGCCGGTCGCCAGCCAACTGGCAGATCCACTCGCCGAGGTCAGTCTCGGTGACCTGAATGCCCGCGGCGGTCAAGCAGCGGTTAAGCTCGATCTCCTCCGTGAGCATGGACTTGGCCTTGACGACCTTCTGAACGCCGTGCGACGAAGCCAGTTCGAGGACGATGCGGCTCGCCTCCTCTGGATCAGCCGCCTGATGCACACGCGCGCCCACTCGCTCGGCTTCCCGGCGGAAGCGCTCGAACAGCTCGGGGATCATGACCAGCGACGTTTCCCTGAGCGCTCGAAGCTCGGCCCGCAGCCGCTCGAAATCCAGCCCGTCGAAAGCCTCGGCGCGAGCCTCGGCATAGGCAGCAGCAGCCCGATCGAGCGCAATTCTCAGGTTGCGATTCTCAACGGCGTCTCGTATTCGCTTGCGAAAACCTCTACTCGGCATGATTCCCCCCGCAAATGCCCTTACGAAATGCTCTGAACTTGCAAGGGCCGTATCCTGGATATTATCCGCGATTCAGGGAACAGCGTCAAGCAAATCAGGTATCCTCCCCAGGAGGCGGCGACCGCCCTTAGTGGAATAACGTAGATGCCGTGCAGCCAGTTTCCGAGCCTCCCTGCACGCGTTTGGGCGGGGCCGGAGGGTCATGTCCTCCTCCGCGCCATTATGGCGTGTTCTATGCAGTCTCCGGCCCCAACCCTATGAAGGCCCCTGAATCACGAATTACTCCCTGAGGGCAACTGTCCAGCATGTTTGAAGCTGTGCAAGCGCGGGTACTAAGTCTTTTGACCAGAGTGATGTCTAGCGGTAACTCGAGAGGGGGTGATTCGTGTGCCGCTGAGAAGAGGCTTTGCATGCATGAGCGAGGACAAGCAGCGGGAAATCGCCAGGAAAGGCGGCAGGGCTGCACATGAGAAGGGGACAGCCCACGAATGGACCAGCACAGAGGCGCGGACGGCCGGCCGCAAAGGTGGGCAGATCAGTCACGGCGGAGGACGGCAAAGCAGTCGTTAGAACAGTGGAGTAACAAGCTTTCTGGGCGACGGAAACCCATCGGCTTCTGCCGCCCTCTCCCATTTCTGGTTCATTTCTCAGACCAGCGGCGCACGTGCATTCGCGTGAGGCGACGCTGCCGGTAACAGCGGCGTGCGAACCGGTCTCTCAGCCCCCGCGAACCAGTTCGGTCAAGCGCCGGGCGTTTCGGACGGCAAAGCCCTTGTAGTCGTTGTTGAAGTAGACGTACACATCCACATCCTTCAGGAACGACGCCACTTGCTCCGCCCACCACTGCAATTGCGGCTCTTCATAGTTGCCTTCGGTCTCGTATCCGCCGCTGTGCATTCGGATGTAGGCAAAGGGAGCGGTCACGTTCATCATGCGGGGTAAGTCCGGCGCGCTCATTATGCAGTACCCGACTGAGTGCTCCCTCAGCAGGTCGAAGACCTCGTCGGTGAGCCAACTGGGGTCGCGGAATTCCATCACGTGGCGAATGTCCCTCGGCAGCAACGGCAAGAACTCGCGCAGGCGCGGAACGTTGACCTTCCAGCGTGGCGGCAGTTGATAGAGAATCGGCCCGAGCTTTTCCCCCAGCCCTCTTGCATGGCTGGTGATGCGCTCAAGCGGCTCGCTCGGCTCTTTCAACTTCTTCCGGTGCGTGAGGTATTGACTCGCCTTTACCGCGAACGTGAACCCCTGAGGCGACTCGATCCGCCACTTCTCGAAAGTCGCCCGCTCCGGGAGGCGATAGAAGGAGAAATTGATCTCGACTGTGTCGAAGTATTGTGCGTAAAACTTCAACCAACCTGCACTCGGAAGGCTTGTCGGGTAAAAGACCTCCCTCCAGTGGTCGTAGTTCCAACCGGATGTGCCGATGTAATACCTGTAAGCCATGACATTTCTCCAAATCGGACAGACGGACCTTCCACGGTATTCAAAATCACAACCATTATAGCATAGGGGACATGCGCGGGACCCGGGCAAGATTTTCCATACCCAGGTTTCGCCGGTTTGCTGCATGGGTATCACTATGCCGTACCCAAAAGTGCCCCCGGTACATTGCTGTTAGCCAGGCTAGACCACGAGCCTTGCATTTTGAACCTGGCTGGAAACGGCTCAGGAACTGAATGCAAGGTTGTCCGTAGGGAACCCTAACCTCTGTACGGGGGAAACTCCGTACGGGGCGGTAAGGAGACCGAAGGGCACGTCGTGATACGAAAGCGCCGTCACCGGCCTACGCGATAGCATCAAGAGGCAAGGGGCGTCGTGTAAGTTAAACGGCGACTGTGCTAAGGCCTGGCTTTTTTTGGCCCCCCAAGCAAGCGTTAGGTCCTCAGCTTGACACCGCACGGCTTCGCGACTAGAATTGACCGGAGATCGGCCGCAGGGCTGTCGGAAGGACATCATGGCAAGAGTAGACGCAGTAGTCATCGCCGGCGGGACGATCAGCAATCCTGAACTCCGCTCCGCCGCCGGTGTGGACTGCAAATCCCTCATTCCTCTCAACGGAAAGCCCATGGTTCAGTGGGTAGTGGAAGCCTTGAAGTCAGCACAGACCATCAGCTCAGTTGTCCTCATCGGTCCGCCGGCCCTCGCGGGCATGCAATTCGGCCGACTAGCCGACCAAGTGCTTGCCGAGGAAACCCATGAGGTTGACAACCTGATGAAGGCAGCGGACGTCCTCACGGCCGCTGAGAGAATCCTGATGGTGAGCAGCGATATGCCCTTGCTGACCGCCGAAGCTGTTGACGAGTTCATTCTAAATGCCCCGGACGCGGACGTCGTCTATCCCGCTGTGCCGAAAGAGGACATCCTCGCGCAGTTTCCAGACAGGCAATGGGTTTTCGTAAAGGCCAGAGAAGGCGAGTTCACGGGAAGCAGCGCGGTCATGTTCCGGCCCGAGGCTTTTAGGAACCATCAGGATACACTGCGGAAGGTCTTCGATTCGAGGAGAAGTGTGCCCGAGCTCGTGAAGATGTGGGGCGTGGGTTTCGCCCTGAAATTCGCCCTCGGCCAGCTTTCGATCAGCGACGCAGAGCGCCATATCAGCGAAGTACTGAGTATCAATGGCCGGGCGTACATCAGCCGCTATCCCGAACTGGCCTTTGACGTAGACAAAGCCTCGGATATCCCTCTCGCGGAGGAAAGGCTGAGAGGCCGCTAGTCCGTCGTCAAAGGGTGCATGAAGCGCCTGCGGCCGGCGTAAGAGGCGATGTGCGTACAGCCCATGTCCTGGAGAAGCTGGCGGGCGCGGTCGAATCCCCGAATCACGTCCGGCGGATCATGGGCGTCGGCAGCAATGAGCACAGGAATCCCGCGGTCAAGACACTGCCGAATAATGGAAGGCGCCGGATACGCTTCTTCGCAGGCGAAATACCAGCCCGCCGTGTTGACCTCTACAGACATGTCTGCCGAAGCAATGGCATCCAGGGCCGAGGAGATTTCATCCGAAAGATCCACGGACGCCTTGAATCCGAACTTCTTCGTAAGGTCGAGATGAGCGGCGATGTCGAACATGCGGCTCTCGGCCATCTCTCGCAGCCGAATCCAATAGCGCCTGATCACATCGTCACGGTCGCCCTGAGTCAACCGCTCCCAGTTCTCCGCGCTTTCATCAATCGGGAATCCATCCAGTATGTGGACTGCCCCGATCACGTAGTCGAACGGGTGAGAGGCCAGCACGTCCTTGAGAACGTCTGCGGTCTCGGGGAAGTAGTCGGCTTCGATGCCGAGCCGGACAACCAAGTTCTCTCCTGCCTCACACGCGGCGGACTGAACTGCATCCACATAACCCTCCAGGGCATCCAGCATCATGCTCCATCTCACTTGACCCCCGTCCGGTATGAGCACGTAGTGGTCGGAGATCCCGATCTCATCCAGTCCCATCGCCCTGGCTGCGCGGACGTAATCGGCGACCCCCCAACCTCCATCGCTCCAGCGAGTATGCACGTGGTAAGAAGCAAGCATATGAGCAATCTCCGCCAGTCCAAACTCAGAGCTCTGTTACTGTAACATATACAAAGCGCGTACGGCAAGCAGTCCAGGAGAGAGCGGTTGTCCGCATATCACGCATCTGCAGGGGCTTTTGGGCTTATGTGTTTTGCTGTATAATCAGCGTGTTTTGGTGCGCATCAGGAAGAAGGAGGAGGTCTCTCATGGCGAAGAGTAGCTATACGCGGAAGGAACGCTTCCTTGCGGCCGTCAGCCACATCCAGCCGGACAGGCCGCCGATTATGATTTACACGACGCCTGAGATTGACGCGGCGCTGCGCAGCTACTTTGGGCCGGTGGACTACATCCAGGCGTTCGAGGTTGACTTGAGATTCGTCGAGCCGAAAGAGCTGAAGCAGCCCCGTGTCCCGGAGCCGGGAAGTGGAATTGATCGGTACGACATCTGGGGCACGGGATACAGGGACGTGCCGAACAACGCAGGCGGCGTCTACAGCGAGGCTTGCGACCTCGTTCTCGCCCGCCTGGGGACAATGGACGATGTGAACTCCCACCCATGGCCAAGCCCGGACGACTACGACTACTCCGTCATTCCGGAGCAGATCGAAAAGGTAAAGGATTACGCCGTGTGCCTGGGAAGCCCGACCGTTCCGGACATCATCAACGGTATAGGCCGCGGCCGAGGCATGGAGCAGGTTCTGATTGACATTATCACCCAAGACGAGGTCGGCATCGCGATCATTGACCGTCGTGTGGACTTCCACTACGAATGGTGCCGCCGTGGATTGGAAGCAGGCGGCGGCCGGATAGACATCCTCCACATCGGCGAGGACCTGGGCTCCCAAAAAGGGCCGACCGTCAGCCCGGAGACATTCGACAGCTTTTTCCGGCCCAGGCTTCAGAGGTTCATCAATCTAGCCCATGAATACGGCGCGAAGGTCATGCTGCACTCGTGCGGTTCCACGCGCCTGCTCCAGCCCAGGCTGATCGAGATGGGCCTCGACATTCTGGATTCGGTCCAGCCGGAGCCTGTCGGTATGAACCCAGACGAGCTGAAGCGAGAACTCGGTGACAGGCTTACATACTGCGGCATGATCAGCACCCAGCAGACGCTGCCTCATGGCACTGTGGAAGAATGCCGGGCCGAGGCAAGGCACCGGATTGACGTGATCGGCAAGGGAGGCGGCTATATCTTCGCGCCGGCGCACTGCATCCAGCCGGACACGCCGCTCGAGAACGTGCTCGCGATTTACGAGGAGGCCACCGGGAAGAAGTTTCTTTGAGTAACGGGCCACTTCCCGCACGAAACGCGCAGACCGGGCCGGAACTCGCGGCCGAAAGGGGGACCTTTCATAACCTAGAATGCTCCAAGGTTTTCCGAAATACTCACACCACGAAGGGAGAAACCCAAATGAAGAAGACGAGTCTCAGCGCTTTGCTGATTGCTTCGGTAGTAGTGATCCTGATTTCCGGGTGCAGCCTGTCTGGGAGCAAGGACAAGAAATTCGCTCGCAAGGTGGTCGACGCCCTTTACAGCGGCACGTTTTCCTCGATGCATGAGTCGCTCGGGCCGAAGATGCGGCACCCGATGGTCAGCCAGATGATGGCGGCTATGGGCCCAATGCTCCGCCAGCAGTTCGGCGAGGTCAAGAGTCTGAAGCTGAAATCGAGCGAGACGCCACCGGGGATTAAGAATATGACTCAGAAGGTCTGGACTGTCACAGCAGAAAAGGGCACGTTCGATCTTGTGATGATGGTCAATAAGGACGGCAAGCTTGAAGGTGTTTGGGCAGCGCCCTTATCTAGCGAATCGAGTCCGCCCCCGCGCTGATGGATAACCAGAGGGCAGAGGTTTAGGTCGGCGTCAACTTACCTCGCATAGTCGTCCTGGACCCGGAGCAAATCCTTCTCATTTGAGGGCTTGGCGGGGTCAACGTGCTCCCAGATTTCGGCGACACGGCCCCATGAGGTGAGCGAGCTGGCCAGGCGGTGCAAGTGGCCGCAGGGGATGCGAATCACATCGCCCGGGAAGAGCACATCCCATTCCAGGTGCTCAACATCAGGGCCGTGGATGACCAGCACCGGGCCGTCGAGCACCCGCCACAGCTCCGAACGGCGACGATGCAGTTGCAGCGAGAGCCGCTGAGCCGGGGCGACGAGCAGAACCTTCGGATCACGTCGGGCCGCCTGCTCCCCTATATCCACTCCCTGCCAGTACGCCTTCAAGAAGGCATCCAGGGAGTCCTCCGTAAACCGCAGGAAGCCTCCCCAGGGCCGCTTGAAGTCCCGATCGCAGATGTCCAGGTCGAATCCCGTCGCCTCCGCGACGATTCGAGCAAACACCAGGTCAGCCTCACCTTTTGCTGTCGGCTTCACGCTCATCACCTTTCTCGTATTCCTTCACGATCTCCGCCACGAAGCGGACCTTTTCGATGTCGCAGACCGGCGAGATTTCGTCGGAGACGCCGAGGATCAGATTGGGGCTGAAGGTCTCGATGATCTCGCGAGTGACGCGCTCCAGGTCCTCGTTCTTCTCGTGCGGCAGGAACCAGGTCATCGGTATGCCGTCGAGCACGACCATATCGCCAAGGGCGTCCTTTATCTCCTGGATGGTCACATCCCCCTGGGGGATCGGGGTAAGCGCCTCGATGCCGTCCAGCCCGGTCCGCCGGGCGTAACCAAGAAGCTGCTTGATGCTCCCGTCCCAGTGCGCGTTGGTGAACTTCCCCGCCGCCTTAAAGACCCTGATGCGCCGCTGGTACTCGGGAAGCACATAGCGCTCGAACAGTCTCGGCGGCACCATGTGCTGGTCTAGGTTGTCGCCGAAGTTTACGATGGGAACGGGACTCTCAGCCACCACGCGGAGCAGCCCGTCATCAGATCTGTTTACGGCCTCTATCAGCCGCTCGACCAAGGGCAAGTCGTCCGCCAGGGCGTACATCGTGTTCTCAATGCCCATGATCTCGATGTAAAGCCGCAGCAGGTTGACCCGAAAGATGTATATCATCGGCGCGCTCCGGTCGCCGAGCAGGGCGTCGTTCTGCGCGAAGAGATCGTGGTCGAACTCGTACCTTCGCCCTTGAAGAATGTACTCCATCACGCGGGCGTCATCGGGCGTTTCCACCGGGTACTTGTCCGTGTGCCAGGCGAGCGATGTATGCCGGTTGCGTGTCTCGATAGTGCCCACCGGCGTCATATGGCGCATCACTTGGATGTCGCCGTGCCATTCCTCCTCGAACCTAACGCTCGGATCTTCCATAGTCTTCAGGCAGGGGTTGAAAAAGTGATACGAGCGGCAGGAGCAGCCGATGTCGTCGTACAGTTCGATGTCCGACATGTCCTTATACCGCTCGGGGAGCGTGCCCTCCCGTTGGTGGGTCCAGAACCAGTGCTCGATCCGCGGCTGGTACACGATGCCGTCCACCGGCTTGTGCGCGAAGATGGCGAGCGTCCTCTCCCGGAAGGTCATGCCCCCTGCTCCTCCAGCCACTTCTCAAGCTCCAAAACCGAGTTCAACACGGCGACAGGCTTGGCCTCACGCCAGCAGCTCAATTCGGGCAGCGCCAGCGCCTTGCGCAGATAGGCGCCGAAAACGCCCTCCATCATCTTGACCTTTCGGGTCGCTGCGCTGTCGAGTATGTGAACGCACGGCATTCCGGCGGCGCACGCGCCCACAACGTCGGCAATCCAATCATCGCCAACAAACAGGACGCTCTCCGGTGCCAGCTTCAAGGCGGACAGAACCTCGCGAAACATCCGCCGGCCGGGCTTTATGACACCCACGTCTCCGGAGACGATCGTGGACTCGAAGTACTTGCCGATTTGAAGACTCTCAACCGAGAGCCTGATGCATGTAGGCAGAGGGTAGTTAGAGAGCAGAGCCAACCTGTACCTCTGCGAGAGGCGATCGAGCATGGAAATAAGCCCGGGCGGAGCCTTGCAGACGCCCACAAACGCCGCGACGTGGGCGTTCACCAGCTTATCAAGTTCTGAGCCGTCGAGCGGCCTGCCGAGCAATTCGCGCGCAGTGTCCGCCAGGATGCGGATCAGATCGCTCTCAACCAAGCGGCAGAGGTTTCGCGAGGATTCCTCATCTCTCAGGCGGGAGAATACCTTGTAGGCCGAATCAGTGCTGTGCCCATCGGACAGGGCGCAGATGTGGTCGAGCGTGGCGTTCGTGACCTGCCAGTACTGCTCCTCGTCCCAGGGGCAGAGAGTATTCCCGAAATCGAAGGCTATTGCGCGGATATCTTGACTGCTCATTCAGACTAGTAATTCTCCACAAACAGCTCGTAGTAAGCCTGAGGATGGGCGCAAGCAGGACATACCTGAGGCGCCTCCCTGCCCTTCTGAACGTACCCGCAGTTCCGACACTTCCAGGCGACCTCGGTGTCACGCTCAAACACCATGCCCTCCTGCTCGTTCTTCAGGAGCTTGAGATACCTGGCCTCATGATGACCCTCGACCTCGGCGATCTCCTCGAAGACCTTCGCTATCTCCGTGAATCCCTCCGCGCGAGCTGTCTCGGCAAAGCCGGGGTAGAGGACGCCCCACTCCTCCCTTTCACCCGCAGCCGCCGCCATCAGGTTCTCGGCCGTTGTGCCTATTCGCCCTGCGGGATAGGTCGCGGTTATTTCTACTTCCCCGCCCTCAAGGAACTTGAAGAAGCGCTTCGCGTGCTCCTTCTCGTTGTCGGCGGTCTCAGTGAAGATCGCCGCGATCTGCTCGTAACCTTCCTTGACCGCCTGGCTCGCAAAGAACGCATATCTGTTCCGCGCCTGCGACTCTCCTGCAAACGCCTTCAGAAGGTTTTGCTCAGTTTTGCTTCCCTTCATCCTCATGACAGACCTCCCCGCTTGGTTACAGTGCTAGCACATCCGAAGAATTGTACCACCCCTCTTCTACTGGGTCAAGCTTCCAGCGCGGCGCACCCAGACGCTCAAGGCTCACGGAATAGGCGCGGATCTGCGGCTTCGGAAGTGCGCAAATAACGCCTCGCAGAAGCGCGCGCGAGTCACAAGCGGGCCTGCATCCTGCGGTATCGGTGCAAGCTCCTCCTTCGGCCTTGTGTACGTGGCCCAGGTGTCGCTGATCGAGCCGTCTATCCACGGCTCGATCCGGGAGAGCCACGAAGCCATCTCGCACTCGGTAAGCATCGCATTCGGATCGCCCGCCTGCGCAATCTGCAGCTTCTCGAGCTGAGCAAGGCAAGACTCCGGCGTTCCACCGCCGAGATGCTTCACGAACGGCCCATATGCGGGCATGAAGTCGCCGAGCTTGATGCAACTCATGAGCCACTGAGCGGCCTTCCCACGGGTAAGCGGCTCGAGCGGCTTCGCCTCGTAGGACTCGAAGAAGCCGCGGGTTCCATAGAACTGCATCGCCTGCCACTGCTCGTTCGAGACCTCGGCGGTCGGACCCTGGATGTCATCAAAAGCAGTCAATATCTGGTTGCCGGCGACCAGCCATGATTGCAGGCGGTTGACGGGAACATCGCGCGGCTCGACATATAACCTCCTGGCGAGATGCGCCGCGGTCCCGGCCGCCTGGCCGAGCGCCATCCAGACCGGCTCCATGCGCAGCGTGCCGAATCCCAGGTGAGTAGCGGAGACGGCGCCGGTCACCAGAAGCGCGTCCACGCGCTGAGGCACCATCACGCGATAAGGTATCTGATAGGGCCGCGTGAGACCGCCGAGCCAGAAAAACCCCTCCATAGCGGTATCGTGGCTCGGCTCGCGCTTCCGCGTGGCGTGCGAGTCAATCGGATACCCGCCGCAGGCAATGCTGTCGAAATGAATCGGCGTTCGGAGGCTCCCGGGCGCCAGCAGGGCATCATGGGTGGAGAAGGTATACAGCCCCCACATGCGCCTCGCTTCCCGAACGTAAATCTGCCTGGGGAAGTGATCGTTGTCCTGGTATTCGTCCTTGGCGAATCCCCATTCCCGGCACTCGTTTCTCAGCTCCTCCGGCATCTCCGGATCGTTCTGCAGGAAGTACAGCAGGCCGAGGATATAGTCCCTGTGCCGCTTGACGATCTTCTCCCGCTGCTCGCAGCTCGCCTCAGGATAATCGTAGTTCTCTTCAGGGAGGTCGGTGGATATCAGGCTCTTCGGCATGTTGTTGGTATCCGACTTGCCATTGGGGATGGGCTCGATGTTCAGAACGTCCTGCACGGTCTTTATACGCCCGGCATTGATGGAGTCCAGCACTTGCATGTACTCCTCGCGGTTGTAGCTATCGGGCTTTTCAGGCATCACGCGGTTGTCCGGATTGCGAGTCAGGCAGAGGCGGAAGTTGTACGCCTGCACGCGCCTGTCGCC
Source organism: Armatimonadota bacterium (assembly GCA_035528905.1). Lineage (GTDB taxonomy): Bacteria > Armatimonadota > UBA5829 > DTJY01 > DTJY01 > DATKXU01. Next base: position 42,086 of record DATKXU010000039.1, read on the forward strand.
GTCGCCGCTAGTGCCGGGCAGCACCATCCTGGTGAGATGGTCGAGGTAGATTGCGCCTGCGTAGGCCTCTCCATATTCCTCGCGCGACTCTCGGCCCACCCGGTATGGTACACCGGCCAGCGCGGCGATGTCTCCCTCATAGGTGGCATCAATGAAAACGCCCGCCCGGATTTGCACGCGCTTCTTGTGCCGCGTATCCGTGAAGTCCACGCCGTGGATGCGATTTCCATACATGAGCACGCCGTCCGGGCGGTAGTGATACTTGACCCTGATGTTCTTCTCCGCCTTGACCATGCGGTTGAATATGCACTCAGCGACCGACGGCTCGAAGTGGTAGCCGCCGCTGCAATCCTTCACCTGCTGGGAGTCCGGGCCGTAGGTCTCTACGTAATAGGCGTATACGTTGTCTATGAACTCGCGGAAGATTCCGCCCACAGTGTTCCTCGGCCCTATGTCAGTGCGCCCAAGGCCGTTGGACATCATGCCGCCCATGTGGTCCTTCATCTCGGTGAGTACGACCTTCGAGCCACAGCGGGCGGCAGCGATGGCGGCTGAAATCCCGCTTGGCGTAACTCCGACCACTAGAACGTCGGCTCGGATTGTCTCGTCCGCCGCCGGCGCAGTTCCGGCTGCACCAACGCAGGCCGCCGACAGCAGGATGCCCGCCAGACTCAGGCAGAAAATGGCTCCTCGACTAAGCACTACAATCGCCTCCTAGATACCGTTTGCTCAAGCCGTAGGAATATCATACCAGCACTGCGTGAGCATTAACAAGCCGACCGGCAGGAATTCTCATCGAGGGGAAGTAATGTATTCTGTGCTGTGCTGCGGCGAATCCAGCTAGCCAGCGATTCGTGCAGCGCCCTTGGGAAGGTGGAATGCTTGTATGAGGAAGATTCTTGCGGTCTTGATGGCGGGCGCCCTTGCGGCCGCTCTGGCATCCTGCGCGAAGAAGCAATCCCCACAGGAGAAAGCTGCTGAGAAGCCGCTGGTTGCCTTTGTCACGAACAACGTATCGAACTTCTGGGCGATCGCGGCGGCGGGCGTTAGCCAGGGCGAGAAGGATTTCAACGTGAAATGCCTGGTGAGGAAGCCCGCTCAGGGAACGGCAACCGAGCAGAAGACCATCCTGGAGGACCTGGTAGTCAGAGGCGTGACCGGCATCGCGATTTCCCCGGTTGATCCCGCGAACCAGACGGACATCCTCAACAAGACAGCCGCATCCGTGAACCTCATCTGCCACGACTCTGATGCGCCGGAATCGAACCGCCTATGCTACCTCGGTACGGACAATTACAAGGCGGGATTGGCGGCAGGCGCGGAGATCAAGAAAGCTCTTCCGAACGGCGGAAAGGTCATGCTTTTCGTCGGAACGCTCGATGCGCTGAACGCAGTTGAAAGGCGCAGGGGCATATTCGATGCCATCAAAGGCTCAAAGATAAAGATCGTCGGAACGCTCACGGACAACGCCGACCACGCGAAGGCCAAGTCGAACGTTGAAGACGCTCTGGTGAAATATCCCGACATCGCGGGACTGATGGGGCTCTGGAGCTACAACGGCCCGGCTATCGCAGAGGCGGTCAAGGCGGCCGGCAAGCAGGGCAAGGTCAAGATCGTCTGCTTCGATGAGGAACAGGGAACCCTGCAGGCCGTGAAGGACGGCGTGATCTCCTCCACGGTAGTCCAGCAGCCGTACGAGTTCGGATATCAATCCACGCGGGTGCTTGGCGCACTCGCACGAGGCGAAGACGCTGGAATACCAGAGAACAAGATAATTGACATCCCGGTGAAGGTGATCAACAAGAGCAACGTGGATGCGTTCTGGGCCGAGCTGAATAAACGCATCGGGAAGAAGTAGTTGGAGAATACCGCGCCAGGGGAGCGGCGCCCGGCTCTCCTGCTTCAGATGAAGGGCATAACCAAGCGATTCCCCGGAGTGACCGCTCTCGACCGCGTAGACTTCGAGCTATATCCGCAGGAAATTTGCGGCCTCATCGGGGAGAATGGCGCAGGAAAGTCCACACTCATCAGGATACTGGCGGGCATCTTCCCCGCCGATGAGGGCGAAATTCTGCTCGACTCAAGGCCCGTGAGGATTTCCTCGGTTCAGGACTCGCTCGCCCTCGGAATCTCCGCCATTCACCAGGAATTGAACCTCGCCGGGAACCTGGATATCGCCTCGAACATACTCCTGGGTCGTGAACCAGCCGTCACACCCCTCCGCCTGGTGCAGCATCGTCGGCTGATGGAACAGGCAGGCGAAGTCGCAAGAACTGTCGGGATCACCGCAGCCCTAACAACGTCCGTGGAGCGTCTATCGCCCGGCCAGCAGCAGCTCGTCGAGATAGCGAAGGCCCTGTCCATGTCGGCGCGAATCCTGGTCCTGGACGAGCCGACAAGCTCGCTCTCCCCTCGCGAGGCCGCAACGCTCTTCTCGCTGATGCGCCGCCTCCGGGAACAGGGCGTGTCCATGATCTATATCTCCCATCGCCTGGCCGAGGTTGAGGAAATCTGCGGCCGAGCCGTCGTCCTGCGCGATGGACGCCGCGTCGGCGAGCTCGATCGTGGGCGGATGCGGAGAGACGACATGGTGCGGCTCATGGTCGGGCGCGATATCTCCCGGTTCTTTCCGGATGCCGGCAAGACTCGCGGCCAGCCCGCTCTGGAGGTGCACAATCTTCGTCCGCCAGGCTGCCTGGGACAGTTCAATTTTTCGGTCAATGAGGGGGAGATACTGGGAGTGGCTGGGCTGGTCGGCGCTGGGAGAACCGAGCTCGCCAGGTGCCTGTTCGGCATCGAGCCCGTTCGCGCTGACTCAGGCGAAATCCTCATATCCGGACGACCGGTCGAAATCGGCAGCCCGCTCGACGCAATCCGCCACGGGATGGGGATGGTCCCCGAGGACCGGAAGTACCTCGGGGTGATCCTCGGAATGGCCCTCAAAGAGAACGTCTCCTTGCCAAAGTTCTGCTACTCCGGCCGCCGAATGCTCGACAGCCGGGCAGAAGCGGAGCTCGCTGAGAGGCAGGTGCATGCGCTGGACATACGCACCCCAAGCATATCGCAGAACGTCGAGTTCCTGTCCGGCGGCAACCAGCAGAAGGTCGCACTGGCGAAATGGCTTGCTCTCGAACCGAGAATCCTGATCCTGGACGAACCGACGAGGGGCATAGACGTCGGCTCGAAAAGCGAGGTTTACAACCTGATACGCAGGCTGGCGGATTCAGGAGTGGCCGTGATTATGATATCATCCGAGATGGAAGAGATACTCGGGCTGGCGGACAGGGCCCTTGTGCTTCACGAGGGTCGGCAGAAAGGCATCCTTTCGCACGACGAGATGACCGAGGAAAGTATAATGCGCCTCGCAACCGGGGGAACTGAATGAAGAAGATCACCGGGATGATTCTCCTGCTGCTGGTTCTCTGCGTAGCCATTGACTACTTCAGCAAGCATAGGTTCATCAATCCGGTTAACATCGAGAACCTCACGCGCCAGATCGCTCTTCTCTCGATATTCGCTATAGGGGAAGGCATTGTCATACTCTCCGGCGGGATAGACCTTTCGGTCGGCTCCGTGATCGCGTTCACAGGACTGCTAGTCTCGCTCTTGGTTTCGACGCATGGGGTATCGCCCATGCTCGCAGGCCTCGCGGCGTTCGGCGTATGCATCATCATCGGCCTGGCTCACGGGGCACTCGTGACGAAGCTCAAGCTCCAGCCCTTCATCGTCACGCTCTGCACCATGCTGATCTTCCGCGGACTGGCTAGGCGATTGACTCAGGATGCCACGATGGGCTTCGGCAACCGATTCCTGTCGTTCCGCGCGCTGGGCATCGGCTCGGCAAGCATCCCAGGCACCGAGTTGGGCATTCCGATCCCGGTGATAGTTCTGGCGGTGGTAGCCATTATCGCTCACTTCTTCATGCGGTATACGGTATACGGGCGATATCTGTACGCTATCGGCCGCAATCCCGACGCCGCTCGCTACTCCGGCGTGAAGGTGGATCGGATGCAGACGGCCTCATACCTGGTATGCGCGGTCCTTGCGGGTCTTGCCGGAATCCTCTATGCGACCTACACCAACTCCGTTCAGCCAGCGAGCACAGGCCAGGCTTACGAACTCTATGCGATTGCGGCGGCTGTCCTTGGCGGCGTCTCGATGCGAGGCGGCGAAGGAACTGTGCTCGGAATCATCATCGGCGCGAGCATTATGCGGGTCATGAACAACGGAATCATCCTCGTGGAGATCTCCCCGGCTTGGGAATTCGCCGTCATCGGCGCCGTGATACTTATCGGAGTGGTGACCGACGCCACGGTGAAGCAGCGCATGGCGAAGCGGGTCGTCAAGCAGCCCGTCGCGAAGGGCTGACACGCCCCCGGGACTTTCGGCATTGCCCCGCTTCAGGTCTGTTGTCAAGCCAAACGGCGATGTGGTAAACTGCCATGGTTATTCAAGCAGGAGATAGTTATGGGACTGATTCAAGACAACCAGACCTTCCGCCTCGGCGGCTGCGAATCTCGAGTTGCACGCACGCTCAATGCCTTGAGCAGGCAGGCATTCTCCGCCCGGCTGTGGGAAAAGGATGCAAGCCTATGGAAACAAGGCCCTGAGGGAGATAAGGTTATCAGCAACCGCCTTGGCTGGCTGAATTTTGTCGAGCCAATGAAGGTGCGCGCGGACGAGATCACCCGATTCGCCGAAGAGATCAGGCAGGCAGGGTTCACTCATGCCGTTCTGATGGGCATGGGTGGCAGCAGCCTGAGCCCTGAGGTCTCGCGGCTGACATTCGGCGTTCGAGAAGGCCAGCCGGACCTGATGGTCCTGGACAGCACGGTTCCAGCCGCGGTTCTTGAGGTACATGCGAAGATTGATCCCAAAACCACTCTGTTCATCGTGTCCACGAAGTCCGGGACGACTGTTGAGACGCTCTCGGCCTACCGCTACTTCTATGAGAGGTTAGCGGCAGAAAAGCAGGACCGAGCGGGCGAGAACTTCGTCGCCATCACCGATCCGGGCAGTCCGTTGGAGAAGGAAGCATCCGACAAGCACTTCCGCCGGGCGTTCTTGAACTTCCCGGATATCGGCGGGCGTTATTCGGCGCTGTCGTACTTCGGCCTCGCGCCGGCGGCGGTTATCGGCGCGGACATCAAGCGCCTCCTGGATCGAGCATCGGACATGGCGGAGAGATGCTCCGCCAATGCTCCCCTATCAGAGAATCCGGGAGTGGCTCTGGGCGCGGCGATCGCCGAGCTTGCGATGCTGGGCCGCGACAAGCTGACCCTGATTCTATCCCCCGAGATCGCCAGCTTCGGGTCCTGGGTCGAGCAGCTCACAGCCGAAAGCACCGGAAAGCTCGGCAGAGGGATAGTGCCGGTAGACGGAGAGCTCATCGCCGAGCCGGAGCGCTACGGCGATGACAGGCTGTTCGTATATCTTCGGCTGGATGGATCGCGCGACCAGGACCTCGATGCCAGGGTACGCACGCTGGAGGAGGCCGGGCATCCGGTCATTCGGATCGGCCTCGACGACATATACGACCTGGGAAAGGAGTATTTCCGCTGGGAGGTTGCCACCGCAGTCGCAAGCGCCCTGTTGGGCGTGAACGCCTTCGATGAGCCGAATGTTAAGGAAAGCAAGGACAACACCAGCCGCCTGCTCAACCAGTTTCAGGAGAAGGGACGGCTTCCTGAGGAGGCGCCGATACTGGAGGAGGCGGGCATCAAGCTGTACTGCGACCCCAAGATGAAGGCGGTTCTGGACGGAATCCGGGCCTCCGGCGGCGAGGCGGGCAACTCTTTGCTCTCATACCTGACGGCCTACCTGGACTTGTTCCAGCCGGGGAACTACTTCGCGCTGATGAGCTTCACGCAGAGAACCCCGGCCGTGGACTGCGCCCTCCAGTGCATGCGCGGCTGCCTCCGCGATGCCTTCAACGCCGCCACGACTCTGGGATATGGGCCGCGATTCCTACATTCCACAGGCCAGCTCCATAAAGGCGGCCCGAACAGCGGGATTTTCATCCAGTTCACCGCTGACGATCCAGAGGACGTGCCCATTCCAGGGGAGACTTATGGGTTCTCCACACTGAAGCAGGCGCAGGCGCTGGGCGACGCAATCGCGCTCCGGGACAAAGGACGGCCGCTCATCAGGCTGCACCTCGGCGGAGATGTGCAGGGAGGTTTGAACAAGCTGCTGGACATCATACACGAGTCAGGCGCATAGGGCTGAGGACGCAGTGGATCGAGGGCCCCCGCTGACCTACTTCTCGATCGCGGCCTTCCGGGCGACGGCTGCTTTGAGGGCTTCGGGCGGGAACTTCGGCTTCCGGTCGTAGGTATACAGGCCGTTGACCTCCTGCTCCACATCCGTGAGCTGCGTGTAGCCGAATCCTGCAATGTGCGGGTTGTCCAGAAGCGCCTTCGTCATAGCGGTGAACCTCGCTACGAATGCCTGCTCGTCCGCCGGCCGGTCGCCGTAACGCCACACCCGGTTGTCCTTCCGGCCGGGATTCCACCACGCGCCGCCGAACTCGCTGATGACGACTGGCTCCCCAGCATAAAGAGGCTCGAGGTCGGGCCGCCTGCCCGGCAGGGTCGCCGTCTTCGGGTCTCTGCCAAACCTATCGTATCGCTCGGAAAAGGTCTCCGGATTGTGGTTGTAGTCGTGCAGGTCCCAGATGTCCGTCTTGACGTGCGTGTAGCCGCTCGTGTCCACGACGGGCCTGGACGGATCGAGGCGCTTCGTCAAATCGTAGATCTCGCGTATGAAGGCCGGCGCATACCGGTCCTCGTCGGGACGCGTTTCGTTGAACGGCGTCCATGCCACGATCGAGGGATGGTTCCTGTCGCGGAGGAGGACCTCCCTCCACTCACGGAGGAAGTTCTCCCTCGCCACCCGATGCGACCGTACAGAGCAGCCCCAATCCGGGAATTCGGCCCATACGAGGTAGCCCAGTTTGTCCGCCCAGTAGAGGGTCCGCGGCTCGAACACCTTCTGATGCAGCCGCGCTCCGTTGAAGCCAACCGCCATGCTGCGCTCGATATCCGCCTTAAGCTCGGCATCCGAGGGCGCGGTGTAGATCCCGTCGGGCCAGTAGCCCTGGTCAAGCACCAGCCGCAGGAACACCGGCTTGCCATTGATAAGTATGCGGTCTCCTTCGATGCGCACATCGCGCAGGCCGAAGTAGGACAACACTTCATCGGCAACCTTCCCGCGATCGAGCAGTCGAACTCTCAGATCGTACAGATATGGCTTCCCCGGCTGCCACAGGACCGGCTTAGGAATCGCCAGAGCCACAATGTTGCGCTCGCGAGCCGGGTCGAGCCTCGTGCGGGCGACTGCCTTGCCATCCGCAAGTGCGCGCACTTCCAGGGTCAAGCCGTCCTTGGGGTCAAGCACGGTCACCTCTATCGAGACGCGCGCATTTGCGGCATGAGGGCGAATCGTCAGGGAAGAGATGCGGATCCTGGGCACTGACTCCAGCCAAACCGTCTGCCAGATGCCGGTTGTCCGAGTGTACATGCACCCCTCTGAATGCAGCGAGTGAGACTGCTTACCCGACGGCTGGAGGGTCAAGCGAAGATCATCCACCGCGTAAACAACGACCTCGTTCTCCCCGTCCATATTCACCGCATTAGTGATATCGGCGCTGAAGGGCGTGTAGCCGCCCTTGTGATGCGCGACTTTCTTGCCGTTCACCCAGACCGTGGCATCGTAGTCCACAGCGCCGAGGTGAAGCAGAAGCCTCCGTCCCCGAAGCTCCTTGTTTACAGTGAACTTCCGCCTGTACCAGACCGCGTCGAGGAACTCCGTCCGTCCCAGCCTGGACAGCTTGCTCTCCGGGCAGAAGGGAACCGTTATTTGCAGCGGAAGCTCAACGCCGCTCTTGCAGCCCAGAGCCACGCCGGTCTTCAAGGGATCAATGGCGAACTGCCATTCACCATTCAGGTTTTGCCAGGCCTTGCGCCGGAAATCCGGCCTGGGATGCTCCGGGCGAGGTATCCGGGACACGACTCGATCAGCCTCCGCTATGACACATATCGGGTGGAAACATACCACCACGCATGCCAGGATTACAGACAAAACTCTGACCAACGTGAACGCTCCGCCTGATGAATCCAGAATACTTTGGATGAGCATGAGCCACGGCCCAGGGTTAGAAACACCTGGGCGCGGCTACGCGCCAAGGCCGCCGCCGGTGACAGTCCGGCTCCCGCGCTCGCGGCTGACCTTATCCCAGTAGCCGCTCGCCCGGAACGCGTCCAGCGGGTTGGGGTCGAGGCCCATTTCCTCGCGCACGACCTTCAACAGGGGCGAGACGTCCGTGTTGAACGCCTCCATCAGGCAGTTCTCGGCGGTTACGATGTCTTTCCCGGCCTGCGCCTGCCGGAGCCTGCCGCGGTCAACGCACAGCGCCTTCGCGTAGGCGGCCTGGATGCGCTCGATCGTCTGGATCATCGCGTCTATTTTGGACTTGGTAATGTGGGCTTGATCCACCATGTACGCAACCGGCGGATTCGCGTTCGGTGCATCCTCCGCCTTCACAAGCTCATTGTAGATCAGGAAAAGCTCGTAGGGATTGACCGAGCCCACGGTCAGGTCGTCGTCCGCGTACTTGTGGTTGTTGAAATGGAAGCCTCCCAGCCGCTCCTCATCCAGCAGGAAGGCAACTATGTGCTCGATATTCGCGCCCTGCAGGTGATGACCCAGATCAACCAAAACATGCGCTCGCGGCCCGCACTTCTCGCACAGGACGCAAGACATCCCCCAGTCGGCGACGTCGGTATGGTAGAAAGCCGGCTCGAAGGGCTTGTACTCGATGAGCATCCGCATGTTCGCCGGCATCGCGTCGTAAACGGCCTTGAGGCACTCGGCGGCCCACTGCTTCCGGCGGCGGAAATCGCCCTGGCCAGGGTAATCCGTGCCGTCCGCAAACCAGAGCGAGAGTAACTCAGAGCCGAGGACCTTCCCTATCTCGATTGAGTCGAGCATGTGATCCACGGCCTTCTTCCGAACGGCGGGATCCTCGTTTGTGATGCTCCCGAACGCGTAGTCCCTGTCCTGGAAGACGTTCGGGTTTATCGCGCCGATCCTGAGGCCAAGGGATTCGGCGTAGGATGCGAGCCCCTTGCAGTCGGCGAGGCCGTTCGGGAAGTCCCAGAGCACGTGCACGGCGACCGACGGCGCAGCTCCGGTGTATCTGTGCACCTGCGCAGCATCGGCAACTTTCTCCTCGATTGTGACCGCCGAGCCGGCCTGATGGTATGAGCCGAACCGCGTGCCGGAATCCGAGTATCCCCACGACGGCGTCTCGATCTTCTGGCCTTTCAGCCGCGATTTGATCTTCCCGACATCCAGGCCGCGGCCCTTAAGCCGCTCAGCCAGCAATTCACATTCCGCTCGGTACTTGTCGGCCATCGTTCAAGTCCCTTCCTTAGTCAGTTTACGCACAATTATACGCCCATTGCCCGCGCTCCTGCCAGTCCGCTACCCAGCCTTATCCTCCTCGAAGGCCTCGATGCCCAGGAGGCGGGCGAGGTTGAGCGCCTGCTTGCGCCAGTCGCCGTAAATAGTGACGCGGTGCCAGGCAGCGACATGGCTATCCCAATTGCTCAGGATGCGCTCGGCGTCGGTCCTTGCCGCGAGCTTCGTTCTGCACGCTTTCGGCTCATCCAGGTTTCGCGTAGTCTTGCCGGTGTGGATGACCATGCGCCTGCTCTTCGCATTCATCTGCAGCGTGGTCACGATCTTGTCCACCGGCAGAAGCGACTGAATCGAAGCGCCTTTGTTATCCTCCGCATGGGATCGGATGATGTACGGATTTGCCTTTCCCTTCGGGCCGAAGACACGGTTCGTGGAGACACAATGGGCGTAGACAATCTCGCTCTTCGACGTATCAATCACCGGATCGGAGACGAATCCGGGCCGACCGGTCAGATAGCGCATCATTAGCTGAGCGCAGGTCGAGTTCAAGTCGCCCTCGCACACGCCGGCGCCGCCGTCGTTATTCATCTGGAAGTGGGAAAGGCACGGATAGGCGCTCATCCGCCCGGAGTAGGACATCCCCAGGCAATCCACAGTCACCGCGTCGGCGTGCTTATCGGCGGCGGCCCGGCTCAGCGCGAGGTACATTCCGGCTGACTTGACGATCTCCGCGCGCGTGGGCTCTACTACCTTCTTTGCCTGCGAAATCCAGAAGTCGGCCCACTTCTCAGCCTCGCGCTCGTCTGCCTTCGAGTAATAAGATGCCAGCTCCTCAGAGCCGATGCGGGCCACGTTAGCGCCGAGAAGGGCCTTGATCCGCTCGGCGGCATTGGCGACGTCGCGATCTGTAACGTCGAGGATTGTGGACTCCTTCATGGCCCTTATGACCTCGAACAGGCGCGCTGCAGAAACTACATCCTGGAAGTCGGACGAGCACACAGTCACCACCCGCAAGTTCTCGCGCCTAGCGATGCCGGTCGCCTGCAGCACCTCGTGCGTCCCGCCGAACAGGTCATCCACAAGAACGACCGGCTTCCCGCTGCCTATCATATGAGCCGGCACGCCGGTATGGAGGCCGAGCGCGTAGACCAGATAGCCGTCAACGTCGCCGGACTCCTTCAGGATCGCCTGGGCCTCGTCCGCATCGTGCGCCGTCTTTACTGTAAAAGCGATTCCGGGACACGCCGCCTCGAGCCTGGCCGTCAACTCCTTAGCGCGGCCTGCGTAGTCGTAATCCTTCGTGGGCCAGGTGGGAGTTCCCGGAGGCATGTGGCTGAAGACCAGAGTGACCCTAGCCTTGCTCTTCGGGAAGATGGGCGTTATGCTAATCGGCCCTGCAGCCAGAACCGACTCCGAAAGCGGAAAAAGCATCAGGCAAGCCGCCGTCCCTCCAGCAGCCTGGAGAAACCGCCGCCGGCTGACCACACACCGATGCCTTGTCATGTCGAGAGACCTCCTGTGAGAATACCGGCAGAGCGCATGAGCAAGTCCATGCGCCCATTTAGCAATTTCGACCTCCTCACACCAAAATCCTGTCCGCCATGCCGACTGGGCAGGGCATCGGCGCATACGGGTAGAATAGGCTATTGTTTGCCATTGCGGCGCCCAGCAAAAGTACGTTTCGGGAAGGGGATAAACTCGCTGTGTTCAACCTGGAAAGGATTCTACCGGCAGCGTGCCTGGCGTCAGCGCTTCTGTTTACCTGCCTCAACCAGGGCCATGCGCGAGAATGCACGGCAGCGCTCGCCAGAACAAACATGCCCGGAGAGGACCCTGCGCTAGTTGACGCGCTGTCCGTTCAACTCCAAGAGGCCGGCTACACGGTGTCGGAGCTGGATGCCGCGCATTTGTGTGACCCGCGAGCAATCGCCAAGGACAAGTTCGACCTGCTCGTCCTCCCAAACGCATCAACGCTTCCGGCGAAGTCAGGCCGTCCGATAGACAATTACCTCAGCCAGGGCGGGAACATCATCGCGCTGAAGACCCCGGTCTGGCAGAGCGCGCTCATGAGAGCAGGCGGAGGGTGGATTGACCGCGAGCAGTACCAGCGAGAGAAGGCAGGCCGCTTGCCGGAGAATGTGCTGTTTGGCTTCAGCCCCGACGGCATCTCGGGCTGGCAGCGATCGAGCGACACCATGCAGAATCCAACATCCCATGAAACAGTTGCCGACGGGCCTCCCGGCGGCTCACGTGCGCTCCGCGTGTTCATCCCAAACCTGCGGGGCTGGGACACCTTCCTGTCCCCGAAAATCGAGAATCCCTTCCCGAAGGGGCACACGCTGACCGTCTTCTCGGCAAAAGGTGATGCGAGGACGAAGCAGCTCAGCGTGGAGTGGATGGAGAAAGACGGCTCGCGCTGGATCGCCGTCGTGCCTCTTTTCGCTGAGTGGAAGCAGTACATCCTCGAGCCGAAGGATTTCCGGTTTTACGAGAGCAATCCGAAGCGTGGAGGCCAGGGCGACTGCCTCAATCCCGAAAACGCCGAACGCCTGACCGTCGGGCTGATCTCCGGCTGCCTCGGAGGGAAGCATGAGTACTGGATTGGCCCGATCGGGACGGCAGGCGTGAATCCCGAATACGACGAATACCTGGCCGCGAAAAACGTTCCTGTTCTAGATACGCTATCCCCCGGCTACAAATTCTTCGACATCACGAATGCCGCCGGCTTGAAGGTCCGGCGTGACCAGGTTTTAGTATCGGATGGCCCGGTGGCAATGCCGTCCGTCATGCGCTCGGCGCAGCCGAGGCCGCGCGGAGCCGGCTTCGACAAAGGCTCGCCGTGGCGCTGGATACCGCTTCTCGAGGCGGACACGAAGGCAGGGAACTGGTGCGGCGCCCCGGCAACCATCTTCGTGAACACAGAGGGCGAGTACAAAGGTGGAATCTGGGCGTCTTTCGGAATTGGCGACTCCAAGTGGTACAAGACACCTGCGGCGCTTCGGATGGTGCGGCAGATCGCCGAGCGCATCAGGAACGGCGTGTTTCTAGTTGACGGCGGCACGAGTTTCTACACGTACTTCGACGACCAGGAGATCAAGCTCGGTCTCCAGGCAATCAATCTGAGCGATCACAGCCACCCCGGCGTCACGGCGCAGGTGACGCTCGTTGATACAAAGACGGGCAAGTGCGCAGTGACACGCCAGTGGCCGCTCGACATGAGACCCGGCGAGCGAGATATAGTCGCCGATACCTGGAAGCCCGACCGATGGCCCGACGGCGGCTTCATCGCCACCGCTGAGATCGTCGAGAACGGGAAAGTCATTGACCGCGTCGCGCACGACGTTCACATCTGGCGGCCAAAGGAGGAAAAGGAATTCGTCACGGTAAAGAACGGCGATTTCGTGCTTCGCGGCAAGCGCTGGCGCGCGCACGGCGTGAACTACATGCCGTCGTCGGACATCGGCATTGACGACTGGGAGTACTTCGAGTACTGGCTTGGCGCGCGCTCCTATGATCCCGAAGTTATCGAGCGTGACCTAGAGCACATCAAGGAATTGGGCCTGAATTCCGTCAGCATCTTCATCTTGCACGAGTCGGCGAGAGACCAGAACCTGCTCGATTTGCTCAGGCGGCTCGACAAGTTGGGCTTGAAGGCGAACCTGGCGCTTCGCCCCGGCACACCGATGGACTTCCTGTGGCCGCAGATGCGCGACATCATCGAATATTACCGCCTCTGGGAGAACGACACGATTTTCGCGTATGATCTGGCATGGGAGCCGATGTTCGGCACACACGATGAGCGGAAACGGTGGGATTCCGCCTGGGAGCAATGGATTGTCGAGCGATACGAGAGCATCGAGAACGCTGAGAAGGACTGGGGCTATCCGGTTCCCAGAGATCAGTCCGGCAAGGTGACCAATCCATCTCACGAGCAGACGGATGCCGATGGAGACTGGAGGCGGATGGTCGCGGCATACCGAAGATTCCTCGATACCCTCCTATACAAGAAGTACAGCTCCGCCCGAAGGCTCGTGCGCAGCATTGATCCAAACCACCTGGTAAGCTTCCGAATGGCGGGCGCCGGAGATCCGACCTTCCGCTGGGGGGGACGCATTCCGTATGACTTTCCATATCTGGCAGGCGGAGTGGATTTCCTCGGCCCTGAGGCTTACGGGCAGATCGGCGACTGGCAGCGGGTCAAGTCCGGCTGGTTCGAGTTCGAGTACGCACGCTGTGTCGCCCCTGGAAAGCCAATGGTTTGGGCCGAAGTGGGGCAAAGCGTGTGGGAGATCGGCCGCATGGAATCCCCGCCCGAACTCCTCCACTTCCAGGCAGACTACTGCCGGGATTTCTACCGCATGCTGATCGCCAGCGGAGCGGATGGAGTCTTCTTCTGGTGGTATCCCGGCGGGTTCCGGTGCCACGAGAACAGCGACTTCGGGATCATCAACCCCGACGGCTCGGACCGGCCGGTCAGCAAAGCAATTCGGAAGCAGGCCGCCGGGTTTCTGAACGGCCCCGACGCCAAGCCGATTGACTACTGGATCGAGATTGACCGCGACCTGCATCCCGACGGCGTCACGGGCATCTACGACGCTGCAAAGGACGAGTTCTGGAAGGCGATTGACGCGCGCCGCGCGCCGGGCTTGAAGACCGCCGGCATGGGCACAACTTCAGCCGGTTGTCCGCTGATCGCCGTCGGAGACACGCCATGCAACGGTACCAACCCGCCGAAATATCTCGATGCGGCCTTCGATGCCGTCCGAGTATTGGATGCCGATGGAAAGTGGGTTTTAGTCAAGAAAGGCCAAACCGTCGAAGTTCGCGCGGATCAGCCCGTTCGCGCGGAAGTCGAGCTGACGAACCTGGGCTTGGCGGAGCTGCTGCCGCCTTCAAGACCGCAAGTATCCGGGAAAGTCTATGTCACCGCCTGGCGAGGCAGCAAAAAGATGGTATATCCACTGCCGTCTGCCGTGCCGCATCTCGGCTCGCTGGCCGTGAGTGAACTCCACCTCGCGCCGGCTGGTCTGACGGAGCCGACCGAGGTAACGATCACCTTCGAGGTGAAGGGCCGGACGCCTTTCGGAGAGAAGTTCAGGCTTACTCTGATACCTACAACACAAGGAGATTGACCAAACCATGACACAATTGATTGCCGCCGCACTTGTGATTGTCAGCCTGGCAGCAACTTGACATTCTACCTGACGCCGAGCCGGTAGCGAATCACCCGATCCCTTAGGGCCTCCCGGCCTAAGGAGGTAAACCCCGGGGGCGCGGCTAATCCCCTTATGAGGCCGCCGACTATCCTTTGCCAGCATGAATCCTAATCTGGAGGACTGACATGGCTGAGTACAAGCAGTATAGATATACCGCCGGGCCGTGGAACGTCCACACGGGCGCCGATCCGTTCGGCCCACCGGTGCGCGACGAGATCGCGTTCGCCGATAAGGTGGCTAAGCTCAAGCAGATAGGCTACCACGGCATTCAGTTCCACGACGATGATGTCGTGAGCGCCGATGCCGATGCGGCGACGACTGAAACGGTCGCCGCTCAGGTAAAGAGAATCCTTGACGATCACGGCATGGTCGCGGAGTTCGTAGCGCCCAGGCTTTGGGAAGATCCACGCACGATTGATGGCGCAGTCACCTCCAATTCGGCTGAGGACCGGAAGTATGCCCTCGAGCGCTCACTGAGAACGATTGACATCGCGAACATGCTCGGCACGAAGAATATCGTGCTCTGGCCGGCCCGTGAGGGCACGTACATCCGGGAGTCGAAGGACTCCGTCGCCATGATAGGGCGGCTTCTCGATTATCTCAACGCCCTGCTGGCGCACGACAAGGACATCAGAATCCTCGGCGAAATGAAGCCGAATGAGCCGATGGATCAGGCGTACTGTCCGACGGTCGGGCATTTCATCGGGCTGGCTTACCGGACGGACGACCCGAGCCGCGTGGGCGCACTGATCGAGAGCGCACACTGCTGGCTCGCCGGTCTCGACCCGTCGGAGGAGATGGCATACGCCCTCTGGCATAAGAAGCTGTGGGGCGTGCACCTCAACGATCAGAACGGCATGAAGTTCGACGAGGACAAGGCATTCGGCGCAGTAAACCTGAGGGCCGCATTCAACCAGGTTCGCGTTCTGGAGAAAAACGGATACGGGCGGAACGGCGAGATGGTCGGCTTCGACGTCAAGGCGATGCGCACTCAGCCCCAGGCTAAGTCCTACGAGCATCTGGCGAACAGCAAGCGCATTTTCGAGAACCTCCTTGCCGTCGCGCGCTCGATTGATGACGCGGAGGTCGAGGCGCTCCGCGCCGCACGGGATTATGAAGGCCTGGAGATGCTCATCATCAGCAAACTGATGGGCAGATAGAGTCACCCTACTCGAGCGGCCCACAGTGGCGAATCCGTCGAGGCCCGCAAACCTCGGACTTCACCGCTGCGCAAGACCCACACAGGAGGGTGTTCAACTTCGCAGGTAGAATAGTAACCTATGATGCAACGAACGCAGACCGCGAGCGTAATCAGAAACACAGGGGGAGAGTAAATGGGATTGGAACAGCTTGAAACCACCGTGTCCCAGGACGAAATCCGCAGGCTGGAGGCAATCGCGCAGGAGCTTCGGGCCTACGACATTGCTTCCATCTATGCGGCGACGACCGGGCATCCAGGCGGGACACTTTCCATCATAGACGTAGCCGCCGTGCTGTACTTCCATACACTGAACCACCGACCGGACGATCCGTGCTGGGACGGGCGCGACAGAGTATTCTGGTCCGCGGGCCACAAGGCGCCGGCGCTGTACGTCACCCTCGCGCGAGCAGGCTACTTCCCAATCGAGGAAGCAATGTGCCTCCGGCAGCTTGGCAGCCCGTGCCAGGGACATCCGAACTCCCTCGAGCTCTGCGGGATTGAGATATCGAGTGGCTCGCTCGGACAGGGCCTGGGGGTGTCGGTAGGAGCGGCGCTCGCCGCGCGACTCGACGGCGCCTCCCACAGGGTCTACTGTATCATGGGCGACGGCGAGCAGCAAGAAGGCAGCATCTGGGAAGCGGCGATGGCGGCCGGCCATTACACTCTCGACAGCCTCTGCGCCGTGGTTGACCGGAACAGGCTCCAGATTGATGGCTGGACGAAGGACGTCATGAACATCGAGCCCATCGCCGATAAGTACCGCGCGTTCGGATGGCACGTGATCGAGATAGACGGCCACAGCATCCCGCAGATCATCGCAGCCTTCGAGGAAGCAAAGACCACCAAGGGCAAACCCACAGTAATCATTGCGAACACCATAAAGGGGAAAGGGGTCTCCTTCATGGAGGACCAGGCCGGCTGGCACGGCGTCGCACCCAAGAAGGAGCAATTCGAGACAGCCATCAAGGAGCTTCTGCCCCCCACGATTTCCCAAGATAGACTGAACGAACTGCTGGGTTACGCAGCCTCTCGGGCTGCAGAAGTGGCCAAGAAAACCCGCGAGAATCTGCCGAGATTCTCGCGCGATTACTGGTGGAACGCGGAAGACCGGATGAAAGCGGATATAGATCCCACCCGCATGGGATTCGGTAGGAGCCTCGCCAAGTGCGGCGATGACGAGCGAGTTGTAACCCTGCACGCGGACATCTCGAACTCGATCTGCATCACGGACTTCGAGAAGAGCAATGCCGAGCGCATGAATCGTGTATTCAGCGTCGGCATCGCGGAGCAGGACATGATGGAGGTCGCGGCCGGCCTCGCGAAGGAGGGCAAAATCCCGATCGCGGGCACCTACGGGGTCTTCGCGGCAGGCAGATGCTGGGATCAAATCCGCACGAGCATCTGCTACCCGAACCTAAATGTGAAAATCGCCGGCGCACACGGCGGCATCTCAGTCGGCCCGGACGGCGCAACCCACCAGGCCCTCGAAGAGATCGCGCTCATGTCCATACTACCGAATATGAAGGTGCTCGCCCCGGCGGACAGCCTCGAAACAGAGCGCGCAATGTGCTTCGCCATAAGAGAGATCGTCGGTCCGACATACATCCGGTATGCGAGGGAAGCAACGCCCATCGTGACTACGGAGCGGACGCCGTTTGTCTTCGGAAGGGCAAACGTGATTCGCTACCGGGGCGCACGGGATAGGTTCATCGACGCATTCGAGACCGTGCTGGCCTCGGACTACAAGAATGAAAACGAAGACCTCGCCATTATCGCGTGCGGGCCGATGGTTCCGGAGGCAATGCGAGCCGCCTATATTCTGAAGGAGGACTTCGGCCTGGAGACACGTGTGGTTAACGTCCACACGATCAAGCCACTCGACCGCGAAGCGGTAGCACGCGCGGCAGCGGAGACGGGCGCAGTCCTGACAGCAGAGGAGCACGAGGTAGGAGGCTTCGGGAACATCATAGCGAGCGCCATCCTCAGCCAGGCGCAGAGGCCGGTTGCATTCGACATGGTGGGCGTCGCTGATCGGTTCGGCGAGTCCGGCAAGCCGTGGGAATTGATGCAGGAATTCGGCCTGACCGCCGAGCATCTCGCAGAGAAGGCGCGGGAGATTCTGAAGAAGAAGGTGTAGAGGCATCTGTAGCGACGACACGATGAAAAGCCCCGGCAGTCGCTGCCGGGGCTTTTCATCATCATACCCTATTTCCGCGCGCTGCGGTCTTCCTATTCTACGACAACCTGGCAGTCCGCACTTCGCCTGCACCTGAGGAGGCGGTAGTAGCTGCCGCCGGACTCCCAGAGGCCCGATATGCCCTTCAGTAACACGTACTGCGGTGCAGATGGAGGGCTCGAAACCCGGCTGGTGTCCACGCGCATCTCTACTCCGGACCCATCGTCCACCATGACGTAGCCCGAACCTGTGCTTTGCACCCGGCCGGTTGTCGTGATGAACAGGCCTACGTTGTTCAGGCCAAAGCCGTCGGTTATGCCTCTCTGCCCGGCGCCCGTCCCAGCGTTGTACTTGTAGTCCGCGCCGCCAATCGAGCGGTTCACCATCCCTATCGGGTCAAGCACAGTTCCAGGGGCCATCGAGATGCCGGCGTTTGTAATGGCCCTCTCCCCGCCGATCGTGGTCATCGTGCCAACGACGTCGACCTTCTGACCTTCAGAGACCATCCACGGGGAGCTTGATGTGTAGACCATGATTCCCGACGTCCGGTTCGCGTCCTCTATGTAGAACCTGTCTGTGAAATCCGAGGAGCCGCTGGTGGCCATGCACCCGCTCAGAGATACAACTGTGCCGTCGGCCTGGCTTTTCGCCGTGCTGACGTCGCTGCACGAGACAGCGGACGTGTCCGAGCCGAAAAGCCCAACGTCATCGAAGCAGTCTATCTTCCGGCCGGCCGTGGCGAGCTCCTTGTAATCTATGAACACCGTCGCATACGAACCCATGGCCGTGAAGGTCTGCGTCTGCAGCCGCCATTCGCCGTAGTCATGCACATACGGATAGTCCCTCGAAGTCCAAACGACTGAGCCTGAGTTCGGATCGGTGCCGCCTGATTTTTCTACCCCGAGGCGGTTGTATGTCTCTCCCCACGGGCAATTCTCCCGCTCCACCCTGGAGAACGCTCTAGCGGTATATGTCTGGCCGCTGGTCACAGCCACTTGCTGGTAGAGGCCGCCGTTCCTGGAACCGTTGTTCTTTTGCTGGCCGGCAAACCAGCTGCCGGTATGGGGCGGCGTGGGACCGTAGGTCCAGGTCCCGTTAACCGTCACCATCCCATCGCCGTAGCCCGTCCAGGAAGCCTGGCTTCCGCTCTCGAAGCCGCCGTTGCTGAGTAGATTGGTCTTCAACTGCGCCGCGAAGTTTGCGGTGGTCGTCCCGCCTGCCGTAACGGCAGCGGTCGCTCGGACTGTCTGCATACCTGGCTCCGAAGCGGTAAGCGTGTAGCTGCCAGCCGGGACGCCCTTCATGGTGTAAGATCCGTTCGACGCAGTGTAGACATAGTAGCCGCCTGGAGACCGGGTAACCTTCGCCTTGTCTATTGCCGTGCCGGTCGAGGACTTCACGTAGCCCGTGATAGTACCCGTCCCAGGGCCTAGCTGCTCGAAGCTGTAAACCTTGCTCAAAGTGAGCGGGCGTGGAGAAACATAGTTCTTGAGCACGTACTGATACGTCGCTCCCGGCTCCAGGTTCGTAAGAGCGACGGAGTGGCTGGTCGTGTTCGTGCCATAGAAAGCGCTCAGCTTCTGCTGCTGATCTCCGGCTTTCCAGTATTCTGCCTGTCCGGTGCAGGCCACGTCGGTCGTCCACGTTATAGTAGCACTGGTTTCGCTCGCGGCGGCGGCATTCACGCTGGAGATCGCGACGTACGGGTTCGCAAAGGAGTTGGCGCACTCGACCTCCGCCGCGGCATCCTCGAAGTCGCCGCTCTGCATGGGCTCGAGGAGCAGCGACGAGCTTTCCTGGTAGTACTCGAAGAAGACAAATCGCAGCCCTGCTTCCACCTGATGCGCGTGCGTCTTGTTCCAGTCCCGAATGGAGCGGTAGGTGTTCCGTATCAGGTCCGGCGGATTCGGAGGGTCGCCGCACATCTCCGTAATGTAGATCGGCTTCGTCTTGCCTGCCGGCGTGGTGCTGTCAAGTGCGCCGGCCACGCTCTCGTAACTGCTCTGGCTATGAGAGGCAAAGCCATCGCAAAAATCGCCTGCGTATAAGATGATCTCATTCTCGCCGTAGGGCGCCCCCGGCACCCAATACCCATACGGGTTCGCCACATGTATAGCATACCTGGCGGTCAGATACGCGTTCTTGTACTGTGTACTTACAGTGTTCTCGTTGGCGTACACGAAGATGTGTGCGTAGTCTTTCAGCTTGTCCACGAAGTAGGCGCACTGGCCGGCGAACTGATCGGTCTCCGCCGCAGGCGGAGGCTCATCGCCGCCCTGGTAGTTCAGCCGAACGATGACCGTATGCCCTTCCTTCAAAGCGTCCTTATATTTGTCCAGGTTGATGCTGCTGTAGCTGCTGATGTCCTCAAAGAAAAGAATCCACCCCGGCTTGCCGGAGAAAGCATCTATGTTGGCACCCTCCCTCCAGAAGTGGATGCCATATGCGTATGGCGACTCCCCGCATGAAGGGATGGACACGCCGAACATTATCATCGCAACTAAAAGGATAATAGCCCTTCTCATCGCTTCCTCCTATGGCGCCGACTGGAACTTCTGGACGCGGTGGTTGCTTCTCTCAGCTACGTAGACATAGCCGGAGCCGTCCACGCATATACCCGCGGGCTGTCTCATCAACCCTTCTGCCGAGCCAAGAGACCCCCACGCGCAGACGAAGTCGCCGCTCGTGGTGAATTTCTGACAACGGTTGTTCTCAGTATCCGCAACGAAGACGTCGCTGCCGCTCACAATGATGCCTCTGGGCCTGTCGAATTGCCCGTCGCCGATGCCGAAAGAGCCCCACGATCTCTGGAAGACGCCGCTTGAGTTCAAAACCTGCACACGGTGGTTGCCGGTATCCGCCACGTAGATGTTGCCGCTGGAATCAACTGCGACGCCCATCGGCTCCTCGAACTGGCATTGACCGCCACCGCGTTCTCCCAGGGCGCCGACCCATCCGCCGGAAGTATTGAATACCGCAATGCGGTGATTGCGGGTGTCGGCAACGTAGACTCTGCTCCGCGGATTGTCCGCCGCAACCCCGGCCGGCTGGTTGAGCTGTCCGTTCCCGGAACCATAGGTTCCGATGGTAAATACAAACCCTCCCGCGTTGGTAAAGGCGCATATTCTGTTGTTGTCCGTATCCGCCACGTAGATCCTGCCAGCGCCATCGGCCGCCAGGCCCTGGGGCCCCGTGAACTGGTTGGTTCCCGTGCCTTTGCTGCCCCAGGACAACTGGTAACCACCGGTCGTGCTGAACTTCTCTATCCTGTGGTTGCCCGTATCCGCAACGAACACCGCTCCGGAATCGGAGTCGTAGCATATCCCGCCGGGCCTATCGAAGTATCCCGCTGTCGTGGTCCGGCCTCCCCACCTTGCCAGGAACGCATTTGCAGAGCTGTATTTCTCAATGCGCTGGTTGTAGGTGTCTGCGACGTACATATTGCCCGAACTGTCGCAGGCTGCATCGCGGGGGAAATACGTCTTGCCGTCTGCTGTGCCGAATCCGCCGACCGGGCCCGACTTGTTGCCGTTCTCATCCATGAAGTCCACGCGGTCGTATCTGGGGGCGGCGTAGGCAAACTTGTTCGTCACCGTATTCCACCCAAGCCCCCTGGGCATTTGCAGGTCGTAGACGGAATAGCCCGCCAGCCACGTGAAGCTCACGTTTCCAGAGCCGTCCACCGATGTGGAGAACTTCTGAATGCGATTGTTGTACGGATCGGAGGCGAACACAAGGTCTGAGCTGGGCTTCACGGTGATCCCGTTGCACATCTGGAACTGGCCACTGCCGCTGCCGCTGCCAGGACCGCCGGCCTTGCCCTTGAAGTTCAAGTTCTTGTCGAAAACCTGAATCCTGTTTCCAAAAGTCTCATCGGCCTTTTGGCCGGTGTCGGCTACGAATACCAGATTCCTATCGTCGTCCACGCAGATGCCCACGGGCCAGTCGAACCTGCCGTTGTCCACGCCGCGGCCTGGGCCTCGCAGGATGACGCCTCCCGCGCCCGCAGCGAAGCCGTCTTGTATGTCGGAATAGCGAACCGAGTGCAAGGTATTCGTCGTACCGGAAGGCTGAGAAGACCATGCCTCTCCGCCGTCGTCTGTGTAAAGAATGGTTCCACCGTCCCCAGCGACCCAACCGACCTCCGGGCTGGGAAACGCCACAGAGCGCAAGGTATTCGTCGTACCGGAGGTCTCGGCCGACCAGTTGACGCCGCCATCCGTGCTCTTCAGAATCGTGCCGTTGGCGCCGACGGCCCAGCCGATCTGCGTGCCTCTGAAACAAACGCCGTAAAGGTTCTCAGTGGTACCGGAGGTCGCCGGAATCCAGGTCGAGCCGCCGTTCGTCGTGCGAAGAATGGTTCCCCCGGCGCCAACCGCCCAGTTGTAATTCGCATCCGCTATATAGACCGCGCGGAGGTCGTTAGTGGTGCCTGAGGTCTGCCCGGACCAGCTCGATCCTCCATTGCTCGACTTGCGGATCGTGCCAGAAGCCCCGACTGCCAATCCATAGGTCCACGCATCCACAAAACGCACGCCGTAGAGGTTGTTCGAGGTCCCGGATGTTACCCCGCTCCAGGTGTCGCCGCCATTGGTAGTCTTGCGGATCACGCCGCCGGCTCCGACAACCCAGCCATCCTCCGCACCGTGGGACCAAATCGAGTAAAGATCGGTAGCTACGCCGCTGGGCTGAGAAAACCAAGTCGCTCCGGCGTTTGTCGAGGCGCGGATCACACCCGAAGCGCCGCAGGCCCATGTCCAGGCGGCCTGATAGCCGCATGCACCGTACAGGTCAGCCATCGTCCCAGACGATTGAGCCATCCAATAGCCGCCGACCAGAGAAAGGAAGACGCCGCTCGAATCCCATTTCTGAATGCGGCAGTTCCCCGTATCTGCGACGTAGATATAGCCGTCCGAGGAGACCGCGACATCCTCCGGATACTTGAGCTGTCCGTTCCCAGTCCCCTTCGTACCCCTGGCCCAGACAACCTGCCCTGAAGAGTTGAGCTTTACGATGCGATGATTCCCTGTGTCGGCAACGTATATGTTGCCCGAGGAATCAGTGCCAACTCCGCTAGGTGTCGCAAAGTACGGCTGCGCGGGCCACCAGAGGTTGTAGGTGTACGTCTCGCCGGCCGCAGGCGGAAGCAGACAGAGTGTCATGAGCAACATGAGGGCAATGGCGGGGAAAAGCTTGCTTTTCATCAGCCCCTCCTATCAACCATCGGCGTTGGAAATCGAGCGTATACTAAGCTTATACCACCATTCTAGCTGCCCGATCAACTTTTGACAAGCTTAGACATGCAATACCGGTACCTTTACCAGGTATCACCTGAGCACTAAGGCGCACCAGTGGTAGCGCAGGATAATACGGCCCGCCGGGGCCAGGCAGGTTTTCTGGCAAGCTTGGGCAAACTTTCGGGGAAGAGGTGACTACCGAGCGTATGGAAGGGCGATGCGCGCAGGTCTACGGCGATGGAGGATTCGCTCGCTGCTCGACATAGCCGGTCAGCCAGTCGACAAGGTTGCCGAGGTCAGAGGATGGATATGCGTACGGTGCGCCCACCTTGAAGAAGGCCACTCCCAGGAGATCCGGGTCTTTGTTGGCCT
>DATKXU010000040.1:0-29273 GCA_035528905.1 Armatimonadota bacterium
GACGAGCTGAACGCCTACGTGCCCCAATACTCGCCGACCGCCCTCATCGTGTATCCCCTGGTTCGAAAGGGCGAGCGCCTGCCGTTTGTGAATCCGGACGCGGAAGGCTTCATCATCGGCGAGCCGCGCGACAGCCGCGACCTGTATACCGCGCACCTCGAAGGCGTGGGATTCGTCGAGCGCTGGTGCCTGGAATTGCTCGAGGAGCTCGGCGCGGAGGTCGGCGATACGATCTACACGACCGGCGGCGGCGCGAAAAGCCCCGAATGGATGCAGGTCCGCGCGAGCATCCTGAACCGCCGCGTCGTCAGGCCGACTTCTACCGAGTGTGCGATGGGCACCGCGGCCGTTGCCGCCTCCAACACGCTCTTCCCCGACCTCGAATCCGCCGTGCGCTCCATGGTGAAGCCCGGCGAGTCCCTCGAGCCCGATCCGGCCAAGGTCGCCGCCTACGCCGAGCGCTACCGCGCCTTCCGCGACGCCTGCGCCCGCCGGGGATATGGGTAGTTGCTATTGCCGAGTTGGGATTAACGATTAACCGCCGATTCACGCCGATGGACGCAGATAAACGCCTGGCTAATTGGGGGCAAAGTCCGGCAGGACTCTCCAATCCGCTGGGCGAGTCCACGTATCTAAGTGTACTGAAAGGGGGTACCCAGGATGGCATTGAGCTGGGAAAAGCTGGATGTACACAGGGAAGGCAAGTACGTATACTTGGGTCTGTTTCTGTTTCGAGCGAAGGTGCCGGGCGGCTGGTTGCTGAAGGCTCCACGCGGAGGCATGATTTTCTTTGAGGATCCGCAGCACGCATGGGAGATCTCCCCGGCATCGAAGTGGGAGAGACTGGAAGGGCGGAAGGTGCGCAGGTTCTTCGAGTTTGTCCCGCACTTGTTCCGTACGCCGGTGCCGGGCGGCTGGTTGGTGACGTGGCCGCCTGGTGTGCTTGGCGTGCCGGGAATCGCTTTCTACCCGGACCCTGACCACAAGTGGGACGGATCATCGCTGCCGTAATACATCCTGAAGCAGTAGCGTTGCAGATGTCCCAGCAGTTGCACTGCTCCGCTGACACCAGTAGGGGCCGTACCAATTTGCACGAACCGATGTCAAGGCAACTTGCTGTGGAAGATGAACAGAGCGCACCGATACGCCAATCTCCCAAACGCCGCAAGGGGATCCTCAAGGCCGGTGTGCGACTGCTGCTGTTGGCCCTGCTCGGGCTGGTCGGCTACTCCGCGCTCGTTGAACCCAGGCTGATGACGGTTACAGAGCATGAGGTCTCGATCAGCGGCCTGCCCTCGGCGTTCGACGGCTTGAAAATCGTTCAACTGACCGATCTCCACGTGGATATCTGGACCAGGCCGAAGCACGTGCGGAGGATTGTCAGACAGGTCAATGCCATGTGCCCGGACATTGTCGTTCTGACGGGCGACTACGTGAGCAGGGCAACGTCGAACATCGGACCCGCAGGAGATGCACTCGCCGGCCTGAAGTCTAAGCGCGGAGTCTATGCTGTGCTGGGGAATCACGACTACTGGACGGATGCCGAGCAGCGTATGGCACGCGCCCTGCGAAAGTCGGGCATTGACGTGCTGTTCGACGAGAAACGCGAGATACGCATTGGCCGGGATAGCATCTACCTGGCGGGCTTCGATGACGAGTGGGAAGGCAATCCCGATTACGAAAAGGCGCTGAACGGAATCTCGTCCAACGACATTTGTATAGCAATCGCACACAACCCCGATGCCGTCCTTTCTCTGGACGGGCGACCCGTCAATCTACTCCTTACGGGGCATACTCACGGTGGGCTGATAAACATTCCCAGGGTCGGGGCGCTTTGGTCCACGACGAAGCTGGGGCCGAAGTACTCGTCGGGCATGTTCCGGTTGGGCAACATAAGGATGTACGTCTGCCGCGGCATAGGAACGGGCACCGGCTATCATATCAGGTTCCGCTGCCCTCCTGAGATCTCAGTCTTCATCCTTCGCGGTGCGGGTCCTGACGCACGCGGACGGATTGCGGATTCTCAACCTGGCTCACCCATGTCATTCTGAGCGAAGCGAAGAATCTACCTGAGAGGAGCGTGAGATTCTTCGTCTGTAGGACCCAGAATGACAGACAGTACCCAGGAATAAATTCCTGGGCTAATCTTGGGCAAGATCCACCGTAGCCTTGGCGAAGGCGGATTTTGCTCGCAAGCAGCTTAGGAGTCGTACCATTAGGAACCCAGATATGTATGGTGCCGCCATGCGCTCCTCATTATCGCCTCCGCCTCCTCAGCTAAACGCCTAGCAATTCCATGCGTGACCAGGTCCTCCTCCGTCATCATACCTATCTTCCTACCGGTACGCTCTACCTCCTCCGCCTCGCACTCCCTTAGGTACTCTAGCAGGTGTTTAGCCCGCTCGATTCTATGTTCCACTCTGCGGGTGCGATCTTGCTCGTCCGAGATGCGAGCGGTATCACTCTGTATTACGGCAAACCACTTCTCCGAAGTTATCGGGGTGTCCACCGTAATCAGGTCCAAATAGGCGAACCGGAACATTAGACTAGTGATATAGTAATACCCCGCAGCGGTCAGTCGGACAGCATTCACATCCCGTCCCGATGCTCGCGACCCGCTGTCCGCCGCGATCAGGAGCTGCGCAAGAAGCCGGTCCAGAGAATACCGCAACGCGGTGTCATCGCGCACGGCAAACTGTAGGCTCCCCAGAACATCGTCAACTCTTACGTAGCCCCTGCCGTAGACTGTCGACTCGACGTTCTCCTCTACATACAGTTGTGTGAGAATTCTGAGCTTGGTAAAGTGGGAGTAGAACCCATCGTCCTCTATCGTGAATAGGTTAACTACCTTGCTGTGGTTTGAGTCGTAGTGCCTGCGTTCCCCGAGCGCAAGGCTTCTGATGAGAGCGTGGTTCGGAACAGGATACTCACCGCTCTTTAGGTACGTTTTAATGTATTCGTCAGTGTTCGTGTGGCCGCTAGTTAGAAACATGGTGAACATGTCCAGTGCACGCCGAACGTCATTTGCTGCTAGGTGCTCAAGTGTCAGGATGTTCTGCTGGCCCCGCCCCAAGAATGACTCCACAATGATCTGGAAGAAATCTTTGAGCTTCACTGGGCCAATGGTTATTCCGCTGCTCGATCGCAGGCTAACAGAGCGCTCCCCGACGGCATCCTGCGTGTGCTTCAAACGCACAGAGAGAACATTGGCTACCTTCGGGGCACCAATGTGGTACGCTTGCATCGGGTATGCGTCAAAGGGTTTGGCATGCTGTAGCGCCCAGTAGGTTTCCTGACGTATTGATAGAAGCACGACCGCGCCAAGCGTCTTCGCCTTCTGGAACGAGAGCGTCACCGCTCTCTCTTGAAAGTCCTCGCCGAACTGGTCGCCGTTGTCAAACACGAGGAACGGTATGCGACCTAGTTTCCGTCGGGCATAGCGAAGGAGGTCTCTCACGTAGTCCTCCTGGCGGGTTGTCTTCTCGTAGATAAAGTCGCTTACCTTGCGCTCGTAATCAGACTTGTCCGAATCGAACAAAGGCTTCCATACCCCCCTCCTAAGCCTAGCAATCTCCGATTCATACACAGCATTTAGTGTAGACCAGTCCTCCAGCCTGAGGTCGGCGTAAGGTTCGCTCCGCAGGTGACCCAGTATCTCACTGTCAACGAAAGCCGCCATGTCGCCAGTGGGGTTCGCCATCTTTGTGAAGTCGATGTAGAGCCAGAGAACTCTGCTTTTCAGTTCCTCCTTGAGCATGAAATGATAGAAGCGCGCTAGGAAAGTCGTCTTGCCGGCACCGACGCCCCCAGTTATCAGGAGGGCCGTGCCAACCGTGTCAGCGGCTGCTATTTTGGAAACTGCCTCTTCAAACGCCCCGCCGGATTTCCTCGTAGTTTTGATCTCTTGTACTGGTCTATCCAATCGCGGCAAGCGGTCTTCGAGCAGGTTCTCCAGCTGCCTCCCATACTGGTTGTGGCGTTCGGATGAGATATAGCATTCCCGAAGCACGTCCATACCGTCGGCGCCCGAGATGTCACCGAAGTACCGTATGAGGAACGGTCGTATATGCTCGTCAATGGGGTTCCGGCTTACCGTCTCATCCGGGAATGGAAAGCTGTCCAGGAGTCTCCCGCTCCACTGTGGCTTTTGGCGCAGATCACGAGGAGCCTTAAGGATTTTGCGCATTTCGGCCACACAGTTGGAGTAAGGGGAAAACAGTCTCCAAAAACTACCGAAACGCGCTGTGATGTCGTCAAGCCCGTTGAAGATGACGGTATCGAATTCTCCCTCTTTGCTAAAGAGCACCGCTGCAAACTGGAGGCCGTTGCACACCACACCCACACTGGCTCCCTTAGTTCGGCAGTAGTCCGCGACTTGACCAATCGCCTCTTGCATGGCACCAGACCTAGCGAGAACACCGGCCACCCTGTCGAACACCGTATGAGGGGTTTCAGGCAATTCGAAGTAGAAGCCGGTCCGCTTTGCCTCCAGAATGAACTCTGTGGATGACGATTTGAACAGGTAGTCCGAGTATCCGGCGGAGTCAATACCCCTGGAGTGACGTTCTCTGGTAATGCAACCCTCTTCCCATAGCAAAACGTCCTTGAAGATTGCGTCGATTATCTTCGCACGGGTGTCTGCTTCGGACAGGACCTGCGATTGCCATTTCTTGAGATCCTCAGCCATACCTAGCAGGCGCTTAAGCGCCAGATCCGGGTGGTTCATGTCCAATGTCTGTCACCACTCCTAACGTGGGTTCTGTGTTAACCTCAAGTGTAACGCAATTTCTCTGTTTGTCAAGCCTTCGACTACTCGCTGGGAAGGCAACATGGCTTGGCCTAAACCTGGTACGTGTCTTGGCGGTTACCCCACCTCCGCATTTCCCCCGAGGGACGGGGAGAAATCCGCATTCGGCAACTACCCTCGCCTGTGGCGGGAGAATCCGAAATCCCCCTTCTGCCTTCGAGTACGAGCAGAATCTACAAGCTGCCGTTCTGCCTCCGGCGGATCCACATTGCTTCCCACCTTTTCCCCTCATTTCTCCACTCGTTTGCACGCATTCCGGACTGGCGGGCAAACGGATGTTGCAAAAATTTGTAGATAATGGTATAATCCGTTTGTAAGAAGGCATCCCGCCCCAAAAGTGACGCCGCGGCCCGTACTTCTCTTCGGATTGGAACCGACCGCGTGTGAGTTTTTTCACTTGGCATTGCGTGTTGCCCAATCAAATCGGGAGTATATCTCCCGGAAAGAGGCGAGGTATTGGCTACCAAATCATTGTACGTCGGCAACCTGTCGTACAACACCACTGAGGAAGAGCTGAAGAGTCTGTTCGAACCGTGGGGGCCCGTTAGTGAGGCCCGGATCGTCCAGGGACGCGGCTTCGGGTTTGTAGATGTTCCCGATGACAAAGCTGCAGAGGCGATCGAGCAGACAAACGGCAAAGAGTACCAGGGCCGTACGCTGAGCGTGAATGAGGCGCGCCCTCGGTCAGAGAGCCGCGGTGGATCCGGCGGCGGCGGCGGACGTGGTGGTGGTTATGGCGGCGGCGGCGGCGGCGGCGGCGGCGGTCGTCGCGAGCGCTGGTAAGCACTAGCTGGAAATCGCAAGACAAGGGGGAGGCCACTCGGCCTCCCTTTTCATTTGTGGGCGGGGAACGTAGAAGCGACCCCTCGGGACACGAAGCCTTGGCGGAGTATGCTCTGCGGTCGCCCGGATCCCGGGAGGCGGCAGAGTGCCTGCCCTACTCGAAAGCCCCATGCTCCCGCATTGCACCACTCCCCCAACTGTGATAGAATACGCCATCGGCGAAGCAGTCGGCAGTCGAAACCCCTTGTCTGCGGCGGCTCTTACTGATAACTCCGCGAATACGAACCTATGAGTGAGATCAACACCATCCTGGCTACGGATTGTGGGAGCACCACTACCAAGGCCATTCTGATCGAGAAGCAGGGGGACGAGTACCGCCTCGTCGTTCGAGGCGAAGCGCCCACGACCGTCGAAGCCCCGTTCGACGATGTCACGATCGGCGTCCTGAACGCCGTCCGCGAGGTCGAGGAGCTGTCCGGCCGGAAGGTCATCGTATCCAGCATCCAGCATCCAGCATCCAGCATCCAAGTCCCCGCGAAGAACAGCGTCGGCGTGGACATGTACCTCTCGACTTCGAGCGCGGGCGGCGGACTGCAGATGACCGTCGCGGGAGTCGTGAAGACGATGAGCGCCGAAAGCGCACAACGAGCGGCGCTTGGGGCGGGCGCGATCATCATTGATGTCATCGCCGTTGACGACGGGCGCAAGGAGTACGAGAAGATCCAGCGCATCCGCGAGCTTCGCCCGGATATGATCCTCATGTCCGGCGGCACAGACGGCGGCACAGTGGCTCATCTCGTGGAGATCGGCGAGATGCTCGTCTCAGCGGATCCGCGGCCCAGGCTCGGAATCGGGGTCAAGCTCCCGGTGATCTACGCCGGGAACAGGGATGCGGCCGAGGCGGTGAAGGAGGTCATCGGCGACAGGATTGACCTCCGCATCGTGGATAACCTGCGCCCGACACTCGAACGCGAGAACCTTCAGCCGGCGAGAGAGGCGATCCACGAGCTATTTCTCCAGCACGTGATGCAGCAGGCGCCGGGATACAGCAAGCTGATGACCTGGACAAGCTCCGGCATCATGTCAACCCCGAATGCGGTCGGCAAGATCATCCAGACCATCGCCGAGCAGGAGCAGATGAACGTCCTGGCGGTTGACATCGGCGGCGCGACGACCGACGTGTTTTCAGTTTTCGGCGGCATCTTCACCCGCACGGTCAGCGCGAACCTGGGCCTCAGCTACTCGATCTGCAACGTGCTCGCGGAGGCCGGCATAGAGAATATCCGGCGCTGGATTCCGTTCCCCGTGGAGGAATGGCATCTCCGAAACCAGCTCAGGAACAAGATGATCCGCCCGACGACCATCCCTCAGACGCTGCGTGACCTGTATATCGAGCAGGCGGTGTCCAGGGAGGCGCTCAGGCTGGCATTCGCGCATCACAAGTCGCTCGCCCGCGAGCTGAAGGGCGTTCAGCAGACCAGAACGATCGGCGAGGCGCTCACTCAGGAAGCCACCGGGAGGACGCTCGTCCGCATGATGGACCTGGACATGATCGTAGGGAGCGGCGGTGTGCTCAGCCATGCCCCGAAGCGCGACCAGGCCGCGCTCATGATGCTGGATGCCTATCAGCCTGAGGGTGTCACGATGCTGGCGGTGGACTCGATCTTCATGATGCCCCAGCTGGGGATTCTCTCGACCGTGATGCCTGAGGCGGCGTCTCAGGTATTCAAGCGCGACTGCCTCATCAAGCTCGGCACGGCGATCTGCCCGACCGGAGTCGGGAAAGAAGGGCAGCTTGCGTGTACGATACAGCTATCAGCCGTCAGCTATCAGGCGTCAGCCGGGGAGGGCGATCCGCTGCGGCGGACTGCTGAGCCGTCAGCACCAAGCACCAAACACGAAGTCCCCTTCGGCGGTATTGTGGTCATCCCGCTCGGCGTCGGCGAGAAGGCGAATGTGGAGATCACGCCTGCGAGGGGCTTCGATGTAGGCGCTGGGAAGGGCAAGGCGCGCTCGGTAGAAGTCGAAGGCGGCGTGGTCGGCCTGATTGTGGATGCCCGCGGCCGCCCGCTCCAATTGCCGCCGGATGATGAGCGGCGCATTGGCAAGCTGAGGGAATGGTTCACGGCATTCGGGCTAATTGCCTCGTAGATCCTACTCGTACTCGTACTCGCAAATCGAGGGGTTTGCGAGTTAGACAAGCGAATGTGAGCTAATAGGTGATAGCATGGCATTTGACCATGAGAAGCTAGATGTTTACCGGGAGGCATTATCTTTTGTGACTTGGGCCAGCCAGTTCATTGCATCGGTTTCCGGCAAGGCTGCGGCCAAAGATCAACTCGACCGAGCGTCCACTAGTGTTGTGCTGAACATCGCAGAAGGAAACGGCAAATTCTCCATCAGAGACCGGTGCCGATTCCTGGATATCGCCTACGGATCAGCGGTTGAGTGTGTTGCCTGCCTGGATGTCTACGTGGCGAGGCAGCTAGCCCAACCTGCAGATGTCGAGGCAGGCAAGGAAAGCCTAAAGAGAATCATCTCCATGTTGGTGAAGCTTAAAGCCAGTCTGCTCAACAGAGTAAGCGAAGAGGGCGTCGAGTACGAGTAGGATGCACGAGCGAGAGGCAAGACTCATGGCCACAGCATACACGCCGGGGCTGAGGGTGACGCCCTGGGCGACAATACGGAAAACGAGAAGACTTCCCCTGAAGGGCGAGGTCACGGTCAAGGTCGGCGATCTCGTCGAGCCGGATACCGTCGTCGCGCGGACGGAACTGCCGGGGATCATGCAGACGGTTCGCGTCGCGGAGGCGCTCGGCATCGAGCCGACGGAGATCGAGCGCGCGCTGAAGGTCGCCGCTGGGGATCAGGTCGAGCGCAGCACGGTCATCGCGGAGACGAAATCCTTCTTCGGCCTCCTGACAAACCAGTGCAAATCCCCGGTTGACGGGACTGTGGAGTTGATCTCGCCTATTTCCGGCCATGTCGGAATTCGCTACAAGCCCACTCCGGTCGAGGTCAAAGCCTACATCAGGGGCAAGGTCATCGAAGTCATCCCCGACGAGGGTGTGGTCGTCGAGACGGGCGGCGCGTTCATCCAGGGAATCTTCGGCGTCGGCGGCGAGCGCTTAGGCGAAATCAAGGTAATCGTGGATGCGCCCGACGAAGTTGTGGACGAAGACCGGATCACGGATGAACTTGCGGGGAAGGTCGTCGTCTGCGGCGCGAATATCACCGGCGATGCTCTCCGCAAGGCGGGTGAATTCGGCGCGGCTGGCGTCGTCACAGGCGGCATCGTGGATAAAGACCTGATTGAGTACCTGGGCTGCGATATCGGAGTGGCGATCACCGGCCAGGAGGACGTCCCCGCGACTCTGATCGTCACCGAGGGCTTCGGCATCATACGCATGGCGCAGCGAACGTTCGACCTGCTGAAGTCGCTCGAGGGGCGCCGGGCGTCCATCAACGGCGCAACCCAAATCCGGGCGGGGGTGATTCGTCCTGAGATCATCGTGCCTTCGGAGCAGACGCGAGAGGCGGCATCAGGCGCGGACGATGAGCAAACCATCGAGCTCGGCACGAAGGTCAGGGTGATCCGCGAACCTTATTTCGGGCTGCTGGGCACAGTCACCGCGCTGCCGCCGGAGCCGGTGCTTATCGAATCAGGCGCAAGGGTCAGAATTCTGGAAGCCGAGTTGGAAAGCGGGGTCCGGGTGTCCGTCCCACGTGCGAACGTGGAGATAATTCGGGGGTGAGACAATCTCGCCTCTCCGATTGCGGATTGACGACTTTGCCGGAGCGCTCGGCCGCAGGACTCGAAGATGAAGCGGATTTGCCCTATCTGCCGTGCCGGTGCCGAGCCGGATGCTTTCGAACTCGGCGGCTACCGAATCTACGCATGCTCCCGATGCGGCCTGCGATTCGCTCCTGACGCCTTCGATGCGCGCGTAGATTACGAGGCGATGTACGAAACGGATGAATACCAGGCCGAGCAGCTCCGGCCGCTCGAATCCTCGGCGGATCAGAGCGGATGGGCTGATTATGTTACCTATGCTCCCTTCTTCATACAGGTCATCCAGCGGCCCGGCGCCCGTCTCCTGGACGTCGGCTGCGGCGTCGGGCGATTCTGCCACGCTGCATCCTCCCGCGGCTGGGACGTGACCGGCATTGATGTCTCGGAACGAGCGATTGAAGCAGGCAGTCGGCTTGCTCCCTTCCCAATGCGCAAATGCACGATCGAAGAAATCGCCCAAGAGGGCGAGCTTTACGATGTCGTCACCGCATTCGAGGTGCTCGAGCACCTCGCGGATCCTGTCAAGTTTCTCTCGCTTATCGCGAAGGTCTTGAGGCCCGGCGGCCAGGTCTTCTGCACCGTGCCGAACTGGGATTGCAGCCTGATTCAAAATGCGAGCAGGCCCGACTGGATGCCGCCCGTTCACGTGTGCTTCTTTACCCGGTCGGCGCTGAAGCATGCGGTGGACGCTGCCGGGTTTCGCGGCATTGCGGTGCATACCATCTCGGGGGATCCGCCGCCAAAGGGTGCGCTGGCGAAGGCCAAATGGCTGAGGCGGCGGCTGCTCCGTCGGCCTGTCCAGCGCGTGGGCCTGAGTCTGCACGCATGGCTGCCCGAGTAGCCGGGTTGCTCGGCGGTCTACGTACTAATGTCATTCCGAGAATCGGAACGAAGAGTCTGCGTTCAAGCAGAGGTCTGTATGTCGAAACGAACACGAGTCGCCATCGTCACTTATGCCATGAGCTGCGGCGGGGCTGAGACGTTCATTCTAACCCTTGCAGAATATCTCTCCTGTGAGGGCTTCGATGTCGAGGTTGTCACGACCGAGGCCGCCGGCGAGTGGTTTCCACGGGTCTCAGAGATGGGGCTGAGAGCGGTTCACCTTCCCGGATGGCATCCGTTCTTCCATTCGCTCGGTGTGGGACGTTATCTGGCGAAAGGCGCATACGACGTTGTCCTGCTGAACCACGCGATTTATGCGCAGGCGTCGCTCGGCATGCTGCCGGACGATGTCATTGCCATACCGATCGTACACAACGACGACGAGGCGATCTACAGAGTTGCCTGCGCCAATCGCTTTGCATGGAACGTCGCCGTATGCGTCAGCCCTAAGCTGGCCGAAGCGGTCAGGGCAATGGCGCCGGATCGCCCCGTCGTGCAGATACTAGACGGCATTTCAGCGCCGCATGGTCCGCGCGAGGGAAGGCGGCCCTTCGAGAGGCCCATCCGGCTCTTGTTCGTCGGTCGCCTCGCCCATTGCCATAAGGGAGTGCTATTCCTGCCGGATATTCTTCGGGGCTGCCTCGACCGCGGCATTGATGCAAGCCTGACCATCGTGGGCGACGGCATAGACCGCGAAGCTCTCCGCCAGAAGGTTCAAGATTATGGCCTGCAGGACGCGGTGCGCTTCTGCGGACAGATCCCGAACGAGCAGGTCTACGATCTCATGAGCGATTCTCATCTCCTGCTGATGCCCTCCTTCTACGAGGGCATGGGCCTGGTTCTGCCGGAAGCCATGTGGTGCGGCTGCGTCCCCATCGCCTCCCGACTTAGAGGGGTCACCGATGCGGTTGTCGAGGATGGCCGAACCGGGATTCTGGTTGAGGTCGCGGACGTTGATGGGTTCGTGGACGCCATCGCCAGGCTCAACGGTGACGTGAAGCTCTGGGAGGATATGAGCCGTGCCTCGCATGAGATTGTCTCGGACCGATTCACAGTTGAGGCGATGGGTGAGTCCTACAAGCGGCTCATTCTGGACGCCCTCGATGGACGATACCCGCTGCCGAAGTCGCGGAAACTGCTGCCTGCGTTCGATCGCACTTTGTTTTCCTGGCGGGATTGTTTGCCGGGGCGCGTCAGACGTTTTCTCGGCGCGGTACGTATTCGGATTCGGAGCGTCTTGGCCCGGTGAGCAAGACGCGGCGATGACGCGGCGGCCTTGATGGCATGCCCCCGGTGAAAGGAGCGTTGATGATCCGATGCCCATGAGGCGACGCAACTTAAGACGCCCGCACATCCTATCGCTAGTCCTCTCTCTACTCGTTCTCGCCCTGCCTGCCTCGGCGCGGACGTGGACGAAGGAGCTTGCGCAGGGTGTCACCCTCACCCAGAAGGTGATCAATCCATCCGGCCAAGTGGCGTCCACACCGCAAGTCATCAGCATCCTCAAGGTGGATCCCAAAGCCCCCGGCCTCCGAATTCAGGCGGTCCTCGCCCAGGACAGGGTTCTTGGAGCAGACAGCACAAAGGGCCGTGAGAAAGCCAGCTCCATCGCCAAACGCCTGAACGCTGCCGCCGTGGTGAACGCTGATTTCCTCCCCTTCTTCACGGGCGATGTCCTGAGCCTCCACATCTCCGGCGGCGAGCTGATGAGCGAGCCGTATCCACAGCGTCCGGTCTTCGGGATCACATCGGACGGCCGGTTCCTCTTCGATAAGCTGGAGCTCGACGCGAAGATCGCGCTGCCGGAGGGGAAGTGGTTTCCCATCCGCGGTATCAACGGACCGCGCGAGCAGCATCGGCTTATGGCCTATACCTCCAGGTTCTTCGACACGACGTGCACAACTAACGGCGGGTCGGAGGCGGTCGTGAAATGCGACGGCCTGCCGGTCAGGGTAGGCGTTCCGCTCTCCGGCACGGTAACCGAGGTCAGAAGCATGGCCGGCGACGCGCTCATACCGGATGGCTCGCTCGTTTTGTCCGGCTCAGGGACCGGGGCGAAATTCATAGACGAATACTTGAAGCCCGGCACATCCGTCACGATGGAATTCGACCTCAAGCCATCGAAAACCAAGGGATGGGAGAAGGTCGTCGAAGCCGTCGGAGGCGGGCCCTGGCTCGTAAAAGGTGGCAAGGCGAGCATTGACGCGAAGGATGAGGGCTTTCAGCCCGGTTTCTGTCTCAGCAGGTATCCCCGCACCGCTCTCGGCGCTGCTCAGGATGGGAAGCTTGTACTCGTCACGGTGGACGGCCAGCAGAGCATCAGCGCGGGAATGACACTCCCTCAACTGGCGCAGGTCATGCTTTCCGAGGGGTGCGTCGAGGCGATCAACCTGGACGGCGGCGGCTCGACCACGATGGCGACCGCTTTCGGCATCCTCAACAGCCCGTCGGCAGGGAGCGAGCGCCCTGTGGCGAACGCACTGGCGGTGTTTGCGAACGTCCCCGAGCAGGAGTGCCCCGATTTCGCCATCACGCCGGACGTGTCGTCGGTGCCGTCCGGCCAGTCGGTTCAGCTCCTCCTCGTGGATGCGAGCGGCCAGCCGATCAGCGCCGACATAGCGAGCCAAGCGATATGGGCCGCCTCGGGCGGAATGGGCTTCGTGGATCAGTCGGGCCGATTCTACGGGATCAAGGCAGGCAGCGGAAGCGTCACGGCGAAGATCGGCGCGCGGGTCGCCAGAGCCCCCGTGGAGACGGCGCCCGGCTCGCCCGATAAACTGACCGCGCGATTCGAACCGGATCCCACCGGCGCTCCCAACAGGAGCGGGCTCGTGATTTCCGTCAAGGATTTGAACGGCAACAGCATCGAAGGATGCTCGGTATCCGTAAAGGTGACCGGCGGGACGCCCGACCAGCCGAACCTTACGACTGCGAAGGATGGCAAGGCTTCCACCGGCATCACCTGGGAAGCTGCGCCGGCCACTCCTGCCAACGCGACGGTGACGGTAACCGGCCTCCCGGCGCTGGTCGTGGAGCGCCCCAAGTAAGCGCGGTTGACACCCTCACGGCCCCGTGCTATACTGTTGGCGTTCTCTTGGGCGGCGTCTGCTCTTGCGTCGTAACTGCGCCGGCACGCTCGCCCCGATCCCAGAACGCGGCTTCCGTCTGATCAGACATGGGCAAACTATTCTCCATTGGCTGCCTAGCAATTCTATGCTGTGTGCTCCTTTCTGGTATCTGCATACCGGCAAACGGGCAGACGGCGCCAGTTCCCGCCATATCGTCCGGGCCCCCCGGCGATAGGGTAATCTGCCAGATCAAAAACCTGGACCAATGGATTCCGGCCGCGCTTTCCAGGGAGGGCTACCGCATCGGGCCTGGAGATACCATCAGCGTAAATGTTCAGGGCAAGGCATCCTGGAAGTATCAGGTTCGGCCCGACGCAGGCGCCGATGTTGACCCGAACGAAGTGCAGGTGACCCCCGGCGGAGATATCTATCTCCCGCTGCTCGGGAAGATCCGCGCTGCCGGGAAGTCGGTGGTCGAGCTGGAGGATGCGATCCGCACCGGCCTCAGCAAGTATGTAAAGAGCTTCGACGTGGCGGTGGCCGTCTCCAGAGTAAGGACCGTAAACGTATGGATCAGCGGCGAGGTGGAGAATCCCGGTCCGCAGATCCTTCCGGCGGTGTCCACCGTCAGCCTTGCGGTCCTGCAGGCGGGCATCAAGCCGACCGGCTCCACTAGGCGAATCACCCTTATTCGAGGCGCCACGCGGCGAACCGTTGATCTTTACAAGATGACCATCACCGGCAATCTGGAGGACGATATTCCGCTCGAGCCGGGCGATTCGGTCCACGTGCCCCCGGTTGCCAGCTATGTGGAGGCTGCCGGCGAGCTCACGCGGCCCGGCAGGTTCGAGATGGTCGGCATGGGGGGAGGCTCGGACAACTTCCGCAGCCGGGACCTCACCGCGCTGGCGCTGGGGACCACTCCGGCGGCGGCGCTTGACAAAGCCTTCGTCGAGCAGATTGGCGAAGATGGCAAGAAGATAGCCCTGGACGTCAATCTGCGCCGCCTGGCGGATTCGCCGGACGATAATCCGGTTCTGCAGCCGGGCGATAGGCTGGTCGTTCCATCAATCTCAGCCTTCCAACCCATGATCCGGCTGATCGGCGAGTTCAAGGGGTCTGGCGTCTACCAGCGAGCTCCTGGGGAAACTGAGACGGATATCGAGAACAAGACCGGTATTTACTACCTGAAGCAAGGACAGACCGTGCGAGATGTCATAATCGCTGTCGGAGGCGTCACGCCGCAGGCCGATCTGAAGCGGGCACGGATCGAGCGCAAGGAGAGCGGTGCGCCAGGCGGGACGCGCATCATACCGGTAGACCTCGAACGCCTGTTGAACAACGACGACAAATCCGCCGACGTAGCTCTCATGAACGGGGATACGCTTATTCTTCCCGCAGTTGCGGACAAGATCCACGTCTTCGGTGAGGTCAAGTCGGCTGGCTCCTACGTGTACAGTCCGAACCGCCGGCTTGTTGACTATCTCGGCGACGCGGGCGGGCCTACCGAGAGAGCAAAACTGACCGAAATCAGCGTTGTGCGAGTGACAGAGGACACTCCTAAGGCCCTCAGGTTCGACGTCAAACGCGCAATCCGGGGCGCTTACGCGAAGGGGAACCCGGAGCTCGAGCCGGGAGACATCGTGTACGTACCGTCGAAGATCATCGCCGGCTGGCGGGATGCGGTGCAGATAATAATTACCGGCCTCACCCTGACATCGCTGCTCACCAAATAGCAACCATGGATGAAGTCAACCTACTAGACTACTTCGATATACTGAGACGCCGGAAGTGGATGGTCGCCGGGACGACGGCGGTTGTCTTGCTGATCGCGGTGATCGCTCTTGCACTCATGCCGAGGACTTACGAGGGCAAGACCTCCCTGCTGTTCCCGGAGCAGGTGGCCGAGGGCTTTGGCTCTCAGATCGCGCAGCTTGCCGGGCTGCCTATACTGGGGAATCTACCGGGCCTGTCGGGAAGAAACGTCTATCTGACGGTCTTGAAAAGCCGCACGATCGGCGAGAATGTCTGCACGAGCGTGGGCCTGGACGAGTACGGCTTGGATTACAGGGACCTGCGGGACAACCTCATTCTGGAGACGCCGAAGGAGGGCGGACTGCTTCTTACCTGCGAGGTGCCGACTTCCTGGCTCCGAGGCCGTGTCCCAAGGGCCGAGCTCAAGGAGCGGACGGCGGAGTTGGCCGCACGCCTGGCCAACACCTACATCAGCGAGCTGCGCATCTACGACCAGTCGAACGCTCTATTCATGGGCAAGAAGAACCGGCTGTTTATCGAAAGCCAGCTCAGGCGCACAAAGGCGGAGCTGGCCGTGGCGGAAGCCCGGCTCCAGGAGTTCCAGGAAACGCACCCAACGCTGATTCCCCCCGACAAGAGCTCGGCATACGCGGACCAGGCATTAGATATAGTTACAAAGCAGACCGAGGCTGAGGTCGCCCTGCGGGAGGTCCAGGGAGAAATCGCCAGCGCGCGGACGACGTGGAGCGCAGGGGCGCCCAGGGACATCTCCCCCGAGGCGGTGATAGACAGCCCCGCTATTTCCGGGCTGCGCGTGGAGGTTGCCAAGCTGGAGGTCAGGCGGGCCACTCTCCTTGAGGATTTCACGGAGAGCCACCCGGACGTCGTCAGCCTCACGCAGGAGATAGAAAAGACTTATGACAGGATCGGGTCCGAGGTTGAAAACATTGTACGCGGCAAGGCTGGAAGCGCGAGCCCGGCGCACCAGGAGCTGCTGAGGCAGTTAGTCAT
Source organism: Armatimonadota bacterium (assembly GCA_035528905.1). GTDB lineage: Bacteria > Armatimonadota > UBA5829 > DTJY01 > DTJY01 > DATKXU01. The sequence goes on from DATKXU010000040.1 coordinate 16,100, forward strand.
CATGGAAGTCAATCGCGACGGTCTGGAGGCCAGGAGGTCGGCGCTGGCAGGAGCACTTACGAACATCGAAGGGCGGCTATCTGGCCTGCCACCGAAGGAGATCGAGTACGCCAGGCTGCTAAGGGACCTGAAGGCGGCGGAGACGGTTTACACGACTCTGCTCGCCGAGCATGCGAAAGCCCGCGTGGCTGAGGGCCGGGAGACAGAGAACTTCAACGTAGTGGACGAAGCCATCGCGCCGAAGAAGCCGGCTAAGCCGCGTATGGGACTGGTTATGCTTGCGAGTTTGATGCTCGGTCTGATCGGCGGCACATTCATCGTGCTGGCGCGGGAGGGTGCGGCCAGGGCGCACGAAGCCCACAAGAAGCATTGAGCCGCAGACAGAGCAGGCTGAATCTCCATCCCCAACGTATCTAAGTCGAGCTTACCTCGCTCGGCCCTTCATTAACATAAGCCATACCCGACCCTCTCGACCTCACGTACTGCAAGACGCCCCGTATTTCCGCAGGTTTCAGTATGCCCAGCGCAAAAGCAAGGGGAAAGTAAAGCGCTCCCAGGCTTGCTTCCGCGGCAGTTCTTCTAATCCCCGATATACCGAGCTGTGGCAGCGCGAAGTAGCATGTGGACAGGGCGAAGAAAATCATCGCAGTTCGGATAATCTCCGACCACCGATAATCCACACTGTGGAACTTCTGTCCTGCCCGATGGTAGCAGATCGGCAATATCGCCGCCCCGACCACGGTTGCAATCGCTGCTCCAAGCATCCCGTAACGTGGTATCAGCAGGAAGTTCAGCGCGGTATTGATAGCGCCGGCGCCGGTGTAGAATATCGCCGAATAGACCGTCTTTCTGGCGAAAGTCATGCCAACTCCCACCAGCCGAGTAGCGCCGATGAACACCAGCGAAAGCAGAATCATCCACAGGACGAATGTAGAGCCGACGTAAGACCGACCGGATACAAACAGGATCACGTGTTTGTAGGCCGCCGTCAAGCAGTAAATTATAAATCCGCTGAAGAGCACGTAAAAGCTTAAGGTTCGCGAGTAGAACTCGTTCGCGCGGTCGCTGTGGCGGACCGACAGCATCTGCGGCAGCCACACCATAAACAGCGGATCAACCACCCCAATTCGGAAGACATTGGCATACATGTATATCAGAGAGTAGACTCCCACCACGGCCTTGCCGACCTCGATGCTGCCGGACATGTTTAGGAGGAAGTAGCGGTCCGCGCTTGCCAACACCGCCGCAGACAGGCCCATCGGGACCAGGGGAACCCCGAAGGCCAGCAGCTTTTTCGCTTCTGCGCTGTTGAAGCGGAAGGCCGAACGTTTATATAGAGCGGGCATTATTGCCAGACACATCAGCGCTGAGCTGACGCAGTTCGCTGTAACCGCGCCGACTATTCCGCGCTTTAGGACTGCTACCAGCAGTATTGCGCTTACACACGTGATTAGCAGCTTGGCTCCGTTCGCCACGCTGAACGCAAATGATCTCTTGTCAGCCCTTAGCTGCGACGTGTAGAGGTTGAACAGGTTGTCGGTTATCAGCATTGCGCCCAGGAGCCACAAGCAGATGGCGAACTGCTCGGAGCCGGTTATCAACCGGCTGAGGGGGTTCGATAGAATTGCCATCGCTGCCGCAAACACAAGGGTCGAGCCGCAGAGCAATAGGAAAGCAGTGCCGATGACCGGGGCCCGCTCCTTTGCATTATCGTAGTCGAAGTACGACCGAAGTACGGCGGAATTGATTCCAAGCTGCGCGGCTGTGCTGATGACACTCAAAGTTATTGTCAGGATTGCAAAAACCCCGTACTGCTCGACGGGTAGTGCGCGTGTATAGATGGGGATCAGAACGAAGCTGGCCAGCCTGGAAGCCATCAGGCCCGTGCCGTAAACCAGGTAGTGCTTGCCGGTATCAACAAATATCTCACCAAGCCTCATTAAAACCCCTCAGCTTGTCTGCCGGTGACCGGGGACGTTCGTCAGGAGTGCTCCTGTCGAAGAAACAGGCTGTCGCTCTCGCTGCAGAGCGTAGGACTCACGTTCTTGCTGGCCTTGGCTCGAAGAATTTCATACGCTTCCCTTAGCTGCTCACGGAGGCCGGCTTCGTTACACAAGGCATTCACGGCGGCTCGAACCACGGCCTCGCGGTTTCCGGGGTCGGAAGCGTCCGGGCTTAGAACGCTCTGGGAGTAAGGAAACAATGAAAAAAGCCCCTCTGTCTTGAGTGTATTGCCGGTAAGCGGGACGACGGGCGTCTGTGTCCGAATGCAGAACACGCATGGGTGATAGCGGTCGCTTATGACGAGTCGGAAGCGCGATAGGAGGTCAATGAAACGCGGATGGCTGGTAGCTCTCTTCATGGCTGGGGCGCCGGACTCCCGAACGATCTGCGCCATCAACAGGCTGTCCTGCTTAAGGGAGCTCGATAGCAGGACCACACCCAAATTCAGTCTGCTCCGCAGTTCGCCCACAACTTGCGCCCAGCTCGATGCGTCGTGGCCCCTGTCCCCCCTCAGGATCAGTGCGATGGATTTTGCTGGGTCTACGGGAGTATCCCCGAAGACGTCCGCTATTTCTTCGCACTCCTCCACGGATGCGAAGATTGCGGCGTCGGCTCCTACTTCTATCTTATCTGCGTCAACGCCGCACTTTACGAGTTCGTCGCGCGAAAGCGGCTCTCGCACCACTATCGTCCCGATGGGCCTGAAGACGTGAGAAACCAGCGCGCGGAGTACATCGTCCTTCACGTCCACAGACATATTGCACGCGACCACTTCCTTCTCCAGCCGCACGGCAACGTGTAGCTCGAACAGGCGGCGCACCAGGGCATCGCCATAGTAGTCGGCCAGGTAGCCATCTCCGTTGTAGATCACCGTATCGAACCGGGCCAGCTCGAACAGCCGCTTCTCTATATGCCGCATCCCCCAAATACTTGGAAGCAGCCGACACAGCACTCGTTCGATCACCCTCCTCTCAGGCTCGATAATCAAGTTCGGTGCCTCCAGGAAGGTCTTTTCTCGCCGCTCGTCCCATGCCGGGCGTCGCAACTCCCCGATTTCTCTACGAATAGAGTATATATCGTGCAGGTTCTTCGGACTTACCGGCAGCCGACGCCCGATCTTGCAAAGGAGCCCGTAAAAGCGACTGGCGTGCAGCCGCGACCTCCACCAGTACCTGCCGAAGCTGTCCTCGGGTATTTCATAGGCATATCTCAGCCGCCGGATCATGGATTCAGCCAGGTCGTCAAACCTACGTATCGCCATTGCGGGGTCATCTCCCAGGTAAGCCCTGTTCAGCAGACTTGAAATCGGAGATTCATTGAAGAGCCTGATCCAGTGGGTATGCCCAAGTCGTTCGCGAACCAGGTTTAGCAGGCCTTCCGACAGCGCACGGCTGCCCATATTGTCGTGAGTTGGAGATTGATAGTGCAGTATGGCGGTCTTTCTCGGCACGTTTACGATGTGATCTTCTGCGGCTCCGCGCATCACGGGCTTGCCGTGCCATTTCGCGGCCGATAGATCAACCTCCGAGGCCGGATAACCGAGAAAAACCGCGCTCTGGAGTTTGAGCGTGTTGGGGACATCAAACCGCTTGTAAAGCTCCACCACATTCTCTCCATGCGCGCCCTGCCAGTAGGGGCTTACGTTTACCCACAACGCACCCAAGCCCAGCGACTCAGCAACGAGAAGGATGTTCATAGCTGCTGCAGCAGCATCAAAGTACTGCAGCCTTGCTTTGTGGGGATCATCCCACCAGCCTTTGTAGTAAGTTGCGTTGGTGTCCGTGTATATGAGGATCGCGGCCTGGGGGTTTACAACCTTCTTGGCTTTCAATAGGGCTTCGAGGTCTTCCTTCTTCGTGGTGACTACGAACCTGACTTCCTGCTGGTTGCAGCCGGTGGGAGCCCATATCGCTGCCTCCACCAGTTTCTTGAGGGTTGCAGCGTCAACCGGTGTGTCGGTAAACTTCCGGCAGGATCTCCTGGACTTGATGATTCCTATGAGCAGGTTGTAGGTATCCTGGCCGCGGTTTTCGCCAAGGGTATCCATAAGTCCCCCGCACTCGGTGGTTGTTTTAGGTTGCTGTCACGGAGACTGCGAAAGCTCGCGGAGGCGCTGAGCGTCTCGTGTGTGATGCGACTAGCAAACTATATCACCCGCGGGGATGCCGTGTCAACGGCGCCGGCTTTCGGCGGATGTCGCGGCTGCGGTGGGCTTGGCCTTCGACAGGCCATCGTACATCTTCACTAGCTCTGCCGCCGCTGTGTTCCAGTCATATCGCTCTTTCACAGCCTCTGCGCCGCTCATGCCGAGCCGCCGTGCGAGCTCGCGGTTTTCATATAGTCTCAAAATGCACTCAGCAAGATCATCCGGCCTGCTCGCGTGGAAAACAAGACCGGCCCTCGCATCATTGACGATCCTCGCCAACGGCGGGCAGTCGCTCACGATTACAGGCTTGGCAAACCCCATGTAGTCGAACAACTTGTTGGGGATCGTGTTGTCCCGGTGAGGGTTCCGCTGGTGTGGAACCAGGCCGACATCGCTGGCAGCTATATAGCCCGGCACCTTCTCAAACGGCTGCCAGCCGACCAATGCTACAGAGTCTTCCACACCGAGCTCCTTCACCAGGTTGCGCAGGCGGGCCAGGTAGCCAGTATCCCCTCCCGAGTCACCAACCACCACCAGTTTCGCATCAGGCGCTTTCCCTTCTAAGAGTGCCATGGCCCGAATCGCAATATCCACACCCCTGTCCGAACAGATATACCCTACGTAGCTCAACACGAACTTCCCTGAGCGCTCGGGGTTCAGCTGTACGCCCGCGCTATATGCCCTCAAGTATTCGAGGTCCACGTAATTCGGCACCACATGGACCTTCTCAGGCTCGATGCCATATCTGAGCATGTAATCGCGGCCTTCCTCGATCACCACGACGATCCGGTCGGCCGCCCGAACGCAGCGCCGCTGATAGTTGTGCCACAGGGTCTGATTGGCAGTGACCAGGTGACGTAGTTTGAAGGAGCCGCCCACATAGGCACGAACCGCGGAGGCGTAGTTCTCATGTAAGTCGGCCACAACCGGGATGCCGAGCCTTCGGCCCACGCGTATGCCCGCCCATACGTTGGGGAGGTCATGGACGTGCAGCACGTCCACCTGGCTCTCCACAGCGAATTTCTCGATCCGCTCCTCTACAGGGATGCTGAGAAAAGACATGCGCCTGACAAACGTCAGCGCTTTTTGAACTTCGCCGGGTCTAGGGGGAGCATACGTCTGCAGGGTCAGCCCATCGGTAGGGATTACCCTTTGGTTGGTCGGCTGCTCCTGCACCAGGGCTACGACCTCATGTCCTGCCGCCGCGAGGCTCCGCGCCTCCTTCTTGATGCGCACGTCCACCGGGTGCTCGCAGAGCACAAATCCGATCTTCACGGTTTCTCTCCTGATGCTTTCCGTCGCCACATGCATATTCAATCCCGGAATGGCTCAGTCCTCCGTCCTGTAGCCCACTCGCGTTCCCTAAAATGCATCGCACCATGCGCAGTTTGCTTCCTCGCTGATAAACCTAGACATTCTCAGGGACAAGAGCAAAGCATGGGTTGGCTCTGGAGGAAATGTGCTCTGGTAAAGCGAATTGTTTTTCCGACGGCACGCCTAGTAAGGGGCAGGCATTCATAACGCAAACGGAGCCGAATTTTGAGCCTTGCAGGCAAGAAGATAATAATGGCAGAGCATCTGGATTGGGACAGCCCATGCCAGGTAGGGAGTCATGCCTACGCAGACTACTTCCTGCGTGATGGCGCCCAGGTGCTCTGGTTCACCTCTGCCTGGAGTCTGCCATCTCTCATCTTCTCGAAAAACTCAACCTGGGTTAAGGTCGAGCGTTGGTTAGCGAATGCCAGGGCAGAGGTCCGGCCCGGGCTGTATGTGTATTCACCGTTTACCTGTCTGCCTAGCAAGAACAAACCTCTGCTGCGTTCACACCTTGCTGCAAGGCATGGTTTGCGATATACTATCCCGCGGGTGACCTCCTGGCTGAAGTCGAGGGGATGGGGCGAAGTTGATCTGCTATGGACAACGAATGTGGTGCACGCTGATCTCCTTGACATGGTACGCTACAAGCGTTCCGCTTATCGTATAGCTGACATGACCGCAGCGTACAAAGATGTCACACCTGCCTTTCGCAAGGTGGAGGATGAAGTCATCGCGCGCGTAGATCAGGTGTTCGTTGCCAGCCGAGCGATGCAAGACTACGTTGTACGGCTCAACAAGAATTGCCAGTACCTGCCTAACGGAGTTTATCTTGACCGCTTTCGCAACAGCAGTTACCCGGCAGAATACCACGACATGCCCTCTCCCAAAGCCATATACGTCGGGGCAATTGACGAACGTTTGGATATCAACCTCCTGCGTGTCTTGGCAGAGCAACTGCCCGATGTCAGCTTTTGCCTTATCGGACCTGTAAGCGTGGACGTCTCAGCGCTCGTGCGAGCCTCCAACGTGTACTTATTGGGTTGCAGAGAGCAATCGCAGCTGGCTGGCTACTTAGAACATGCAGACGTTGGGATCATCCCGTTTGTGAGGAATGACCTCACTCAGCACGTAAGTCCGCTCAAACTGTTGCAATACTTCGCGTCCGGGCTGCCAGTTGTATCAACGGACCTTGCGGAGATTCGTTCCCTTGGCTCCCCAGCGCTGCTGGCGTGCGGCGCAAAGGAATTTGCAGATGCTACCCTGGAGGCTTTACGCGGCGGCAGGAATCGTCCAGAGTACGCCCGGCATGCCTCCGATAACACATGGGAAAGCCGCTACAAGGTCGTGAGGGCTTGGTTCTCGTCTTGTAGCGCCGAGCTGGCCCGCGTGACGTAGCTTTGTACAGATACGGTCTGCGCGGCTTCGGCATGCTAAGAGAACACCACCCTGGAATACGAGCGCAGAGGTCGGGCGCGGTTCGAGGAATGTTTCGACCAGAAGCGGGAGACTGAGGCCATACAGGGCGTATATGATGATCTTTTGGAGCCGAGCGAGCAGCATGCCTAGAGCCTCTGGTGGGCTGCTTGGAGGCAGCCCGCGTGGCTGAGGGCCGGGAGACAGAGAACTTCGTCGTGCTGGACGAGGCCATCGCGCCGAAGAAGCCGGCTAAGCCGAGGGTGATGCTTACTCTGGCTGCCGCTCTCATGATGGGTCCGATATTCGGCGTCCTGGCAGCCACAGCACAGGGACTCCCCGCCCGGAAGTAACTAAGGTGGCCGACCGCACCTATCAAAATAGTCTAATGGATATCAGCCATGGCTGTGCAGACTGACAATGTACCAACGACGGGGGACACAGCAACCAAGCTAGGACGCTCCGCGGTGCTGATAACAGCTTTCACCGCGATTCAGATATTCTTTCAGTTCTTTATGCAGATCTTACTAGCGGCGAAGTTCGGTGCAGCGCGGGCACTCGACTCATACTTTGCTGCGCTTACCATCCCCATCTTTGTTTCGAGCTTATTCACTGGTGTGGTTTATGTCACGCTTGTACCGATCATAACCGAATGTCGGGCAAACGCCAGCAGTACAAGAGCCATCGATCTTGGTATCCAATTCGCTCGTGCTACGTTTCTCGCCGTTGGAGCATTCGCGGCGATCATAAGTATACTTTCCAGAATCGTGGCCAAGCTACTTGTTCCCGGATTTGATTCTGAATCCCTACGCCTTACAGCAGAGTTACTGAGAATCAATGCCACGTCAACCGTATTCTCAGGGACATCAATTGTGCTGGCTTGCATTTACTACTCCCGCCGACAATTCTTCCTGCCTGTGTTCGCACCGGTAGCAGGAGGCGTAATCACACTGGCTGCAATAGTTTTGTACTCAAATAGGCTAGGGATTTATGCAGCCGCCTGGGGTATGCTTGCTGGAAGCGTGGCTGGCCTCATCCTCCTTATTCCTGCCCTTCTTAGGGCTGGGGCACGCTTTTTCACATTCAGCTTCGATCATCCTGGACTGAAAACCGGCTTGCGACTTATGGCTCCGCTCCTAATAGCTTCTGTCCTTGTACGCACAACGTTGATTACAGACAGGATATTCGCATCCTACCTAGGTGAGGGTACAATCTCCCACATCAGCTTTGCTAGCCGGATAACCACGGTTGTCATTGCGCTAAGCGTACAAGGGATCTCGGTATCAATATTCCCTCTCTTGTCCAACGCCGCAGCGAAAGGAGACATGGCTGGATTAAGCAGACTGTTGCACCTCAGTCTGAGGTGGAGCATTATTGCTACAGGTCTTGTCATGGCAACTGTACTGGCGCTGGGGTGCGAAGTGGTAAATCTGCTGCTGAAACACGGCGAAGTACTTCCCTCTGATAGTATGGCCATATCAGCGTTGCTAGTTTTGTACACTGGCATGCTGGCAGCCCACATCATCGGAAATGGAGTTGTTTCAACGCTCTATTCTCTGAGGGCATCGCGCTTGGTGGCCCTGATCAGCGGCGTAGGGGCGGCATTGTACGTGCCAGCCGTAGCAATACTTGCAAGCCTCTTCGGGGCAAAGGGCATCGCAGCCGCATCATCAATATTAGCACTTTCGAACCTTTCTTGGTTCGTTGTGTTCCTCCACAGGCGCTGGGTCAGGCTGCATTGGTCGCAGATTGCACACTACTTGGCCTGCACAGCTGTTGCAGCGTTGGCCGCTGCTGCTATTGAGATGCTTATTCATGGCACGTGGGCTAAGACCGACGCCGACATTCTGCAGAGAGCAACCCAACTGATGGTCACATTTGCCGCCGGATTGGTGATATACTGGGTTTGCCTAGCTGCGATGAGGTTGGAAGAAGCCAGGTGGCTATGGCAACGTAGTGTGCGACAGCTTGTAAAAGGCAAGTCAGCTTGACATGCCCGGCCAGCCTACATTAACCGGTCATAAGTAACTTGTAAGGCAAGCGCAACTTTGCTTTGAGCACCGCAATGGACTATGATGGAGCCCGCATGTCACGCTCACACCCAATGGCGGGACCGCTGCGCGGCAGTTCGAAGACAGGAACTCCTTGCACGTTAACGCGGTTATGATGAGAATCCTAGTTGTCACACCAACTTATCTACCCATCGTAGGCGGCGCAGAAGTCGGCATCTATGAGGTCTACCGCCGACTTGCAGCGCGACATCAGGTGCGCATTCTGACGCCAGACCTGACCGGACATATCCGAGGCTGCCCTGTGTCACCGGTCGAGTTCGTCCATGAGCTAGACGTGATAAGGTTCCGCGACACCTGGTCAGGAATGAACCTACGAGGACATCGGGTCACAAGAGGCATGATCCCGCCCTTTTCACTATCCCAGATTTTCCATCTTGCGAGGCAGGTCCGCGAGTTTGCGCCCGATGTCATCAATATGCACTATGCGATACCTGGAGGCCTTGCTGCGGTCATCAGTCAAAGACTTCTAAGGGTTCCGGTAGTCCTGTCACTGGTTGGCCGGGACGTGCCGGGTCCGCACACCCCTCCCATGTGGAAGCGCTACGTGAAGGCTATTGCTGGTCAGTGTGCCAGGACCATTCTGATCAGCGACTACTGTCGCCATAGCGTTTTTGGCAGAAATGCCCCCCGTAGTTCCAAGGTCATCCCATACGGTACCGATCTGAATAAGTTCAAGTTGCACGTCAACAAGGCTGATATCAGAGCAAAGCTGTGTCTGCCGCCGGATGGCACACTGCTACTGGCGGTACAAAGACTAGTGACCGAAAAGCGTGTGGATGTGGTCATCCGTGCGGCAGGCGTGCTGGCGGCCGAGAACAGGAAGTTGCTCCTGGCGATAGTAGGGACAGGCCCGTGCATGGGTGAACTGATACAATTGGCAACCTCTGCAGGCTTGAATGGTCAAATGCGGTTCCTGGGCCAAGTGCCCCGAGAAGAATTGGTATCCTTATACCAGGCGGCCGACATATTCGTCTTCCACTCGACCTACGAGACATTTGGCGTCGTTCTGGTTGAAGCAATGGCTGCAGGACTCCCCATTGTCACTGTAAACAACACGGCGATTCCGGAACTGGTGAGAGATGGGGAGAACGGTATTCTGGTACAGCAAAACGATCATTCTGCAATGGCCGCTGCGGTTAACACACTCATAGGCGACCCCGCCCTACGTGCGAAGATGGGAGAGTTTGGGGGGCGATTGGCGGCCAAGTATGATTGGCAGACTATCGCTGAACAATACGAAGACGTGTTATACGAGGCAGCAGCACATCAAAAGCAACGGTAGAAACCAATGGCGACTATTCTCTATGTCAACCCATCGGGCGATATCAGCGGGGCGGAAAACAGCCTTCTCTCCCTGATCGAAGCGCTGGGCAATAGAGTTCGGCCGCTCGTAGCCTGCCCATCCCCTGGCAAACTCTCGCAGAGATGTCATGAAATGAATGTGCCTGTCTTCCCTATACCTTTTGACAATCCAAAACGCAGTACCCTCTATTCCATGTTCATCTTGAGGCCGATTCAAAACCGAAGACTTATTTCGTGTCTCGACGAGATAGTACGAACCGAGAAGGTCGACCTAATACATGCCAACTCGTACCTTGTCGGACTGGCATCAAGTGTTGCAGGCAATCAAGCCGGGATTCCAGTAGTATGGCACATCCGCGATATCCGTTACGGGCTTAAGCGCATTATAATACGGCGGACTGTGGATTGTTTTCCGGATCGAGTGCTGGTAGTATCCCAGGCAGTGAAAGAGGCCCTGGGCGAGCGCACTAACGGCAAGGTACAAGTGGTGTACAATGGGATAAGGCCGCGGACCATCACAGACGACCAGCAGGTCTGGAATCGGGCCGAGCTAAGCATCGCTCCCGACGAACCCCTGGTCGGAAACGCAGGCATACTCACCCGCTGGAAAGGCCAGGACCTGTTTCTTCGGATGGCGCGTAGCGTGCTCGAAAGAATTCCAAACGCCAGATTCCTGATGATCGGGTCCGCCCACCCGCAGAGCCTGGGCTTCGATGTCGCACTGAAGAAACTGGTTGCGAAACTCGGAATACAGGACAGGGTCATCTTTACAGGATTCAGGCAGGATGCTCTATCCCTCATCGCTAGCCTCGATGTTTACGTACACGCAGCCCGCGAACCGGACCCGCTACCTCGAGCGGTGCTGGAAGCTATGTCGGTAGGCACTCCCGTAGTAGCGCCGGCAAATGGTGGAATCCCCGAGGCAATAATTGATGGCGAGTCGGGACTGCTCTACCGCACAGCGGATGTGAATGAGGCAGCGTCCCACGTGATAAAACTATTGAAATGCCGCGATCTGTCTCGGAAGATCGGTGAAGCCGCGAAGGAGCGTATTCGCTGCTGCTTCTCGATGGAAAAATGCGCACAAGCGATATGGCAGGTATACGCCGAGCTGTTACTCCAGGAAGTTCGAGGCGAAGCAGCCAGGCTGCATGAGCTAGGATGGCGGGTATGAAGGTTGCAGTGGGCCGTCGCCCGCGCTGTGTTACAATTGACAAGAACATTGCCGGGAGTATCCTTGGCGCAGCGGCCGGGCGCGGTTCGAGGAATGCTTCGACCAGAGCCGAGAGACTGAGGCCGTGCAGGGCGTATACAACGATGTTCTGGGGCCGAGCAGGCAGCACACCTAGAGCCTCTGGTGGGCTGCCTGGCAGCAGCCCGCGCCGAAGTACTACGACAATTCACAAAGGATGACCAATGGTTGCCGCCTCTGCCATATGCTTAGCGGTGTCTTTCTTGTATATGGCCTATGTCGTGGTCCGAAAGAACATTCCGCTCGCCTCTAACTACGGCGTTTACTTCTTGTTCTCGGTCTTGTACTCTGTTCTTCCGCTGCTGACTTACCTTGGGATTCAGCCGCGATATTGGTTTGTGCACTGGTCGTTGCACGAGTCGAAGTTGCTCATTTCGACGCAGGTCGCGCTGGTTGCCGCGTGCAGCATGATTTTCGCGTACGTATTCCATACTAAATACAGGTCCGGCAGCACGCACGTACAGCGAAAATCCTCCGTAACCAGGGACGGTTTTCGATATCCGCTCTTTGCCACGTATATCGTTGCCTGTGCCATCCTCCTGTATTTCGGCCATAAGTATAGCTATACCTCCGGCCGAGGCGAATTAGTCCACTCACTGATTTCGAATGCTAAGGTCATACTGGCCTCGATGTATATAGTTTACCTGGTAAGGTACGGTGTTGACCGCTACCTCGCCGTAATGTTTGTTGGGTTTGCTGCACTGCTTCTGGTGGAGCAGTCGCGGTGGTACTTTATCAGCATATTGGTTGCCACAGCCATGTACTTGCAGGTGACTGGGCGAATCAACAACCGACGACTGCTATTAGCGGCTCTACCTATCGTGGCCTTATTGTCATACGTGGGCATCTACCGTTGCGGAGTCCCATTCGAGCATGCAACCTTGCTACTGAGCCCATTTTACATCGAGGCCGATTATGGGTCGTATGTTATTCTCCAAACCTATGATTTGATCTACGGCGGACATGTTTGCTTCTACACATTCTTTTCCGACTACGTGGTTGACCCAATCATATACCTCATTCCACGGATCATGTTCATGGGCTTCGGGCTTTGTAAGGATACCATCGGGGTGCTGCCCACCTTTATATCCGCGCACGAAGGGTATTTGCATGAGTCCTACGCGCCGCAGGGCGGTTTTCACTATATCGCGCAGGCGTCCAGCGCGGTTCCATTTGTCGGTCCGCTGATAATCACCTACGCTTTTGCATGGTTCACGGTCGCCGTCGAGAACAGGAAATTCAAGACCAGTCTTCACAACCTATCGTACTATCTGTACTCGGCTGCGTTTATGTTCGTATTCATCAAGACTCGCTTCGATCTGACCGTAAAGTACTACCTGACGCTTACTATCCCCGCCTTTCTCCTGTTTGGCCTTATAGCCGGGCTTGTCTCAAGGATGAAAGCATCGAAATGAACGTCGGCATTAACGCACAATTATGTTCGCCCTCGTCTTCGTACCGGAATGCCGGCATATCTCGGTACATCCGCCAGCTCGTCACCTCCCTCGGGGGGTGCCGCCATGCTCCGGAGATGCACCTGTTTCTCCCCGGTATCAACAATGACGAATTTCCTCCGCGCTGCGTGCTGCATCGCTGCTCCTGGACCAAAGAGAACCCAATGGCCCGAATAGCCTGGGAACAGACTTCGCTGCCCTTTCTGATCAGAAA
>DATKXU010000041.1:0-3671 GCA_035528905.1 Armatimonadota bacterium
TCGATGGTAAAGATGGCCTTGCCCTGCTCGGCGAGCGACCGCACGAGGAAGGCCTCCTTCTTCCCGAGGCCGGCCTTATATTTCTTCGCAAAAGGTTCCATTGCAAGCCACCTACTGCAACATCATATAATGGACGAGGGGCTTTTTATACCTTCTGCTTCGGGGTGGGTCAAGTGTCATTTCGCCTTTCGACGGGGCGCCCCAGGGCGTAACCTTGACGTGTCTGAGGCATGGGAACCAGCCTCCCCTGATGAGCCGACAGGGCAGCATCGGTAGCCGCACCAGGTGGGTCCGGCGGCTGCGCCGGTCGGCACTTCATACGCAGGAAACCGGCGGCAAGGATGGCGGCGATTACACGCTGGCGGTCCTCGGGGGTCTCCCCGATGCTTGCCACGCCGGGACGCGCCGGCTACAATCAGCCAGTGCGGTATTGCGTTTGTGCCAGCGAAACTGCGCGGTTTCGCCTGAGGGTCTCATGAGCGAACTCAACAACTCACCCTTCAATGGGTTCAAACCGGTCCTGACCTGTTCGATCATAGGGAGCTTCAGGAAGCACTACCGCCGCGTTTGCGACATCGCCAAGCTGTTTGCTTCCGCCCGAATCCAGGTCCTGTCACCCACCGTGTCCGAGATCATTGATCCGGAAGAGTGGTTCGTCAAACTGCAAACTGACCGGCCCACTCACGATCCCGTCCAGATCCAGCTCATTGCTCTCGCCCGCATTCTGACATCCGACTTTGTCTATGTGGTAGCACCGAAGGGCTATGTGGGTCGAACGACCTGCTACGAAATAGGGCGAATCGTAGAGCGTGGCGTGAAGCTCTATTTTTCTGAAGCGCCAGTCGATCTGCCGATCCTGATTCCTGCGGGATCAATCGTCAGCCCAGAAGACTTGGTGCGGCATCTCTCCACCTCTGGGGCGCTGCCAGATTTATCGATGGCACACTACTCGGCGGAGATCATCGCGCTTCATTCCGCCTTACAGGGCAACAGGGACAGCGGCGGTAAACCCAGGGACGCCTCACATGCCTAGGCGTATTGTACTTTGCGGCAGCATGTCCAACTATGGCGACATGCTATCATGCCTACAGTATCTGCAGGCGAGGGGCATACCATGCATCGGCCCTCAGCCTGACGAAGATGCCAGCACGGCGCAGATGTCCGACAGCCAGTTCCTGGACTTCAAGCGACGTATTTCTCGGGCATACCTCATCGAGATCAGGCGAGCCGCAACCTTCGGCATACTGGTTGTGAATACTCCCAAGCGGGGCATTCCCAATTACATTGGTGCCAATGCATTTGCCGAAGTGGCAGTGGCGTTCAACGCAAAAAAACGAATCTACCTGTTCGACGGTTTCTATGATCTCTATTCGGATGAGCTACAGGCATGGAGAGCAACTCCGCTTCACCGCGACCTGTCTCTCTTAGTGCAGCACTACATTGACGAGGAGTTCAGGCAACCAACTCTCTTCCCCATGAACGGCGGAGAACGTTAGGCAAGGAACGGCGGGCGCGTGTGGCATGCGTTCATTTCCCGAAGACAACTCAGGGGACGCCAGGGGCAACGCGCGGAGCGATACGGGTGACACGTTCTTTCTTCATTTCTTGGACCACGCGGTCATCAACCTGTTTGGATTGGAGATGTCGCGCACTCATGCGGAACTGGTGAGAGCCTTTGACAGACTTGCTCGGCTGTCACTTGTCCTTTGCCGGGATTCCGTCATCATCCCCGCATCATCATGCTTCGAAGTCGAATATGGCAGGAATCTCATACACGGGTATCCAGCTTTCCGTGAGGCGGGTTATCTCCGCTGTGCAGGGCGATCCTACGGTCCGGAGTTCTACCTCGACAAGAAGCGACAACAGTATGCGGTGGAGCCAAAGCTGTTCCCACTCTACTTCTCGACTGCGGGCGTTGATCTCGGCAAGGATCTCGGGAGAATCTGGGTGGTGAAGGAGCGAAGCTCAACCGCAGACATCTCCGCCGGTTGGAGGAATGCCATAGTCCAAGAGAGGGGGCCGTGGAAGGGCATTCTCGGGAACCTTGGCATATCGTTCACCTCAGAACTGGAGACTACGCTATATAGCGTGCCAGAGCGACTTGGCGATGCAGCATTCATAGCGGACTTTGTTGTCCAAGCATTGCCCCAGATCCAGTTTGCGCCGTCTAGTAAAGCTGAGATAAATCGCCTGATAACCCGTGATTATATTCTGAGCTTCGTGCGCGACCTCCGGGCCACTCTGCTCGTAGACCTGGACCTGTTCGACACTCGGCCGATCCTCTATCACGATGTTGCGGCCCTGTCTGCAAGGCGAGCGGCGCGGATACTGCGTGCTTTGGGGCTATACCTGTCGCTGATGAACTGCTCCGAAAGCCTCCTTCTTCAGATGAAGATGCGGCCCGAGTGGGACCTGTTTGCGAACGACATCATCCGGCGGTCTGGTCTGCTCGGCCCGCTGTGGGATATCGAGGAACTTGCGAAGGTAAAGAGCCTGCCCCAGATCACCACCAGCCTCCTGCAGCCACGCCTGCTTGTCGACGCCATTGCCAGAGTTGTGGGCTGTTACATAAGGGACGTTGTGAGTAGAATACGACCCGAAGCTCTCGGTTCTGACGCACGAAAAGCGGGTACCATCTCAGAGAGGGAGGTGATCTACGTGGGCGGCATACATTTCCATGGTCAAGTGACGGTGAACGGCGACGTCGTCAATGTAGAAGGCAATCAGTACAATATCGGGACTGACCCGAAGGATCGTGTGCTTGAGGGGATCGGCGCGATCTTGCGGGTAGATCTAGAGGTGGCGAAGACGTTGCTTCTGATTCACAACTTGGCTGGGCCAGTTGAGCGTCGAGGCGACATATCACGGGAAGAGATAGCCACCGCCGTACGTGATGCCCTCCGCAAAGATGCTGTTAGCGAACCAAAGAAACAGCGGCTCATCGGTATCATGCGGGACCTGGCGGTTGGCACTTCGGCCAGCATGATTGCAGCGGGCGTTGTAGACGGGATAAAACTGCTGCTGGGGACCTGAAGGGCATCGGTTTGCAGCTTTCCGCGATTCTGCAATGTGGTGGCAGGCCCTTGCGGCAGTGAACTGGTCTTGCTGTCACCAATACACGCCGGAGAATGCTCCGCTCTCTTGGGCCGTATTTGGCACTGCGAGGACGGCGCAAGGACGCTATCACTGGGCAAGCCGTTTCGTTGCCTCGCTGGTTGTCAGGATGATCGTGCCTGGGCAGGACTCAAGTTTCTTGGCGAGGGACTCCCGGTTGCGAGCAGACGTGGCTACTACGACCACGCTGTCCACGCTGGCGGCAAGGCACTTCCGAACGTTTGCCGCGGCATCGGAGGCGCCTGTTTCGATCTCAAAGGCGACGCGCTTTCCGCCGCGTGTGGCCACGAGGTCAATGGTCTTCCCGCCGCCGACCGGGAACTCCTCGGCGACCTCGTAGCCGCGGGCCCGGAGATGCTCAGCCAGGCGGCGCTTCCAGTAGGTATGCACCGGCCCGCCGTCCCTGTTCGAAGCGGCAGCAGGCAGCCCCAGCGCCTGCCTTCCTTCTTCTGTCAGGGCGAGGATTTTCCCACTACCGCCACGGAGGGAGATGCTTGCCGACTCGATAAGCCTCCGATCTATCAGGGCGCGCTGGATTGCAGTGCCTTTTCGCGCCG
>DATKXU010000042.1:0-33375 GCA_035528905.1 Armatimonadota bacterium
AGGTTGTTGCAAGAGACCCTTGCACCGGGCACGAAGTCCGGTTCCCACGTAGGGGCAGGTCTCAGACCTGCCCCTACCATGCCCCTACGCCAGGACGACCCGGTATCGCAAGAAGTGTATATGGAACCCCGGCGCCAAGCCTCACAGGACCACTGCTGGCTTCTTCGCCTTCAGCATGCCGCCGAACGGACCGGCATCGAACGCGGCCTCGATCGTGTACTTGCCGGGCTCCAGTTTCTTGGGTACTCGCACGGAGTAACCGCACGAGCCGCCTCATCCAAAGCCCGCTTTGCCGGTTTTCACGATCTTGCCGTTAGCATCCTTGATAGAGACTGTCGCTTCCGGGCGTGAGCGCGAATCCGTGCGGAAGACTCCTCCCACCTTGCCGCCGGACAGTAGTGCGAAGTCCAGCGCAATGTGGACATCCTTTCCCCGCTTGAGTTTGACCTCCCGGCTGTCCGGCGCTATCGCCATCTTGACGCCCGGCCTCACCGGTACTGCGACAGTCTTGCCTGCGGATGCAGTGAAAGGCTTGCCATAAATGCCGATGGCGCTCCAATCGCTTCCGTCCCGATGCCGCGCATTCAGTCTCACCTGGTTCAGAGCGTACCGGCCGGCTGGGACCTGTAGCGAACCGCCATCCAAGGGCAGCCAGTACAAGCCGGTGCTCCCAGCCAGCCGTATGCCCTTCAGCGTAATGGGTACTTTGCCCACCCTGAGAACCTTAAGCGAAAGCCTCGCCGTAGGCCCGGTGTAGCGTGCGACCTTAAGCTTGTCTCCGGAAGGGCTGGTCGTCAGCGCGTAGAGTTTTCCGGCGATGCTCACGCCGGAGGAGAAGCAGTATCGCTCGATTGAGGGGTCCGGACCGGAAAGCAAGGCGGTCGGGAACTTGCCATTCGCATCCCAGTCGAACAAGATCTGGTCTCCCATTTGGTATTTCTTTGGGAGGCCGAGTAATGCTATGCGGTCGTCGTACCTACCGTTCCCGCTGGAATCGGCCAGCCTGAAGGGTATCTTCCCCTTATTGGTGTTAACCTCGCCCCTCCAATGTCCTCGCAGCCAGACATCACCCCAGCTTTCAGCCGATTTGCCGCGGTCGCGCACGTGGTGTACAACATCAATGTCCATTTCCACCAGATTGGTGTTTGTCGCACCGGGGAACAGCTTGTTGACTGGAATGGACGCCACACGGGTGAATTCGACCCTTGTGTATTTGCCTCCTTGGTGGATGTTTTTGGCCGAAACTTGTGCGTCGTCGCTCAGATCGTGGTTCCCATTTACGTCGAGATAGATGGTGTCGTAGCCCTTACCGGTGCCCTTGGATTCATCGAGGGCAAACAGGATCTCGCGTCCGGGCTCGCCATATGTTTCCAGCCTGACATACCCGTAAAAAGGGGATTCTGAGGCGAGCTTAGGTTTGCCCTTTAGTGAGGGCCTTTCTTTGTAGAATTTAGCCCAGCCGACGATCGAACCAAGCCGGGAATCCCTGGTTGGCTTTGGGATTTCCCACTTTGCGCTGTAGATCCCCGGCTTCAGCACCAGGCCGGAAGGCGGGCGATCCTTCTCCTGACCGCATGCCTGGGGTCCGATAAACACGAGGCATAACAGAAACACTGGTACAAGCTTCCGCATCTCAATCCTCCTTCCCAGTCAAAGTGTTAGACGCGTCAGGGGCTTGAATTGTTGCACTAATCCCGCGATGGATGCAAAACCGGGCACGAAGTCCGGTTCCCACGTAGGGGCAGGTCTGAGACCTGCCCCTACGCGAGGATAACCCAGGATGGCAAACAAGAAAGGGCGATCCGCCACAGCGGACCGCCCCTCTACCTTCCAGCCTCTATCAACTAGCCACTAGCTCAGTACATGTCCTCGCCGTAGCCGCCGGGAGGTCCGCCCGCCGCGGCAGGCTTCTTCTCGGGCTTTTCTGCTACCAGGCCCTCGGTGGTCAGGATCATGGCCGCGATGCTGGCCGCGTTCTCCAGCGCCGACCGGGTCACCTTGACCGGGTCAACGATTCCGGCCTTCGCGAGATCAACATACTGCTCGGTGATGGCATCCAGGCCCTGGCCCTTCGGGAGACCCTTCACCTTCTCGACGACTACTGATCCTTCGAGGCCGGCGTTCTCCGCGATCTGGCGGAGCGGCTCTTCGAGCGCGCGCCGAACGATTCTCACGCCGACCTTCTCATCGGCGTTTTCGCCGAGGCCGTCGAGCGCTGGGATGACGTTGATCAACGTCGCGCCGCCGCCCGGAACGATGCCTTCTTCGACGGCCGCTCGGGTCGCAGAGAGCGCGTCCTCGAAGCGGTGCTTCTTCTCCTTCAGCTCGGTCTCAGTCGCCGCGCCGACCTTGATGACTGCCACACCGCCCGCCAGCTTCGCCAGGCGCTCCTGAAGCTTTTCCTTGTCGTAGGACGAGTCGGTCGTCTCGATCTGGCGGCGAAGCTGCTCTATCCGGCCCTTTACAGCCTCGGCGCTTCCGGCGCCCTCGACGATGGTGGTCTCTTCCTTGGTAATGATGACCTTCTTCGCCCGGCCCATCATGGTCAGATCAACGTTCTCCAGCTTCAGGCCGAGGTCTTCGGAGAGGAACTTGCCGTCCGTGAGGATCGCGATGTCCTCCATCATGGCCTTCCGCCTGTCGCCAAAGCCGGGCGCCTTCGCGGCCACCGCCAGCAGAGTGCCTCGGATCTTGTTTACTACTAGGGTGGCGAGCGCGTCGCCGTCAACGTCCTCCGAGATGATTAGCAGCGGTTTCCGCGAGGCCGCGACCCTCTCCAGCACCGGGATGAGATCCGGAGCGGCGGTGATCTTCTTCTCGTGGATGAGGATGAGGGGATCTTCCAGTATCGCCTCCATCCTCTCGGGGTCGGTCACCATGTAGGGCGAAATGTACCCCTTGTCGAACTGCATCCCCTCGACGACTTCCATCGTGGTGTCGGTGCCTTTCGACTCCTCCACCGTGATAACGCCGTCCTTGCCTACCTTGTCCATTGAATCGGCGATAAGGTCGCCGATTTCCTTGTCGTTCCCGGCGATTGCGGCGACGTTCGCAACCGATTCCTTGTCGGTTACCGGGGTGCTGAGCTTCTTGATCTCCTCGACGGCCTTGGCAACCGCGAGGTCAATTCCTTTCTTCACGAGCATCGGGTTGCCGCCCGCCGCTACATAGCGCAGACCCTCGTTTACTATGGATTGAGCCAGGACTGTAGCGGTGGTGGTTCCGTCGCCGGCAACGTCGTTGGTCTTGGAAGCTACTTCACGCACGAGCTGGGCGCCCATGTTCTCATACGGATCCTCCAGCTCGATCTCCTTGGCGACGGTTACTCCGTCTTTGGTGATATTGGGCGCACCCCATTTCCTATCGAGCACGACGTTTCGGCCTCTCGGACCCAGAGTCACCTTCACGGCGTTCGCGACGGCATTCGCGCCGCGCTCCAGTGCCCGCCGCGCCTCTTCGTCGTATGCGATCATCTTTGCAGGCATAATTCACATTCCTCCTTTGTTCTAGAACTGGTTTCGGGTCGCAGGTCTCACGTTGCAGCTTACCGGACACAGCGAACCTGTAACCTGCAACTTGAAACATGGAACTCACGATCTATTCTCTGATGGCATAGATGGAGTCTTCGTCAAGGATCATGTATTCCTCGCCCTCCACGGTGATCTCCGTGCCACCATACTTCGAGTAGATAACCGTATCGCCTTCCTTGACCGACATCGGCTTGCGCTCCCCGTTCTCGAGCACCTTGCCGGGGCCGACTGCTATCACCGTGCCCTCATGAGGCTTCTCCTTGGCAGTGTCCGGAAGAATGATTCCGCCGGAGGTCTTCTCCTCCTCTGCCTTGGGCTTCACAATCACCTTGTCTCCTATGGGCTTGAGCATTGACTGTATCACCCCCTTGCATATGTTGGTTGAAGGTGCGGGTTAGCACTCGCAGCTTGGGAGTGCTAACCCGCACCGCACTATAATATACGCAGGTCGAATTCTTTTGTCAAGAGCTTTGGCGTAGGGAATTTTGGGATTGGGCAGCCGGCAAGCTCATGCGTCAAGAGCGAAAGACGGCAATCTTATGCTATAATTGCCATACTATTGCACCCCGAATCGTCCACTGGTGAACGGTATGAGGTCAATGCTTAGAATTGCTGTTCTGGCGCTGGTGGTCTCGGCGCTGGTGTCCGGCGCCGGTTACGCAGCCAAAGACGCTGAGGTGAACGCGCTCCTCGAGAGCGCTCCGCCGTCCTCCGATTACCCGAATGCCGGCTTCATAAGGCTGATAGACGAGGCCAAGTACGTGATCAAGCCGGATGGGAGCTGGGTGGTGACCACGCACGTAGCTGCAAAGATATGCAACGAGCGTGGGCGCAGCGTCGCCAACGTTCATCTGCGCTATAACTCCGCCTTCGAGAAGGTCCGAATCCTCCACGCCAGAACCATCAAGAAGGACGGCACGGTCATCGAAGTCAAGCCGGAGAGCATCGTCGAGGTGACCCCCTATTCCAGCTATCCGATGTATTCGTCCGTCAAGGCGAAAGTCATGATTATGCCGGCGATCGAGGACGACTGCATCATTGATTATCAATGGATGGTCAGCGGCAAGCAGAGAATCATGCCGTCGCATTTCTGGACGTCCTGGTGCTACCAGTCTGAAGAGCCGACGATATTCTCCCGTTTCACCGTGGAGCTTCCTGCCAATCGCAGGTTCGCGCACATATCGCACAACACCGACATTGCCCCTCAGGTGACCTCCTCAGAGAGCCGGAAGACGAAAACCTACGTCTGGGAAGGCAGGAACTTCCCGGAGGTCGGGCCTGAGCCACAGATGCCCTCCATTAGCGAGATTTGCCCCTGGTTTGAGCTGTCGTCGGTGATCTCCTGGGACGAAGTTGCGGCCTGGTACTGGAAATTGGTTGAGCCGCAGATGAAACCTGCTCCCGAGGTCGAACAGGCCGTGGCCGAGTTGATCAAGGGCAGGGAGACGGATGCCGAAAAGGCAAAGACGATCTTCTACTGGGTAGAGGATAGGATACGCTATGTCGGGCTGGAATTCGGCGCGGGCGCCTACGAGCCGCACAGCGCCGAGGAGGTTTTCAACAACAGATATGGCGACTGCAAGGACCAGGCGACTTTGCTGGTTACTATGCTGAACGCAGCGGGCATAAAGGCGTATCCTGCGCTCGTTCCGCTGGGCTTTCGGGGGCAGACCAGCAAACGGCTTCCGTCGCCGGGCATCTTCGACCATGCTATCGCGGTGGCCGAGATTGATGGTAAGCGCGTCTGGCTGGATACGACCGCGGAGGTCTGCCCCTTCGGCGATTTGCCCGAGATGAACAGGGGCCGCGAGGTGCTTGTGGTGAAGGAGACACGAGGCGAATTCGTCAAGACTCCCGATTACACGGCGGACGAAAACGGCTCCTCCCAGACTGTGGCCATCAAGTTGAAACCGGATGGGGGCATCGCGGCTTCGGTGGTGTGGACGTCCAGAGGGAGCACCGATCTCACCGCCCGCGCGACGTACAAGTACGCCAGGCCGAGCAAGATCAGGGAAGGCTTCGAGGCAAGCGTCACCTCGATCACCCCCGGCGCGAAGCTGAACAATTTCTACGTGAGCGACCCGGCCATAAGAGATCAGTCCCTGAAGATAACCTATGACTTCGAGGCGGCCGGTTGGGCCAATCGGACCGGCAAGTTCCTCATCTTCCGGCCCAGCCTGCACCAGAGTGTGCTGAGCGGCACGCCTTTCTCGAAGCCGGATCGGAAGTACGACATCTGCTTTTCTGGCACGTCGAGCAGCACGTCCCTGACCGAGATAAGCCTGCCGGACGGCTTCAAGGTGGAGGAGATGCCGCAGAACGTGTCGCTGAAGGCGGATTTCGGTACATATGACATGACTTACGACTTGAACGGAGAGGTGCTGAAGGTCACGGAGAAGCTCGTCCGCCGCAGTGCCAGGGTCCCGGCCGGCCGCTACCAGGAAGTGCGGAAGTTCTATGAGGGCGCGATCCAGGCCCAGAAGCAGCAAGTCGTCCTCAGGCTGGAAGGCTGAGTTATCCAGACGGGGGTCTACCTCTACGGTTTGCGCTCGACGGTAAGGCGTGTGCGGGAACAGAGCGGGTCTCCGCGCTCATCGAAGGCTTGGCTGCGCTCAATCTTCCGGAGGCGGTGGGATAAGGGGATCGAGCAGCCGTATCAGCTCCGGCAGCCGGTCCACAGCTGCGCGCCATACTCGTTCAACCAAGACCTCGCCGTACTCGTGAGCAAGCACATTGCGCTGCCCGACAATGCTGTCCCAAGGGATTTCTGGATGGCTCTCTTTGAATCCAGGCGAAACCCGCCTCCCTGCCTCTCCGATAACTATCAGTTCACGCTCTACCGCATAGCGAAGTTTCTTGTCGGAGGCAAAGTGCCCAAGGCTTACACCTTGAACGAATTCCACGGCTTCTCTAGCGGCCTCTCTCATGTCCCATAGTAGGGATATGTCGCGGTCGTCAGTTTGCATAGATGATCTTTCGAGTCTTTATGATATTCCGCCGCCGGAAGGGATTGCGCAAACCGGCCTCTTCAACCAGGTCAACCGATCTCCCGAACATGGCTTCAAGTTCTTGCTGCATAGCGCCCAACTCGAACAAGCTGGGGTTGGCATCCGGCGTGAAGGTCACCAGAACGTCTATGTCGCTGTCTGAGCAGAAATCCTCCCGCAGCACCGATCCAAACAGTGCGAACTGCTTGACTTTCCATCGGCGGCAGAAATCCGCAATCTTATCATCCGGTATCTCAACATTATGTATTCGCATAGCGCCATCCACACGACATCCTCTTGGAAATACTTCGTTGCGTACCCGCTCGATCCCTTCTTCTCTGCGCAACCGTCAAATGAAACCTCGACGCCTCGCATTCGACGATGAAGCGGATCCGCGCGCTTATCGAAGTGCTCCAGCGCAGCAACCGCCTCGTCCGCCGCGGTGCCAGGGTCCCGGCCGGCCGCTACCAGGAAGTGCGGAAGTTCTATGAGGGCGCGATCCAGGCCCAGAAGCAGCAAGTCGTTCTTCGGCTGGAAGGCTGAAACGCCCTCCTGCAGCAGGCCGGGATTTCTGCTATAATTCTATGGGAAGAATAGGAATAGCCTGAGGGTTTTGGTGGATCCCCAGTGGATCGGGCCAAAGCCCTTTCGGCGTTGCTCCCGGATTTGGAACTATGAGCTTCGAGAGCTTCCTACAATTGCTGAGGGAGTCCCCCCGGCTTCAAGACCTGCATCGCTCTCTGGAACAGGGCGATCGCGCCGTCCAGGTCGAAGGGCTGGCGGTAGCCGCGAAGAGTGTCCTCGCCGCCGCGCTCAACACGGCTCTGCGCCGGCCTATCCTGCTGGTTACGTACAGCTACGAGCAGGCGGAGCGGCTATACGACGACATAGCCGCCCTGGGCATCGGCGGCGATCTCGTGCTCGTCCCTCCAGCGGACAGCATGATCTACCAGGAGGGCGATACCGACTTCGATGTCATCGGCGGGCGGCTCTTGGCGCTGGCGCACCTCCAGGATGGCACGCCGGCTATTGTGGTCGCTCCAATTGCGGCCGTGCTCCAACGAACGATCCCGCCGGAGGTTCTCGCAGCGCACCGATTGAGGATAGAGAAATCGCGGCAGCTCGACCTTGAAGAATGCGCTCTGCGCCTGGTGGAGCTTGGATACGAGCGCGTGGATATGGTTGAGCGCCAGGGGGAGTTCAGCCGGCGCGGCGGGATTCTGGATATCTTCCCGTCATCAGCAAGCGCTCCTGTCAGGGTCGAGCTGTTCGGCGACGAGGTTGAGAGCATACGCTCCTTCGACGTGGAGTCGCAGAGGTCACTCTCCGAGAGCGACTTCGCCGAGATAGCCCCGGCCCGCGAGCTGCTTCTGGATGCGGTCACAGCGGAGCAGGCTGCGAGAGTTCTCTCGGACCTGTTGGATGCCGAGTGCGCCCGGTTGGAAAACGAAGACCCTGACGCCGCCAACAGGCTCAGGTGCAAGGTGGAAGATGACATCGTCCGCATGCGCAGCCAGGCATACTTCGACGGCATCGAGTACTACTTCCCGGCTGTTTACCCGCAGGAGTTCTCGCTGCTGGACTATCTCCCGCCGAGCGCGCTGGTTATCCTTGACGAGCCGCATCAGATCAAGTCGCACTGGGAGCAGCTTCACGAGGAGTTGCTCGAATCCCTGCACGCCCGTATCTCCAGGGGCGATGCGCTGGCACTGCCATCCGATCATGTGATCCCCTTCGATGAGGCCGCGAGCCAACTCAGGAAGCGCTGCCAGAACGTGCTTCTCTCGCTGCTGCCTCGGCCGGTGCCTTGGATGCGGGTTGACCGGAACATTCCAATCCAGGCCGCGCCGATGGATTCCTTCGGCGGGCAAATCGAGATGTTCGTGGAGCAGCTCAAGACCTGGCTGTCGAACGACTGCCGCGTTGTGATCGTCACAAACCAGTCGCACCGGGTCGTCGAGCTGCTCGGCGAGAATCGGCTCTCCGCCTCGGTGCTCTCTGAGCTGTCCGGGCGTGACGGCGTCGGCATCTACGTTGTGGAAGGGATGCTCCGCTCAGGCTTCAAGCTCTCCGAAGCCAGGCTGATGGTCGTGACGGACGGCGAGATGTTCGGGTTCAGCAAGCTCCGCCGGCCGAGAAGGTCGTTCAGGAAGGGCCTGGCGATCTCGTCTCTGCTCGAGCTCAGGGAGGGCGATTACGTAGTCCATATCAACCACGGGATAGGTCGCTATCGGGGCCTTACCAAACTGTCCGGGCCGGGCGGCGACCGGGATTACCTCCTGCTGGAGTACGCCGGCATGGACAAGCTGTATGTGCCCGTGGACCAGATTGACCGCGTGCAGAAGTATATCGGGGCGGATGCCCAGGCGCCGACAGTACATAAGCTCGGCGGCTCCGAGTGGGCCAGAACCACCAAACGGGTCAGGCAGTCCGTCCGCGAGATGGCGAAGGAGCTTATCGAGCTGTATGCGAGCCGCCAGACCCTCGACGGGTACAGCTTTGCTCCCGACACACCATGGCAGCAGGAACTGGAGTCCGCGTTCCAGTACGAGGAGACGCCGGACCAGCTAGAGGCCGTCCAGGACGTGAAGCAGGACCTCGAAGCGCCGAAGCCGATGGATCGCCTGCTCTGCGGTGATGTCGGTTACGGAAAGACCGAGGTCGCCATCCGCGCGGCGTTCAAGGTAGTCAACGACGGCAAGCAGGCGGCCGTGCTGGCGCCCACAACCGTTCTCGTCCAGCAGCACTTCAACACGTTCTCCGACAGGCTTGCGGCATACCCGGTGAATATCGCCATGCTCAGCCGGTTCAAGAGCCGGGCCGAGCAGAAGAAGATCGTCGAGGGCCTCCGAACCGGCGAGGTGGACGTAGTCGTCGGCACGCATCGCCTGCTCTCGAAGGACATCGAGTTCCGGGATTTGGGATTGGTCGTCGTGGACGAGGAGCAGAGGTTCGGCGTCGCTCACAAGGAGCGGCTGAAGCAGCTTCGGAAGACGGTGGATGTCCTCACCCTGACGGCGACGCCGATCCCGCGAACTCTCCATATGTCCCTCTCCGGCATACGCGACATGAGCCTGATGAACGATCCGCCTGAGGGACGCACGGCGATCAAGACCTACTGCCGCGAGTACGATGACGAGCTCGTCAGGGACGCCATCCTTCGGGAGCTCGATCGCGACGGGCAGGTCTATTTCGTCCACAACCGCGTGGAGAACATAGAGCACGTGGCGGACCATCTGCGGAGGCTGGTGCCGTATGCGAGGATGGAAGTGGCCCACGGCCAGATGCCCGAGGACGATCTGGAGCGCGTGATGCTCGACTTCTACGAGCACCGGTTCGACGTGCTGGTGTGTACGACGATCATAGAGAGCGGACTCGACATACCGAACGTCAACACGATCGTCGTGAACAACGCGGACAAGATGGGGCTGGCGCAGCTCTATCAGCTCAGAGGCCGGGTCGGCCGATCCAATCGGCAGGCATACGCATATCTCTTGTATGAGGCGGACCGCGTCGTCACTGAGACGGCGGAGAAGAGGCTGCAGGCGATCAAGGAGTTCACCGATCTCGGCTCGGGCTTCCGAATCGCGCTCAGGGACCTGGAAATCCGGGGCGCGGGCAACCTGCTCGGGCCTGAGCAGCACGGCCACATGGCCGCTGTAGGCTTCGACATGTACTGCCAGCTTCTCTCGGACGCCGTTCAGGAGTTGAAGGGCGAGGAGCCCGCCTCAGGCGGGCTCGAGCTTCCGCCGGCTGACCTGCCGATGGACGCGTTCATACCGACAGACTACATCCCCACGGAGAGCCAGCGTCTGGCGTTTTACAAGAAGATGACCGCCGTGCGCGACGAGAAGGACGTGGAGCAGCTCGCGGACGAGCTTCATGACAGGTTCGGCGATCTGCCAAAACCCGTGGCCAACTCGCTCGACATCCTGAGGCTGAGGCTGAAGGCATCCCGCGCCGGTGCCGCCTCGATTTCCAGCGACAGGCGCCAGGTCGTTATCAAGTTCGGCGCCGGCATCAGGCTGGCTGCGGATGTGGCGATAGAGCTTCGCAAGCGGCTGCCCGGCAGCGTCTTCCTGCCGGATAAAGTCATCGCCGACGGGAGAGCGCCGGACTTCCTGAACCGGCTCAACGATATCCTGGACGCCCTCCCGGAAGCCCTAGAGGACTCGAAGGCAGTGTATCTGGCGCACCTTTAGAAACCACGATGGGACGCCTCTTTGTTTACCCAACACAAGGAACCTCCCTCGCCAACTAAGTGCATAGTTGGAAGGAAGACGCGAAGGCATCATCGAATATGTTAGCCGTAAAAACCGCTTACTATAAGAGGAACAAAATGGCGGGTGCGAGTACACGTCGATTCGCTATGGCGACACTGGTCTTAGTACTGGTGGCCGTCGGGTGTCAGCAAGAACAGAAGTCTCCGGCAAGGCGGCCGAATGCCAAGGGGACGCAGGCTGTGATACGCAAAACCAAGGCTGTCCCCAGCCCCCGGGGGACACGGATCAACCCCAAAGACGGAGCAGAGATGGTGTGGATACCAGCAGGCGAATTCATCAGGGGCAGCACGGATGAGGAGATTGCCGAAGCGCTAAGGGAGAATCCGGAGTACGTCGAAGCATCCCGGTGCAATTCTGAAAAGCCTCAGCGGAAGGTGCACCTAGATGGCTATTGGATCTACAAGTACGAGGTCACTGTTTCTCGGTTTCGCAAGTTTTGTAAGGAGACGGGGAGAAGCATGCCTCAGTTGCCTATAGGGCAGTGGAAAGACGATCACCCGATCGAGATGGTAAACTGGTACGACGCAAAGGCTTATGCTGAATGGGCAGGATGCAGGCTCCCCACGGAGGCGGAATGGGAGAAGGCCGCACGCGGGACGGATGGACGGCTTTACCCATGGGGCAACGAATGGGACCCTTCAAAATGCGCAAATTCTGTCGCAAAGGAATTGGAAGACTCGTGCCCAGTTGGAAGCTATCCTGCTGGTGCCAGCCCATACGGGGTGATGGATATGGCAGGGAACGTTGTTGAATGGTGCGCTGACTGGTATGATGAAGATTACTATGCCAAGTTGCCTCCAGCGAATCCCTCGGGCCCCTTACAGGGCAAGTCCCGTGTCCTGCGCGGTGGCTCGTGGGACTTTTACAGTGCTGCCCCCATCACCTTCCGATGTGCTGCGCGGGGTGGAGCAAATCCTGGGAAGGGAACCCCAGCCGGTACGAATGGCTTTCGCTGTGCAGCCAGCCCGTGAAGCCCGCTCGTCTGCGGTGACAGTCCAGGATTTCATGTCGAACCGGCTCAACGACATCCTGGACGCGCTCCCGGAAGCCCTCGAGGACTCGAAGGCGGTGTATTTGGCCAGGCTGTAAAGGAGATGGAGTAGTGGAGTGTTGGAGTAATGGAGTATTGGGAAGCCATCAATCCGCTTTTCGGATAGGCGGTCAATATGCCTAAAGTCGTGATCATCGGCGGTGGTGCGGGAGGCATTCTGGCGGCGGGACGGGCTGCCGAATGCGGGGCGAAGGTCGTACTCCTCGAGCGGAACAGCATCCTCGGCCGCAAGCTCCGCATCACCGGCAAGGGCCGCGGCAACATCACTAATACCGCCGATCTGGACGATTTCATCGCCGCATTCGGCCCGAACGGCAAATTCCTCTACGGCGCATTTTCCCGCTTCTCCAACCAGAATCTGATTGATCTGCTGGAACGGCTCGGCGTGCCCACCAAAGTCGAGCGCGGCGGCCGCGTTTTCGCTGCATCTGACCGCGCGGCTGATGTAGTGGCGGCATTCGAGGCGTGGCTCAGAGGACTGGGTGTGCACGTACGGACCGGCTGCAAGGTGAAAGGGTTGGTTGCGAGCGACCAACATTGGGAGGGCGAAGGTCCTCCTGAGCCGCTTCTGGGTGAAAACCCGGCTCGGCAGGAGCCTCGCCCTCCCATCAAGCACATTATGGGTGTTACTATGTACTCCGGCGTCATCCCCGCGGACGCGGTGGTGCTGGCGGCGGGCGGCATCACGTACCCAAGGACCGGCTCGACGGGCGACGGCTACCGGATGGCCGCGGAGGTCGGCCACACCGTCATTCCTCCCACTCCTTCGCTCTCCGCCTTGGAGGTCAAAGAGTCCTGGGTATCGGACCTGCAGGGGCTGAGCCTGAAGAATGTCTCCGCGACGCTCTACGCCGGGAGCAAGAAGATCGCCCGCGAGTTTGGCGAGATGCTCTTCACCCACTTCGGCGTCTCCGGCCCAATTATCCTTACGCTCAGCAAGGCATACGTGAAGTTGGAGGACAAGAGCAGCGTCGAGCTTTCGATCAACCTGAAGCCGGCGCTGAGCCGCAAGCAGCTCGACGAGCGCCTGATAAGGGATTTCGCCCAGACGAGATACTTCAAGAACTACCTGCCGGAGCTTCTTCCTCGGACCATGATACCGGTTTTCATGCGGCTGAGCGGCATTCCGCCTGATACGCCGGTGAACAAGATCACGAGCGCGCAGAGAAAGCGCATAATCGGCCTGCTGCTCGACTTCCGCCTGACAGTCGGAGGCGCCAGAGCGGCGGATGAGGCGATCGTCACCGCCGGGGGCGTCTCGATCAAGGAGATTGACCCGCGGACTATGGAGTCGAAGCTGGTGCGCGGATTGTACTTCGCCGGCGAGGTGATAGACGTAGACGCCGTGACGGGCGGCTACAACCTCCAGGCCGCATTCTCCACAGGCTGGGTCGCCGGAGAGAATGCGGCTCTCTCCGGGTCCTAGACGTATTCTACACCAACTCGGCAGGAATCAAGAACTCCCCTATCGAACCGACGGGTTAGAGCAACTTCGCATTCATGGAGGCGGTGAAGATGAAGAGATTGGTTGCAGTGCTGGTTCTTGGTATCACAGCGGCGTCCATCCCTGCGCTGGCGGCACCGGCGCTCGCCGGATACGAAGGTGATGTCATCATCGGGCAGGAAGTCGTGCTCAGAATTCGATTCCCGGCAGGCGGCCTCTCGGTAAAGCAGCGGGCTGACCTCGTCACCGAGCGCATTAACAACGTCCTCGGCTCGGAGCCGTTCAACCCGTCCGACGTGAAGACCGGCATTCGGAACAAGGAGTATGTCGTCCTGATCGGTGACAAAGTAATCATCACGGCCGACAAGCGAACCGCCGAGTTCAACAAGTCAAAGCCGGAGCAGCTCGCCAACATATGGGCGGCGAACCTCCGCCGGGTCATCCCGAAGGCTAAGGCGCAGCCGACGGGAGCACAAAGTACATAGACAAACCAACGGCGGCTTCGCCTGCATAGCGGCGCTCGACCCCGACAGCGGCATCCTGGTATAATGTCACTCAGGACTGACCAGCTTGTCGAGAAGGGGAAGAGCCATGGACACCATGCTTGCGGCCGTGCTGCACGATTTCAACGACCTCCGATTGGAACAGATTCCGATCCCGCGCGCGGAGGACTTCGGCGATGTCGTGGTGAGGATCAAGTCGTGCGGGATATGCGCCACCGACTACAAGGCCGTCAAGGGCATCCGCAGGAACGTCACGTTCCCGTCTATTCAGGGGCACGAAGCTAGCGGCGCGGTAGCCGAGGTCGGGCCGGGCGTCTCCCATTTCAAGGTCGGCGATGAGGTCATCGTGCAGCCGCTGGGCCACTGCGGATTCTGCAAGCATTGCCGAGTGGGAAACACCCACTACTGCGACAGCGCCTTCGTGCTCGGCGGCGACGGCCCGGATGACGTTCGGAATGGCGCATTCGCCGAGTACCTGCTGACTAAAGAGAGCACCCTTTATCCGAAGCCCTCGAATATCCCCTTCGATGCCGCTGCCGTCACCGAGCCGCTGGCAGGCGCTTGGAAAGGCGTCATTCACCACAGCGGAATGCAGATTGGGGACGATGTGGTTGTCATCGGCGTCGGGAGCATCGGCCTTCTTTGCATGATGGTCGCCAAAGCCGCCGGCGCCGCCCGGCTGATCGCCGTGGATACGAGCGAGTACGCGATTCGAAACGCCCTCGAACTCGGAGCGACGCATGCTGTGAACCCCGCAAAGGAGGACGCAAAGAAGCACGTGTATGAGATCATCCCCGACGGCCCGGACCTCGTAGTGGAGGCTGCCGGGCCTATCGAGGCGGTCAAGCTGATGGTTGACCTCCGACGCCGGGGCACAAGGTGGAACGTCTTCGGCATCACTACGCACGAGAAGTTCGAGCTCGACGGCGGGCTTACCCATTTCCTCGAGGGACGCCAGGATGCCAGCTTCGGAACGACGACCCTGGCGATGCAGAAGGCAATCCGCCTCATGGAGACGGGGCTGATAGACACCGAGCGGATCATATCCCATCGCTTCCCGCTCGCGCAGATTCACGAGGCGCTGGAGGTTATGGCGTCACCAGAGCACAACAAGATAATCATCCATCCGTAAAGGGGCCGCATAGGAATGCGGTCTCACCCGAAGCAACCGTCTCAGAGTTTGACAGGCGGCGGGCCGCGTGGTATACTCCAAGAAGAAACGAACATGGCCGCTAGGGGTGCTCTCCGACTTGATGCGTGACGAGTGATACAGGAACTCCTCTTCCACTCATCACAGTCCGAGGGCTGAGAGTTTCGCTCGACGGAGCAACCCTTAACACCTGATTCGGGTAATTCCGGCGTAGGGAAGCGGTGGATACGACGAACATCACGCCGTGAGCCACTCCCCCGCGGCGTGTTTTGTTTGCTTTGACAGACTGTCTTTCCGGAGTTGGTGAAGCGCTATGACGCAGCTTGAGATAGCAAGGGCGGGGAAGATTTCGCTCGAAATGAAGATAGTGGCAGAGCAGGAGCGCCTGGACCCGGAGTTCATCCGCGAGGGACTCGCCTCAGGGACCGTCGTGATCCCGCTGAATGTGAACCGCAAGATGGCGAAGCCCTGCGGGATAGGCGCCGGCCTCCGCACGAAGGTCAATGCGAACATCGGCACGTCCGCCGACTTCCCGAATGTCGAGGACGAGCTTGAGAAGCTCCGGGTGGCAATCGAAGCCGGCGCGGATACCGTCATGGACTTGAGCACCGGCGGAGACCTCGCTGCCGTGCGGAAGGCGATCATCGAGAACTGCTCCGTTCCGCTGGGCACCGTCCCGATCTACGAAGCTGCGGTCAAGGCCGCCGACGATGGCTCCGTTGTCCACATGGCCGAGGACGACCTCTTTCGCGTGATCGAGCGAAACGCGCAGGAGGGGGTGGATTTCATCACCGTCCACTGCGGCATCACTACGGAGTCTATCCGCCGTCTGCAGCGGCAGGGCCGGATCGCGGACGTCGTCAGCAGAGGCGGGGCCTTTCTCGTGTGCTGGATGCTCGGCAACGAACGCGAGAACCCGCTCTACGCTCGCTTCGACGATCTCCTGGACATCTGCCGCAAGCACGATGTGACCCTCAGCCTGGGAGACGGTATGCGCCCGGGATGCCTGGCGGACGCGACCGACCGCCCGCAGGTTCAGGAGCTGATTATCCTCGGCGAGCTGGTTGATCTCGCCCGCAAGGCGGGCGTCCAGGCGATGGTCGAAGGCCCCGGCCATGTGCCGATGCATCAAGTTGCCGCGAATGTGCAAATCCAGAAGACCTTGTGCAAGGGCGCGCCATTCTACGTTCTCGGCCCGCTTGTCACCGACGTCGCGCCCGGATATGATGACATCACCTCTGCGATCGGCGGAGCAATGGCCGCTGCAGCAGGGGCGGATTTCCTGTGCTATGTGACGCCTTCGGAGCATCTCGGCCTTCCCGGCCCTGATGAAGTCCGCAAGGGAGTCGTCGCCGCGCGGATCGCCGCCCACGCAGGAGACATCGCCAAGGGCGTCAAAGGCGCGATGGACTGGGACCGTGAAATGTCCGCTGCCCGGAAGTCGCTCGACTGGCAGAAGCAGGCCGATCTCGCCATTGATCCCATGATGTTCCATAAGTACCGAACCGAGCGTGCGACCGCCGCAGAGGGCGTCTGCTCCATGTGCAGCAAATACTGCGCGATGAAAGTCGTGGACGAGTTCCTGCACAAGCGGTAGGGGCAGGGTAGGGGCAGGGTAGGTGCGGGGGTAGGGGCAGGTCTCAGACCTGCCCCTACCTGACCCCCATGTGGGTTTGCCATGAAGCTCTCCGAGATCGGCGAAGAAGCCCTTATAGAGCGGATTATCCGGGAGAATCTCCTGCCGAAGTCCGGCCCCGGCCTGGTTGTCGGGGTGGGCGACGATGCCGCCGTGCTGGATCTCGGCTCCGCTTCCGGCGCACTCACCATCGTTACGACCGATATACTCATCGAGGGCACTCACTTCCGCCTTGGACTGACCACTCCTTACGAGCTCGGCTGGAAATCGGTCGCCGCCAACATCAGCGACATTGCGGCGATGGGCGGCGTCCCGACCTGGACCTTCGTTGCCCTCGGATTGAGGCCCGATACCCAGGTCGGCTTCGTGGACGCGCTGTATCGTGGGATGACCGAGTGTGCCGGGAGGTTCGGAAGTACGCTAGTCGGTGGAGACACCAGCTCTGCGGAGGCGAACTCTGTTATCAGCGTCTGCCAGATCGGGCAGGTCGAACCAGGTCTTGTAGCGCTCCGTTCCGGCGCACGGATCGGTGATCGCGTTCTCGTCACCGGCTGGCTTGGGAACTCGCGCGGCGGCCTGGAACTTCTGCTGAAGTTCGGATTGGAGGAGGCCGCTCGGCTCGCAGGCTGGCTAGTGAGCATCCACCTGATGCCCGTGCCCCGAATTGCTGAAGGTAGGGCCGCTGTCCACACAGGCGCAGTCCATGCTATGATGGACATCAGCGACGGCCTCGGAGCCGACCTGCCGAAGCTGTGCAGGGCCAGCGGTGTCGGAGCCGTCGTCTGGGCGGACAAACTGCCCGTGGGCGCGGACCTTCGCACCGCGGCCGATTCGCTGGGCGCAGATGCGACAGACCTCGCGGCGAGCGGCGGCGAGGACTTCGAGCTCCTTATGGTGGTAGGCCCAGAAGACGTCGGCAGGGTCGTCCAGGCGGTCGAAGATGGCACAGGAACGCGGGTCACCGAAATCGGCGAGATAGCGGAAGGCCCGGTGGAGATCGTCTATCCGGACGGCGCCCGGAAGCCGCTTAAGGGCGGATGGGAACATTTCGTAGGGGCGGAGTAATGGAGTGATGGAATATCGGGGTATTGGTCCCAGTACTCCATCACTCCATTACTCCCTTTCTGCGCAGGGCATCGGATGGTCGAGAAGGCAGTGACATTCCACACAGGCAGCGCGGAGGAAACCGAACTGCTTGGCGAGCGCATCGGCGAGGCGTTGGAGCCGGGATCGGTTGTCGCGCTGATAGGCGAACTCGGAGCCGGCAAGACGGTGCTGACCAAGGGGATCGCGCGGGGACTCCGCGTCGCGGATCTGGTCCACAGCCCCAGCTTCACGCTGATCCACGAGCATATGGGCCGTCTGCCGGTCTACCATTTCGACCTCTATCGCCTGAAGTCGCCGGAGGAATTCGAGGGCCTGGGCCCCGAAGGCTATTTCTGCGGCGACGGGGTCTCGGTCATCGAGTGGGCGGAGAAGGCGGGAGACCTGCTGCCTCCCGACCGGCTGGAGATTCGCATTTCGGCAGAGGATGAGGGACGCGCGTTCGAGATCCGCGCTACCGGCCCAGATTCGGCAAGGGCGCTGGAGAGGATCGCATCCTAGCGCAGAAAGCCGTTTCAGGTTCCAAGTTTCAGGTTTCAGGTGGCATTGTTCAAGAATGGCATTCGGGAGGGCGAAGCTCCTGCTGAGCCGGGTGAATGCGGCTCGGGAGTCCGCCACGGCGGAAACCTGGAACCTGGAACTTGAGACCTTGACTGTTTCTTTTCGCTGTCAGGAGCAAGAGTTGATCCAAGATATTGTCGCCCGAGAGATCCGGAAGATCCTCGGGGGAGCGGAAGTGAGCTTCAACATCCCGCCGACGAAGGAAATCGGCGATTTCAGCACGGCGGTGGCATTGGCGCTGGCCGGGAAACTGCGTCGGGCACCGCTCGAGATCGCCAGAGAAACGGCCGAGCGGCTCCGCGCGCGAAACATCCCATACGTCGTCGAAATCTCCGTCACGCCGCCGGGCTATATCAATTTCAAGATAGACCATCCGGCGTATGCGCGGGATATGATCCGCCGAGTGCTGGCTGAGAAGGAGCGCTTCGGGCTGGCGAAGCGTCGTCGTCGCAAGGTCTTCGTCGAGCACACCAATGTCAACCCCAACAAGGCCATGCACATCGGCCACGTCCGAAATGCCGTCATCGGTGATACGGTCAGCCGCGTGCTGCGACGACTGGGCTACAACGTGGAGGTCGCAAACTACATTGACGACACGGGCGTGCAGGTCGCGGATGTGGTCGCGGGCATGCTCTACCTCGACGAGCCGGTCTACGACGGCAGGGCCGCCGATATGTCCCCGTTCCTGGCGAAGTACGACGGCCGGCAGCCGTTCGACTACTATTGCTGGGACTTGTACGCGCGGGTTCAGGAAGAATACGGGCGCAGCGAGGCCCTTCTCAGCAAGCGCTCAGAGGTGCTGCGCCTGCTGGAAACCGGGGACAACCCGGTGGCGGCATTTGGCAAGGAGCTTTCGACGAGGATTCTGACCTGCCATCTCGCTGCCGTCGCCCGCCTCGACGTCTTCTACGACTTACTGAACTGGGAGTCGGATGTCCTCGCCCGCGGGTTCTGGACGGCGGCATTCGAGAGGCTGAAGGCTGCCGGGGCGGTGGTCTACGAGGAAAGCGGCCCTAATGCCGGATGCTGGATTGTGCCGTTCGGACGGCGGCTCATCGAGACGAAGAAAGGCATTCGGAGCGAGGACAAAATCCTCGTCCGCTCGGACGGCACGGTCACCTATACCGGCAAAGACATCGCCTATCAGATGTGGAAGCTCGGCGTGCTCGGCGTGGATTTCCTCTATGAGCTCTGGGGCGTCCAGCCGAACGGCCGGGAGCTCTGGACGACCGCCCCCGATGGCGAGCCGCGAGCCGACTTCGGGCACGCGGACGAGGCGATCAACGTGATTGACGTCCGCCAGAGCTATGCCCAGCAGATCGTCTACCAATCGCTTCGGCGGCTGGGCTGTCGGCGGCAAGCGAACAGCTCGAGGCATCTCTCTTACGAGGTTGTCGTGCTCTCAGGGAAGGCCGCGAAGGAGCTGGGGCTCGGCGTGGAGGAGATCAGCGAAGAGGGAGCGCAGGCAATGTCCGGCCGGCGCGGCATCGGCGTCAAGGCGGACGACCTCATAAACGAGATGGTCAAGCGCCTCGAGCACAAGGTGCACAAGCCGGAGACGGCCCACGTCCTGGCGGCTGCCGCTGTCAGATATTTCATGTCGCGCTTCGGCCTCAGCAAGATGATCGTTTTCGACTTCGATGAGGCGCTCCGCACTACCGGCGACACGGGAGTCTATCTCGAATACGCGCATGCCCGCGCGTGCAGCATGTTAGCGAAGGCCGGCGAGCTCGACCTCACCAGCGTGCCGAGGCCGAACAGGGTGACGCCCGCTGAGGAGGCTCTGGTGCGCAAGATCGAGGAGTTTCCGGCGGCGCTTGTGAAATCGGCGAAGGGCCTTTCGCCCACGACGCTTGCGAGGTATGCATTCGATCTCGCAACCGCTTTCACGGATTTCTACGAGAACCCCGACCCGGAGGCAGGGCCGCGCGTGCCGTTTATCAGGATTCGCGATCCGGAGCTTCGGACGTACCGGCTCGCGCTGGTAGCGGCCTTCAGGCAGACGCTGGCGAACGCCCTCGACGCCCTCGGCATCGTCCCCCTCGAGCGGATTTGAGCGGAGCCCTCCTCACTCTCCCAACGCATCCAGGGCGGAGGCCAGGGTGTTTACATCGCCGGAGAGGATGTAGCCCTTCAAGCCGGAGTCTTTTGCCACCTTCACTACGTCCGCGAGCGCCGCGGCCTGCTCCGCCAGCCAATCCGAGTCGAGACCGGTGATGGCCGGGACGATAGCCGCGCTCTTGAAGACAGCGTTGTGGAGCGACGTCACCGCGTCGGCATCCTCCTTCGAATAGGTGAAGGATTCCTCGCCCGCAGGCGGCTGTATCCCGATGGAAGGCACGAGCGCGTCGAGCCCCTTGATCTTCGACCAGTGAACCGGCGATGGGCCATCGGATGCCATGTCGAGCGTCACGGAGCAGATGCCGTCCGGGCGGGCGGCTCTGAATGCCGAGCAGGCCTCGCTCACCATGCCGGTGAGCTTCCCGCGCCTGAACCTGTCCCAGAGAGCGAGCGCTTCCGTGTCCGCCTCTGTGCGCACTACGCTGGCGTCCATGTCTATCGGGTCAATCTGGTGCGCCCGGATCACCTCTCTGCGCACCTCTACGGTGTATCCGAATGGGGGCGCCAAATCTTCGCCTGCCAGAACGAAGGGCGTGCTCCTGGGATAATCCGCGCCGTCCAGGCATATTCCGGCGACTTCGTAGTTCTCTGCGATCTCCTCGACCGCCAGTCGGAGTAGCCTCGGCACCCTGGATGACGCGGGGCATAGATAGACTCTCTTATCCGCAGGGGCAAATTCGATTGGCAGGGAAGGCGCATACGGCATGTAGGTCTGCAGGAGCGCGAGCTCTGACTGTTGCCACCTCTCCTGCTCGCCGTAGCTGCGTCCCAGCAGGTTGCGTTCCTGGACAAGGGGGTAATTCGCTATTGTGGGAAGCGGATGCGTCGCGTCGCCCCATAGGGTTGCGTCGAGAACTGCATGGACCTTGATCCCAAGACCGCTGGCAGTCTTGGCCGCCTGCTTGAGAACATCTGAAGTTCGGTATCTTGAGTCGCGCGGGAATCGCTCGCTTGGATAGATCGTGTGCCCGCGCTGAAGCACGGGTAGGAATAAGTTATCAAAACCCTGGGCCTTGGCCTTCTTCAGCAGGCCGGCCAGCTCCCGGAAATCGCCGCCTGTCACCCAGAGCCCCTTCATCTCCTGCTTCAGGTTGGTCTTCTTCGGCCCTCCCGCTGCGGATTCGGATGGCTGCAGCTCGATCCTGCGCGGTTTCGGACGCGCTGTTTCCCCGGAGCTCTCCTCCTCCACCTCAGAAGGTGGCATTTCGATCAGGAATTCGCCGCTCGGAGCGTGAATCACCATCGCTGCATTCATGCTCAGCGGTATCTCCGGCGAGTTCTCCGCGAGGCTGTCAATCACCGTTTGCCATTCCGCAGCTTGGTATTTTCTCTCTGTAAGGGCGGCATCCAGCCAGTCGAGCTGCGGCGGAGTCATGGTGAAAAGCAACAGGGACTGCGAATACGCGAGCTGTTCGCTCTGAAGCGGGGTAAGCACCCATGGCGGGTCGAACATCGGCGGGAACGGCATCGCGTAGTTTATCCATTCCTTCGCTTGGCTTTCGATTTCACCGGCTAGATGCGCTTGCTTCGCTCCGGCGTATCGTTCGTACCAGCGGGTCACCGCCGCGCCTTGGGGATCCGCGCTGAGGAAGAACAAGTCGCCCACCATGCGCCACTTGAGGCCACTCGCCACTTCTATCGCCGCCATCGCCGTTTTCAGATTGACTTCTCCCATGTACAGGGCGACTTCGGTCTTCGCTTGGCGGCGGTCTACGTAGAACTCGGCGGGCGCCTGCTGCCTAAGCTGGGCGCATACATCCTCCAGGTCCGTGGCCTTCCTGGGCAGGTTTACCAATGTCGGCATCCGCTCGTCCGCGGTCCAGTCGGCACTGCCGGAGACTGCAGACTGCAGACTGCAGACGGCAGACAGGAGCAGGCCGAGGATTAGGTGCTTGGCGATTCGTGCCCGGCGGAATGTCATTTCTCCGCCCTCCTTAGAGTGATGTACGGGGTCGAATCCAGGCGGAGGCTGATGGGTTTCTCGCCGTCCGGGTCAGGAATTAGGAGGTAGGGCATTGTCCAGAACGATATGCTGGTCTGCTCCGGCGCAGGCAGGCTGCTTACCACGTCTCCCGAAGAGCTGATGCCTACGACGTCCGGCGAGAGGATGTGCGTCAAAACACCCTGCTGCTCCGGCATTAGCTCCTCATACGGCAGCGGAATGCCTGCGGAGAGTCGGAAGAGCTGGAAAGGATCCAACGAAGCGAGAAATATCGCCACTCCCTGCTCGGGCGTTAAGCGGATGTCTGCCTCAGCGAAGTCAATCTTGGCGGCCTCAGGGGGTTTGCGGAAGGCTATGACCCCGCCTACATTCTCCCATTTCGTGCGGGATGCCTTCGCCAGGATATCCAATACCAGGCGGATGGGCGCCCGATCCATGGATAGAGTGATGCCGCTCTTGGGTTCCACCGGCGCTGCCACCTGTATGTCCCCGACCTCTGCGATGGCGGCGGCGGCATCGGCCATGGACGCGTCGTCCAGCTTCAGGGTTATCGGCCTATCCAGCGCGTTGGGATCGAGCGCCGGCGCCGCTTGTATGGACGCGGCAAGCGGGAACAGGGCGATTAAGGCGAGGACGATTCTCTTCCGGACGCACGAGGTCATGGCGATCTCTCCTTTGGCCAGGAATTGCCAGAAGAATCATGCCCGGTGCGGGGGGTTGCCACCGGATGCATTGTAGCACATGTGTCGTGGGTTGACAACATTGACCTCGCGTCCGCGTGCGAATATAATGCTTGTATTCCGATGAAATGCCTTGCGCTCGATACATCCACCGCTTAGATACGCATGTGCATATTCCGCCCGGAATCAGTACCCCGAACAAAGCTGGAAGTGCATCGGATCGCACCCGCTCCCCTTCCAGCGACCGCCCCAGATGAAGCCGATGTCCTCGAAGATCCTCACGACCCACCGCGGCATGCGGCCCGCAGTCCCAAGCGCATTGTGCTTCGGATCAATATCAATGGCAATCGCCCAGGAATGGACTGATAGCCGGCTGCTGTTGCGCATGACCCTGAAGGCGAATACGCCGCCGAATAGATCGAGCCCGAACTCCCGCAGGTATTTCAAGGTCGCGGCGTCGTAATAGGCGGTCGTCTTGTCGAATCCATCCCGCTTCTTGACGGTCAATCGGGCTGCGTTCCACACCTGCTTGAATGTTTCGCAGAGCACGGGAGCGACCTTCTTGTGAACCCGGCATCGGGTCACCACTGTCTTGAGGTCCCAGGCCAGGCGCATCGGATACGGTAGTTCCATCAGTATCGTCTGCTCCTTCAACCACACGCTATCCAGCTTGCCGTTCTTCGATGGATTGCCGTACGCGGCGATGATCTCTTTAAGCCCTTTCGGTGCTTTCATGGTCTTCCCTCCGCTTTCCATTTCCACAGTCCCCAGACCGCTAGGCCCAGGTAGACCCCGAACAGCATGGCCTGGCTGTATTGCCGGATACTCATGTCATAGGCGCACCACACCGCGTTGGTGACCACCCACACGCCAAAACACCAGCGGCGCTTGTAGACGTTCGCCGTCGTGCCGATGATAGACGCTGCTGTGACGATCCAGGTCCAATGCATACTACTCGCTTTCTACACGCTCCGATGCCATGTCCTCACCCCTTCCCGTCTGCTTTGCCCGCCCGCCAATTCTCCGCCAGGTCCAGCAGACTCTTGAGGATCGGGATATCGCACGTCTTCAGATGGCCCACAAAGGATACGATCTCCTTCCCCAGCAGCACGAACAACATGCCCTTCCGAAACACTCCGCCGACATCGATTCCCTCGGCGAGCATGATCTTGTCAACCGCCACCGCCACGACGATCGCGCAGGGATAGAGCACGAACTTCTTGAGCACGCCCTCGTATCCCTTACGCCAATCCCACGCTTGGTGTTTGATGTACCTCGCCGATAGCCCCGCGATCCAATCGAGCACCGCCAGCAGCGCCAGACTCTTCAAGAGCGGGCAGAAGCCTCCGAACAGCGCCGCCAGCCCCGATGCCACGTAAGCCAGTATGACGTGCAACTTCCCGTTCATGCCATGCCCCCTTTCCCAGTCGCCACATCCCTCTGCTTCAGCCGAAGATAGAGCAATGCCGCCCTCTTCTGCTCCTCGATCGGGCCCACGTGCGCCGGGATATCGTACATGCCGAATAGTTCGCTCAACGCCTCCTGCTCGGTCGCTTCCATCACCGTCCGCTCGACTTTGCGGATATGCGAGAGGACCTCCGCCCGATGCTCGAGCGCCCTGAGTTCCTCGCGCTCTCCTTCAGTCAGCGGCTTGCCGATCTTTGCGTCTGCTTTCTTCTTGCTGTCTCGCAGATCATCGAGCCGATCGTACATCCGGTCTACCTGCACGGGCTGGCTCATCTCGTTTGCTACGAAGCCTCTTACGCCCGGGACTCTTGCCAGTATCGGCCTGGCAGCCTCGGGCGCCCTGTCTCCTATCACCCCCAACTGCTCGAGCGCCCAGCCCGTCGTCCCTACCGCCTGCTTCCCCAGCCCGCCGCCGTAGCCTGAAATGTATGCGTCCAGCTTTCGTGGAGAGAGATCGAACCGCCGCCCTATGATCTCCGCTATTGCGGATGTCCCAGGGCCGACCTGTAGAGCCGCCGGCAGGTCCTGCTCGCTTCTCGGCACGATCGGCCTCCCGGAGAACGACCTGTTGCTAATCACTTGTACCCACGGGATCAGTGCTGTCGGCAGGATGTCCGGCGTCGCCGCTCCGAACACGTCCTTTCCGAACTCGTCGAATGCGTGAGGGTCTTTTGCGTCTATCCAGCGAAGTGCCCGCTCGACCGTCGAGCCGAACAGAATACCGTACTCAAAGGGCTTCGGAATACGGTAGAGGGGCTGTCCCTCCGGTGTCGGGATGAACCAATAGACATCCTTCTCCCATTCCGCGCGTTCCTGGTATCGAGGATCGTTTCGGTTCATGTAGTACAGCGCCACCGTTGGAACCGTGATGTACGCCACGCCGCGCGTGAAGAATCTCCTGGGATGCGTTTTGGCCTCCCGGGCCATCTTATCCACGCCCTGAATATTCGCATTGAGGAACGCCGTCCATCGGTTCATCTGCTTTCCGGCCGTCCCCGCCCTGGAGAAGTCGAGCGTCACGTCCCTCGCCGAGATCGCCGCCTCCATAATCTTGCCGATCTCCGTCTCTTTCCCCCACTTCGTGCCCAGCCCGAACTCGGTGACCCTCGTGGCCTCCTCCGTCGCTTGGCTGAAGGCCCGCAGGGGTTCGAGGATTCCCTCCAGCGGCTCTTTGAGAAAGTCGATCACCTTTTCTGATGGCGAATTGTAGACGATTTCCCGGATGGACTTCTGCAGGTAGTTCCGGTCCACGCTGATCATATCGGCGTGAGCTGCGCCCGACGCCTTGAACTGGTGGTAGAGATCATCCCGCCTCAGAACGTGGAATAGCCCCCTGATAAAGTCGTAGGGCATCAGGCCATATTCAGAGTTTATCACGGCCGTCATGACGTCACGGACCGGATTCCTCATTGCAAATTCCGGTGTGAGCGTGGCGCCGGCCCTGAGGACCTTCGCCGGCGTCGAGAGTAGGTCAATTAGGATATTGCTCGATAGTACGTCCTGCCCCGTCACCGCCGCGTGGAGTTCTTTGTCGAGTTGGAAGAGCCTCGGTTTGCCCTCGATGTACACCGCCACGATGTTTTCCCGACCCGCCGGCATGTATGAGGGCCGGAATACGGTCTTTGCGGCATCCAGGTCGAGGCCGACTGCCTCCGCTATCACCTTCTCTTCTTTGCGGAGCACTTCATCCAGGGTGAACGATGTCGGCCGCATCTTCGGCGGAATATCGAGTTCCACGACCCTCCCGGTGTCCTCGAACTTCTTCGCCAGGCCCACCAGCTTGCTCATCACCCGATTTCTCTGCGCCAGGTTCAAGAAGACATAGGTGTCTTTGACGATGCTCTCTATCGGATCGATCACGTCCCGCCCGGATCCCCGCAGCTTCTTCACGGCCTGCGGCAGATTGGCTGGCGCCTTGCCGGTGCCTCTCCTGCCGGCGGGCGCCTGCATGTCCCGATAGAGCGGAACGTGGTTCGGCCACTTCGCTCGCATCGCCACCTTCGCCTCCGCGGACAGCATCCCCGCATCCACGAGTTCCTGCAGGAGGGCATCCTGATAACCCACGAGTTCCTTGAGCGCTGTCCCGTAGTGTGCCGGGGCTTTGTCTACCACGGCTTGATAATCGGCTTTCCCCAGCGGCATAGCCTTCCCGTCGGCGATCACATCCAGGGCGTGTACGGAGTAAACATAGTCTCCAAAGTTATCGAATTCGCCGGCCACCGGGTCGAGTATTTCCTTCAGCCCCTTGCCGACCTTCTTCCCGCTCTCGTCCGTAATCCCGTGCTCCAGCCACTCCTTTGCCTTTCCCGATAGACCGCGTGCTCTCCATGCCTCGCCGAAGGCGGACTCCTCTATCGGGATCTTCGCGCCGCCCGTGATCTCGCGTTCTGCCTTGTATAGTGGATGCAACTCGTCAACGAACGTCTTGTATAGCCGATCGATGCTCCAGCCCCGCTCGTTTCCCTTCTGATCCCTCGAAACCGTGGACCTCACTCGCGCGGCTGCCGGCTGCTCTTTCCATAGCCTGATGTTTTCCTGCGCCCTGTCGAGTACTCGCATGACGTCCGGGAACTCGGAAAGCTTCTCCCGGAAGTACTCGTGGAACTTCGGCGCCCTGCTCGCCGCCTCCGCCGGCTCGGTTAGCCGCAGCCTGATGTACTCGGCATAGCCTTCCACCACTTTATCCCTGGCTTCGGGATATGCGAGCGATTCCAGTTCTCCGCGATATTCTGCCGGGAATGCTTCGCCGGAAAGCGCCTTGCCGTGCTTGGTCTTCGCTTCGGGATAGAGGAGTTTATGGAGTGAGTGGCCTACCTCGTGGCTGATTGCATAGAGGTCGTTGGCTTTGCCCGTCCTGATGACCCGCTGCTTGACCTTGAATATCCCCGAGGCCATCTCTCTGAACCGGCCGACGCGAATGGGCGCGAAGGCTCGATCGAGTTCTTTTACGATGTCGGATGCCCTAACCGCAACGGCCGCCTCCGCCTTAACCCGCGCCTCCGGACGCGAAACGGCTATTGTGCCCGCTCCCCTCTGCAGTAGTGTGCCCTGCCCAGCCGGCTTCCCGCCCGCCGCAGGTTCAACCTTCGCG
Source organism: Armatimonadota bacterium (assembly GCA_035528905.1). Lineage (GTDB taxonomy): Bacteria > Armatimonadota > UBA5829 > DTJY01 > DTJY01 > DATKXU01. The sequence continues at coordinate 27,551 of DATKXU010000042.1, forward strand.
CGTGTGGGTGCGAGTTTAGCGGGAGTCATTGCGCGGTCGGTCAGTGCCACGTACTCCGACATCTCCGGGGCTTGTTTGTCAAACCCCCAGATGGCATCATGACCCTGTCGTCTTGCCAGCAGTCCAGCGTAACCCTCTAGCATCTCAGCTTGGTCGAAGTATCTGTTCCATTCCACGTCAGGGTATTCTCTAGCAAGGACGGTCTGCAACTCACCTTTAGACATCTTTGCCAGGTTTGATGTGCCTTCGTCTCCGATGAGTTGTCTAAGTGCGGCAACCCCTGCCGATTGCCCCGCTAAACCTCTGTTCGTTTCGTACAAGGCAGTCGTATCAACTGTTAGAACCTTAGCTTCGGGATTTGTTCGCCACTGGCTGATCTCACCGCCTAATTCAGCATGAGGACTCTTGTATTCTGCCGGTGTGGTGTATATTCCATGCGGCTTGTCCACGGTTGCGCCTGGTACCCCTGGTTCCTCCACGCGTTGCACAAGGCTAGGCGGTGCCTCCACAACCGGCTCAGGGGACACCACAGCGGCCTCCCCAGCCGGCTTCCCCTCCAGCCTCATCTGCCCCGCTTCTTCTCCGGCTGCCATAGTCGCCTTGCCGGAGACGGGTATCCTTGATTCAGCCGCTTTCTGTGAAGTTAGCTGGAAGTCCTCTGGTGATTCGAGCAGACCCGAAGCCATCTGCCCTTCCCGTGTAGCTTGAATAAGTGGTGGTTCAAGTGCGGTTGGTGGCGGTATTACTGGTTCTGGGGTTTCAGCAGGCCCGCGTCCTGGTGCGCCTTCAACTGCGACAGTACCTGCGCCTTCTCTTCCGGCGAGAGTTTCCGATACTCCTGCTTTGACTCGCTGATAGGTTTCGGCTTTGACTGTGGACTTGGATTCTCCATTTGCGATCCTCCCTGCGGCCTCATTGAGCGCTTCTGCGACAGGTCCCTTGTACTCGCTCAGTCTATCATATATATCCTGTATCTGTCTAGCTTCTGTGGCAATGGCTCTGCTCGTGGCTTCGTCAATGATGTTGTTACCGGCCCTCAGCCGCTCGGCGTGCTTTGCCGCCCCGCCGAACGCCGCCTGATCCTGCCGTAGCTGCTGCCTGATGTATGCGGATACTTCCGCCTTCTCTAGCAGTAGGTTCGTCCTGATAACCTCGTCGCCGAAGAGATTTCTCTGCGTGACTTCGGTCTTCGGTGCGCCCTGCGCCTGCTTGATGAACTCCCTCAGCACGTCGTTGGTGACGTTCTCGCGCTTGGCAAGCGCCTTTATCAGCGCCGCCTGGTCCGCGTGATCCGGCAGCAGCTCGCCGATCAAGGCGCCGCGCTCGACGGGCAGCTTTCCTATGGCAACCTCGTGGAACAGAGTGTCCGACAGCCGCGACAGGTTCATGCCGTCGCGAGCGACTGCGCCGGTGAGATCGAGGCCCTGCGCCAGTAGTTCTTCGGCGGTAAGCCCGGTCTGCCGGAACAATCTGGCCGCGTCTACCGGCGTGCCCGATCCCTGAGCGATATTCTTGACGGCGCCGAATACCTTTGCCGCTTCTGCTGTGGCCGCCTCGATGTACCGCACTCGCATCGTCGGCGCATTGTCCCTGAGCGCCCAGGCGTGCCGCTTGTGCCCGTTCACCACGTATGTCTTGCCGTCCGCCGGGTCGCGCCATACGTCTATCACGTCCGCGAAAAGCGGGTTGTAGGGCACGTCGGCTGGAGGATTGCTCTCCTTGAACTGGAACCGCACCGGATCGCGTATGATCTCCTGCGTCGGCATCTCGGTTTCCGGTCCGAGAGTCGCCGCCGTCAGTTCCCCGCGGCGAATCTGAGTCTCCGCTTCCGTCACTTCCTCGATTCTTCCGGCTGCCTCTGCTCCTCCTCTTGGCTGCTGACCGCTGACCGCTGGCTGCTTCCCTGCTGGCCCCTCTTCCCGCATCCGCACAAACTCCTCCGCGCCAACCCTGATCCGCATCCCCTGCGCCGTCTCCGCAACTATCTCGCCCGCCAAAGCCCCGCCCTCCGTAGCCTTGGCGGAGGAGGGCCTGATCTCCCTCACCGTCACCTCTCCGACGTCCGGCAGTTCGACGGTCTCCCCGACCTCCGGCATCTTCTCAGCAATGTATGCTGCTTTCTCTTGTGCTTGACGGGCCGTATCCTCTGCGAGCATCTGCTCTCCGGCCTCCCGAACCCCCGGGCCGGTTGCTGTCTCCGGGGTTATCTCTTCGCCCGGCCTCGGTTCAAACGCCTTCCGCTCCTCCGGTATCGTCACCCCGCCCTTCTCTCCCAGTGCCTCCGCCTCCGGACTGACGACTGCCGACTCACGACTAACGACCTCCCTTTCCGCCAACAACCTTTCCATCTCCGGCGTCCCATAACCCTTGTCCACCAGGTCGCGCATCACTTCCAGTTCGACACCCTTCGTGCCCCTTAGTCCCTCCAGCAGCGGCCCGGCCTTCTTCAAGAGCGAACGCCCGCCGTGTACTCCTCCGGCAACCATCGCCAGCGAGGAAAGCAGCGGCGATATATCCCCTTGCTCTATCTGCTCCGGCGCGGTAATGATGCCACTGACCACTTGCTTGATGATGTCAACCGGCATCATGGCAATCTGCTTAGCCGTCATGGGCGTAAGGGCGGATTCCACAACCTCCTTGACGGTCGAACGGACACTGTCCGGCAGTAGGCGATAGATTCGCTCGCGGTTCCCTCGCTGAAACTCTTTGATCATTTTGTACGTAGCCCTGCCGCCCGGCAGTGCCGGAGCTGCCATGGATCCGACGGTCTCGCCGACCTGTAACCCGAATGCCGCAAACCCGGCCGCCGTCTTGCCGACGCTCTTTCCGGCTCGCACGATGGCGTGTGGGAGTTCCTCCGCCGCCGCCCGCCCGGCCGCCGCCGCGGGAATGTCCGGTTCGCCGGGGCCGGTCGTGATCGCCCCCAGCACGAATGCCGCCCCCTTCTGCAGCGGAGAGAGCTTCTGCTTCGCGGCCTCCACATCCATCTCCCCGGCGAGCCGCGCCATCTCTGCGCTCGGCCTCCGGATGCTGTCGAAATGCGCCCGGTTGTACGGCGTGTCCAGCCTGTCCTCGATTACCTTCCGACGCTTCCCCCCCGCTGCGGCGTGGATGAACTTCCCGTCTCCTGTGTATATCCCGACATGGCTGATCTTGCCCGGCTTCTTCCCGCCAGTGCCCTGTAGGAATACGAGGTCGCCCGGCTGCGCCTCCGCCCGCTCGACCCTCTGGGTAACCGTGTATTGATCCGCCGCCACGCGGGGGAGTTTGATGCCGTGCTCCTTCATGACGTTCTGCGTCAGTCCTGAGCAGTCCGTCGCCCGCCAACTGGCAGCGCCCCACTTGTACGGCGTCCCCAGCCATTTCCTGGCCGTCTCTACGATCGGTGATTGCATGGGCGCAGGGCGACTCACTAGTTTGGTCCGCGCGAAGAAATCGTTCCCCGCGGAAGGAGAAGCCGGTTTGCTTACCACTTCTGTACGCGAAAAGAAATCGCTCATTTAACTAGACCGTTTGCCAGTAACCACTCGTAGATGGCCTGGTCGGTTTGCTTGTTATCCTTCGCCGTGTCTATCCAGTCCTTCAGGCTGATCTTCTTCCCGTCGAACGTTACTGTTGCATTGATATTCCGCGCGTCCATCACCCGCGCCTGGTAATTGACCTTCCCGCCGGCCTTGTCCTCCGTAGCTTTAGCGGAGGAGGATGCCGGCCGCTTCCCTGCTGCCTCTCGCTCCGACTCATTGATCTCCTTGATCCGGGCCTTCCCGGCCGCTGTCAACTTTGTGGCCGCCTTGGGATCATACGGGTCGATCCGCTCCCACCACTTGGACTTTGGATCGTCCTTCGCCGCATTGACAAGCTCCCGCACCCGCTTCGGCCCGTGCAGGATCGCCGTCTCCGAGAATCCGTACCCCTTCGCCTTGGTCTTCTCAGGACCCGAAAGCGCAAACTCCTTGGCTTCCGCGCTTACGCCCGTACCGCCCCCCTCGGCCTCAAACTTCTTTATGTCAAGCTTCAGCCTGTCTCTCGCCAGGTCGAGTTGTGCCTGCGAAATCCCCAGCCTCCGCATCGCAACCTCGTGTGTGACCTTAAACTGGTCCGCCGTGTTCTGGATGCGTTGCATCATTGCCTCGTAGGTCCGGTCCTCCTGTGGCGAGGTCGTAGGCATCGCTCCTATGTTCTGCGCCAGCTCTTCCAGCGTGCCGTCGTACCCGATCTCCTTGAGTCCGTCGTATATCAGACTTGCCGCTTCGAGCGCAGGCGTTCCCTGCTCTCTCAATCGCCTGATCTCCGGTAAGAAGGCCAGCCTCGCCTTGGCGTTCTTCTCGCGCCGTTCCTTTTCGCTGAGCTGCTGCACGCGTTCTTGTACGTGGGTGAAGTATTCGTTCTGGTCAGAGGCCCACAGGCGCTCAGGAATACCCATCATCTTCCCCGTCGTGTGTATCCTGTCCAGCCCATCCTCCGTCTGCGCCAGCATATAGATGCCGTCAGGCTCTCCCAAGAGTTTCTGGAGCGACATCGCATCCGCGATCGACAGCGGCTCGGTCCGATACTCGTTGTAGATCTCCTCGAGCGCCTCATCCCACGCTCGTGCGGTGATCGGCTTCGATGGTTGTTCTGCCGCGCCCGGAGCCACTGCCCCGGCGGCTTCCTGGCTTGCTGCAGTCTCGGTCTCCGGCGCCGGCTTCGCCTCCATCACGCCCGCGCCGCCCAGGGCCTCTGCCTGCCCGGGTAGTTCCATCCCTTCCATGCCCGGTGGCGGCAGCCCGAGCGATTCCCGGTTTGCCGAGGTCACGTTGTTATTCGTCAGCCAGTCCCGGCCGTACTTCGTCTCGAAGTAGTGTCGCACGATCGGAAACGGAATCCGCTTCTGTGCCCACGTCTGCATCTGGAACGCGTCGCCCATGGAGGATTCCGGCCTCGGATCCTGCAGGCTGTCCAGCTCATCGAGCCCCCGGATATTCCGCGCGGAATTGATCTTGAAGAGTGCCGCGCCCTGTTCCTGCGGAGTCGAGTCCTTCCACCTGCGCGGATCGCTCCACTCTTGGGTCAACGCATCCAGAATGAACTGGGCGTCCCGCTTCTGCCGCTCTTCCTTCTGCTGCTGGTCGATTTCCTGCTGCCTGCGCATCTCCCGCAGCGTGATCGCCAGATTCGTGGTCCGGCCCCGTTCGCGTTCCGCCGTCTCCACCGCTCTACCTATCGCGCCCATCGTTCGACCTCCGAGCTATTGTCTGGCATATTTTACTTGTAGCAGCCGCTTGGCCTCTGCATCTCGACGCAGCGTCTCCCACCAGTCATCCTCGCGTCCAACGATCGGCAGATCGCCGGCGCCTGGCCGCTGAAGGGTGACCGCGGGCACCTGGCTGCCGTCCGCCGCGGCGGACTGGCCGCTCCCCAAGCCCATCCGCTTTACATCGCGCTCCCCCAGGTACTCGCCGATCGGATACCCGAAGAGACTCCCAAGGTCCCCGTAGTAATCCTGCTTCGCGCCGGAGATCATCTCCGCCGCCGCCGTCGTCCCTCCGTACTCTACCTCGCCCGCGCCGGCCGCCAGCTTGATCCCCGTCTGCCCGTAGTTGAGCAGGTCCTGCAGCCCGCCGGCGAACTTGCCTGTCATCTCTTCTTTGTATTCGCGCTGGCCGATCCCGTACCCGAGAGTTGCGCGGCCTTTCGCCTCCAGGCCGCTGCGCTCGATCCTGAGTTCCTCGCCCCGGCTCCGTCCCACGCCTCTGGTCGTCCCAAACAACCGCGATTTCCCCAGCTCGCGCTCCGTCTCGCGCCCGATGTCCCGGACGTTCTGCTCGTATGCGCTCTTGAGGTAT
>DATKXU010000043.1:0-3520 GCA_035528905.1 Armatimonadota bacterium
CCGGTAGCGTTCAAGACCCTGACTTATCTGCCTGATGCCCTCTTCAGCCTGTCCTTCCGTCACTAACGCCCAGCCACGCATGATCGGCCCTACTGCAAGCACGAGGGCAAATCCGTGTTCCGTCGCCATGCTGATGGCTAGCTCGATCCTTTCGCGTAACACGTCCCACTGACCGGTAAACTGACGCAGGAGGCTGTCCCAATAGAGCGAACGCGTCTGGGTGTATAGGTTGGCCCCCCGCTTCGCGAGAGACTGCGCCTCGTCGGCTCTCTGCAGGGCCTGATCGGGATAGCCGAGCAACCATAGCGTCCAGGCGACATACTCCAAGCAACACACACCGGGATCTAGGCCACCATATGTGGAAGCCAGCTCACTGTGCCGCTCGGGATCATAGGCGCTTATGGCTTGTTCCAGATGCTCGCGTGCGGCGGGCAGCTCACCGCAATAAAATGTGCTTAGGCCGACAGCAAAGTGAGCTTCTAATGCAAGATCCGGATCGCCAGTGGTTTGTGCCACGCCGAGAAGCTGTTTGGTCATCGCGTTCGCGGCTTCGTGTTCAGCCCGCACTAAGTGGTACATCCACAGACCCCAGACGACCGGGAAAAGCTGTGTGATATCCTTGAGCTGTTGGCAGAGATCTCGGGCTCGGCGATATGCTTCGCCCACCGCCGGAGCCGCGTACCCCTTGGTAGCCATTAATGCGGGTCCAAGACTGGTCTGCAAGGTCAGCTCTAGCCTGGCACGTTCAGGCGAGTCCGGGAGAGTGAGGAGAACGCTCAGACCTTTCTCAAGGTGGCCAACCGCCTCCCGATCTGCAAAGCGATGTACGGCCTGTTGGCCGGCTTTTACCCAGTACTCGACCGCAGTCTGTGGGGAATTCGCCTCGGTGTGGTGATGAGCCAATAACTCCGGCTGGGTTTCCGCTGTCTCCGGAAACCTTGATTCCAGAATGTCGGCCACCTGCCGGTGACACTGCTGTCGGGTTCGCTTGAGAAGCGACTGATAGGCCGCGTCCTGTATGAGAGCATGCTTGAAGATGTACGTTGCTCTTGGTGGGCGCCCCCGCTGATAGAGGAGTTCGGCCTCCACGAGCTGGCCCAACCCGTCCTGCAAGCGGACCTCATCCATCGGCGCAAGGGCCTTGAGCATTTCGTACTCAAATTCGCGGCCAAGCACGGCACCGAGCTGGGCCACATCGCGCAGCTTTGGCAGCCGGTCAAGCCGGGCCATGAGGGATTCCTGCAGGGTGGCCGGAATCTTGACGGCCGACAGCGGACCCGTGAGATCATAGCGATCACTCCCCTCTCGCAGCAGTCCGGATTCCAGGATCACCTTAGTTAGCTCTTCGACGTAAAGCGGTATGCCATCGGTCTTCTTGACGATGTGCTGAACCACCTCCGCAGGGGGTTCCTTGCCGCCCATGAGGCGCGTGACCATCACCTCGACGTCTGGACCTTCAAGACGGCTTAGTGTCGTCGGGGTCATGTGGGAGCGGGTCGACCACGGCGGAATAAACTCCGGTCGGAATGTCATCACCATGAGTAGAGATGCCGTGGCAGCTTGGTTTATGAGCAGCCCGAGCAGCTCCAGTGTGGTCGGGTCCGCCCAGTGGAGATCGTCCCACAACTCGAACACCGGCTGTCGCTCCGCTTCCTCCAGTGTCCAGGCGACCAGCGCGTCCAGCGTTCGTTGCTTTTGCTCTTGGGGCGCCAGGTTCAGCGGAGGATAGCGCCCCTCGGGCAGCGGCAACGAGACCAGCGCGGCAAAGAGCGGCACAGCCTCCTCGGCGGCCCAACTATAATTTGCGAGCATCTGTTCGAGCTTAGCCAGCTTCGTATAGGGCGTATCGGCGGCTTGCCATCCCGATCGCCGCCTTATCTTTTCAATCACCGGATAGAGCGCGCTATTGCTGTAATAGGGTGAACAGTAGAACGCGGTCCCGGCGAATCCTTCTTTCTTCGCCTGGGCGCACATGGTTTCGGCCAGGGCTGATTTGCCGATGCCGGCTTCGCCACTGACCAGCACTACCTGACCGAGGCGCTCCTTGCTCTGTTTCAAACGGCGCGAGAGAAGGCCGATCTCCTCGTCGCGACCGACCAGCGGCAAGCCATACCTCTCCTCCACCTCGTGTTCGGCTTCGGCAAGTCCAACGACCAGCCATGCGTGAATCGGCTCGGCAACGCCTTTTAGTTGAAGGCCGCCGAGATCTTCACATCTGAACTCCGCTTCGATCAGCTTGTGTGTCGCCGGGCTGATGACTATGGTGTTGGGCTTGGCCAGGGCCTGCAATCGCGCGGCAATGTTCGGGGTTTCGCCAACTACCGTCATCTCCTCCGCGGATCCATCGCCAATCATTTCGCCCACGACGACGAGGCCCGTGGCAATGCCAACCCGGACAGCGGGCTTGACGTCAATGTCGTGCTTCGGCTCGAAGTCGCTCAAAGCTTCGATAATGCCGAGACCGCTTCTTACGGCCCGTTCAGCTTCATTCTCGTGGGCCATAGGATATCCGAAATAGACGAGGATGCCGTCTCCCAGATACTGGGCGATGTAGCCGTCAAACTGAGCGATGACTTTGGCGCACGTCTCCTGAAAGCCGCGTATGATCACCCGGAGATCCTCCGGGTCCAAGCGCGTCGACAGCTCCGTCGATCCGACAAGATCGCAAAACATTACGGTCAATTGCCGGCGTTCACCCTCAGGCGAAGTGGTTTCGGCTGGCGTTGCGCCCCGCTCCGGATGTTCGATGACCTGCGAAAAAACTTGCTCTGCAGCGGGCGGAGAAATTCGCTCTGTAGCAGGCGGAGAAACTCGCTCTGCAGTAAGGTGCGCATGAGCAGTGATCTCGGGCTGTTCGGCCCAGATCAGAACCCCACCATCCTGCTCGATCGCCAGCCGCTTTACGTGCACAAGTTCGAACTTGAGGTCCTCAAGGCATGCGTCATCCAGTTCGAATATCCGGCCGAGCGCGCGGCAAGATATTCGCTTCTCGCGCTGGAGCAGCGCTGTCACTAGCGTCAGTCGCTCAAGGAAGCCCATCATGTGCTCGCCGGATTATGCCGCATGCCGCTTCTAGAAGAAGCCGAGTGCTTTGGGGCTGTAGCTCACCAGCAGGTTCTTGGTCTGCTGGTAATGGTCGAGCATCATCTTGTGATTCTCGCGCCCGAAGCCGGACTTCTTATAGCCGCCGAAGGCTGCGTGCGCCGGATAGAGGTGATAGCAATTGGTCCACACCCGACCGGCCTGGATGCCGCGGCCCATGCGATAGGCGCAGTTGATGTCGCGGGTCCAAACGCCGGAGCCGAGGCCGTAGAGCGTGTCGTTGGCGATTTCCAGCGCCTCCGCCTCGTCTTCGAAGGTAGTGACCGACAGCACGGGGCCGAAGATCTCCTCCTGGAAGATGCGCATCTTGTTGTGACCCTCCAACACCGTGGGCTTCACGTAATAGCCCTCGGCGAGTTCGCCCTCCAACACGTTGCGCGCACCGCCGGTGAGCAGCTTGGCGCCTTCCTTCTCCCCG
>DATKXU010000044.1:0-38488 GCA_035528905.1 Armatimonadota bacterium
CGAAAGTATGCCATTTGTCGTACACTAGGCATGCGGGATGAGGACACCTCCTTGGATGCTTTGTTTGATGATATAACTGATACCAAAGAGCGTCCCTCTCCCGCAACCCCAATGTGTAACACATGTATGGTAAGCGAAGACTTTCCCAGCCGGATTCGTCTTTGACACCTGAGGAGGGGTATGCTACAATGCCAACCGATTGCCGCTGGGAGCGAGAGGTATCCTCATGCAGGTCAGGGAGGTTCGCGAGAGCGAATTGTGGAATGGATTCATTGCGAAGTCCCCGACCGGCGATCTGCTTCAGTCGTTCGAGTGGGGCGAGCTCAAGCGGAGAAGCGGGGGATGGCAGCCGATCCGCCTGGCTGTCGAGGATGCCGGAGACATCGTAGGGGCGGCTTCCATTCTGAAGCGCAAGCTCCCTCATTTGAACGAGTGCATTTTCTACGCTCCGCGCGGGCCGGTGTGCGATTTCTCCGATCAGCGGGCGCTTCCGCTGCTGATAGATGCGGTAAGGGACCGCGCCCGGCACGACGGCGCTATCCTCTTCAAGATTGATCCTCCGGTAACGACCGAGGACTCCGGGGTTGTTCGTCTCCTGCGAGAGACTGGCTTTGTCAGCATTTCAGATCCCCATGGGTTCGGCGGTGTGCAGCCCCGCTGCGTCATGCAGCTCGACCTCACGCCATCGCCGGACGAGCTTCTGGCGAACTGCAAGCCGAAGTGGCGGTACAACATTCGCCTGGCGGAGAGGAAAGGCGTCCGCGTGAGGTCGTCTTGCACAAAGGATGATCTACGAGTCTTCTACGACCTGCTCAGGGAGACGGCCCGGCGCGACCGGTTTCTGATCCGGGGCTACGATTACTACGAGAGCATATGGAATATACTGGTGGAGGCCGGCTATGCGAAGCTCTTTCTTGCCGAGTACGAGGGCAAGGCGATCGCCGGGGCTCTGTCGTTTGTCTTCGGGAATAAGTGCTGGTACACATACGGCGCATCCAGCAATCGCCACCGGAACGTAATGCCGAACCACCTGCTGCAGTGGCGCATGATCGAATGGGCGAAGGAATCCGGCTGTGTTCTCTACGATTTCCGGGGAGTGTCGCCGAAGAAGGATTGGGATGCCGATGACCGCCTCTCCGGACTGAATAGGTTCAAGGAGGGGTTCGGAGCCAGGTTCGTCGAGTATATCGGCGAGTTTGACCTTCCTTTCTCGCGTGTTTGGTACTGGGCATGGAGCGTCGGCAAGCCGTTAGTGGCCGGGATCATCAAGTCATTGGGCCGGCGCAGAACAGGCGTCACCGGCGACGGCCTATGAGGCCAGGGGACAACAGGAGTAGCATATTGAGGAAGCAGCGAGTAGTGTGCGCGGTAGCGATCCTGGCTGTGACGCTGGGTATGTCAGCGGCAAGCGCCGACAAAGCCAGGCTGACGTCGCACGCAGAGATGATGAGCAGACTGGCGACGTTGGAGACGGTCAGTTTCCTTTCCGGCTCTCATCGCATCAAAGTGGTGTGCATCGGCAGGTCGGTGAAGGGGAAGGACATCCCGATGGTGGCGGTATCCGATCCAAACGTGCCGATCGAGTTGACCAAACGGCTCTTCATCATCTGCCGCCAGCACGGCGATGAGCCGGCGTCCACCGAGGCAATGCTGAACCTGATTGAGGATTTGGCCTTCGCCGCTGATGAGCGGACTGCGGACCTCATGTCGAAGGTTTCGTTCTTTGTTGTGCCGATGGTAAATCCGGACGGCGCAGGGCGGTACCAGCGGCGAAACGCCAACAAGGCCGATCTGAACCGGGATTGGCTTACGCTCGGCCAGCCGGAGACGAGATGCGTCCGCGCAGCGATAGATGCAATCGCCCCGGATGTGCTCATTGACCAGCACGAGCTCGGCCCCGGCGCCAACCGGACCGACTTCGTAGAGACGGCGGGGACGGCCAGCGGGGCATCGGCCGATGTGGTCTCCGAATGCCTGGAGCTGCAGCGCCTTGTGATTGGCATGCTGCGCACGCACGATATGGGGGTCGTGTCATACCAGACTGGCGAGAACCACCTTCCTCGTCTAGCGCACAGGTATTTCCCGATCCACGGGAACACGACGACGCTCCTCTTTGAGACGCGGCAGTCCGGGATGCGGGAGTATCAACTTCAATACCGCATGAGGCTTCACATAGTCGGCACCATGACGGTCGCGAAGTACCTGGCCGGGCAAGGCGACGAGCTGAGACAGCGGATAGCGCAGCACGATTCGTGGCGAAAGCGGGTGCTGCTTGCCTCGCGCAAGAAGGCGCCCAGACAGGCAAAAGGGTCTGCCGCAAGGCGGAAGAGATAGTTCTACAACATATGGGTTCTGCGCAAACCGAGGGACATACAGTCTGGGTTGAAGTCAACCTGAGCGCTTTGAGGCACAATCTGGCCGGAGTACGCGGAGTCGTAGGGCGGTCGGTCAAGATCATGGCGGTCGTGAAGGCGAACGCCTATGGGCACGGGGTGGTGGAATCGGCCAAGGCGTTTGTGGAAGCCGGAGCGGATTGCCTCGGCGTAACTATGCTGGAAGAGGGCCTGGAGCTCAGGAAGGGAGGCGTCAATGCGCCCGTACTGATCTTCAGTCCGCTCCTGCCCGATCAGGTCGAGGCTGCTCTGTCGGAGGGCCTGGAGCAGACTGTCTGCGATCTTGGAATGGTGCAGCGTGTCTCGGAGCTGGCGGCGGAGACCGGAAAGACGGCTCGCGTCCATGTGAAGGTGGATACCGGCATGGGGCGCCTGGGGGTCGCCGTGGATGACTGCCCGGAATTCCTCTACCGCCTGCTGAGCCTGCCGGGCATCCAGATGGTCGGCATATACACCCATTTCGCCAACGCGGGCGCGTGGAACCTCAGCCATGCGCGGGAGCAGAACGCCAGGTTTTCGAACCTGCTCGCGGAGCTAGCCGCGAAGGACATACCCGTTGGCCTGCGCCACGCTGCCAACAGTGCGGCGATCCTGAACTTGCAGGACTCGCATTACGACATGGTCCGTCCCGGAACGATCCTTTACGGCCAGCTCTCCGCGCAGCGCTCGGAGAAGCGGCTCGATCTTCGGGAAACCTGGTGTCTCAAGACGAGGATTGTTGCCATTCGAAGGTTGTCGCGGGGCACAGAAGTGGGCTATGGAAGCGAGTTTACGGCTTCGCGGCCAACTCTGGCGGCTGTCCTCCCGATCGGCTACGCTGACGGCTTCACTCTTATTCCGGAGAGCGCAGCACGCCGCGCGGCGCGGCCTCTCAGGCTGGCGGCGAATCGGCTGCTCGGCATCCGAGAGAAAAACTACGTCACCGTGCGGGGCAAGAAGGCGCCGGTCATCGGGCGGATTTCCATGCAGATGTGCTCGATAGACGTGACGGATATCCCTGACGTTCAGATCGGCGATGAGGTCGTCGTCCCCGCCCGCAGAGCCACTGCCTCGAGCAGAATACCCAGGCTGTACGTGATGCGTAACGAGTAAGGTGTCTGGGTTCCAAGTTTCACACTTCAAGTTTCCGCCGTGGCGCAGCGGCTATCCCCGCTTACTCCACTTTCACCTTCACCTTGGTCGTTGCGGCGTTGCCCGCCTGGTCTATTGCCTTCACATCGAGCTTGTGATTGCCCTTTGGGAGGGGCCGCGTTGTGATCACGAAGGTTTCAAACGGCGTATCGAAGATGCCGTCGGATGGCGCAGCCGCCGCCCAGTCCTCTGAGGCAACCTTGTACTGCACGCCCGCAATGCCGACCATATCGTGATACGCAACGCCCTCGACCCTCACGCTCTTGTCGGCCTGGACGGTGAGCGTCTTCTTGAAAGCGACGACCTTCGGGGGTTTGTTGCATACCGTTATCGGGTCGCAGATTACTTCACCCTGCAGTGGATCGCTTGGATTGCACAGCCTGTCCGAGCCGACCACCTTTATCAGGTATGTGCCGTCCTTGAACTTGGCGGTGTCCCAGGAGAAGGTGGTCTGCTTCGTGCTGATCCCGGCAGGCTTTGCTTCCGGCTCTTCCGTCGGCTTCTTTGCTTCCTCGTCGACAGGCGGACCGTCGGATGGGGCCTCTTCCACCACAGCAGTGGCCTCGGCCACCATCTTGTCCTTGAACTCCTGAGGGATTTCCGGGTGTTTCTCAAGCTCGGCGGTCATCTCCGCGAGTATCTGCTCAGGGTTCGGAGGTTCTGGCTTGAGTGCCTCATCCTCGGTTGGGCCTTCCTCTTCCTCCGCTGGCTCTTCGTTTTCTTTCTTCTCCGGCGCGGCAGCCTTGATCTTGTCGCTTAACGGCTGCCAGGTCTTGCCTCCGTCGGTGGAGTAGAAGAGCTCGTAGGCCAGCGTGTCCTTATCGGGATCCGAGCCTGTCCACTTGATGGTTTTCTTCCTGGCCCACTTCTCCCCGCCTTTCGGGCTGGTAACGCTCACCTTCGGAGCCTGGTTCTTGGGCAAGTAGACGACGCTTATGTCCTTGACCTTGGGACTCGAAGATGGGTCTGCCGCCTTCAGCGCGGCGAGATACTGAACGTATCTGCCTGGCGGACTGGCAATCTTCGCACCTGGCGCGGTGTACGCCGCCGACCATTCGCTCCACGTAGAACCGGGTTCGGTCGCATTCCCGGTTCGGGTTTGCAGCGTGAGCGACGTCCCGTTCGGAAGATCCACTGTCCAATCAATGACTCCCCAGCTCGATGTCTGCCCGCAATCGTGGACAGGGGATTCGTATGTTCCCACGGTTGTCTTCCCGACATTGGCGCTGTAAACCGACCCGATGTTTCCGGTGCCCGCGTACAGCTTGCCGTCTCCAAGAGCCAGGCAGAGAAACTGGACATCGTCCTTATTCTCAAGCGTGCATACGGTCTCGTCCGCCATGATCTCGAACACGTTGGCGGCGTTTACGGCGTAGACGTTGCCTGAGCCGTCGGCGGAGATTCCGGTGATGCCCTGACCAGCCTTTTCGTATACTGCTTTCGGCGTTGCGCCTGGAGCCAGCTTGTAGATGATTCCCTTGGGGGACGTTCCAGCAAAGAGTATCCCCTTCGGATCGACAGCCAAGGCGGTGACAGAATCCTCCTTCGCATCGTAAAGTGCGCTCACCGCCCCGGCCGGGGAAATCTTGTAGATTAAGCCGTTGAGCCCGGTGCCCACGTAGACGTTGTCATCGTTGTCAACTGCAAGCGACAGGGCATGCTGCTCGGACGAATCCAGCACGGCATTCGCCTTGCCGTCGGGTGAGATCTTGTAGACCCTGCACTTGTCACCCGTCGCTGCGTAGATGTTGCCCTTGCTGTCGAGCGCGAGGGCGACTATGTACTTCTCCTCGGCATCGAACAGAGTGCTTGCCTTGCCGTCCGGGCCGATCTTGTAGACCATGCCGTTCGGCGATGTGCCTGCATACACATTCCCGGCGGAGTCCGTCGCCAGGCTGTGGATTTCGAGTTCCGGCGAATCGTAGACAACGGATGCGCTGTTGTCCGCCGCGATCTTGTAGATAATGCCGTGGTTCCCCGTGCCCGCGTAGACATTGCCCTTGCCATCCGGCAGAACGCACCAGATGTACGTCTCGCTTGACTCATACATGGGCTTCAGAGAACCCGCGAGTGTCAATAGGTCACCGGTCGTGGCGGCGACATCGGTCAGCGTGCCTTGAAGGAACTCGGCCCTGGCGGTTTGCTTCCAGACGGATGGGGCTCTTCCCACCGGCTTCTCGTCCGCCGCTGCCGGTTTCGCGCCTTCCTTATCCGCTGGCTTCTCCTCAGCTTTGCCGGATTCGCCCTCCTTTGCCGGTTTGGCCTCTCCGTTGGCCTTTTCAGGTTTGTCACCGGCGGCCGGCTTGTCCGGGAGCTCCACGAGTTCCGGGCCGAGCTGGGCTGTCAGCATGCTGAAATCCTCTTCGGATTCCTCGCTTTCTCCATCGGGGACGCCGGGAACCTCCGGTTCCGCCTCAGACTCCTCGTCCATCGAGGGTTCCGGAGCTTTCCTCGCCGCTGATTTCTTCTCGCCCTTCTCGGTTTTCTCTACTGTGATGGATAGCCTCTGCCGGCCGAACATGACCCAATCGGTCGGCATTATCTCCTTTATCTCGTCGCGGTCGGTGGCGAGCGTGGTCGCCTTTGAAGACCTCATGGCGCCGGCTATCGAGGGCGGCAGGCCCGGAAGCTTCTCGCCAGCGATGGTGGGCACAGGCTTCGGGAGCGTGACCCTTGCGACAAGCTCGTTGTTCTTCTCGCGCTCCAGGAATTTCTTTATCATTTGCTGGAGGTTGTCGAAAGCCGGCTGGGGCTGACCCGCCCCTGGTGGCCGCAGCATCAGCCATGGCAGCGGCATCGGCTCTTCTTCCGAATACATCGCCCCTGAAGTAAGAGGGGTTGCTCCGCCGGTTACTTGGAGCGACATCTGTCCGTTCGGCATGTTCTTCGGCAGCTTGATTTTGATAGTTCTCGTGATCCTGTCGCCCTTAAACGGTCTGATCACCGCTCCGACTTCGACGGTATCTCCCGGCTCGAACTTGCTCTCCTTGAGGAAAATGCGCTCAAGCTTTGCCGTCTGGTGCTTGGGCACCATATCCACCCACATATCCACGCGCTTGACGCTCACCGGATAGAAGGGGTTGAACTGCAGCAGGGTCATGATCTGCTGGAGCTCGCTGACGGTGGCCATGTCTATCTGCATAGTGTCGAAAAACACATTCTCTCGCGTAATAGTCCCGACTTCATCGGCGGTCACGGCGACCTTCACTCTTGCGGTTGCATCGGTCGGGGCGCCGACCATCTCGGATACTCCCTCAGAGGCAACGAGGGAGAGGAAAAGGAACGTGACTATCGGGTGGCTCATCACCTGGACTCGGAAAACCCTCTCCCTCCCCGGTGACTGGCTCTTCAGGTGCACGGTAACGGGAATCATGGTGGGCTGCTTGCCGATCTCGCCCGCTACTGACCACGGCCTATCCTGGTAGAAGCGGCCGACCGGCTTCAGGGGACCCGATATCTTGCTCGATACGAAAAGGCTTGGGAATATGTCGTACACGTAGGCGGTGGTCAGCCCGGCGTCAACTGAGCCGAGGCCGAGCATCGGATGCCCGAAGGCAATGACCTTGTTCCCACGGCGGTAAGTTAATGTGCCGATGCCGGTCAGGTCCACGTCTCCAGTGACCAAAGACATCCCGATGGCTGAGCCGGGCTGCAGATCTACGTTGAGGTTCGCTTTGTCGGCCGCGGGGCCCGGGCCGGGAACGAGGCGCACATTGTAGGGCTCCAGACTCTCCTGCAGCCGAGACACTATCCTGGGTGACATTCCGCTCACCATGATGGGCGTGGCGAGCGGCTCAAAGACCAGAGTGCTTGGGTCGTAGGAATCGCGCCTCGACGTGTCCGAACCTATGGCAACCTTGCCGAAGGACCGCCCGTTGAGCGTAATCGGCTTGTCGAGTCTTACCGTGCTGAACGGATAGAAGGTTGTTGGCTTCGAGGGTAGGGTCGGGTCCCAGGCTTCCAGCATGTTTTCGATGGGCGTCACCAAGCCTATCGGCTCTTTGCCGAATGGCTCCCCATATGAAAATGCGCCGATGATCTTGCCATTGATGTAGATGGGGCTGCCGCTCATGCCCGAGATCAGGTTGGCCCCTCTCTTCGTTATCGGCCCGCCGGAAAGCTTGACTATGATGAGGTCCGCGCCGAAAATGGCTTTTCTTAGTATACCGAGCACCTCTGTCTGGAAGGTCTCCACCTTCGTGCCCTGGAATACCGTCTTGCCATAACCTCTCATGCCCGGTTTGATGTCCTTTACGAGCATGATGTTCTTCAGGTCTTGCGGGTCAATCTTGTGACTAGGAGGTGCGCTCGCGTTTGCCGCAGCGGCCTCCTGGCCGATGAGCATGGCGGCGAGAATTGGGACGATCCACAACAGCCGGTACGACATATCAGTAGCCCCTTTCACATACAAAAAGGCGGCGCGCGATTAAAACGGCCCCGCCGTCGCCAGTAGTTTATAGCACTTTTGAAATATTGAAGTCAAGCATCATTGTAAGTCGTGAGGGGGAAGGTGGCAAAGGGGAGTGGGCTATCCGGCCCGAAGTCCCGCATCTGTGATACAAGGCGCCTCAGTCCGAGGCCATGTGCGCACCCTTGGCTATTGTCCATGCCGGGGCATGGCGCGTTGCCCTCTGGGAATGTCCACAGCCCCGCTCGGTCTGATGGCCGTGTCGGGGCTGTGTTAGCCTGTGTCATATGCGGTTTGTCCTGCGTCGGATGCCGTCACGCAGTGCGCCGTAGTCTCTTCTGCCCTCTCTGTACGCTGCTGTGGCGGATTTGGGCGACGAGCCGGGCCTGCGGTTGCCGGTGCTTGCCCTTCTTCAGATCGCAGGATTCGTCCCACCCGTAGCAATCACAAGCGTCTCCCAGCATATCGCACCACTGTGTGTCTCCAGCTCGCCACCAGAAATGGCACTCCGACATGACGCCCTCCTTATCTTGCGGTTGCGGTGGGGTCTAAGGCCCGCCCGCGTCAATTGGAATTATCGGAGGGAGGAAGCGGTCTTTTTAGCTGGCAATGCCTACTTTCTTCCGGGTGTGGGTTTTCCAGGGCCGGAGTGTGGAATAACTGTCTAGACTGACCGCACCCGCGGATGCAAGTCGCCGCATGGCCCTTAACATAGTTGTTGCGAATCTGTGACAAGCATGATATAATCTAAACGCTGGGTTAAGGGCACCATGTTCCCGGGGCTGGCGTCGAGGCCCTTTCTCAGGAGATGCACACCTATGTTCATCCGCAAGAGGATCTTGGTTTTGGCGGGGCTGGCGCTCCTCTTGTCGGCAACAGGCGCTTCCGGTGCGCCGCATGTTCACCTCAAGTATGCCACGTTCGACCTCTCGGCTGGTGAGCCTCAAATACCCGCGGAACTTCGGGCACATGCTGTTTCCCGTGAGTACGCCTACTACATTGTGCAATTCAATGGGCCGATCGAGCCTTCCTGGAAGGCGGATCTCGGCTCGCTGGGGGCGGAGATATTCGATTATCTCCCGGACTTTGCATTCATAGTGCGCATGACGCCTGAGGCAGCGGAGAACGTATCGAGGCTGCCGGAGGTGCAGGGGGTTGCATTCTATCATCCTGCGTACCGCCTTAGCCCGGGACTCATGAGCAAGCACGGGTCTTTCAAGGTGGTCATACAAATGTTTCCGGGTGAATCGAGATTGCCCGTTGAGGCGGAGATCAGGCGCGCAGGAGGCTCGGTGCACGCCAGCGCGTCCGGCCCGGGCGGTGAACATGTGGAAGCGTCGTTGACTCCGCAGATGGTGCGGCGTATCGCCGTCCAGAGAGGCGTCTACTGGATCGAGCCCCGGCTGGAGCGCAGGCTGAGCAACAATGTGGCTCGCGGCATCATGAATGTTCCACCGGTGTGGACGAATATCGGCCTTTTTGGAAGTGGGGAGCTGGTTGCCGTCTGTGATACCGGCCTTGACACTGGCAGCTTGTCAACCATTTCGGCTGACTTCGCCGGGCGCATCTTTAGGACTTATGCGCTTGGGCGGAAAAACAAGTGGGACGATCCGCACGGCCATGGCACGCATGTTGCCGGGTCGGTTCTCGGCAGCGGCGCTCTTTCCGGCGCCAATCCGGCAACTCACAACTATACCTCCTCGTTTGCCGGCAATGCTCCCGAGGCGCAGCTCGTATTTCAGTCGGTGCTGGACAACGCGGGCGGCCTGGGAGGCATTCCCTCCAACCTCAACGATCTCTTCCTGCCGCCGTATTCTGACGACGGGGCGCGGGTGCATACCAATAGCTGGGGCGCAGCCTATGCCGGCGCGTACACTACTGATTCGCGAAACCTCGATATGTTCATGTGGAACCACAAGGACATGACGATACTGTTCTCCGCTGGAAATGGGGGGGTAGACGCCAACGCCGACGGCGTCGTTGACCTCGATTCCTTAGATTCGCCCGGAACAGCGAAGAACTGCATCACAATAGGCGCTAACGAGAACTACCGCCTGTCGGGCGGCGCTCAGGGCACCTATTGGAACTACTGGCCTGACGACTATCCTGCCGAACCGATCAAAAGCGACAAGGTCAGCAACAACTCCTCCGGCATGGTGGCATTTAGCAGTCGCGGAC
Organism: Armatimonadota bacterium; assembly: GCA_035528905.1. GTDB lineage: Bacteria > Armatimonadota > UBA5829 > DTJY01 > DTJY01 > DATKXU01. The sequence goes on from DATKXU010000044.1 coordinate 10,111, forward strand.
CCTGCGACGACGGCAGGATCAAGCCGGACATCTGCGCGCCTGGGACGAACATCATCTCCTGCAGGTCGCATGTCGCGGGGGCTGGCACTCTCTGGGGCGTATACAATGCCGATTACGTTTACTGCGGCGGCACCAGCATGTCAACGCCGCTGACGGCCGGGGCGTGTGCACTTGTGCGGGAGTACTATCGCACAACGAAGAGCCATACCCCCAGTGCGGCTCTGATTAAGGCCACGCTGATTAACGGCGCCGCAGAGCTGTATCCCGGGCAGTACGGCACAGGGAGCTTCAAGGAGATTCCGACCACTCGCCCTAACAATGTGGAAGGTTGGGGATTGGTAAATCTGGCCTACAACCTCACGCCTACCGCTCCAAGGACGATGGAGTTTGCTGACAACACAGCGGGTCTGAACACCGGAGGCTCCGCTGTCTATACGTATCCCATTTCGGCGAGCACGGATCCCCTTCGCATCACGCTTGTGTGGACGGACTATTGGGCATCTGTCTCGGCTTCACCGGCGCTGGTGAACGATCTCGATCTGGTAGTCACATTGCCGGACAGCTCAACCCGAAGAGGCAATGGGACCACCGACCGTCTAAACAACGTCGAGGGAGTGGATATCAATTCCCCGATGCCGGGAACGTATACGGTGACCATCAGCGGCTATAACATCCCAGACGGCCCTCAAGCGTTCGCACTGGTCGTGTCAGGCGATATCGGTCCGCCGCCTCCTACAGCAGTCATTGATCTGCCTGCGGCTGGGACGACGCTCTTCGGCCCTGTCAGGATCAAGGGCACCGCTTCCGGCAGTGCTTTCCAGGAGTATACGTTGGAGTACGGCATCGGAGAGTCGCCGTCGTCATGGTCGCCCATAGGGGTTCCTCAGACTACGCCGGTGGTCAACGGCGTGCTGGGAACTTGGGATACCTCGGCCCTGTCGAACGGCACATACACTGTAAAACTCACTGCGAGAAATACTGAGGGCGGCGTCGCTGCGGACACCGTGACCGTCAATGTGCTCAAGACGAGCATCTACCAGGTCAAGAACAGCGAAGACGGCGACTCCGTCATCTTGACGGGCAAAGTCGTCAGCGCCGGGCCTGCGCAGTTCCCCGGCATCATGTACGTTCAGGAGCCGGACAGGTCGTCCGGCTTGAAGGTCGAGCTCGGATCCACGCAGACAGACGCGATCATCGGCAGCATAGTCACTGTCAGCGGGACTCTTCAGACGTTGGCCGGGGAGAGAACGATCACGAACCCGGTAGTCACGGTCACGGGCTCCGGCGACCAACCCACGGCGTTGAGCGTAGTCAACCGCGACGTAGGCGGCTCCGCCTTGAACATCTATACGCCGGGAGTTACCGGAGGCACCGGACTCAACAATGTCGGCTTGCTCATCTGCGTGTGGGGCCGCGTGACTGCGGTAGGGTCGGACTACTTCTACCTGGATGATGGTTCCAATCTCGCAGGCGCTTCGGGATATACGGGGCTGAAGGTCATCACAGGGGTGCTTTCCAAGCCCGGATCCGATCAGTATGCCGCCGTGGTCGGAATCAGCTCGGTGGAGGTTGATGGCTCTACGATCCGCCCGGTAGTCCGCCCGAGGCGTGGGAGCGATCTCACGTACTACTAAGCCTCTCGCAGGCTGCTCCCCCTGTCGGTTCCCCGCTTTTGTGCTACCATATGCGCGAATCTTCTTCGGAGGTCGTGCTAATGGCGCTTAATAACGTCTTTCACAGGGTTGCCCTTGTGTCAATCGCCTGGGTGGGCGTTCTGCTGCTGGGTGCGTCCGTGCGAGTCCAGTGCAACATATCTCCGAGCGGGCAGAACGTAGTCCTCGACTCCGGCAAGCTAAAATTGACCTTCAACGTGTCCGGCGGCAGGCTTTCGCTCCAAGGGCTAGCTGCCGCCGACGGGCGCGAGTGGCTGGGCAACTCCGGCGACGCAGGCTCGCTCTGGCGCTTGGCGTTCCAAGGGCCTGAGGGCATGGCCAAAGACTTGGGCAGTAGTGATGCCATCCTGTCCGATGCAGCGGGACGCCGCGACCGAGCTGACTTCGCATGGACGGTTCCGTTGGCAGAACAGGCAGCCGAGGTAACGATGGCTGTCCGTGTCGAGCCTGGGAATCCGATTTCTTACTGGTCGCTTCGGGCTAAGCTCCCGGACGGCTGGAAGGTTTCGCGCGCCGATTTCCCCATAGTTCCGAATATCAAGCGGCACAAGGGCTTGAAGATGGCCGTCCCTTGGGGCTGGGGCCTGGAGTACGATGTGGAGCCCGGCACGCAGTACGACGGTTCTTATCCGTCGTGCCAGGCTGCGATGCAGTTTCTCGCATTCTATCACGGCGGCCACGGGCTCTACATCGGAGCGCACGACGTCCGGGGCGGCCACAAGACGTTCAAAGCAGCGGCTCGGCGGGACAACGTCGGGTATCTGTGCATGAATTGGCCTGCGCTTCAGAAGTCGGGCGGCGGAACGTATAAGGTCCCGTTCGAGGCGGCGATCGGCGTGTTCAACGGGGATTACTACGATGCCGCGCAGATCTATCGCAAATTCACCTTCAAGACGCCTTGGGGCAGAGGCGGCCCGGTGTCCGAGCGCCCGATCCCACAGTGGGTAAAGGATACCGACCTCTGGCTGTTTTCAGAGTTAACGCCGGGTGAGAACCTGGCGCTCTACAAGAAGGCGGCCGACATCTTCGGCATTCCGATCTCTTTCCACTGGTATCGCTGGCACGAGATACCCTACGATACCCTATATCCTGACTACTTCCCAGCCAAGTCGGGGTTTGCAGAGGCCGTCAGGGAGCTTCAGGGGGTGGGCTGGCATGTGATGCCTTATATCAACGGCCGGCTGAGCGATCCCAAGTCGAAGTTCTGGACACAACAGCGTGGGGACAAAGCGGCAGCCAGGCGGGAAAACGGCAAGCCATACCCTGAGACCTACGTCGCCCACGTCCCGCTGAACGTCATGTGCCCGTACTCGGCCCAGTGGCGGCAAACCGTCGCCGGGCTTGTGGAGCGCCTGCTGCGCGAGTTCGGCGTGGACGGGGTATACATTGATCAGATCGGGGCAGCCGGACCCGTTAGATGCTTCAATCCCGATCACGGCCATCCTCTGGGCGGGGGTACGCTGTGGGTTGACGGCTACCGAAAGCTCGTGGCCGAGGCGCGCGAGAAGCTCCCAAAGAATGCTATCCTTGCCACCGAAGAAAACGCGGAGTGCTGGATTGACCAGTTCGATCTTCAGCTTATGGCAAACACTCCAACTTCCGAACCGGAGCCGATTCCCTTGTTCCCGTCCGTTTATTCCGGCCGTTCGCTGACCTTCGGATTTCAGTATCCGGCGTGGGACGACATCGTTAAGTCGGTTCCGTTTCGGGCGAAGGTGGCGCGGTCGTTCGTCTGGGGCGCGCAACCCGGCTGGGTTCGCCTCGTGGATATTACAAGGCCGGAAGCGACCAAAGAGGCTGAGTTCCTGCGGAACGTAGTCCGCTGCCGCCGCTTCGGCCATAAGTTTCTCGTGTACGGCCGGTTCCTGGGCATGCTGAACGTTCGCGGCGACAACCCGCGCGTCGTATGCAGTGATGCTCCGGGTTCTTTCGGTGGCAACTACAGGATCGTCCTCCCATGCGTGCCGGCATCCGCATGGCTTGCCGAAGATGGGAGCCTGGGCGTCGTGCTGGCAAATATGTCCGACGATGTCCGGGAGGTAGAGTTTGATCTTCCGCTGGCAAGAGTCGGCATCAGCGCATCGAAAGGCTTCACAATACAGACCTTCGGCCCCGAAGGGCTTGTCTCGTTGGGGAACAGCACGACCGCCTTGCAGAAGTTGACGATTCCAGGTAGAGGCGCTCTAATAGTCTCCGTGTCCGCCGGGCAGCGCGAAGCGAGCTCTATCGTCATCCGCAAACGATAGTCAAAGCTTACCCCAGCCTCCTGACCGTCGGCTGGAGGTCCATCTTCTTCAGCGTGTCGAGGTAGTCCTGCGGAGACATCTCCTCCGGGCGCTTCCCGGCCAGCGTGATGACTATCCCTTCAAGGACGTTCGTGGCTAGAGTCCGCCCGTCGAACTCCCGTGTGGCCGTTATCAAGGTCCTGACGCCGCGGGCCTTCAGGTTTTCGATGTCGGCTGGCGTAAGCGTGTTCGTGATGACGGTCTTTCCGGCCATAGCGCCCGACTCCGGCGGCGGCATGAACTTCCCGATGATCTTGTAGTCGCCGGCGATGATGTCGGCCCAGCGGAAGTGCTTCTCGTGCTTCGGCGTGATCTTCTCCTGTTTTCCGCCGGTGGGATAGAGCCATTGGAAGGGGACGACGCAGATCAGCGGCAGGAGAGTCCGCGCCACAAGCATGAGCGCTTGCCACGATCTTATAGGAACTGGTACGCCCACGTCGAACATCAGATCGCCGAAGACCACCGACTTAGCGAGGCGTGCGATGGATTCCGCCATCCCGAAGCGGTCTACTCCGCACACGACCAGGGCGTTCTTGCCCGTGAAGTCAACAATCCCCTCGCGCTGAAGCCAATCAATCATCTCACGCTCGAGGGTGTCCTTGATGCCCCAGCCGTCAACGACCGGCGTCACCTTGGCGTTCGCGGCAAGCTTCGCCGCGTCTCGTATGATGTATCGTCGTCTGCCCGCGCATAAGTACAGATTGATCCCGCCCAGCCCGATCGCGTCAACCTTGCCGTCGAACTCCCTGACGAGCTGCGCGAACTTCGCCATGTCGCCGTTCGTCCCGATCCTGGATATTTCGAACTCCACGCCTGCCAGGGTCTCGGTGACAGTCTTGTCGCCCTTGCTCGATCCCAGACTAACGCTCACAACTCGCTTCATGGCTGACTTCAGGCCTCCGACGTGCTTGCGAAGTACACAGGGCGGGCTTTCTTGAACTCCTTTGTTGTGTAGAGGAGCGCGTAATCGGCGATCCCGGTTTCCTCCGAAATCCGCCGAGCGGCGTTCTCGCAGCCCTCCCGCGATTTGCCGTGAATCATGGTGTATAGGTTGTACCTGAAGTTGCTGAATCTCGTCCGCTGGTAGCAGTGACTCACGGCCTCGGAGGCTGCGGCTGCTCGTCCGAACTCCTCGATCCTGTCATCCGGCACGTTCCACACGCCCATAGCATTCACGGAGTAGCCGGCCCGACGATGGCGCAGCACGGCCCCGAAGCGCCTGATGGTCCCATCGGCGTTCCACGCCTTCAACTGCGCCAGCAGTTCGTCCTGCGAGACCCCCGCCTTCTGAGCGGGCTCCAGGAACGGTTCCTCGCAGAGAGGCAGCCCGCCCCGGAGCGCCTTGATTATCCCGATCTGAGCCTCGGTCATTAGAACCCTAGATTCACTCTCAGCTTGAAAGTCCGCTCTGCCGGAAGCTCGTGTATATCCGAGATTCCTGTCTTTGTCTTGATCTCTTCGAGCGTGCGCTCGAGCTCCTCAGCATCTCGACAGACAAGCGTGAACCACAGATTGTACTCGTGGTCGCGCCCGTAGTTGTGCGTTACTTGCGCGAAGGCGCTGATACTGTTCGCTGCTTCATCCAGGCGGTCTGCGGGGACCTTCGCCGCCACCAGGGTTGTCACATGTTCCAGCCTGCGGGCATCGAAGGAGGGCCCGATCTCTCGAATGATCCCTGAATTCGCCAGGGCCCGGACGCGATCGAGCGCGTTTCTCTCGCTAATCCCCAGGCACTCACCAAGAACGCGGTAAGGACGCTCGGCGATGGGGAAGTCGCCCTGCACGATCTCTAGCAACCGTCTGTCGAGGTCATCCACCAGCAAAACCTTCGCGATTCGGCGTTTCACAAGTATACCAGGGGGCGTGGGGGCGGTCAAATCCGGTAGCATTCCCGGTACGTTTGGCACAGTTCTTGAAGTCTCCTACTTTGGAAGAGCCTAAAACCCCAGTCAGGCGAGAACTGCCGGAAAGGAGAACAGGGGAAAGCGGCCTCCTGTTCAGCCGTGGGCGGGATGAGACTTACTATTAGCAGAGAAAGCCTTTGCCTGATTGCGATATGCCTTGCGGATACCCTACTCACCATCGTATTGGTCGCCTCCGGCCTCGCGAAAGAAGCCAATCCGCTGATGGTGTACTGCGTTGATCGCGGCTACGGCATCTTCTGCTTAGTGAAGTTGGGGACGCTGATCCCTACCGTGGTGGCAGCGGAGATGTACAGGGCCTCCAATCCGGTGTTCGTCAGGAGGGCGCTGCGAACGGGGATCGCCGCCTACCTGTGCCTCTACTTCGGGGGACTGCTGGCGGTGAACTTCGTATAGCCGGTCCGCGGCTCACCTAGGCAAGACCGTCTGTTCAAGTTCCGAGAGCAGATTTCGGATGTCTTCCCAGAATGGATCGTCAGTGCCCGCGAGCTGCATTGCCCTTGTGGCCATTATGGTCGCCTCTTCGTACTTCCCCAGCATCTTGAACGCGTGCGCTATGGTGAAGTGTATGGCCGACGAATCGGGATGCAGAGCCAGGGCGCGTTTCAGGTGCGGGATGGCTTTGTCGGCTGTTCCTATGGCGATATACGCATTGGCAAGTGAGAAGTGCGCGTCAACGTCCTCCGGGTCCAGATCAATCGCCTTCGCGAGCAGTTGAATCATCGCCTTGCGCTGGGCTTCGGCCTCCTCCATGTGAGCCAAGTAGCTCCCGAAAGCTGCCTGTCCCAAGGCGGTGTAGACGCCGGGGTAACGCGGATCTTGCTCGATGATCGCCAGGTACTGCTCCATGGCTTCATCATGCTTGTTGCCGAGTGACAGCGCCAATCCCAGATTATACCGGCCGCTCATGTGCTGGGGGTTCATGCTGACGCAGTCCGTGAGAAGCCTGATGGACCGGTCTATGCCGCCCGCTGCCATGGCCTCCATTCCGGCCTTGAAATAGCGATCCGGATCCGTTGCCAGCAGTTTCCCGCACACCTCACATGCCTTCGATCCTGCTGCGGAATCAGCATCGCATAGAAAGCAGTGCATACCGAATCCCCTCCAATGGAGTTCTTCACCGCAAAGGCCGTTCAATCAAACCTGGATTGCTGCGGCATCTTGCTTCTCCAGGGGCTGCCCAGACGCGTGCGAGGGTTGGTTCGCCTGACTGCAGGTGGCCTCCATGCCCTGGAATGCTAACTGTGCGTATTGTAATTGCGATTGGATAGGCGTGTCATATCGTGTGGTGAGAATTTATGCAAAATTCGGGGAATTGTTGCGTGCGGGTCGAGATGGTGACGCCCTGGACGCGATTACATCAGCCCGCGCTCCTTGAGGCTGACCCACCGGGCGTCGCCGATTACCAGGTGATCCAGTACTTCGATCCCGATCATCTGCCCCGCCTGCTGGAGGCGCTTCGAAACCTCGATGTCCTCCTTGCTCGGCGTCGGGTCACCGGACGGGTGATTGTGGGCGATGATCACCGCTGCGCTGTTCATGGAGATCGCGTCCCGGAACAGCTCCCTGGGCGTGATGATGCTCGCGTCCAGGCTGCCGATGGTGATCGTGCGAATCTTCAATACTTCGTTTTTCCTGTTGAGAAAGATCCCCTTGAAGCGCTCCTGTGCTTCGTCGCGGAGTTCCGGCATCAGCAGGTCTACCGCATCCTGGGGGCAGCGTATGGCCGGCCTGGAGTCGCCGATGCTCGCCGCGAGCCGCTTGCCGAGCTCCACCATGGCCTTGATCTGGGCGGCTTTGGCCGTTCCGAGTCCCTTGACGCGGCTGAGGTCTTCCACACCCGCGGCTGCGACGCCCCTCAAGCCGTTGAACTCGCTGAGCATGTGCTCCGCCAGACCGATGGCCGAGTATTCCTGCGTCCCTACGCGCAGTATGATCGCCAGCAGCTCTGCATTGGACAAAGCTTCGGCGCCGTATTTCACCAGGCGCTCCCTGGGCCGCTCGTCCACAGGAAGGTCTTTGATGGTGTATCGCTCGCTTGTCATTTTGCCGCCCCTCCGGTTGCTTGAATAGGAGTGGAGGAATCTTAGCAGATGTAAAGAAAGAGGTCAAGCAGAACTTGGGGGAGACCGTGGGCAATAGACCAAGAAGCACTTTCCGGTCTACCGTCTTCCTTCACCGAGTGCCCGGCGTCGTCCTATCCACGAGGGCTCTGCGCTCCTCGCGCTGGGCGTCGCGCTCGGCAATCGCCTGGCGCTTGTCGTAGAACTTCTTGCCCCTCGCCAATCCGAGCTCGATCTTTGCATACCCGCGTTCGAAGTAGATCTGAAGCGGGATCAGCGCCAGGCCCTTCTGCCGGGTCTTGCCAAGGAGCCTTGCGATCTCGGATCCGTGAAGAAGCAGCTTCCGGGGCCGTCGGGGTTCGAGGTTAAACCGGGTGCCCTTTTCGTAAGGGGCGACGTACATGTTGACGAGCCAGACCTCGCCGTTCCCGACTCTGGCGAAGCTGTCCTGGAGGCTGACCTGACCCGCGCGGACGCTCTTCACCTCCGTTCCCGCGAGGCAAATCCCCGCTTCGTAGGTCTCCTCGATGAAATAATCGTGCCGCGCCTTGCGATTCACGGCAACTATGTTCCGCCCCTGCTGAGCCATCTCTGTCGTCCCCATCCGCATCAGGATTATACCAGATTGCCGGAGGTGCTCACAACAAGGCATACGGGTGGTGACAAACCCTGGACGCTGTCAATCTTCCTCTCGCATCGGTTTACAAAGGCCGTCGGTTAGTTTATAATGGCGCCGCATTGGCGCCATGCGCCGGGAGGTTCCGGCGCTTTCTCGTACCCTGAGGTGGCAACCGTGACCAGCGATCTCGAATCTGCGATAGACGCCTCCGGGCGGGCAGTCCTGCGGCAGATCAACAGCGTCTTCGAGTTCATCGGCGAAGCCACAACAATCGCTTCTGGAGCGATTAGGCGCACCATTCAGGGCGACATCAGCATCAGGGACACCGTGAGCCAGATGGCGTCCATCGGTGTCAACTCGATCCCAATCGTCCTCGTAACCACAGCTTTCTCCGGCGCGGTTCTGGCCCTCTACACGGCGCAGCTCTTCGTCGCCTACGGAGCGGGCGGCCTGGTTGGCGGCGGCATATCTCTTTCCATCGCACGGGAGCTGGCCCCTGTCTTGACGGCGGTTGTTGTAGCCGCAAGAGCCGGATCCGCCATAGCCGCCGAAATCGGCACGATGAAAGTTACCGAGCAAATAGATGCTCTCCGCTCGGTGGGCACCAGCCCCATCCAATATCTGGTGGTGCCCCGCTTCGTGGCGCTGGTTGTCATGCTGCCGGTGCTCACGATGCTTGGAATGGTAGTCGGCAGCTTCGGCGGCTACGTGGTCGCCCTTGCGAACGGCGTCACGGCAACATCCTTCTTGGACTCCACGCGTCAATGGGTGGAACTCTATGACGTGCTGATGGGTTTGCTGAAAACGGTGTTCTTCGGGGCGTTCATTGCAACGGTTGGGACTCAGCAGGGCTTGGCGGCGACAGGCGGCGCCGCAGGCGTCGGCAAGAATACGATGAATGCCGTCGTCATCTCGATGATTCTGATTTACATTTCCAACTACTTCCTCGCTTATTTCATGTTCGGAGCCGGCAAGCCGGCCTTTTGAGGCTGCTGTGATAACTGTCAGACAGATATACCATCGCATCGATAGCAAAGAAGTGCTGCGCGATGTCAATCTGCATATCCGGCGCGGCGATACCGTGTCGGTCATGGGCGTGTCCGGCTCCGGGAAGACGACTCTGCTGAAGATCCTGGCGGGTCTCATAAGGCCCACATCCGGTCAGGTCTTCATGGATCGCACGGACATCACAGAGCTTCCCGAAGATGAACTGAATCGCATACGGCATAGAGTAGGAGTGGTCTTCCAATATGGGGCCCTGTTCGATTCGCTGACGGTCTACGAGAATGTTGCGTTTGCGCTTCTCAGGCATACGCATTTGAGTCGAAGCGAGATTGATGATATAGTAGCAGAGAAGCTGGCGCTGGTCGGCTTGCCCGGCACGCAGAACTTGATGCCCGCGCAGCTCAGCGGCGGCATGCAGAAGAGGGTCGGCCTAGCGCGCGCGATCGCTATGAGTCCCGAAGTGCTCTTTTACGATGAACCGACGAGCGGTCTCGACCCGGTGATGACCACAGTGATAGGTGATCTGATCACGGAGATGAGAAACCGCTTGGCCGTCACGTCCGTGGTCGTCTCGCACGATATCACGAGTATTCTCCGGATTTCGGACCGTGTCGCAATGCTTCACGGCGGCACGATCATTGCCTATGGTACACCCGATGAGATTCGCCGGTTGCCTGACGAGCGAGTGCGTCAATTCGTCGAAGGTCGAGCAGAAGGCCCGATCCAGCCGGGCACTGCAAGTTGAACCGGTTACAGAGGTATGAAATGGCCGTTAGCCCTGCAGTCAGAGTCGGAATAATAGTTTTCATCGCGGCGGCCGCGCTGGGAGCGGTTGCCTGGTTCTTGACTGAGTATAACCTGCGCGTAGCCGGCTATCCGCTCACCGTGGTCTTTGATGACTCGATGGGGTTGATCGAGGGATCTACGGTCACCATGGCGGGTGTGAAGGTTGGCCGCGTCGAGACGATTACTCTGGACAAGGAGCACCGGGCCGTCGTCCGCATGAAGATCAACCGCAGATATAGGGTCCCGAGAGGCTCCACGTTCGTGCTGCGCGTCGGATTGCTCGTCGGGGAGAAGACCGTAGACATCGTTCCGAACCGCGAGGCCGAGGGAAATCTGCCGCCAGGAGCCAGGGCAGTAGGGCAAGTGCCGGTCCGGATTGAGGACATACTGCCCCAGACGAAGCAGTTGGTCGCCAACTTGACGGAGGCGTCCGAGAGCCTGAGGAACATTCTGGCCGACAAGGAATTCGAGGAGCATATAAAGCGCTCGCTTGCCAATGTTGAGATGGCGACGGCAAGGCTTGACCGGACCATGTGCGCCATCGAGGGCACCGTCACCGGCCAGCAGGACGAAGTCCGCGCTATAGTCTCAAACGTGCAGGTCGCCAGCGCAGGTCTGCGTGACCTGATGGGAGAGCTGGGGCGCTTCGCCAAGGAGGGCCGGCTCCAGGAAAGCCTCGGCGAGACCCTGGCCTCTGCGCAGCGTGCCGCCGCAAGCCTGGACAGAACTGCTGCGAGTCTCGAGCAGCTCGTGACGGCCCCTGGATTTCAGGAGGACATCCGTCAAACCGCCGCAGAAGCGCGGGCCGCAGCGAAGGAGGCGCGTGACGTTATCGGCCGCTTCGGGCGGATATTCGGCAGAGGGCCAAGACTGAAACCCGGGATACCGACTCGCCAGACCAGCCTGGAGGGAGTCCTGCGGCCTGATGACGGCCGATTCAGGGCTACGCTGTCGGCAACCATCCCCTTGCAGGGCGACGGCTTCCTGAACGTGGGGATGTACGATGTCGGCGCGGGGAACAAGCTGATTGTCCAGCCTGGACAGGCGCTGAACGCTCGGTCTGACTTGCGCTATGGGATATACGCTTCCAGGTTGGGGCTGGGCCTGGATTATGCGCTTTCGGGGCGGTCGTTCGCCTCGTTCAATCTATACGACCCGTATGAGCCGAGGCTGGATGTTCAGGCGGCTTACAATCTGACCGACGATGTCGGCGTGCTTCTCGGCGTGGATGACGCTTTTGATGACAGCAAGTTCACGCTGGGAGTGCGGCTGACAAAATAGGAGGCATTACAGCTAATGAAGGTAATACTGGCCCGCGAAGTTAAGGGCCTCGGGCTGCATGATGACATAGTGAACGTCTCGGATGGCTACGCGAGGAACTACCTGTTCCCGCGCGGGCTTGCAGTGGCGGCCACTAAGCCGAATCTCGCCGAGCTGGAGAAGCGGCGCAAGATCGAGGAAGCGCGCGGCGAGAAGACAGTCGGGGAGGCGAAGGATCTCGCCGAGCGGCTGGCTGAAGTCCAGATCACCATAAAGGGCAAGGTCGGCACCGGCACGAAGCTCTATGGAGCGATTACCCACGCCGATATTGCCGACGAGCTCGAAAAGCAGACCGGCATCAAGATAGACAAGCGGAAGATCGAGCTTGAGGAGCCGATCAAGTCTCTCGGTACGTACGACGTCCCCGTCCGGCTTCACAGGGACGCCGTCACGCACCTGAAACTCGAAGTCCTCGCCGAGTCAGAAGACAGTACACAGTAGACAACAGACCGAAAAGCTTCCCTGTCTATGGTCTACAGTCTGCTTCCCGATCGGCGGTAAGTTAGCAAATGAGAACTCGAACGATCCGACGGATCAGCCAGATCGTCTTCTTCGGGCTGTTCCTCGTCTTAATCTATGCGACCGCCTATCCGCTGAAGCCGGGGATTCCGGTTGACCTGTTCGTGAGACTGGACCCCCTGGCTGCGGCAGCCTCCATGCTCGCCGCGAGGGCCTTGATCGCCGTCATGTGGCCCGCGCTGGTCGTCGTCGGAATCACCATCCTGCTCGGAAGGGTCTTCTGCGGCTGGGTATGCCCGCTCGGGACGACGCTCGACGCCTCGGACAAGCTGTTCTTCCGGGGAAAGCGCCGCGGCGCCGTTCAGCTCCGCGGCCTCAAGTACTACATTCTCGCCGGCCTTCTCGTCTCCGCTCTGTTCAGCACGCAGGCGGTCTACCTGCTCGATCCTCTGAGCTTGTTGACGCGAACCATCGTCCTGGTCTTCGTCGCCCCGATCCAGATGGCCTTTCGATGGCTGGCGGAGATGTTCTACGGCTGGTCATCTGGCGGCTTAGGCCCGATGGCGTCGGTGGCCGCGTGGCTGAGCGACCGGGCGGGAGCCTGGCAGTTCATCTCCGGCCCGCAGCTCTATTTCAGGCAGGGGTTGCTCGTCCTGGCGGTGTTTGTTGCCATAATCGGCCTCAACAGCCTGTCCCGGAGGTTCTGGTGCCGGAACCTATGCCCGCTCGGCGCACTTCTCGGGCTTCTCTCGTATGTCCCCATCCTGAAGCGCGTCGTGAGCAAGGAATGCATAGACTGCGCCAAGTGCACGAGTTGCAAGATGGCCGCAATCCACGAGAACCCGCGGCTCACGCGGACGGCCGAGTGCATCGAGTGCTTCAACTGCGTGCCGATATGCCCTACAGACGCCGTGAGCTTCCGCTTCCGGCCGAAGCCCGATCTGCATCCTGAGACGAGATTGAGTCTCCCGCGCCGGCGGATCCTCCAGGGCGCGGCGGTCGGCCTCGGATTCGCGGCGATGGTGAGGATTGATCCGGGCAGGAAGCGCGCTCTGGGTGAGACTTCGTCGGTCAAGCTGAGCAGCCAGGAGCTGATCCGCCCGCCGGGCTCTGTTGAGGAGAGCGAATTCGTTGCCAGGTGCATCCGGTGCGGCGAGTGCATGAAAGTCTGCCCGACCAACGGGCTTCAGCCGGCCCTGCACGAAGCAGGCATCGAGGGCTTCTGGACGCCGATACTCGTCCCCCGGATCGGATGCTGCACCCAGGAGTGCAACGCCTGCGGCGAAGTGTGTCCCACCGATGCCGTTCGCCCCTTCAAGATCGAGGAGAAGAAGCACATCTTCATCGCAACGGCGGTCATCGAGCGCGACCAGTGCATCGCCTGGAACTCGAACCGCACCTGCCTGGTGTGCGACGAGTACTGCTCCTACAAGGCTGTCGAGTGGAAGACGGTCGAGGGGACGAAGCGCCCGTTCGTGAACGAGAAAGTCTGCGTCGGGTGCGGCATCTGCGAGTCCGCCTGCCCGATCCAGCCGGTCGCCGCGATCCGCGTCTACTCCTTCGGCGACAAACGCCACATGACCCGCGAGGAGCAGAGGGCATGGTCGGAGGAGTAGTCAGTGCCGGATACTGGATGCTGGATACTGGATATTGGATGTTCGATGTCGGATGCTAGCGGCTACTTCCGCCGCAGCGGATTCCCCCACACCCCCATACTCCCTTTCTCCCCATGAAGGTGATGCCGTGCCGTCCGACCCGGCCCCGAATCGGATACGGTGAGGGACTTTAACGCCCAGGCTCAGCGGCGCGCCTGCGCGTCCGCTGGATTCATTTGTTACGCGCTTTAGGCCTTCACACTTTCTCCCAACCGCTTAAGAACGTACTTCACTACTTCATCTGCAAAGAGGAAGACGTTTAGAACCATTCTCTTGTCGATTATGGGTTTCGCTAACGCCTGAATATTCGGATCTTGCTTGGCTGGAATGTCTTTCTCTTCGTATTCCCTAGTTTCAAGATTAAGCACCTTAACGTGTCCTGCAACAACTTCGCGCGTTATCTTTCGGATGTTGTAATGGCTGTAGGGATTTCGGATGTCTTCCCGAAAAGCATGTAAGCGCTTGCCCATTTTTGAGCTGATCAGACCAGCACGCTTTGCCCGGCTGATGGCGTGCGCAAAGTCAATCTGCTCGAATTCGTCCCATTTTTCGGGATCATAGTTCTGATAGCCTCCTGCCTCCCTCACGAAAGCAGCGTGTTTCAGTGTGAACTCAATAAGATTGCCCGAGAGGGTAATCGCTGCTCCGTTGAGCCCACACAGGATACAATGTAGGATTTCCTCGTAGAGAGACTTAATCGCGTAAGACACCAGTTCAATCGGCGGCGGCTCAGGTAGATATTTGACTACCTCTTTGGCATTGGCTTTCCGACCCTCAAACCACTGCTCCAACGTCGGGGCTGGAATGGTTTGCATGGGAAGTCCTTGTCTGCGCAACTTCTCGATCGTGGCTGGTGAAGCCATGATCATGTCGGCGCGTTCGGCGAGCTTGTCTATGGACTTTTTAATATTCGATGTCATACCTAACACTCGCCTCAGACGCTGGAGAAAACGCCTGACGCACATAACGCTTCGTTTTGTCCCTCAGTGGGTTTCTTCGAAGATTGTACCCGCGCGCGGGGCGCCTGTCAAATTGCAGTGTGGGCAATACGCCAGTCGTCAGTCGTCAGTGGACAGAGGGCGATTCCGGATACTTGATACTGGATGCTCGATGCTGGATGCTAGCGGCTGACTGCCGGCGGCTAGCGGCTACTTCCGCCGCGGCGGTTTTGGGCAACAACTTGAGCTTGTTTCCTGAGTTGTTACTGAACCTGGACAACACACTCTTCCAGACGGCGCCGCAACCATCTGGGAACCTGCAAGGAGTGCCGCTTTGATAATGAGCTCTGCGGGAATGGTTTCATACGTTTTCCCGCCGACTGTTATTGTTCTGCACTCCGCCGACTGACCGAGTTCTGCGCAACAGAACCCACAGGGACTCTTTCCCACTGCGGCGCCCAACCACTCTTCCAGCGATCGATCGCCGATCCAGATACGGTTCGACTGAGAAATGTCCTTGGCACAGGCGGT
The DNA here is from genome assembly GCA_035528905.1 of Armatimonadota bacterium. Lineage (GTDB taxonomy): Bacteria > Armatimonadota > UBA5829 > DTJY01 > DTJY01 > DATKXU01. The sequence goes on from DATKXU010000044.1 coordinate 25,367, forward strand.
TGGACTCAGCGGTTTCTTCTCGAGAACGACTTCTATCCCAAGCGCTCCCAAGGCCTTCCTAAGGCTGCCAACTGCTTCTTGCAATTCATTTTCTGTGGAACCGCATCGTTCACAAGTCTGACCTTCTTCATTTACGAGGCGTTCCCATCGAATTGTCAGCGTTCCCATATCCTTTTTCTCCGGCAACTTGCCTCCGGTGTTGGCGCATCCGGAGAGGAATGTTGTTGTCATAATAATCACCAGGAGCTTTCTCATCTTATATCTTCGCGTTCATCTAACAGTTCGTTTTATCCCTCATTGGATTTCTTAGAAGATTCTACCAGCGCGCGGGGCGCTTGTCAATTGCAGGTAGGCGATATGCTGGTCGTCAGTCGCCAGTGGCCCTCATCCCCGGCCCTTCTCCCAGCCCTGGGCGAAGGGGAGAGCTCAGCGTTCGAAGCTCCCCCTTCTCCCATTCCCCCATTCTCCCAGCCTCCCTTTCTCCCACACCCACACCCCCATACCCCCACACTCCTTTGCCTTAGGTTCGAGAAGCTGTACAATCCAGGGTAAATAGTAACAATGGAAGCTCCCAACGTTTTTCGGGAGGGCGGCGAAATGTGTGAAGCACCGGCAGTGACGAAAATCCGAAAGCGGGATGGCCGGGTCGAGGAGTTCCAGCCGCAGAAAATCGCGAATGCCATATCGAAGGCTTTCGCGGCGACCGGCACCCCTGATGAGGAAGTGGTGCAGAAGCTCGCTCAACGGGTCGTGGAAGTCGTGAGCTCGCTCTGGGCCGGGCGGATACCGCGGGTCGAGGACGTGCAGGATGTGGTCGAGCAGGTCCTCATGGAGGCGGATTACCCCGACGTTGCAAAGGCCTACATCCTCTACCGGAAGGAACGGGCCGAGGCGCGGGATATCAAGCGCTTCGTCGGCGTGGTGGACGACCTCAAGCTTGGGGTGAACGCCGTCATCGTGCTCAAGCGGCGGTATCTGCTGAGGGACGAGCAGGGCAATGTCACCGAAACGCCCTCGCAGCTCTTCCGCAGAGTCGCACGTGCTGTTGCGATGGCCGATGCGAATTACAGTGCCTCGGAACAAGAAGTCCGGCGGACGCAGGATCAATTCTACCGCATCATGGCCGACCGGGAGTTTCTGCCCAACTCGCCGACTTTAATGAACGCCGGGACCGAGATCGGCCAGTTGTCGGCGTGCTTCGTCCTGCCGGTCGAGGATTCGATGGAAAGCATCTTCGAGACGCTCAAGCACATGGCGCTGATACACAAGTCCGGCGGCGGAACGGGCTTCTCGTTCTCCAGGCTGAGGCCGAAGGGTGATCTCGTGCGGACGACGATGGGCGAGGCCTCAGGCCCGGTGTCGTTTATGAAGATCTACGACGAGGCGACCAGCATCATAAAGCAGGGCGGACGCAGGCGCGGCGCGAATATGGGCATACTCCGCGTGGATCACCCCGACATCCTGGAGTTCGTCACGGCCAAGTCGAAGCGCGGCGTGCTGGATAACTTCAACATATCCGTGGGCGTCACTAACGAGTTCATGCGGGCGGTGACGGACGGCAAGGATTACCAGCTAATCAATCCGCGAAACGGCGAGGCGGTGAAAACGCTGCCCGCCCGCGAGGTGTTCGATCTCATCGTGACATCGGCCTGGCACACCGGCGATCCGGGATTGGCTTTCCTCGACAAGATAAACGAGGCCAATCCGACTCCGCGGATCGGGACGATCGAGAGCACGAACCCCTGCGGCGAGGTGCCGCTCCTTCCATATGAGTCCTGCACCCTGGGATCCATTGATCTGGCGCGCGTCGTGAACAGCGAGATTGACTGGGAGAAGCTGAGCGGCCTGACCAGGCTGGGCGTACACTTCCTGGACAATGTGATAGATGTGACCAGGTTTCCTCTGCCGCAGATCAAGACGGCGACGCAGGGCAACCGCAAGATCGGGCTCGGCGTGATGGGCCTGGCCGATATGCTCATCGAGCTTGGCATCCCATACGACTCAGACGAGGCGCTTTCGACAGGCGAGCGTGTGATGAGTTTCATCGCGCAGGAGGCGCAGAGGATGTCGCAGGAGCTCGCCGAGAAGTGCGGGCCGTTCCCCAATTTCAGCGGGAGCGTCTGGGACAAGCCGGGACAGCGGACCATGAGAAACGCGGCGGTGACGTCGGTCGCTCCGACCGGCACGATCAGCATCATCGCCGGGACTTCGAGCGGGATCGAGCCGTTGTTCGCGGTTGCCTTTGTGAGGGAGGTCATGGAAGGCGGTAGCCTCGTGGAAGTGAACCGGCAGTTCGAAAAGACAGCGAAAGAGCGGCAATTCCACAGCCGGCAGCTCATGCTGGAAATCGCGAAGCGCGGATCGGTTCAGTCCATCGAGGCCGTGCCGGCCGATGTGCGCAGGCTGTTCGTGACGGCGATGGACATCGCCCCGGAGTGGCACGTGCGGATGCAGGCGGCGTTCCAGCGGCACGTGGACAACGCGGTATCGAAGACCGTGAATTTGCCCCCGGAGGCAACGCCCGGCGATGTGCGGGACGTCTACATGATGGCCTACGAGCTGGGGTGCAAAGGGATAACGGTCTACCGGTACGGCAGCAGGGCCGAGCAGGTCCTGTATGTCGGCCCAGTGTTGGCGCGCGAGCTCGGAGAGGAAGACTTTGTGGCTGCTGAGTCGGAATACGCAGGCGGCTGCCCGACTGGCGCGTGCCCATTTTGAAGCGGCCATTTCCCGAGTTGTCACTTCCCGGAAATCAGCCGGGGTTTAAACGGCTCCGGCGAGGGGAATTCTGAACGTGGGGAGTACGACATAAGGAGGTGGACTGCCATGCGCAGAGGCGAACAGAATCCGATGACCGTCAGAGAAGCAGGGCGGAAAGGCGGCCTGCGCACTTCCGAAACCCACGGTCACGACTTCTATCGGGCAATCGGCCACATAGGTGGTCTCAAGGGCGGTCCCAAGGTCAGGGATCTGATTCAGGCAGGCAAGAAGTCCCTTGGAGAGAAGTAACTTTCGATCTGGACCCGCGCGGATCGGCTCCGGCAGGCCGGATTGCCGGGAATTCTCTGGCGCTGGTTGGATGGCTAAGAGGAGGTGACCACCGTGGCTGGAAAGGGTGAAATGACCGTCCGCGAAGCCGGGAAGAAGGGCGGCGAGAAGGGCGGAGAGGCTACCGCTCGGAAGTACGGCCATGGCTTCTATGAGGAGATCGGCCGCAAGGGCGGCCAGAAGGTTAAGATGTTGATCGAAGAAGGCAAGAAGGCGACGGGCGGCTAGCCCCGCCGGGACGTTGCAGACTCGCACGAAGCAGCAGGCATCCGCCGTGGCGGACCTGCTGCTTCTTGTGTCTGTGCGCCCCTCACCCTGACCCTCTCCCGAGGTGAGAGGGAAGAATCCGTCGCGCCTGCGGCGGGAAAATCCCCAATCCGAAATCTTCATTGACCGCGGCTCGCGTGATGTGCTAGAATATGCCCGTACTTGGGAAAGGTGGGTTCATTTGGCTGTTCGGACCTTCGTCTTCGACCTCGACGGAGTCGTCTACCGCGGGGAGCAGCCTCTTCCCGGCGCGGTGGACACCATCGAAACCCTGAGGCGGCTCGGCCATCAGGTCTACTTCTTCACCAATAACTCCACGCAGACCCGCACTTCCTATGCCGAAAAGCTCCAGCGCATGGGCATTCCTGCGGACGAGGAGCATATCATGACTTCCGCATATGCCACGGCCCTCTACCTGAAAGAACAGGGCGCGCAGGGAGCGTCAGTGGTGGTCGTAGGGGAAGAAGGGCCGAGAGAGGAATTGAAAGCCATCGGCGTGCGGCTCGTCGAGGATGGGTTGAACGAGAAGGTGGATTACGTCGTAGTCGGGCTGGACAGGAAGTTCGATTACCGCACATTGACAAAGGCCCAGCAGGCGATACTCCGCGGGGCGAAATTCATCGCCACGAACCGGGATGCAGCCTTCCCGTTGGAAGATGGGCTGGTCGTTCCCGGCGGCGGCGCGCTCGTAGCGGCGATTGAAGTTGCAACCGGCGTCACGCCTGTCCTGATCGGAAAGCCTGAGACCTATGCAATGCGTAAGTTGCTCGAACTGGCGCACGCGTCTCCTGAGGACTCGGTCATTGTGGGCGACCGGCTGGATACGGACGTTCTCCTGGGGAAGCGCCTGGGAGCGACCACGGTGCTGGTGCTGACCGGCGTTACATCGGAGAGGGAGCTGGAGTCCGCTCCGCCGGAGCTCCGGCCCGATATCGTGATTCACAGCTTGCCGGAGCTGCTAAAGGAATTGAACGTCGAACGTGGGATTGTTTATAAGTGGCATTCGGGAGGGTGAGGCTCCCGCCGAACCGGCTCAGCAGGAGCTTCGCCCTCCCGTACGAACCGCGGTATCCAGAGCGAAATCAACGTTTTGAGCAGCCACAATTTACAGCACATCCTAATAGAGAAGTGATATGGGCGAGCCTCGGATTCCGCGAGTCTTGACTATCGCCGGCTCCGATTCAAGCGGCGGTGCGGGGATTCAGATTGACCTCAAGTCCTTCGAACGCCTGGGGGTCTATGGGATCAGTGCCGTCACGGCGGTTACAGCCCAGAACACCGTCGGCGTCCAGAAGATCCACAAGGTCCCGCCGCGCATCATCGCCGCCCAGATAGATTCGGTGGTGCTTGACATCGGGGTGGACGCCTGCAAGGTTGGGATGCTCTATGACCCGACAGCGGTGGATGTGGTTGCAGAGAGGATTCACCGGCGCGAGATCCCGAACGTGGTGCTCGATCCGGTAATCGCCGCAAAGGATGGTACTCCCTTGTTGGCAAATAAGGGGATCGAGCGGATGAAGCGCTCCCTGATCCGCAGAGTCCTGCTGGTGACGCCGAATGTGCGCGAGGCGGAGATGCTCTCCGGCATCCGAGTCACGGGCACCGAAGACCTGAAGGAGGCGGCGGCAGCCATTCACCGCATGGGATGCCGGTATGTGCTTGCGAAAGGCGGCCACCTGGGCGGCGAGCCGACCGATGTGCTTTTCGATGGAGAGCGATTTGTGGAACTGCCGGGCGTTCGCATCGAAGGCGCGGAGGTCCATGGGACTGGGTGTGCCTTCTCAGCCGCCATTGCGGCACGTCTGGCCCTGGGTGACGCGGTTCCCGACGCGGCCCGGTTTGCGAAGGCTTTCGTCGCCGATCTGATGCGATCCGCTGTGAAGCTGGGCAAAGGGAGCTCGCTGATTCGGTAGGTGAGTTGAAACGCGAAGGGCGCGAAGCCTACGGTCGCGCAACGCGGCCCGGGTCGGGAATTCATCCCTGCCGACAAGCAGAGGTAGCCACAAGCGGCTCCGCCCAGTCCGCGGCGGACTGGGCTGAAATGCGGAGGTAGCATTCGGCATAGGAGGGCAGGGCACATGACACCAATTGTGCTGACAATCAAATGGCTGGGGCATGCATGTTTCCTAATCACCACCATGGCTGGGACGAACATCGTGATTGATCCATTCGAGCCCACGGTGGGATACAAAGCGCCCGCGGTTAAGGCGGATGTCGTATTCGTGAGCCATGAGCATTTCGACCACAATGCCGTCGGCCTGCTGCGGGGCAATCCGAGGGTGATCGGGCCGCTGTCCGGAAGGACGCCTGAGCGCGGAACGATCAAGATAGGCAGTGATCGTATTCGCTACTTGTGCACAGCGGCCAATCATGATTCATCGGGCGGCAAGCAGCGCGGCACGGTCACCATCTCGGTGATCGAGGCGGACGGCGTCAGAATATGCCATCTCGGGGATCTTGGCCACATACTTAGCCCTTCGCAGGTGAAGGCCATCGGGCGGGTTGACGTGCTCATGATTCCTGTCGGCGGTATCTACACGATTGATGGGCGTCAGGCGAAGCAGGTCGTTCAGCAGCTCAAGCCCAAGTATGTCATCCCAATGCACTACAAGACGCCGGCGCTGAAGATCAGCCTCAACACCGCGGACGAATTCCTGAAGGGTTACAAGCGCGTCAAGCATGCCGACAAGCTCCGGGTCTCGAAGGGCTCATTGCCAGAGGAGACCACGGTTGTGGTGTTGAAGTATTAACCGTTCGTAGGATGGAGGGGACTGCGTATGACAAAGTACATCTTTGTGACGGGCGGTGTCGTGTCGTCCATCGGGAAAGGGATAACGGCTGCGTCTCTGGGGAGGCTTCTCAAGAACCGCGGATTCAAGGTCACGATGCAGAAGATTGACCCGTACCTGAACGTGGACGCGGGGACGATGAACCCGTTCCAGCACGGCGAGGTGTTTGTGACCAACGATGGCGCAGAAACGGACCTCGACCTGGGGCACTACGAGCGATTTGTTGATGTGGAGCTCACGCGGGAGTCGAACGTAACCGCGGGCAGCATCTACAATGCGGTGATCCAAAAGGAGAGGCGGGGCGACTATCTCGGTGCGACGGTGCAGGTCATCCCCCACATCACGGACGAGATCAAGGAGCGAATTCGGAGCGCACCAATGGAGGCGGGCGCTGATGTCGCGGTTGTCGAGCTTGGCGGCACCGTGGGCGATATCGAGGGCCAGCCCTTCCTGGAGGCGATTCGCCAGTTCAAGAAGGATGTCGGCCCGGGGAATGTGCTTTACATCCACGTAACCCTCATCCCGTTTGTGGGTCCCTGGGGCGAGATCAAGACTAAGCCCACGCAGCACAGCGTCATCAAGCTCCGCGAGCTGGGAATCCAGCCGGACATCATCGTCTGCCGGTCGAAGCTCCCCCTGAACGACGAAATGAAGGACAAGATATCCCTCTTCTGCGACGTGGACAGGGAGGCGATCATTGAGGCGCTCGATACGGAATGCATCTACGAAGTGCCGCTGAGATTCGAGGCCGAGGGCCTTGCCGAGCAGGTCATATGCAGGCTTAACCTCCGTGATGGCAGGCCGGAACTGGCGGATTGGGAGAGGATAGTCAACACGATCAAGCATCCAGAGCACAGGGCCACCGTCGCTATCGTGGGGAAGTATGTGGCGAATGGGGATGCCTACATCAGCATCGGTGAGGCTGTCAAGCACGGCGGGATCGCCAATGACGCCGGCATCACCATCAAGTGGATAGACTCCGAAGAGCTGCATCCTCAGGGGATTCAGGAGGTTCTGGGCGATGCGGATGCGATCATCGTTGCCGGCGGTTTTGGCGCCCGAGGGACCGGGGGAAAAGCCGAGGCCATACGGTTTGCGCGCGAGCACAAGATTCCCTATCTGGGCCTGTGCTACGGTCTTCAAATGGCGGTCATCGAGTTTGCGAGAAACGTCTGCGGGCTTAAGGACGCGGACAGCGAGGAGATTGATCCTGAGGCGATTGATCCGGTAATCCACCTGCTCCCCGAGCAGCAAGCCGTGAAGACAAAGGGCGCAACGATGCGGCTCGGCGTTTATCCCTGCCGCATAGTGGAAGGTACCCTGGCCTGCAAGCTGTACTGCGACGAGCTGGTTTACGAGCGGCACCGGCATCGGTTCGAGGTGAATAACGCATACCGCGAGACCTTTGGCAGCGCCGGCATGGTGTTCAGCGGCGTTTCGCCGGACAACCGCCTCGTGGAGATGATCGAGCTTCCGGACCATCCATTCTTCATCGCGACGCAGTTCCATCCGGAGTTCAAGTCGCGGCCGAACAGGGCTCATCCCTTGTTCGCCGGTCTGGTCGAGGCGGCGCTCGCGTACCAGGAGAGGAAGTCGTCGGAATCCAAGGCCGCTTCAGCGGCCAAGGTTGTTCTCGACAAGGAGGGTGGCAGTTGCTGAAGGCGCAGATGTTTCACGCGAATGCTTTGGACAAAATCCCGAAGCTCCACGAGCAGCTTAACAGTTTCCTCGGCGAGCTGGGCGAAGGCGCCATCGTCAGCGTGAACACGACAGAGTTCGGGCCTGCAGGCATTCATGAGTTCTACAGCTACACGGTGCTGGTGATCTACAAGTCTGCGGAATAGGTGCTGACGCCGCGGGTTCCTAGCATCTGGAAACCCGCTTCTACCGTCCGCACAGCGCCTTGTAGATCTGGGAGACTTTGAGGACGTAGTTCATGGTTTCGCGGTAGGGTGGGATGCCGCCGTATTTCCTCACGGCGCCGCCACCGGCGTTGTATGCAGACAACGCCAGCGCCAGATCCCCGTACTTGTCGAGGTGCCCGCGAATCAGCCTGATGGATGCCTCGACGTTCTGCACTGGATCATATGCATTCCCAACGCCGAGTCCGCGTGCAGTCCCCGGCATCAACTGGCCGAGTCCCATCGCGCCTTTGGGAGATGTCGCGGCCGGCTTAAATCTCGACTCGACCAGGACAATCGCTACCACCAAACGTGGGTCCACGCCATACCGCTCGCTGAAGGCCAGGACGCTCATCGTAATCGTGTCGAGTTGCTGAGGGGTTAGCCTTGGGTTGAACCTGGCGATGGCCCTCCTGTACGGGTCGTAGATCTGCATCGCCCGGCTGGAAAGACTCAGACTTCTGGCCTGGCGCGACATGACGAATGCCTTGGAGTTCGGAGCAGGCGTGGTAGCTGCTGATAGAGCCTTTTTCGCTTTCGGCTTCGGCGCGAGCTGCTTCTCTCTCCGGCTCACGTCGTAATCATAGGCGGCCCCTTCCAGCTTGAGATCGGACAAACTTGCGATGCTATTGGGGCCGATCCTGATCAAGGCACGGATCGTGTTTCCGGTGCCAATGCATTTTGGGACGTCTGCTGCCTTCACGACGAGGGATTCACCGTCGCAGTTGAGTAGAAGGGTTACCGAGTCGCTGCATCTCGCAATGCCGTTCACGGGACCTGTAACCTCGATCGTCTTCCCGATGTAGTTCGGCAAGTTGGCCTTTACGGTGGAAAGCGCGGCATGTGTAGCGCCGAGCGATCCTCGCAGCGCAAGGTATTGATCTGCGGATAGATTACCGGCGGCTTCAGCCTCTATTCCGCATAGGAGCGCAGCGAAGACTAGCAGAGTCACGGTTCCGCAGTGCAATCTAGTTAGCATGAGACGAAAAATCCCCGTCCTTCAGTCAACACAGATGATCGGGTTCAGGTGGGGGTTCCTTTACCGTGAATTATGCGTGGTCTGTGATAACTCGCCGTCCTCCCGCATCTATCGGCAGGAAGTAATGGCGGAGAGACCGGGATTCGAACCCGGGGTGAAGCCTATAAAGCCCCACAGCCGCTTAGCAGGCGGCCGCTTTCGTCCACTCAGCCATCTCTCCGCGCTTCGGACGGGAGTATTTTACCACAGGTCATCTCAAATTGCAACAGATTTCGGCTCGACGGCCGCTGGTGACCTGCGTGACGGGTCCTATGTCTTCAGGCTCGGGAATTTGGTTTTCCGCCATTAGCCTCCGTTTCCCGGTATTTGTACCTGATTCTACGCAACAGTATTGACGCCTAGTCAATTTCCGGGTAGAATGCCCTCAGTATCCAGGCAATTGATTGTTCATTTGCGGTAATCCTCGTACAGGAGGGCAACGAACATGAAGCACCCATTAGGGCTCATTCTCTCTCTGCTGTTGGTATCAGCAGCGCTCATCCTCTCCTCATCCGTGTCTGCCGCGGTCATCTACGTGAAGTGGGATTCCCCATACAACGGACCGGGCAGCGACTGGGACCATGCGTACCACAAGGTTCAGGACGGCGTGAACGCTGCCGCTTCAGGCGGCGAGGTCTGGGTTGCGCGAGGTACGTATGTGGAGCTGATCACGCTCAAGAGCGGCGTCGGCTTGTACGGCGGGTTCTCTGGCAGCGAAACCGGCCGAGACCAGAGGGATTCGAGGAGAAACTCGACGGTACTAGACGGTGATGGGAAGGGCGCTGTGGTCACAGCACCCGGTTCGATAACTCTCCCCACGGTCGTAGACGGCTTCACCATAGAGGACGGGTACAAGTACGGCGGCGGGGGCGGCATCTCATGTGCCAACTCGTTCACGACGATCTCGAACAACAAGATTGCTGAGAACAGGGCCGAAGGTATCTACTGCTCGAGCGGCTCGCCGACCATCGTGGACAACACGATCAGGAAAAACAGGGGCAGCGGAATATGGTGTTCCGGGTCGTCGCCGATGATATCGAGGAATCTCATCTCTGAGAATACAACCGGCGGTATCCGCTGCGAGAATAACGCCTCTCCCTTGATCACGGGCAATGTCCTCGCTGGTAATTACGGTTCAGTTGGTGGAATCCGCTGTGAAGCTTCCTCGCCGACCATCGTTAACAACGTACTCACCGGCAACCATTACAGCGGCATCCGGTGCAGTAGCGCATCGCCTGTGATATTGAACAACACAATCATGGGAAGCACTACGGGTGTTGGGGTCTATAGCGCGTCTTTTCCCGTGCTCATTAACAACATCATTGCCTTCGGGTCATACGGTGTATCGGGAGCGTACTCTACTTCCACCTGGAAGAGTAACTGCGTGTGGGGAAACGCTGTCAGCAATTACTCGGGTTCAGACCCAACTGGAACGAATGGTAATATCTCGCAGGATCCAGAACTGGCAAGTCTGACCCATGGGAACGTCCATATTCAGCCCACTTCTCCGTGCTGCGACGCCGGGTATGATGAGGCAGTCCTGGCCGTGCCCACGGACATAGATGGTCAGGCCCGTGTCCAGGGGGCGCATGTGGACATCGGGGCAGACGAGAGCGACGGGACGATCTGGCCGGAGGGGCCGTGTGTGACGGTCCGTGTCAGCCCCGATGGGGACGATGCTAATGATGGCTCGTGCTGGGAGCTTGCTATGCAGACTATTCAGGCGGCGATAGACGAAGCGGCAGCCTACGGCGGAGAGGTTTGGGTAAAGGCTGGCACGTATATGGACAAAGTCTCTCCGCGGCCCTACGTCTATGTCTACGGCGGATTTGATGGCGGCGAGACAGAGAGAGTCCAGCGAGACTGGCGAACCAATGTGACTGCCATCCGGTCAAGTGACTCGATCTCCATAGCCTGCGGAGGCAGTCCTTGCGCCCTCGATGGGTTCGTTGTCAGCGGCAGCGATGGCCCTGGGATTTACTGGAAGTCCGGATCGCCCAGAATAGCTAACAACGTCATAGAGGGACATAGGGAGGACGGCGTTTGCTTTTACGGTGTCGCCGGGACGCCAATCATGTCCAACAACAAGATAATCGGCAACCGACTACATGGGATCAATTGTCTGGACGGTTCGCCAGTTATAACTGACAACGTTATCGCTGCGAATAGGGAAGCGGGAGTGAATTGCGGGTGGCGAACTGACCCGCTGATCTTGAACAACACGATTGTTGCGAATAGGACAGGCATAGACTGCGATTCACAATCAGCCCCGCTGATTGCGAACAACATAGTCGCGCACAATAAGTTGGGAGTATACGCGGAGACCGGTTCAATGCCGAAGCTTCGGTACAACTGCGTGTATGGGAACACAGATTACAACTACTCCGGACTCCCATCAGACCCGACGGGCACGGACGGGAACATATCGGTCGATCCAAAGCTCGCAGGGCCGCAATACGGAGATATGCACATCCAGCCTGATTCTCCCTGCCGGGACGCCGGCGAACCCGGCCCGGTTGACCCCGCAAGGATGGACATGGATGGACAGCCCCGGCTTCAAGGGGCTTGTATTGACATCGGCGCCGACGAGTCGGACGACACGAGCTGGCCTTCAGGTGCCAGGATAATTTACGTAAATGCCGCTGCTCCTCCCGGCGGAGACGGTACAAGCTGGACAACGGCGTACCAGACAATTCACCTGGCCGCAGATGATGCGCTTATGAGAGGCGGCAGCGAAATATGGGTCGCCCAAGGTACATACAGTGGGGGAATCGTCCTGCCTACGTTTGCCCACTTGTACGGAGGGTTCACAGGCACGGAGACTGAGCGCGATCAGAGGAACTGGCAACTGAACCAGACGGTCATAGACGGACAGGGCGTGAGCTGGTGTATCCAGACAAGGGGTTACTGCTTCGTTGATGGATTCACTATGAGGAACGGCCTGTGTGGTATCTATTGTTACAGCGGCTTCACTCGCATGGCAAACAATAGCATCGCCAATCAACTGTACTATGGCATCTACTGCGATTGCAGTGACGCAGAGATCATCAACAACGTTATCGCCAGCAGCGAGGACGCGATGTTGGTCATACACTGTTGCGCTACCGTTGTGGGCAACACAGTGTACAACCAGCATTATGGCATTAGCGACTATTACAGTGACACATCTACCATCAGCGGCAACACTGTGATAGGAGGGAAGTGCGGCATAAGGTTGTACGAGAATGGCGAGTCCACGGTCACCGACAACACGATATCCGGAGTCACATACGCTCTCTATATCCAGGGTAACGACCTACCTGTCCTCATTGCCGGAAACAAGGTCACCGGTAAGCGTTCGTACGGCCTATACTGTGCCGGCAGTTCTCCTATCGTTCAGGACAACATCTTATCTGGGTCTCTTGAATACGGCGTCTACTGCATCACCAATAGCTTCCCAACGATAGTCGGCAACGCGATGAGCGGCAAGGCCGGCTATGGCTTCGGGGTATACTCGGACAGCAGCAGCTCGCCTGTGATAATGAATAATGTGATTCGGCAGATGGACCAGGGGATACGCTGCGACGGGGCGGCTACGGTCACGAACAACACTTTGACCGGGCATAACGTCGGCATCTATTCCTACTCCGCCGGCACTCGTCCTGTGCTGACCAACAATATCGTGGCTTTCAACACTTTTGTGGGCGTCAGGGCGCAGTACGTCGGTGGAGCGGTATCGTCGTACAACGACGTCTTCGGCAACCCTGTCCCCTACTGGGGGTTGAGTCCCGGAGTAGGTGCCATGTTCCAGGATCCGATGTTCCGCGATCCTGCCAACGGGGACTACCGCCTGCATCCGGATTCGCCGTGCATAGACAAGGGCACGAACGATGGCGCTCCCACTACGGATATGGCTGGGAGTCCCAGACCGGTGGACGGAGACTGTAATGGAACGGCGATCACCGATATCGGCGCATATGAGTACCAGCCGATTCGTGTGCTGCTGGATGTGCTGCCCGGCAATAGCTCGAATATCATACGCCTGCAGCCAAATCGCCTGATAGTGGTGGCAATCCTCGGCACGCCGGAGTTCAATGTCGGAGACATTGACCAGACCAGT
>DATKXU010000045.1:0-8738 GCA_035528905.1 Armatimonadota bacterium
TCTCTTGCCGGCACAGACGGTCATGGCCACGATGAGCGGCGATATGCTGGAGTTCCGCGCGACATCGGCTGCATGCCCGCCCACGGGCACGCCGACAGCGTTGGACGGCGTGGTGGTATCCGCGCTGATCCACATCCCTCCGCAAGCGGAGGGTACGACTCCTACTCCAACGCTGCCGCCTGAGATGTCCCCGGCGGAAGACGAGGAGATGTAACCAAAGGAGCATGGGGCCTGCACCCCATGCTCCTTTGCGAACACTCGATCAAGCTGGAGCGCCGAGAGGGGTCACGGCGCCGCGTCTGATGGCGGCACAGGAGCCGTGGCCGGCAAGCTCTCTGCGGGTAGTTGTGGAGCCACCACCGGCGCGGGAGCCACGTCCGCAGGCACACTTTCAGGTGGAGCAGCAGATTCGGGCGAGGCCGCAGGCGCAGGTACCGAGAACGCGTACCGCTTGCCCACGTCACAAAGCATATCGTAGGTGTCGCCGAGCAGCTTCAGCAGCGCCTGGCGGTCGGGCTTGTCGTATATCGCAGAGGAGGCGTCCGCCGTCTCATTCCAGTTATAGTAGGCCAGTCCATTCGCACATGTGGCGCAGTCCAGCGCGAAAGCCACCGCCCTCTGAGGAGTGGAGTCGCCGAAGAACCGGTAGGCCAGGATCAGGCGCTTGCCGTTGAGCATCATCACTTCCTGCTCCTTCGCAACCGCGCCTGAGGATGTCAGGCCGACCGTGCGTATGAAGACGATATCGGCGAATTCTACGGCCTTGTACTCGTTTGCGTTATTCCATCGGTACACGTTCGCGTCCGGGTGGTCTATGCTGAACGGGTATGCGACCTCCGCGACGAAAAGCACATCCTTGTGGCGCTTCCTGACCTGCTTCGCTACGTCTCTCAGCGCGTCGTTGATCAAGCGCGCTCTGAACAGGACGTGCTCCCGCACGGCCATCGGCATGTTGTTCTTGTCCTCGAAGGCATAGTTGAAGATGGTCTTGTCGCAGGGGTCAATCTCGTCGAAGCTCTTGTAGTTCGTGCCCCATTTCGAGTTGAGCTGGTTCAGGTCATGGTATGAGGCGCGCATCCACTTGCGGAAGTACGCGTTCGTCTCCTCGTCAAAGGAGAGCGCAAGCCCGTCGGAGCTGCGCCAGCCCGTCTCCACCATCAGGCCGACGACCGGACGCAGCTTCCCCCGGTCGTTTATCCGCAGCAGCGCCGGATGGTCGGCATAGCGGTCGAGGTATACCGTGATGTAGTGAGTCAGCGCGCGTCTAAACTCGCCATCCCGGTAGACGACGCAGTCTTCCTCCGGCTGCTTGTCCTGGTTGACGGCCGGCTTCAACTGAAAGTGCGAGAATTTCATAAGGCCGGCTCGATCCACCGCCTGGAGCTGAAGCCAGGGCAGGATAAACATTTTCTCCTGGCCCGCCAGCTTGTACTCCCTGTCCAGCCAGTACCACGCGCGGTCAACGGCCTGGCTTACCTCATGATCCAGGCACAGAGTGTTGAAGCCGATCTCCCTCATCTTACGCAGATCCGCGGTCACGGCGGCATCGTCGGTCTTCCAGGGATCCCACCAGTGCGGGAAGTAATAGATCGCCTTCAGCGTCTGATCGTCCGAAAGTCTCAGCGGATCTCGCACACCGATCTTGCCAGCACACGCAGCGCTGATCGCGATACATAACAGGAGAAGACAAATCGCGGCCCTCGCAAGGATTCTCTTCACCGTATCATCCTCCTAAGCCCTCAGTGAAAGAGGAGTATTGTATAGCAACCAAGTCTACGGCATTCTAGCATGCGAGCGGTATGGGGTCAAGGGGTTGGTAATCAGTTTGTGAATGCAACGCCAGCGAGCCGTGCTTGAGAGCATCGGGGGTGATGATGAGTCCGCCGGTGGTCAGCTTCGGAGGTGGGCTAACGCTGGAGTTGAGCCGCCACGGTGTTGGCACACGGCACTACAAAGCGAGCGGTAACGTAGCAGCCAAGTACCTCTGGACGCGGCGCGCGAAAGCGCCGCGGCTGCAACTAGGGCTAGGCACGATCAGATCTTGTATCAACCGATTCGCTGTTATACATGTGCGATTTGTATGAAGGCAATGCCTTTGTGATTCTCGATGATCTTGTACGCAGCAGTGGCTGACAAAGTGTGGATACAAGCGTGATGGACAGAAAGTACAGCATCTTGAAGTTTATGGTCATCCTCGAGAACAACCACATCTAGCCCCATCTGGCGGCACTTTGCGATTGACAAATGCCTGGCGTGGGATTTTGTAAGCGCGTGGTCGCCAAGCTCAGCGATTATGGTGTCTGCCATTGCGCCTGCGTTCTCTTTATCTTTCAACATTCCAGCCAACAGCCATTCCTTGACCATTTCCGTTGACCACTGAATAGCCTTTTCACATTCTCCAATAAATGCGGGTGGGTATTTGGCAATTATCGGTTGCCAGACAAACGCTTTGCTCTGATCGCTCTTTATTTCCTGATGCGCTCGTTTGAATTCCTCCACCACCCCATGCGCCGGTATATTCTGGAACTGTGGGTCAATAGGCCCAAGGCTTGAATGCTTGCCCATGATTATTTGTTCACAAGCACAGGCAATCATTGTCCCAGATGATAGCGCCAGTTGTGGAACAATAGCCCTAATCCCAGTGCCGAACATTGAACGCAGATAATCTACCAAAGATTCTGTCGCTGCTGTCTCTCCTCCTGGAGTATGTAGGATAAGGTCTAACCCAAGAGAACGGTCAAGGCCGTGAATGGCATTCATGAAGCCATTCTTGTCACCATCGTTTAATTCCGTTCCGGGCCAACCTGGTTTTTGCAACCAACCGGAGTAGTAGATGATGATGTTCCGGTTGGTAATCTCAAACAGTCTTGTGAGATAGGTTCGACGAACTACATCGTACGTGCTGCCTGACGCCTTAATCTCGTTGAATATCTCGTTCCAATCCGCCACGTTCGCCTCCTTCAGCCTCGTCTGTTAGATCTGTTAGAGTGGTAGTAGCAATTCGAATGAATGCGTGCCCTTTTATGGCGGGCTTGAGAGTTACTTTAGACCACTCAATAAAATCGCGGCGGTCAGTTTCGCTCAGTATCGCCATGTCAGCGAACATGCGCTCTATTTCTTGTTGGCTTAGCACAGCCGTCCTCTCAAGATATTATAGCAACACTAAACCGAGTGCCGCGGAATTAGCCGAAATATGCTGCTGGACTGGTGAGCGCGCGCATAACAGCAACTTTTACCCCTTATTCGACTTCTTAGGGGATTGTACCAAGGTGGGAGCCGTTTGTCAAAGCGAAGAGCACGCAGTTTCAAGAGTCAGACCAGCCCTCAAGGGCTGGGCGGCCTCGATTTGACAGTGCATCCCGGCCATGTTAGAATTTCGCTGCTTTCCGAAGAGGTGAGCGCGATGGATGAACGAGCCGCTGCTGCCCGCATCGAGGAACTCAGGCAGCAGATAAACTACCACAATTACCGCTACTACGTGCTCGACTCGCCGGTGATATCCGACGCCGAGTACGACAGGCTCTTGCAGGAGCTAACCGCGCTGGAGGAGGAGCATCCGGAGCTTGTGACGCCGGACTCGCCGACGCAGCGCGTGGGCGCCCCGCCGACAGCCGCGTTCGAGTCGTACACGCACCGCCAGCCGATGCTGAGCCTCTCCAACGCGTTCGGAGACGAGGAGCTTCTCGCGTTCGACAGGCGAATCAAGCGGATGCTCGGCATGAGTCCGGACGCGGATGTGGAGTACGTCGCGGAGTTGAAGATTGACGGCCTGGCGGTCTCGCTCACTTACGAGGCGGGCGGATTCGCGCGCGGCGCGACTCGCGGTGACGGCGATTCGGGCGAGGATATCACGCAGAACCTGAGAACGATCAAGGCAATTCCGCTTAGGCTGTTGGGTTCCGGGACTGAACGCCCAACGTCCAACCGGCAACCGGAATCCTCCGATCCGCAGTCATCACTCGTCACTCAGCACTCATCACTCCCGATCCCGGAGTTGATCGAGGTCCGGGGGGAGGTCTTCCTGCTGCACGATGAGTTCCGCCGGATCAACAGAGAGCGCGAGGCAGCCGGCGAGCCGACGTTCGCGAACCCCCGGAATGCGGCGGCCGGATCGGTTCGGCAGCTCGATTCCTCGGTGACCGCCCGCCGGAAGCTGGACATCTTCGTCTACGGAGTCGGCTTCATGCAGGGCGCGGCGTTCGCCACCCACTACCAGACGCTCCAGGCGCTTCGATCGTGGGGCTTCAAGACCAACCCGAATACCCGCTTGTGCAAGAGCATCGAAGAGATTCGAGAGTTCATCGCGGAGTGGGCCGACAAGCGCGAGGCCCTCGGCTACGACATTGACGGCGTGGTGGTCAAGGTCAATTCGCTCGAGTTCCAGAACCGCCTGGGCTTCGTGGCGAGGAGTCCGCGATGGGCGGCCGCGTACAAGTACCCGGCTACCCAGGAGACTACCGTCATCCGCGACATAATCGTTCAGGTCGGGAGAACGGGCGCGCTGACTCCGGTAGCCGTCATGGATCCGGTCGAGGTCGGCGGCGTCACTGTGAGCCGGGCCACGCTGCACAACCAGGACGAAATCGAGCGGAAGGACGTCCGCATCGGCGACACGGTCGTGATCCAGCGCGCGGGCGATGTGATCCCGGAGGTCGTGCAGGTCATAAAGGAGAGGCGAACCGGCGCGGAAGTTCCGTTCAGGATGCCGGGCAAGTGCCCCGCTTGCGGCGGCGAGGTCGAGCGCCCGGAAGGCGAGGCGGTCGCGCGGTGTGTGAACCTCGCATGCCCGGCTCAGGTGAAGGAGCGCATCATCCATTTCACATCCCGGAACGCCCTGAACATCGAAGGCGTCGGGCCGGGGCAGGTCGAGCAGTTCACCGAGAAGGGATTGATCCGGGACCCGGCTGACCTCTATTACCTGAAGCTGGAGGACCTTCTCGCGCTGGAGCGGATGGGCGAGAAGCTCGCCTCGAACATAGTAGCCGCGATCGAGAAGAGCAAGCAGACGACGCTCGCGCGGCTGATATACGGGCTTGGCATCCGGCATGTCGGCGAGCATGTCGCTCAGGTGCTCGCGGACCACTTCGGGTCAATCGAGCGGCTGCAGGGCGCCTCGGAGGAGGAACTGAGCGCGGTTCCCGAGGTCGGCGCGGTGATAGCGAGCAGCATCGCGGCGTTCTTCTCCGAGCCGGAAAACCGCGCGGTGCTGGGGAAGCTCCGCAGCGCAGGCGTGATTCCGAGCGCCGCTGAGAAGCCCGCAGGCGCGGTCCTGGCCGGAAAGACCTTCGTCTTCACGGGCGCGCTCCAGTCGTTCTCCCGCGAGGAAGCGGAGGAGAAGGTTCGGCTTCTGGGAGGCCGGGCGGCATCCAGCGTGAGCGGGAGCACCGATTTCGTCGTCGCCGGTGAGAGCGCCGGCTCGAAGCTTCAGAAGGCCCGGGAACTGGGAATCACCGTGCTGACCGAGCAGGAATTCATTGATATGATCGGCGGATGACAACTCGATGGCGGAAGAATCTCCAAAGACCGAACAGGTAGACTTGAAGCGCGCCGCCTCGGCCTGGGCGCCGGTCCTGGCATACATGGCGATCATATTCGCGCTGTCCGCCCAGCCGAAGCTTCCCGAGATTCCCGTGCCGATTCTCTCGTGGGACAAAGCTCAGCATTTGGCAGCTTATCTGGGGCTGGCACTGGTGGCATTCCGGGCGGCCAATCTCATGCCGATAGCTGCAAGGCCGGGATCCTACGTCCAATCGTTCATCCTGGCTGCGTTATATGGCGCTTCGGATGAGTTCCACCAGAAGTTTGTGGCTGGGAGAAGCGCCCAAGTGGGGGACTGGCTCGCTGATGCGCTCGGCGCGGCCCTGGCGCTGGTAATCTTAGCTGTTATCAGCAAATGTTCTGCGAATGGAGGGAGACGACTTGGCAAAGCCCAAAGAGGATAAGGGCTATGAGGCAGTGGACAAGCGCAAGGTGAAGCTCGGCAAGGACGAAGAGGTTCATGCCGAGCCCGAAGGCGATGAGGCTCAGCCCGAAGCGGAAGCCCAGCCCGAAGGAGAGCAGGAAGCCGCGGAGGAGGGGCCAAGACTCCCGCCGGTGGATGTCTACTCGCTGCTGAAGTCCTTGATCCGCATCCTGGAGGCTCACGCGTGGCAGTGGCTCGGCCTGGTGAAGAACCCGATCACCGGCGAGATGGAGAAAGACCTGGCGCAGGCGAAGGTCGCGATAGACACCATCTCCGTCCTGGTCACCCAGCTCGAGGGCAAATTGGACGAGTTTGAACAGCGCGACCTGAAGGGCCTGATCAGCGACCTCCAGATCAACTTCGTCCAGCAGCAGTCCCGGCCCTGAGAACACGCGCCGGGCCCTCCAACCCGTTGTCGAGGGAAATCTTTTCCCTCGACCAGTGCCGCCCGATAGGAGGCGATTTCCAAATCGCCTCCTGAGCCAGGGGTAGGGATTCGGAAATCCCTACCCATCAAGGGAACGACGCAGCCGTAAAGGCTGCGGCTACCAGGAATGCTCGCGCGCGCACAAGGTAGCCGCAGGCTTCATGCCTGCGTTCTCCCGTTGTCGAGGGAAATCTTTTCCCTCGACCAGCTTCGCGCCCGGCCCTTGAGCGCGGGCCGGAACGGCGCTACTCGATATTGCCAGCGCGTTTGACGTTTGGCATGCTGTCGTCGGAAATTTCCCACGCGCCCCCGGCGCTATCGCGCAAGTCGTTGTCCTCAAAGTCGCCGCCGCCGCCATCGTAGACACAGACGGCCCGGAAACCATTCCCGTTGACCCGGTTGCGGCGAAGCGTGGGATCCCCACCTTTACTAATCGCTATCCCGTCGTGGGCGTTGCCGAATATATCGTTGTCTTCGAGAGTCCCCCGGCCGTTCTCGTAGACGGAGACCCCGCCTCCTCTCCCATGATAGATGCGGTTGCGGCGGAGAATTGGGTTGCCGCCTGTCTTGATCCCCACCCCGGCGGAAGCATTGCCGAAGATATCGTTGTCCTCGAGCGTTCCCTGGCCGTTCTCGTAGACGAAGACACCGCTTCGCTTCCCATCATGGACGCGGTTGCGGCGTAGCCGTGGGTCTGCGCCGCCGTGGATGGCAACGCAGGCCAGGCTCTCGCTGGAAATATCGCAGTCCTCCAGCTCCAGCCGCCCCTGGGCGATATCCACGCCGTACCAGTCGCCCTCGCCCACCTGCCTCAAAGTCAGGTTGGACACGCGGCCCATGGTCGTTTGGAACAGCAGGGCGTCCTTCCCGACGGCCCAGACCGTGATGTCATCCCGGTCGCCGTCGCCTATAATCTCCAGCGGCTTCTCTATCACCAGTCCTTCTTCATAGCGACCCGGGCGCACGAGGATTCGGTCTCCGGGCTGAGCAGCTTCTATCGCGGCTGTGATGGTGGTGTAATCGCCATGATGAAGAGCATCAACCACACGTGTCCAGGGCTCGGTTTTGGCGGACGGGCCGCGCGGGGACTCGGCTAACTCGGCTGCGGATTCAGCCGGCCGCAATCGGTCCGCCTGCATCGCGCGGGGCAGGCTTGGGCGTCTCCCGGCAGCGCGGGGGCGTTTCCTCGCGGCGGCCGGCTTCCCTGTGGGGGCTTCCGCCGCCTGACGCTTTAGCCCCTCGCAGATTTGAGCGGCCAGCTCATCAAACGCCTTGCCGACCTGCAGCGATGTGAGCGGCTCGAACCGCAGCTCCCGCCAATCGGCCCACTGGCGCTTGGCAATCTCCTCCGCGAGCTTGTCGGTCTTCCGTTGCACCTGGTCATTCAGCAGGGGAGTGTCCTGGTAGTATACGGGGAGGATGAGAGCGCTGCGTCCGAGCTTTTTCTCGCGCTTCAGGAACCCCTCCAGCTCCTTGCGGCACTCCTCGCTTTTGAAGAAGTTTGGAGTGATGATAGGAATAAAGAACGTTGAGGCGTCGAGCGATTCCCCGATCCGCCGCCGCCCCTGCTCACCCCATTTGATGTCCTTGCGGTCCTGGAAGATTTCAAATTTCTCGCCCGTCTGGAAGCACACCTCCTCGCTCAGCCGCTCGCGAAATTGGGTCAGCCGCCCCCGCTCGTGTTTATCGTCGAAGTGCGCGTAACTCATGAACGCCGCCGGAGATAGTTTCATGATCCGAAGCCCCCATTGCCACCGCATGGGCGATCTGCTCGCACCCTACGGGCGATCACCATAGTAGAGAATATTTCTCACGCTTATAAACTTCGATGACAGGCATGCGCATTCCTGCCTGCAAACGGGGCTTAGCCCTGCGCCTCAAGCTCCCATGCGTGGAGTTCAACTCCGCCAGGTCGAAACCGTCACAGCCCGCGCCAGTCGTTACTCGTCGCGCCCCACGATTCACGAGTACGAGTACGAGTACGAGCAGGAGCAGGAGGAGATCGTGCCCCCGCCGGGGAAATTCAAGGCGGAGAAGGCTGTTTGGGGAGAGTGCGGGTTTGCCGTGCTGACACTGTACGTTCACGAGAAGGACAAGCCGCTCGGGCGATTCGATGACCTGAGCAAGATCAGCGATCTGATAGCCGAGCCGACAACCGTGGTCTGGCTGGACGCGCTCGACCCCGATCGCGATGAGATGGACCTGCTTGCGAGCGAGTTCGGCTTCCATCCGCTGGCGATTGACGATTACTTCACGCCTCATCAGCGCCCGAAAGTAGACGAGTACCCCGGCTACTTCTTCATAGTGACCCATTCCGCATCATATTCGCCCGATGAGATCATCCCCCAA
>DATKXU010000046.1:0-18559 GCA_035528905.1 Armatimonadota bacterium
GCCCTGTCGTTTGTAAGAGCTCACCGGGGTACGCTTCCCCATGCCTTTCTCGGCTACAACCAATACATCGCAATCCTCGCGGCAGATGTCCATGCTCACCACGCTGTCGCCCGGGCGGAGCGTGATACCGCGAACGCCGCCGGATATCCGGCTGGCAACTCTGAGGTTCTTTTCGGAGAAGCGGATGGCCATGCCCTTTCGGGTCACCATAATCAGATCATCTTCACCCGTCGTCTGCCGAACCCACCTAAGCTCGTCGTTCTCCTCGATGTCGAAAGCGCGTAGGCCGTTGGTCCGCAGGTACTGGAAAGAATTGATGGCGGTTCTTTTCACCTCGCCCAGCTTGGTTGCCATGATTAGGTAACCCTCCCCGCCGATCGCTTTCACCGGGACTGAGGCCGTTATCGTCTCGCCGGGTTCTATGCTGATCAGGTTGATGATCGCGGTTCCCATCGCCTGGCGGGTAGTCGGCGGCACTTCATAGGCTTTCAGGCGATATACGCGGCCCCTGTCGGTAAAGAAGAGGATGTAGTGGTGCGTGGTGGCGATGAAAACGTGCTCCAGCTTATCCTCTTCCTTCGTATTCGCTGCGATGATACCTCGGCCCGGCCTTCTCTGACTTCTATAGGTGTCAATCGGTACACGTTTGACGTATCCATCGCGGGTAATAGTAACTATTGTGTCCTCTTCTGGAATCGTGTCTTCCTCGCCGATCTCGTCCGCCTCCACGGGGATTATGCGGGTACGCCGGTCATCGCCGTGCTTATCTGCAAGCGCTTTCAGCTCCTGCTTGATGATCTCAAGCACTCTCCTGGGATCGGATAGGATGTCCTCCAGGTAGGCGATGCGCCTGAGCAGCTCGCGGTATTCGTTTTCTACCTTGTCGCGCTCCAGGCCGGTAAGCTGGCGGAGGAGCATGTTCAGGATCGCCTCCGCTTGGACCTGGCTCAGGCCGTAGCGGCTCATCATCGTCGTGCGAGCAATTTCGGTAGTCCGAGACTCCCGGATGATCCTTATAATCTCGTCAAGGAATTGAAGGGCTATTCTTAGGCCTTCCAGTATGTGCGCCCTGGATTTGGCCTTTTCCAGCTCGTAGCACGTTCGGCGAACCACGATCTCCTTGCGGTGGTCAATGTAGAAGCTTATGATCTGCTTCAGGTTGAGTATTCGAGGCGTGACATCCACCAGAGCCAGCATAATAACGCCGAAATTCGTCCTGAGCGCGGTGTGCTTCAGCAGATAATTCAGGACCTTCCTGGGATGCGCGTCACGGCGGAGCTCGATGACGACGCGCATGCCCGTGCGGTCGCTGAAATCGTCCAGGTTGGTGATGCCGTCGATCTTCTTGTTGCGCACCAGGTCGGCGATCTGCTCGATCAATCTGGCCTTATTCACCTGGTATGGCAGCTCGGTGACGACGATCTGGGTTTTGCCGTTTTCCTGAGGCTCGATGGCGATTTGGGCCTGCATCGTCACCTGGCCGCGCCCTGTCTCGTATGCGGATCTGATTCCCCTAGTGCCAAGGATCAACCCGGCTGTCGGGAAATCAGGTCCCTGAACGTACTTCATCAGGTCTTCGACGCCGGCGTCGGGATTATCTATCAGGTGGATCGTAGCCTCCACGACTTCCCGGAGGTTGTGCGGCGGGATGTTCGTTGCCATGCCAACCGCGATCCCGGCGGAACCGTTGCAGAGGAGATTCGGGAACCTGCCCGGAAGAACCATCGGCTCGTCTCGGGTCTGTTCGTAGTTAGGCTGCCAGTTGACGGTATCCTTGTCGAGGTCCTCCAGCATCTCCACAGCAAATGGAGACATACGGGCCTCGGTATATCGCTCGGCCGCAGGTGGATCGCCGTCAATGGACCCCATATTCCCTTGGCCGTCCACTAGCGGGTAGCGGGCGTTGAAATCCTGGGCCATGCGGACCATGGTAGCGTATACGGCCTGGCCGCCATGAGGATGGTAGTTAGCTGTGGTATCGCCCGAAATCTTCGCCGATTTTCTATAGTGCGCATTCGGAGTCAGGTTGAGATCGTGCATAGCCATGAGGATGCGACGCTGGACGGGCTTCAAGCCGTCTCGAATGTCCGGAAGCGCCCGCGCGATGATCATGCTCACGGCATAACCAAGGTACGAGCGCTTCATCTCGTCTTCAATGTTTATCAGTATTAGTCCGTTCTCGGTCTCAGTCACAAACTCAACCCTCGATCCTGGAATTCAGCACATATGTTCTGCTCTTATTATATGATTTGGCGGACATCGTTGTCAATCAGCCAGAAAGCAGGGCGGGCAATCGAGCACCAAATGTCCATGAGCATTAATGTCAAGCCGGCAGAAACAGAACATTGCACGACTCTCATCCGTCTAATTGGTATAAGGGTTACAGATGTCCGTACGAAAACTGGACAATCCAACTTGAAAGAGGAGGAACGCGAATGCTTCACAACAGGCAGGGAAGAATGATCGTGATGCTGCTCGTGCTAATCTTGGCGGCAGCCGCGGCAGGGATAATCGCGCACAAGCCGAATCCCGCCGCCGCACAGATGCCGCCTGGGATGGAGGCCCCGCCGCCGCCGGAGTCCGGAGATGTGGACGGCATGCAACCACCACCGAGGCGCTGGAACACACCAGGGCCCATGATGCCGGGAGGAATGCGTGCAGGGTCGGCTGCCATTACTGCAGCAGGAGAGTATATCTACGTGGTGCAAGGGAACACGCTGTATCAGTTCTCAGCGCGAACGCTAAAACTGGTGAACAGGACGGAATTCGGACTGGCCGCGGGCAGCAACGTCCCAGGAGGAACCCCGTAGCGCTTCTAGCGTCTCGTGGTGGCGGCGTTCCCATACCTTTTGCTGCCAACGGTTGTTAAGGCTTGCAATGGCAGCCTGAAAGCCCGTCTCGCGCGGTGCGACAAAGACCGGCGTGACATTCAGGCTCAAGCAGAGGCTTATGATCGAACCGATCGCGTCCGGGTGGTTGTGAGGCCCTTGGAATCGGTTGTCATTATCAAACTGTGCGTAGTCAGGACAGCCGAAGGCGCGCGGGTGTTCGACCAGAGCGTCTCTGACGATTGAGGCTTTGATGCCTGAGCGCGGCCAAGAAGCGATGAGACTGCCGTGTAAGGAGATGGCGTTGAGGACTTCAACCTCAATGCCTCCTTCTATGATCAAGCCGGAGACGGTGTCATACTGGTCGAGTTCCGCCTTGCCGCTGGCAATGTCGGGCGGATACCATGCCTGAGGAGGATTGGGGCGTCGGACTCTGCGCCGGCCGTCAAAGACGCCGTGCCGTGCCAGAATACGATTGATGGTTCGGATCGAGGGCACATTGGCAAGACCGGGTTCACCTAAATGCCCATGGATTGCCAGTGTGCCAAACTCCCTGGCGACGGAATGCTGCGAGTTACCAGACCTGACAGACTCTACCATGCTTCGGCGACGCCGTTCGACAGCGCTTTTTGCTCATCCTGAACCTTTCAAGACCGTTTTCTACTATTGTAACTGACCTTTCCGAGGTGCGGAGGATTCCCATAGGCCTTCGTGGAAATAGTATCAAGCAATTCACGACCGGAGTACCACTGGATTGAACTTCTACGTGCGCGCTATTGTTTCAGCAGCCCTTCTTGGCGTGCTGTGTTCCCAGGGTTCGGCCATTCACGCGGAGAGTGTGTTCGCAACTACGCTGCCGAGCGGGCTGAGAGTCATCATTCGCGAGTCGCATGCGATCAACCTAGCTGCTGTTGACATTTACGTGAGGGCGGGGAGCGTCAATGAGAGCGCGGCGAACAGCGGCGTTTCCCACTTCGTCGAGCATATGATCTTCAAGGCCACCGAAAGGTACGGCCCAGGGCAGATTGATCGTGAGATCGAAGGGCTTGGGGCGGAGCTGAACGGTGGCACCTCGAAGGATTGGGTCCACTTCTATACCACTGTGGCTAGCGAATACCTCCCGGCAGCGCTTGACGCTGTGGCCGACGCGATCGTGAACGCGCAGTTCCGGCCGGAAGACATCGAGAAGGAGCGGCAGGTAATCCTTGACGAGATCGCTCGAGCCGAAAGCAATCCGTCGCAGCGGACGTTCAATCTGTTTTCCCAGGCGGCGTTTACGGTGCATCCGTATCGTCTGCCGCCTATGGGGGCTAGAGAGTCTATCAGCGGCCTGACGAGAAATGACCTTCTAGCCTACTACAGGCAGCACTATAGGCCGGGAAACGCTTGTGTAGTCATCGTTGGTGATGTTGTGACGTCCGATGCACTTGCGGTAGTACAGCGGGCATTCAAGGCGTTCGGCGCCGCGCAAACGAGTGCGCAGCCAGGGTCTCCTCCGGCTGAGCCGCCGCTTACGTCCGCGAGAGTGCGGCGCTTCCGATCCCTGACGGACAAGGCTTATGTCGTGCTCGGATATCACGCCGCACCTGCCTTGGACTTGAAGGAAGTTTGTGCCCTCGACGTCATCCTTGCGCTGCTCGGCGATACCCATCGCGGTCGGATTTCAGCCGCTTTGAATGCGAACGGCACCCAGTTCAGTACGGTGACGACCGACTTTGTTACCCAGCGACACCCGACGACTTTTTCCGTGCTCGTTTCGGTCGGCCCCGCTGACGCAGAGAACGTCGTGCCTGTTCTTCTCTCCGAATTCCACAGGTTGAGGGTGCGCGCGGTGCCGGACAATGAATTGGACGATGCCAAGCGGCTGGTTGAGGGAAGCGACTTGTTCGAGCAGGAGACTTTCTCCGGGCAGGCTAGGGCACTGGGTCTGTACGAGTCGATTGCGTCATATGATCTGGCGCTCAAGTACGCTCCGACAGTCAGGAGCGTCTCGTCGGCCGATGTCATGGAGGTCGCGAAGAAATACTTCACCGGCGGCAACTGCTGTGTCGCGCTGGTTGAGCCTGAGCCGGCGCAGAAGTGATGGAAGGGGTCCGGGGATCCAGGGAGCAAGCACACGGACATCTGAGTTGCTAGTTCAAAGGTCATATGCCTAGCGATGTATAGAACGATGCTTAGAGCACCAAACGCAATTGTAGGCATGCTGGTCGTCGGTATGCTCTTGGCCGCTGTGTGTCCTGGGCGGGCAGCTTACGAGACCGGCGGCGTGGTCAAGGCGATCCTGAGCAACGGCCTGACGGTTCTTGTGCGCCCGGAGCCCGAGGCGGGCGTGGCGGCCATAGAGGTCTTCGTGCGCGTTGGGGCGCCGGATGAGGACGCGCTCAACGCGGGGATCGGCCAATTGCTGGCAGGTTCAATCCTTGCGGGGACCAAGAGCCGTTCCGCCACGAAATTGGCCAGGCTCGTTTCGGAAGTCGGCGGGAATTTTCATGCTGTCTGGCAGTGGAATTATCTGGAGGTCTTTGCCGTCACGCTTCCGCAAACTTGCGAAGAGACATTCGGCCTCCTGGCTGACTCCATCTTGAATTCGAAGTTGGACCTGGCCGCGCTGGAGTATTCGAGGGCTGCGATTCTCAGGGAGGCCGAGCGCCAGGAGGATCCGTTCAACTGTGCATATACCGCGCTGAGGCGCCTGATACAGCCCGGCACCCCTTATGATCGGCCGTACCTCGGTGATCCGGAAAAGATCCAGGAGATCAACCAGCAGGAGTTGGCGAAGTTCTACGAGGACCACTTCTCAGCCGATCGCGTTGTCATTTCGATAGTGGGAAATGTTGACCCCCAGCGTGTGATCAGAAAAGTGGAGACGTATTTCGGCAACATGAAGCGTTCTGCTCGGTCACCCGAGGGGAAGATGGATGCCCGGTGGGGCACGGGCAACTTGACGATCGAGAAGGCTGGGTCGGCTTCATATGTATTGCTTGGGTACCCCGCGCCCGGTGTGGACGATCAGGACTACCCGGCGATGTGCGTAGCCAACGTCCTACTTGGCGGCAACAAGAGTTCGCTTCTCTTTACGAAGCTGAGAGAGGAGCGCGGCCTGGGATATCAGGTAGGCAGCGTGTATCCGTCCCTTCGATTCGGTAGCCACATCGCCGCATACCTTGGCATGGACTCTTCCAGAGGGACGCCGGACGCCATCAAGGCTGTGCAGGATGCCATGCTGGAGCAGGTGGACGTCCTTCGTTCGGGAAGATTCGCGGATGATGACCTGGAGCGAGCGAAGAGGTTCTTGATAGGGAATCATGCTCTGCGACATGAGAGAACCCGTGACCGCGCGCACTACCTTGGTTGGCATGAGGTAATGGGGCTCGGCTATCAGTATGACTTCCAGTATTCCAGCAACGTCAAGCGCGTGACCAGAGAGGACGTCACACGGGTCTGCAGCCGGTTTCTGGGCGAGCCGACGTGGGTCATCCTATCCGGCACGCAAAACACAGGGCACGAGGCTAAGTAGGAGCGGCCGGCTGTCCTGGATACTGGATGCTAGATGCTGGTATCCGGCGGCTTCAGTCTGCAATTCGCAACCGGCGGCTGCGTTGATTTTCGGGTATGCCTGTGCTATAATCGTTCGCGTGCTTAGGCCGGGTCGTATCCTTAATGTTAGAAAGGCAAGCGCAATGTCTGTGCTGCGGGTAACAGCCTTCGCCGTGCTGATTTGCTTGCTCGCTTTAGTCGCGTGTCAGGCGGCCCCGAACCAGAAAGTTGATCCCAGACTTGCGCATACGTACCAGACACTGGCCCGTGAAGTTAAGCCATCCAACCTCGCCGACACAGTAAAGACGCTTTCCTCACAAAGCTCCCGCATCGCCGGTTATCCAGGCTGCGACGCGGCCGGAAGGTACGTCTACGAACAGTTCAAGAAAATCGGGCTTGAAGACATCAAGGTCGAGCCGTTTCACACAACCGTGCCGATAGATGGCGGTGCTTCCCTTGAGGTTGACGGCAGGCGCTACCGGCTGTACCCGATGTGGCCCAATCTCGTGAGGACATCTCAGCTTCCCAAAGAGGGAGTAGGGGGTCCGCTGATCTATTGTGGCGCCGGCAGGCTGGCTGAGTTCGACGGCTATGATGTCGCGGGCAGCGTGGTGCTGCTGGAGTTTAACTCGGGAGCGGAGTGGCTGAACGCCCCGCGATTGGGCGCAAAGGCCGTCATCTTCATAGAGCCAGACACCACCATGCGCGGAGAGGCCGAGGCCAAGTTCATATCCATCCCCGTCTCGATCCCGCGATTCTGGATCTCCAAGGCGGATGCTGCTTCCCTGCAAGCCCTCTGCGCTGTGCGTGCCTGCCCGAAAGTTCGGCTGAAGTGCCGGATGCAGTGGGAGCGAAGGCTCGCCAACAACATCACCGGTGTCATCAAAGGAACAGACCCCAAGCTGAGAGACCAGATAATCGTCATCGAGTCCTTCTACGACTCGATATCCGTGATTCCCTCGCTGTCTCCGGGTGCGGAGAGCGCCTGCGGGATTGCAGGCTTGTTGGAGTTGGCGCGCATCTATAAGAAGAATCCACCAGCGCGAACAGTGTGGTTTCTGGCGACAAGCGGCCACTTCCAGAGCCTCCAGGGAATGCGTGAGTACCTGGAAAGACATCTGGCCGAGCTGCAGCATCCCAGCGTAGGCGACAAGATGAAGGCTTGGTTCGCCCGTGTGCTCCCTGGGGTCAAGGACTACTACGTGCGCAAGCCTCCCCAAATCTATCTCTTCGCCGGCCTCGATCTGAGCAGCCAGACCAAGGGTCTGGGCATCTTCTACAAGGGCGATTTCTACAATTGCCGGGAGGATATCCAGAGCAAGTTCTCCGACATCGCGCGTGTTTGCCGGGAGAATTCAGAGAGAATCGGCGCCGTCCTCGGCTTCGACCCCGGCAAGGCGTTCGCGGATGGTGTCAATCCCATTGCGGGTAAGAGCTGGCGCAACTTCATCCCTGGGAAGCTGGCTCTGGATGCTGAGGCCGTGACGCTGGCCGGCGCGAGGGGCGTTTCGTTCATCAGCACCGATGATTCTCGCTCGCTGGTTGATACCCCGTTCGATACGGCGGACAAAGTCAACATTGCCAATCTCTCCGAGCAGACGAAGCTGCTCGCGTGCCTCTTCCACCACATTCTGAATGATACGAATAGCCCCGAAGTCCTCAATGTGCCGAAGTTCCCTATTACCGACGCATCGAACTTCTCGCGTATGACTCTCCAGGGTGGGTTTGCCAGGCTTCAGGGCCAGGTGCTTATCCTGAACCTCAAGAAGGGCTACATCCCGAACGAGCCGGTGGTCAAGAGCCTCGTGGTCTGGCGCGGCTGGAAAGTGGGTGCGGCTCATGTCGCGAACAAGACCCTGATGGGTGTCCGGGGGAACATGATCCAGATGGTAGACGAGAATGCCAAATTCAGATTCCCGGGCATCGCTCCGTTGACGGCACACCCCGGGGTCGGGCGCTCGACCGTGATGGCTGCCTACCGGCTGGATGAGGACACTGGTGAGATCGTCTACGCTCCAGATATGGGCATCTTTGGCGCGGATTACTATCCTACTGACGTACCAGTGGGTTCCGGGATCAAGGATATCCCTCTGGTGGTTTTCAAGTGCCGGGCGACGTCAGTATTTGATCTGATTGATCCGCAGGCTTTGCGGATGCTTCAGCAGATAGACATCTTTGATGGCGACACAAACGCG
This sequence comes from Armatimonadota bacterium, assembly GCA_035528905.1. GTDB lineage: Bacteria > Armatimonadota > UBA5829 > DTJY01 > DTJY01 > DATKXU01. The sequence goes on from DATKXU010000046.1 coordinate 8,561, forward strand.
CCGCCGAGAATGTTCGGGTATTCCCTGGCGGTTCCTGAGTGGCAGATATCCCATGTGGAGGACGTGGCTGTCATATTCACGATGCCGCGGACTCGCCTGAAGATCACGATGGCGGCCGGCCCTGCGGCCGTGAGATTCCTGCTGATCCACGCCACACCGCAGAAGCCTGAAGGCGATGGCTACGTCGTCGGTGACGGCAGCTCGATCACAAATACAGCCCTCATGGTCGCCAAGGATATGTGGACCCTGGATGAGTTCAGGATCGCTCGTCTGAGAAAGTACCGGATCATCAACGAGGGTATAGACCGCCTCCATAAGCTGGCGAAAGACGAGATGCGGCTTGCCGAGGATGCCTTGGCGGAGAAGCAGTACTCGACGTTCGACGCGCACGCGCGTGCCGCCTGGGGTTATGAGTCCAGGGCCTATCCGGATGTCCAGAAGACGGCGAAGGACGTAGTGAACGGCGTCCTCTTCTATCTGGCACTGCTGCTCCCGTTTGCGTATTTCTGCGAGAGGCTCTTCTTCGGTTATTCTGATCTGAAGCGGCAGCTTGTGGCTGCGTTTGCGATATTCCTATTGGTATTCCTCGCATTCAAGTTCTTCCACCCGGCTTTCGACATAACGATGAACCCGGTGATCGTGTTCATTGCATTCACCATGCTCGCGCTCAGCGTCCTGGTCATGGTTCTCGTGGGGAACAGATTCGAGGAGCAGTTGAAAAGCCTGAACCAGGCTATGAGCGGTGTGCACAAGGTGGATATAGGCCGCATGAGCATCGCGGCGGCGGCGTTTTCGCTGGGAATTTCCAACATGAGGCGGCGAAAGGCCAGGACGATGCTGACTTGCATAACCCTGATCATCCTGACGTTCACCGTGTTGTCGTTCACCTCTATAGTTGAGACCATGCGCTTCAACAAAGTCGCGGCGCCGGGAAAGCCGAGGTACAACGGAATTTTACTTCGAACTGCGGTCTGGGATCCGCTCCAGGAGCCGGCTTACCGATTGCTGAGAGACGAGTTCGGCGAGACGCGGGCTGTCGCACCGAGGGCCTGGTTCTTCGGCGCCTGGCTCGGCGAGCAGACCTTCCTGACCCTCAAGCGGAACGACAAGACCTACGATGCCAAGGGCGCGGTCGGTCTCACCGCGGAGGAGAAAGAGGTCACCGGTGTTGATCGAGCCCTTAGACGCGGGGGACGCTGGTTCCGAGAAGAGGACACATACACGACCATCATTCCGGGCGCCGTTGCCGATGCGCTTGAGATTACCGATCAGGATGTGGGCAAAGCCAAAGTAACGTTCAGCGGCGTAGAGTACACCGTGATCGGCATCATTGACAACAAGAAGTTCAAAAGGATCACCGACCTTGACAGAGAGCCGCTCACCCCGGTGGATTTCGTCTTGATGCAGAAACTGACCCAGCAGGGGAAGACAATGGGGGAGGCGGGCTTCCGCGAGTATACGCACCTTGAGCCGGACGCTACCTTCTACGTTCCCTATCAGACCCTGGTCAATCTGGGTGGCGAAATCCGCTCTGTTGCGATTGACTTTGTAACGCCGGAAGAGGTGAACATGGTCCTGAAGAAGCTCATGCCCCGGCTTGGGCTGAACCTCTATGCCGGCATGGGCGACAGGGCTTACCGCTACAGCTCCATTGCCGCCAAGGCGGGCAAGGGCTTCAGCACAATATTCATCCCGATCCTGATAGCCGCTTTGATCGTGCTGAACACCATGCTTGGATCGGTCTACGAGCGAGTGAAGGAGATCGGTATCTTCAGCTCGCTGGGGCTGGCGCCGAACCACATCGCGATGTTGTTCATGGCGGAGGCGATGGTCTACGCCATACTCGGTGCAGTTGCCGGTTACCTGATCGGACAGGCGGCCTCGAAGGTGATGTACACGTTCAATCTCCTGCCGGGGTTGTACCTGAACTTCAGCTCGCTTTCGGCGGTTCTATCTACTCTCATAGTGGTTGGTGTAGTTCTTCTTTCCACCATTTACCCGGCTCGGAAGGCATCGGAGGTCGCAACTCCGGCAATCGAGCGAAGCTGGAAGGTTTCCGATCCCGTGGGCGATGTGTGGAAGGTTGAAATGCCCTTCGCGGTTACAGGGGTGCAGGCTAAGGGCGTAAGCGGGTTCATCACGGAGTGGTTCCAGGCCTACGAGGAGTACTCGGTTGGCGACTTCGTGACCGAGGATGTCGTGACTTCTGAGTTCGCGAGTGATTATGGTGGCGCCCACAGGGTGAGATGCCGCGCGTGGCTCGCGCCATTTGATCTGGGCGTGAGCCAGGAAGTCATCCTGGAGACGATCCCCACGTCTATGGAGGATGTGTACGAGGTGAAGCTGACGATCAACCGCGAGAGCGGAGACATATCGAACTGGAAGCGCGTAAATCGAAGGTTCCTCAATACTCTCAGAAGGCAGTTTCTGATTTGGCGTACTATGAGGGCGGAGGAGCGCGATCGGTACTTGAGAGGACACGAGGCTGCCGCGCCGGGCGTCGGCACACCTGTGACGAAGCCGGGGACTGCCGGGTAGAAGGGAAGACAGGGCATTGGCGGTCGAAGGAAACACAATCGAGGAAGCCAGGGAGCGGGCGGAACAGGCGGCGACGGACGCCGGTGAGCCGATAAGGTACGAAGAGGGATTCACGTCGAAGGCCGTGGTCGGCGCCATATTCATTGCCTTCATCATGCTTCCAGGTGCGCTTTATCTGGGCCTGGTTGCCGGCCAGGGATTGGGACCCGCTGCGCAGTGGGTTACCATCGTCCTCTTCGCTGAGATCGCCCGGCGGTCGTTCCTGCCTTTGAAACGCCAGGAGATATACATCCTGTACTACATCGCCGGGTCTCTGGTGGCGATGGGAGCGGCGGACAAGGGACTTTCCGGCGGCTCATTCGGTAACCTGATCTGGAATCAGTACTTCATCCAATCTCCTCAAGCCGCGGCAATCGCAGAGCACATACCTGCTTGGGTCGTGCCTCAGCCCGGTTCGAAAGCCCTCATCGGGCGCACATTCTTCGACTCTGCGTGGCTCGTTCCTATTGCTCTGCTGGTCATCAATGAGGTCCTGGGCAGGCTGAACTGGATCGGCATGGGATACTTCCTGTTCAGGATTACCTCAGATGTCGAGCGTCTGCCGTTCCCGATGGCGCCTGTCGCGGCGGCCGGCGCCACCGCTCTCGCGGAGGCATCCACGAAGGAGGAATCCTGGCGGTGGCAGGTCTTCTCCATCGGCACTATGGCGGGCCTGGTGTTTGGGTTCTTCTACCTCGCGCTGCCGATATTCTCGGGCGTGGTGCTGAGCAAGCCGATTATGCTTATCCCGATACCATTCATTGATTTCACGCGGAACACGGAGAGCATACTCCCGGCCGCGCTGACGGGAGTCTCCGGCGATTTGACCAACTTGCTCATAGGGTTTGTGCTGCCGTTCTATATGCTCGCCGGCATGGTGACCACTTCTATCCTCTGTCAGATTGCGGCCAATCCCATATTGCAGAAGCACAGCCTACTCCCGACATGGCGATACGGGATGGGCACTATTGACACCAGCCTCTCGACGAATCTGGATTTCTGGATGAGCGTCGGGATCGGCATCGGCGTAGTGGTGGCGCTGATCGGCATAGCCACAGTTGTTGCCGCGGTGGTGAAGACCAGCGGCCAGGCCAGGGAAAGACGCCGCAACCTGTACTCTATTCCAGAGGGCAGAGGCGATTTCCCGATATCGTTGGCCATTGGGGCGTGGCTTATAGCAACCCTCGGCTCCATCATCATCAGTCACAGGCTGGTACCGATGTTCCCTCTCTGGATACTGATCGGCTTCGGTCTCTTCTATTCGCCTCTCATGTCCTACGTGAATGCGCGAATGTACGGTCTGACCAGCATGGGTGTCGGGCTGCCCTATCTCAGGGAAGCGACGATTCTGAAATCCGGATACAAAGGCCTGGACATTTGGTTTGCGGGGATACCGATCTTCGATATGGGCTGGGCTGCGCAGAGGTTCCGCGAGGTCGAGCTGACTGGGACGAAGCTCACGAGCATACTGAAGGCCGAGGTTTTCATGCTCCCGATAATGCTGACCGCCGGTTTTCTCTTCTGGGCCTTCTTCTGGCACACCAGCCCGATTCCATCGCCGCAGTTCCCGTTCGCGCAGAAGTTCTGGCCGCTGCACGCCACGATGCAGTCTATTTGGGTTACGTCAAACCAGAGTGGGGATAGCTGGCTGTTGAAAGCGCTGAAGCCGCCGTTGATGCTGTGGGGAGGCGTCGGCGCGTTGTGCTTTTACGGAGCGGTTTCCGTGTTGAAGCTGCCGGTGCTCTTTTTCTACGGTGCGGCCGCCGGTGTGGGCATGCTGCCGCATATGGCCGTCCCACAGTTTACGGGTGCTCTGCTCGGCAGATACTATTTCGCGCGCAGGTTCGGCGTGGACAAGTGGCGCATGTACTCTCCGGTGCTGCTGGCCGGGTTCTCCTGCGGCATGGGCCTGATGGGGATGAGCTCCATCGCGCTGGCACTGATCTCGAAGTCGGTATCATACCTGCCGTACTAGGAGAAGTCTCCGGGAGTGCAGCTTCCGAATTGGCAATTTGGAATCTGCAATCTGCGATTTTTTGACTTGCCGCCCGTCCGAGTTGTAACATAGAAGCATGAAAGGCAATAGCAGCGGCACCTGGGTCGGCTGGCAGGGAGTGGTTGCCGAAGTCCCTGCGGACTGGAACCTGGCCGCAGTGAGCGGCGATGAGAAGAGCGGATACTTCCGCGTGGACGGCAGCGGCAGTCTGATGCTGGAGGCGAAGTGGTCTAGCGCCGGCAGGCAGGTGGATCTCTATAGCAAGCTGGACGCCTATCTCAGTGATATGCGGCGTAGGGCTCGCAAGCGCAGAGCAAGCTTCGAGCACAAGATAAAGTCGAAAGGCGCCGGGGTCCTCACTTTCTCCTGGCGGTCGGATAGAAAAGGGCAGGGCAGGCTTTGGCGGTGTGACGAGTGCGGGCGGGTCATCATCGCCCAGGTCAGCGGAGGCCCATCGGAAGACGTTCAGAATCTGGCTTCCCAGATTCTGCCGACGATTCAGGATCACTCCGAGGACGGCTGGCGGACGTGGGCGATGTACGATCTCATCGCTGATGTGCCGCCAGGGTATGTGCTGGAGAAGCACCGGTTGATGTCGGGGTATATCCAGCTCGTTTTCCGAAAGAGAACGAGCCGGCTGGTGATCGAGCGTTGGGGGCTCGCAAACGTGGCCCTGAAGCACAGCAGCCTGCATGAGTGGTTTGACGACCGGGCGGCATACGATCTTAAGGCGTATCGCTATTCGCTTCAGGATGTGGAATTCGAGGAGGAGTCCGGCATCCAGATCACGGGCCGAAGGGCCGGACTCAGGCAGGCACTCAAATCGGCGTATGAGTTGGTGACCCTGCGGAGGCCGGCCGTGTATCTGGATGGCTACGTGTGGTTATGTCAGGAGTCAAATAAGATTTACGCGGTTCAGTCGCTGCACCGGCGGAACGAAAACATAGTGGATCAAGTGCTGGAAAGAGTAGGCTGCCACTGACATGGGCGCCGTTTACAACATTGTGGCACAATATCTGCCGTTCGTGCGGAAGAAGCCGGTCCTGACGAGGGACCAGGCGCTGCGCACCCGTCCGTTCAGAAATCCCGCGGTGGAATGGGAAAGGGGCGACGAGGGAGAAATTCGCCTTCTCATCCCGCGCAGGAAGGACCTTGTGGGTAGGGCGCTGGCCAGGGCATTCCGCGCGGCTGAGCATAGGGAGATTGCGCTGGACGACGTTGGCTCGGACATCTGGGAGCTCTGCGATGGGGAACACAGCCTGGAGGCGATCGTCTACGCTGTGTCCAAGAAATACAAGATGACGCGGCGGGAGTGCGAGGCATCCGTGAGCGCGTTTCTGAAGACGCTGGGTGAGCGGCGTTTGCTTGGTTTTCAGGTAGGAGGCCGTCGAAAGAAATGAGCAGAACAGCAGGCCAGGCGGTGGTGGGCAGGCAGATCCAGCTTCCTCTCCGCAAGGCGTTTGCGATCAGTCTGGAGAGCATCAGGATAAGGTTCTGGCGGTCCGTGATCACTGCTGGTGGCATATTCCTGGGTATCGCGTTTCTGGTCTCGGTGCTCACTACGTCTCTCGTGCAGCAGCACCTCCCAGGGACGATGGACGCCGCTGCACAGGCGGCCGCGAAGAACCGCCAGATCTGGCTGGTCATCATGTCGCTGGTCGTTTGCACCGTTGGCATCACGAACTCTATGCTCATGTCGGTGACCGAACGGTTCAAGGAAATCGGCACGATGAAGTGCTTGGGAGCCTTGGACATATTCGTGGTGGAGCTATTCTTGCTTGAATCGGGGGTTCTGGGAATAGTCGCTTCATTCGCAGGCTGGCTGGCCGGTTTTGGGAGCATCTGGCTTCTGGCGATGGGAAGTCACGGCTGGGCCGTGGCCGGAAGCATACGAATCGTGCAGATTCTGACCACGCTCGGCATCGGGATAGGCACCGGCATGGTGCTCACCGTTATTGCCACTATCCCACCGGCGATCCGTGCGGCCAAGATGCCGCCTGCGATGGCATTGAGGACAGAAATATAGAGGAGACAACTGGAGAGGAGTATTGGAGTGATGGGTTCCCAATACTCGGATCTTCCACGGTGCTTGTCACAGTAGAGGGTGAGGAATAGCATGGGAGCGAATGAGTACGTAGTAAGGACAAAGGAACTCTGCAAAGAGTTCACCATGGGTGACCAGGTTCTGCGCGCCCTTGATGGCGTGCATCTGGACGTGTTCAGGGGCGAGTATATCTCCATCATGGGGCCGTCCGGATCGGGCAAGTCAACGCTCTTCAACATGATTGGCGGTCTGGACAGGCCGACCGCGGGGTCTGTCTTCATCAACGACGTTGACATGGCCCAACTCGACGCCCATGAGCTGGCGTACTTGCGCTGCCGAACCATAGGCTATATCTTCCAGACATTCAACCTCATCCCGGTCATGACGGCGCTGGAGAACGTCACGCTGCCGATGGTGTTTGCCGGCGTCCCGACAGACGACTCTGTCGAGAAGGGGATCAATCTGCTCGAGTTGGTGGGCCTTGGAGAAAGGCTGCACCATAAGCCCTCGGAGCTTTCGGGCGGCCAGCAGCAGCGCGTGGCGATCGCCCGCGCGCTGGCGAATGAGCCCGCTATCGTCCTAGCAGACGAGCCAACCGGGAACCTGGATCTCAAGACCGGGAAAGAGATCATCCTGCTGCTCAAGCATTTGAACGCCGAGCAGGGAGTCACCGTTATCTCTGCGACTCACGACCTGAAGATGATTGACGTTTCGGATCGCGTCGTCTGGATTCGCGACGGCAAGATCGAGCGCATCGAAGACAGGTCGGAGATCGAGCTCCGGGTCGGCGAACTCGAAGGCGTCGAGCAGTAGGTAGATAGAACTCATCGAATCTCCGTCTCCAACGCCTAGGAACCCCGGCTATGTCTCACATCGCGCGTACAGCAAGACTCGGCGAAGTGGGCCTCATGCTCGAATCCGTTCCTCTGCTTATTGACACGGCCTCCACGCGCGTACTATACTAGGGCGCGAGATAATTATCGGCGAAGGAGCTGTTTCATGCCTAAGATATATATTGTGGATGTCACCAATAGGGACGGTGTGCAGACGTCGAGAATCGGAGCGGCAAAGCTCCAGAAGACGCTGCTCAACGTCTTCCTGAACGAGATGGGTATCTTCCAGAGCGAGTTCGGCTTCCCCTTTGTTCGGCACGAGGCGAACTATCTGAACACGAATCTCGACCTTTGGGACAAAGGCGTCTTGAAGCCCATGAGGCTGTCCGGTTGGTGCCGGGCTATTCCGCAGGATGTTGAGCTGAGCTTCAAGTATACCAACGTGAAGCTTATAAACCTTTCCATCTCGACTTCCGACCAGATGATCACTCACAAGTTCCAGGGAAAGCTGGACCGGGACAGCATCATATCCGGGATGAAAGAGGCTGCCCAGGCTGCCAGGGAGCACGGTGTGGAAGCAGTCGGCGTGAACGCTGAAGATGCTTCACGCACCGACATGGATTACCTGATCCGGTTTGCACAGGCTGCGAAGGATGCGGGCGCGGACAGCGTGCGTTACTGCGACACCCTGGGCTACGATGACCCGAAAACCATCTACAAGAGGATCAACCAACTGGCGAAGGAGGTCGGGATCCCGATAGAGGTCCACTGCCACAACGATCTCGGTATGGCGGTGGCAAGCTCCGTCGAGGGCGCAAAGGGCGCCATTGACGCGGGAGTGGATGCCTACATCAACACTTGCATCAATGGGGTAGGGGAGCGCGCCGGGAACGCCGACCTGGTCTCGTGCATCCTGGCTCTGAAACACTCCAGCGGCTTCAAGGATCTGAATCTGCTCGACGAGCGTGTAGACCTCAGCAAGGCTTGGAGGCTGGCGAAGTATGCTTCCCATGTCTTTGATATCCCGATTCCGCTCAACCAGCCAGGCGTGGGGGCAAACGCATTTGCCCACGAATCCGGCATCCACGCGGACGGCGCACTGAAAGATAGGAAGAATTACGAGCTGTACGACTATGAGGACCTCGGCAGGGGCGAGCCGGAAGCCGTCCAGACAGGCCGCATAATTACTACAGGCGCATACGGCGGCGTCAAGGGCTTTCTGAAGGTCTATGCAGACTTGGGCATTCACTTTGAGAGTCCCGAACAGGCCCAGAGGATATTGGAACTCGTCCAGTACGCCGACCTGCACACAGCCAAACCCCTGCACGAGGCCGAGCTGCGCTTCATCGCGGCGTTCCCCGAGGAGTGCGCCAAAATAATGGCCGTCCAACCGTGATTTGATTGCGAGATACTTCGTCGAGGAAGACTTCAGACCTTGGACGATACACCTTAGCCTCAGCACCGGACGGCTTCTGCTAAAGTCTAACTGTCGAGTTTCATGACATTATGAACGGTGAGTTGAGAAAGAGGAGGTGCATGCGGTAGTCTCTTTGGTGACCAAACCAAAGAAAGAGGACTACACGCATGCAGATCCATTCTAACGCAACCACCAGTATCAGGCAAAGGATTTTGATTCGAAACAGCTCTATGAGCTGTCGTTCTTTGGCAACCAGGTTTGGAGTATCGCCTGCAACGGTGCATCGCTGGAAGCACAGAGACGATCCTGTAGATCGAAGCTGCGAGCCCGAGAGGAAGAGATATGCGCTTCTCCCACAGGAGGAGCGGCTCGTCCTGTTCATGCGCGGGCTCGGCTTATCCATCGATGACATCCTGGATGCGCTTGAGTCGGTGCTGCCTGGTCTTGGCCGCAGCAATCTTTACCGGCTCTTGGTGCGTCGGGGGATGAATAGGCTGCCCAGGCGGGAGAGGGAGAATGGTGGCAGGTTTGGGGAGTACGCTCCCGGATACCTGCACATCGACTTCTTCTTCCTGCCCAGGGTAGATGCCAGGAAGCGTTACTGCTTTGTAGCAGTAGACCGCGCCACGAGGCTCGTGTATCTTCGGGTCTACGAGCGACAGACAAAGCATGTGACGGCGGACTTCCTGGCTCGATGCCTTCGGTTCTACCCCTTTCGGATAAGGACGGTGCTCACCGACAACTCCCGGTCGTTCACTCATGCATGCTTCAAGAATGCGCGGGGCAGCCGGGTGCTTACGATCCATCCCTTCGAAGAGCTTTGCAGAAGGGAGGTTATCGACTACCGGCGGATCAAGCCCCGTACACCGAGAACAAACGGCCTGGTGGAGCGAGTGATCGGCCTCATCCGCGCTGACACGACAAACCGGAACAGATATCCTGGCGCAAGGCAGATGGTAGAAGCTCTCCAGAGCTGGTTTATCTACTACAACTTCTACCGAAAGCACCGAAGAATCGGCAGGATCACCCCTTACGCCAAGGTCTGCCAGTACTACCAGGCACAACCAAACCTGTTTATCAAAGAGCCTACCCACTTGCTGAACTACTGTTCACAATGTGGTGAAACTTGACA
>DATKXU010000047.1:0-15841 GCA_035528905.1 Armatimonadota bacterium
ACCCCAGACTGGGGTACAGCCACTCCTGCAAGAAGTGGCTGCGCACCTCGGACAACCAGACAGTACCGAAGCGAACCGTGAAAAACCAGTAAAGCAGAAACACTCCCACCAGCGGCTTGAAAAACCGCGCGCCGTCCGTCAAAAAGGTGTCGGCCGTCACTGTTCCGCGGCTGGCGACCCGGCGAAGGGACCCCGCCAGCCCGCCGATTAGCGCGGGGACGATAACCACGTATAAGACAGCACTCCAGATCTGTGAAGATACGAATTCTGCGACGCGTGGGCCCGATGGGCGAAGGCCGCCGGCCACAAAATCAGCATATGTGCGCACCATGCATATTATGAGAGCAACGATGGCGGCAGCCGATACGATCGCTAATGGGCCCAGCAAGCCACGCATGAACCGGAGTTCCGGGGCGTGAGCAGATCCTTTCTCCAAGGCTCGCAGCCGCCTTGCAGCCAGCGGAATCAACACGAGAAGAACGAAAGACGCTTGACCGATAGGCGTTCGGGCTAGTCCCAGGCTCGGGAAAAAATGCGCGGGTGCCTCATAGATGTCATAAGCGGAACGCCATCGCAATTGGGAGACAAACCACTCAAAGTGCGAAGTTCCCAGGGGAGCTGCGGCGGCCGACGTCATGGCGGCGAGTCTTTCCGCCAAGTAGTGCCTCGTGAGAAGATTGTCTGTCAACATGCCCAAGATACTCACCAGGCAAACCAATCCGAAGAGCCACAGTATCCACTTCTGCCGCCAGAGCTTTCTCCATGCAGCAAGGTACAGGCCGCCCAGGTCGTTCATAACCATCTGCTCACCGTCATACTCCCCGCCGAACAACGACTTCGGCAGCCGCCAGAACGCCACCAGGAGAATCACTCCCAGCAAGACCCACCCGGCTATGTCTCGAAAAGACGGTGCTCTGTTCTCCGATCCAGCGCCCATGAATCCGGAAACTGTAAGCCATATACCGACCGCCGAAAAGGCGATCATCCATACGTTGACCCACGGAAATCTCGTTTTTGTACTCATCGGATGCCTCCAAATCGTACCTTTCCCATAGTTTAGATGCTCCGCGGCAGAAATCCTTACGCCGGTACACGAAAAAGGGAGAATGAGGGAATGGGAGAAGAGGGGTCAGGGCCTTGAACTCTCCCACTCTCCGTTTCACCCATTCTCCCATTTGTCAGTATCTCCCATACTCCAGCGCGGCGCGGTATGCTATCTCCACCCGCTCGAGCGCGACTTCCGGCTGCACGGTGTGTGCGGTGCAGAAGATGAATCCCCCGCCCGGTCTGAGCTTCTCCATGCGGTCTTTCACATGCGCAACGAGCTCTTCCTCGGGGGCGAACGGGAGCTTGTAGGTGATGTCCAGCCCTCCGTAGATCGTCAATCTGTCGCCGAACTCCCGCTTTACCTTCACCTGGTCCATCCCGGCGCTTTCCTGGACGGGATGCAGGATATCCAGTCCCATCTCGACTACGCCGTCGAGGACCGCCCCGATGTCGCCGTCGGAGTGCATGGACACCGGAAGGCCCGCGCGCTTTCCCACTTCCACGATCATCTTGTCGTTCGGGTAAACCAGCTCCCACCAGTCCTTAGGCGAAAAGAGCAGCCGGTTGTTCTGGCCCCAGTCGTCCGAGAGATGGAGCACATCTATCCCCAGGGGGCACACCTTTTCCGCCTGGATGGTGAACCACTCCGCCAGGCGACGGTAGAATCCGCCGAATGCGTCCCGATACATCCCCAGGCCCAGCAGGTGCCCCTCGATGCCCAGGAGGTTGCTCGCAGTCTCGAACACCGCGCCTATCTGGCAGAAAACGGCTCGCTGCTGCTCCACCCCGTACTTTTGGACAGCCTGCCGCACCTCATCATAGAGGCCGTCATCCGCCGGGTCGTTGAAGACGACCGAGTCCAGTTCCTCCGGGCGAAGGAGCCGCTTGCCGTCGGTGCACTCCTCGGGTTTCAGCACGTTCGGCAGCGGCGCGAACACCGTGTACATGTCTATACCAAACTTGTCGAAGAAAGCATCCACGCTTCCATGCCTGGCGGCCACCGGCTCGGCCACTTCCTCGTTGTAGAGCCAGATATTCAGCGGCACGCGGTCCGGCTCCTCGTGCCTTATTGACTTAAGTACGCGCTCCTTGGATGTCATGCCTGCACCTCCGCGGCATTCTACCACATGCAACCTCGTACTGGCAAAAGCCCTGAATGACCAGACGTTGACCAGGATGGGTACTTTCTGTTACAATGCGCTCACATTCCACGGCGGAAGCCCGAAGAAGGTTCGTTCAGTCCAAAGAGGAGCGCTCGAAGCCATGTACTATCCGAGCAAAGAAGAGTTCGTCCAGCGGTCGCAGTCTGGAAACCTCGTCCCTGTCTACCGGGAGATTCTGGCAGACATGGAAACGCCCGTCTCCGCATACAGGAAGATCGCGCGCGGCAAGCATTCGTTCCTCCTGGAAAGCGTGGAGGGCGGAGAGCGTCTGGCAAGATACTCGTTCCTCGGCGCCGACCCGTTCCTCATCTTCAAGAGCAAGGGACAGGACGTGCAGATCATCGAGCGCGGCCGCGCGGACAGGGTTCGCCTAGAGGATGGCCGGGACCCGCTCCATCTTCTCAAGGACTTGCTTTCCAGGTACACATGGGTGGATGACCCCGACCTGCCGCGCTTCTGCGGCGGCGCTGTGGGATACATCGGCTACGACACGGTGCGCTTTTTCGAGAGGCTTCCCGATGACACCGTTGACGACCTGGACGTCCCGGACTGCTTCTTTGTCTTTACCGACACGATAGTCGTATTCGACCACCTCAAGCACCGGATGAAGGTCGTCTGCGCCGCCGAAGTTGGGTCGGATCCCTGGGCGACATACGACCTGGCAGTCGAGAGGATCGATGAGATCGTACGCCGACTGCGGAAGACGCCGCTTCTGCGGGAAGAGGGACCGCGGCATTCCGGCAAGCCCCTTGCCATAGCAGTACCGAGTTCCAACATGACCCTCAAGGGCTACGAGCAGGCGGTCGTTGCTGCCAAAGAGTACATCAGAGCCGGAGACGCCATCCAGGTCGTCTTGTCCCAGAGGCTCTCTGCACCCCTCAGGGCGGAGCCATTCGACGTGTATCGGGCGCTCCGCTCGGTGAACCCGTCGCCTTACATGTATTTCCTGAACTACGAGGACATAAAGCTGATCGGCTCATCGCCGGAGATTCTCGTGACCGAAGATCGAGGGACGGTTACGACGAGGCCGCTTGCCGGCACGCGGCCCAGGGGCAAGACCGAAGAGGAAGACGTCGCGCTCGAGAAGGAATTGCTCGCCGACGAGAAGGAGCGCGCCGAGCACATCATGCTGGTTGACCTTGGGCGCAACGACATCGGCCGGGTCTGCGAATACGGCACGGTGGACGTAGATGAGTTGATGGTCATCGAGCGCTATTCGCACGTGATGCACATAGTGTCGAACGTGCGGGGGCTTCTCGCCAAAGGGAAAGACCAGTTCGACGTGCTCAGGGCGGCATTCCCGGCGGGCACCGTGTCGGGCGCACCGAAGGTCCGAGCAATGGAGATAATCGAGGAGCTGGAGCCCACCAAGCGAGGTACGTATGCCGGCGCCATCGGCTATTTCAGTTTCTCCGGCAATATGGACACGTGCATCAACATACGGACGATCCTGGTGAAAGACGGCGTGGCGTATATGCAGGCGGGCGCCGGAATAGTGGCCGATTCCGTGCCGACGAACGAGTATCATGAATGCATGAACAAGGCCGGCGCGCTCCTCAAGGCTATCGAAATGGCCGAGGCAGGGCTGGATTGATACAAAGGGGTCCAGGGATCCAGGGATCAAGGGATCCAGTGGCCGGACAGCCAGAGGGGAATTGAACACCGAGAATGGGGAGCTGCTGATGATCCTGATGATTGACAATTACGACAGCTTCACCTACAACCTCGTCCAGTACCTCGGAGAGATGGGCGAGCAGGTGAAGGTCTATCGGAACGACAAGATCGGCATCAAGGAGATCGAGCGTCTGAAGCCGGACAGGATCGTCATCTCGCCGGGCCCCGGTACGCCGAAGGATGCAGGTATCTCGGTCGAGACAGTGAAGCGCTTCGCCGGAAATGTGCCGATCCTCGGCGTGTGTCTGGGCCACCAGAGCATCGGCTGTGCGTTCGGCGCCAAGATCGTCCGCGCGGATCGGCTCATGCACGGGAAGACTTCGATGATCCGCCACGATGGCAAGGGTGTCTTCCGCGGCCTGCCGAACCCATTCGAGGCCACGCGGTATCACTCGCTGGTCATCGAGCGTTCGAGCTTGCCCTCGTGCCTCGAAATCACCGCCGAGACCGACATGAGCGAGATCATGGGCATTCGGCACAAGGAGTTTGCAGTCGAGGGAGTCCAGTTCCACCCGGAATCAATTCTCACGCAGAACGGCAAAGATTTGCTTCGGAACTTTCTGGACATGGCGTGAGACAGCCTAAGGCGAAGTAGGACACATCCACATCGGCGATAGACGAGGAGAGTGTCGGTTATGAAACAAGGATTTGCCGCGCTGAGTCTGGTCTGTCTATGTATCGCGGCCCACGCCGATGACGGCGCTGTGCACGGCGTCGGCGGCACAATTGCTCCGATGGTCGAGCATCCCACGGTGCGTATGGTGCGGGAGAAGGTGGATGCCAAGTTAGACTGGGGCGGCGCAAAGGTGCGCTGCGAATTCGTTTTCAAGAACGAAGGCCCTGCAACCACGGTCAAAATAGGCTTCCCGGAGAAAGCGTGGGGAGAAGTCGGACCGATACGAAGGAGCGATTTCAGCGGCTTCAAGTCCTGGGTTGATGGCAAGCGGGTCAGCACCAGGTTCGTCCCTTCTAGGAAGCCTCCAAAAGAGGCCAGCCAAGAATTCGAAGCTTGGCACGTAAAGGACGTGGGTTTCGGGGCGGGCCAGACTCGCCTGATTGTGAACGAGTATACCTGCCCGCTCGGACGGGACTCCGGGGGAAACAGATTCTTTTCCTATACCCTCCGATCCGGGAAGACGTGGAAAGGCAAGATAGGTGAAGCGATAATCACTGTGGATGCTTCGGAGGTTTCCTCGTACTATAAAGTGAGTCCGCCGGAGAGTCCCAAGCCGTATGTGCTGCGCGGCTCCAGGATCACCTGGACACTGAGAGACTTCGAGCCCGACGAAGACATCTCGGTCTCCCTGACTCCGAAGCATCAGATCTTCATTGGCGGCCCGGCCACCGGCAGCCCGGTGGCGGTTGCTGATCCAGAGGTCTTCGGCAAGCACGGCGTTGCAATGGCGTCCGTCTGGCAGCTTAGGCACCTTCATGGCTGCTCGACATCGTGGGACAAGGTGAAGCGGCAGTGCACGATCACATATGGCGAGCGGTCCGTCGAGCTGCGTCCGGGCTCGAAGACCGCGATCCTGAGCAAAACGGAGGAGATTCGTCTGCCCAGAGCGCCCCATCTCGCAGAGGGCCGCCTCGTGGTGCCGATCATCAATGTCGCGAAAGCACTCGGTATGACAGTCTCGTATGACCAGAAGAGGGGCTGGATCAGCATACTGGCGCCGGGCTCTCCCAACAGCGAAGAGTAGGCGTGCATTAAGGAGAACGAGTTGCTATGACCAGGGAAGCCATAAAGAAAGTCGTCGAGGGGCACGATCTGACGGAGCAGGAAGCCGCCGCGGTGATGGAAGAGATCATGAGTGGCGACGCGACGCCCGCGCAGATCGCCGGCCTCATCACCGCCATGCGCATGAAAGGCGAAACCGTGGAAGAGGTGACCGGGTTTGCGAGAGTGATGCGCGAAAAGAGCATCAAGATTCCCACATCCCGCAAATCGGACGCCCTGATTGACACCTGCGGCACCGGCGGCGACCGCATGAATACATTCAACATCTCCACTACCGCTGCTTTTGTCGTCGCGGGCGCCGGGCTTGCAGTCGCCAAACACGGTAACCGCGCCATGTCCAGCAAGTGCGGAAGCGCCGACGTCCTGGAGGCGCTGGGCATTAACATCGCCCTGCCGCCGGAGTGCATCGGCCAGTGCGTTGACGAGGTAGGCATCGGCTTCATGTTCGCGCCGGCGCACCACCCTTCGATGAAGCACGCCCTCGCGCCGAGGAAGGAAATCGGCATCCGCACGGTCTTCAACATTCTCGGGCCGCTCACGAATCCAGCCGGCGCAAAGCGGCAGCTTATCGGAGTGTGCGAGCCGCATCTAACGGAGTTGATGGCCGGCGTGCTCAAGAGGCTCGGGAGCGATTGCGCGATTGTGGCATACGGGCTGGATGGAATTGACGAGCTGTCCACGCTCGGCAAGACGAAGATAACCGAGCTCCGGGACGGGAAGTTGACGACCTACGAGATTTCGCCGGATGACGTCGGCCTGCAGACCGCCAGCGCGAAAGACTTGAGCCAGGGCGAGGACCCGACGGACAGCGCACGCATCCTGGAGGAGGTTCTCGGGGGGAGACCGGGTCCCGCGCGAGACATCGTGCTGCTGAACGCCGGGGCGGCGCTCAAGGCAGCCGGAAAGGCCGGATCGTTTGAGGAGGGGATTGCCCTCTCCGCAGCCTCGATTGACAGCAGGAAGGCGCTCGCGGCGCTGAACCGCCTCAGGAAGCTGAGCCAGCGGTTGGCGAACAGTGTATGATGAGTGAGGAGTGAACAGGGCTTCCTCACGTATCACGCATCACGCATCACGCATCTACCGTGGAGTAACTTAGAAATTGATTCTCGATAGGATACTCGCGGATAAGCGAACGGAACTTGATACGCGGAAAGCAGAACGGCCGCTCGAAGACGTAAAGAGCGCGGCCCGGGACGCTGCGCCTCCGCGGGACTTCGCATCAGCGGTCAGCGCCCGGCATCCTGCGAAATCCGCCTGCGGGCCGAAGCCTTCGGCGGAGGACTCCGAAATCCGCAATCCGAAATCCGAGATAAAGTTGATCGCTGAGGTCAAGAAGGCGTCCCCGTCCAAGGGGCTGATAAGAGCGGACTTCGATCCGGCGGCGATTGCGTTGGCCTACGAGAGGGCCGGCGCATCCGCCATCTCAGTGCTGACCGACGAGAAATACTTCCAGGGGAATCTCGAAGACCTGGAGGCCGTTCGCCGAGCGGTGAGCTTGCCGGTTTTGCGGAAAGACTTCATAATTGACGCGTACCAGGTCTACGAGTCCCGGGCTGCGCAGGCGGACGCGATCTTGCTGATAGTTGCCGCTCTCTCCCGCCAAGAGCTCTCGGGGCTGATGGCTTTGGCGGACGAACTGGGAATGGCGTCGCTGGTCGAGGTTCACACGCCTGAGGAGCTTGACATCGCTGTTCGGATGGGAGCGCGGATCATCGGCATCAACAATCGGAATCTGCAGACATTCGAAACCAGGCTCGGCACAACCCTGGAGATTGCTCACCGGGTGCCGGACGATCGCATTCTAGTGAGCGAGAGCGGGATACTCACCCGCGCGGATGTCGAGCGGCTGATGGCAGCCGGCGTGGATGCTATCCTGGTCGGTGAAGCCCTGATGAAGGAGTCCGATCCAGGCGCGAAGGTCGGGGAGTTGCTGGGGACAGTTTGAACCTCTGATGCCGTCATTCTGAGCGAAGCGAAGAATCGTTCTGCGCGGTGAGCTCCTTCACTTCGTTCAGGATGACATGACTCGACGTTGGAAGTTGGAAGTTTACATGATCAAAGTCAAGATCTGCGGGATCACGAATATCGAGGATGCAATGGCGGCGGTCGAGGCCGGTGCGGATGCACTCGGCTTTGTCTTCGCCGAGAGTCCGAGGAGAATCAGTGCAAAGGCCGCCTTGAGCATACTGGAGAAGCTGCCGCCATTCGTCGCAACCGTCGGCGTCTTCGCCAACCAGGACGTGGACGAGGTGTTCAGGGTCTGGAAGCAGACCAACCTCCACTTTGCCCAGCTGCACGATGTGCTCGGTCCGACGAGGGAGCTGGTCTCGCCCGCCGGCGGGTTCGGCTGGTATCGAGTCATCCACGCTCTCAGGGTGAAGTCGGCCAAAGACATCCGTCAGGCCGCAGACGGCCCTTCCGCCCGTGTATGCGCGGCTCTTCTGCTCGACGCGCACGTCGAGGGACTGATGGGTGGAACCGGACAGAAGTTCGATTGGGACCTGGCGGTTCAGGCGAAGTTGCTCGGCAAGCCGCTGATACTGGCAGGGGGACTGACTCCCGCGAACGTCGAAGAAGCTGTGCGCAAGGTGCGCCCTTACGCCGTTGACGTCTCCACCGGAGTAGAGGCGTCGCCGGGGAAGAAGGACCACGCTAAGATCAAGGAGTTCATACAGAATGTCAGAAAAGCTGCGTAAGCTCCCGGACGAGCTGGGGCATTTCGGCGAATTCGGCGGGCGATTCGTGCCGGAGACGCTGATCCCGGCGCTGGACGAGCTGACCGCGGAGTACGAGAAGGCGAAGAACGACCAGGATTTCGCGGCGGAGCTGGACTATTACCTCAGAGAATACGTTGGCCGACCGACTCCTCTCTACTTCGCCGAACGGATGACCCGCGAGCTTGGCGGGGCGAAGGTCTATATCAAGCGTGAGGATCTCTGCCATACCGGCGCTCACAAGATGAACAATACGACAGGCCAGATACTGCTCGCCAAGCGTATGGGAAAGCCGCGCATCATCGCCGAAACAGGCGCCGGCCAGCACGGAGTTGCCACCGCCACGGCATGCGCTCTCTTCGACTTCAAGTGTGAGGTCTACATGGGCGAGGAGGACGTGCGCAGGCAGGCTCTCAACGTGTTTAGGATGCAATTGCTTGGGGCAAAGGTTATACCAGTCTCTTCGGGCACGCGCACCTTGAAAGACGCCATGAACGAGGCACTCCGCGACTGGGTCACAAACGTTCGAGACACTCATTACATAATTGGCTCAGTGGCCGGGCCGCACCCTTATCCGATGATCGTGCGGGACTTCCAATCGGTGATCGGCAAGGAGACGAGGCGGCAGATACTGGAGAAAGAAGGACGTTTACCCGATTATGTTATTGCCTGTGTCGGCGGTGGAAGCAATGCGATGGGCATCTTCCACGCCTTCATAGGCGATGCGCAAGTAAGGCTAATCGGCGTCGAGGCGGCCGGGAAGGGATTGAGCACCGGCCGGCACGCAGCTACCCTGGTGGCCGGGTCGAAAGGCGTCCTGCACGGGGCATCGAGCTTCCTGCTCCAGGACAAGGACGGACAGGTTCTCCCAACCCATTCGGTATCCGCCGGGCTGGATTATCCCGGAGTGGGTCCGGAGCACAGTTACCTGAAGCAGACCGGGCGCGCCGAGTATGTAGCGGCGACGGACGCAGAGGCATTGGACGCATTCCAATGGCTCGCTCGCACAGAGGGCCTGATCCCGGCGCTCGAACCGGCGCACGCGGTGGCTCACGCGAGGAAGCTTGTCCCGACCCTGGGCAAGAACGCAATTGTTGTAATCAATCTTTCGGGCAGAGGCGACAAGGACGTCGAGATCGCGTCGAAACTCCTGCCGCAGGCCGGGGAGGAGCAGGAATGAGCCGGATCGGCCAGCTCTTCGCCCGCCTGAGAACATCCGGTGAGGGCGCACTCATCTGTTTCGTCACCGCCGGTGACCCGGATATTGACACGACCCGGCGAATAGTGCTGGAATTAGAGCGAGCGGGGGCGGACATCGTCGAGCTCGGCATCCCGTTCAGCGATCCGATAGCGGATGGCGCGAGCATTCAGGCATCGTCAATGCGCTCGCTGGAGGCCGGCACAAACGTGCCGGCGGTCTTGGGCCTTGTGCGGGCGATCCGCAGAGAATCCGAGCTGCCGCTCGTTCTCATGAGCTATTACAATCCGGTTCAGCACTACGGAGTAGCTGGATTCGCGGCGGACTGCGCCTCCGCCGGGGTTGACGGCGTGATCGTGACGGACCTCACGCCGGAGGAATCCGGCGAGTGGAAAGCATCGGCGGACCAGGCCGGAGTTGACACGATATTCCTGCTGGCGCCGACGAGCACGGACTCGAGAATCGGAAAAGTTGCCGGGTTGGCCTCCGGTTTTATATACTGTGTATCGAGGACCGGCGTTACCGGCGCCCGGCCCGAGATGGCAGCGGGCGTTCGCGAGCTGGTAGGCCGCATCCGCGCCGGGACGGAAACGCCGATTGCCGTCGGCTTCGGAATATCAAAGGCGGAGCATGTGCGGGAGGTCTGCGAGTACGCAGACGGAGCAGTGGTCGGCAGCCTGCTGGTTGACTTGATCGCCCGAGAAGCCGGAGGGCAGACCTTCTTCAGTCAAATACGCGGCCTCGTCTCCGCGCTGAAATCGGGTACGACGCCAGAGCACTTTGGAACTTAGACGATAGACCTTAGGCGCGAGGCCGCCGGAGTCTAAGGTTTGAGGTCTATCGCCTGAGGTCTAAGGTCTGAGACGGGAGGCAGTTGGGTTGTACACGAAGGAGCAGTTCGCAAAGCTCATTGATTACACGCTGATCAGGCCGACCGCGACGAGGGACGACATCCTTCACTTCTGCGACGAAGCGAAGGAGTATCATTTCGCCGCAATAGTCGTCCTGCCGTTCTGGGTTCCCCTGGCGGTCAGGGAACTTGAAAGCAGCGACGTCAAGGTTTGCACACCCGTCGGCTTCCCGCATGGCGCGAGCACTCGCGCCGCGAAGGTCTACGAGGCCAGAAATGCGGTTACCAACGGGGCCGAGGAGCTGGACATAGTCATCAATGTCGGAGCTTTGAAATCCGGGGACCTGGATTACGTCCAGCGCGAGGTCTCAGAGCTGGTCAGTGCTGCGAACCTCTCAGGAATGACTCAGGATGCCAAGCGCACTCTTGTGAAGATCATCATCGAGACGCCCTACTTGACCAGAGAGGAGAAAATCACCGCCTGTGAGATCGTGCGCGACGCCGGGGCGGATTTCATTAAGACGTCCACAGGCACCGCGCCGAACGGCGCCACCGAGGAAGATGTGCAGTTGATCCGGACCGTTGTGGGACCGGCTGTCGGGGTAAAGGCTGCGGGTGGAATCAGAACCATCGAGCATGCGATGGACCTATTGGATGCGGGCGCGAACCGACTTGGGACCAGCGCCGGCGTGGCCCTGTTGCATGCCTACGATCCAGACGAGCTCTTGAAGCACGCCAGATGACGGCAGACACCCGAAGCGCCTGATAATACGCGAAGAGTCCGCAGGCATCCCACGCCCTGCGGCCTTTTTTGTTTTCGCGCGTAGGGGCAGCCGGGATCAGGATAGGAGAAAGAACGTGCCCCTGTATACCGCCAATGCCATCGTGCTCCGCCGAACGAATTTCGGGGAAACGGACCGCATTGCCGCCCTGTACACGCGCGAGCGCGGCAAGATTTCCGGCATCGCCAAGGGCGCGAGAAAGCCCATCAGCCGTCTCGCCGGCGCAACGGAAACCCTCACCTATGGCAAGTATCAGCTCGCCACCGGGAAGACCCTCGACGTTATCACCCAGGCGGAGGCGAAGGAATCGTTCCCCCGGATCCGGGGCAACCTAGATCGCGTCACCCATGCTACCTACATGGCCGAGCTGGTGGACAAGTTTGTGGAGGAGCACGAGCCGAACGTTGACCTCTTCGAGCTCTTGCTCTCGGCTCTCTACCTCATGGAGCGCCCGAACGACCCCGAAAAGATAACGCACATGTTCGAGCTGCAATTCATGAAGCTGCTGGGATACGAGCCGACCCTCGACAAGTGCGTTCGCTGCCGGAAGCCGCTGCCGCCGGGAGAGGTGTCCTTCAGCCCGTCAATGGGAGGAGCGGCCTGCCGTGAGTGCGGACCCTTGGCGGAGGACGCAATCGAAATCTCGCATGAGGCGGTCGAGACCATGCAGAAGCTGCTGACGGCGGATGCTCCTGAGGTGGAGCGGATGGAAATCCCGCGGGAAATCATGGGTCAGATCGCTCGTGTCATGCGATGGTACATACGTTACCGGGCCGAGCGCGAGCTGAAAAGCCTCGAATTCCTCCAGATGCTTCGGATGAGTGACTAGGAAGCAGACCGTACACCAAGAGACGTATCGCAGGTCCACACTCTGGCGTGCGGGACGTGAATAGGCGAGCTTAGAAGGACAACTTGCAGATTGGGCGAATGGGAATCATGGAGATAAGTCGGGAATGAGATCCATCAAAGTTATTGTTGAAAAGCATCCCGATGGTTATGTGGCTTATCCACTTGGGATGAAGGGGGTAGTCGTAGGCGAAGGAGATACATACGAGGAAGCCCTGGCTGATGTGCAGTCCGCCATTCGCTTCCATATCGAGACCTTTGGACACTGTATTGCTTAAGTAAGAGGAAACCGAACATGCGATACACGGTAATCGTCGAGAGAGGCCGAGAGTCGGGATTTGTGGCATATATCCCGGCTCTTAGAGGATGCGTGTCACAAGGACCGACCAAGGAGGCCGCTGTCGCCAACCTGAAAGAGGCCGCCGAGGCTTATATCGAGGCGCTGGTCGAGGACCACCTGCCGGTTCCAGCCGAGGTAGAGGTAGAGAGTGTGGAGCTGGAGGTAGCTTGACTTGCCTAAACTGCCCAGGGACCTTTCTGGAAAGCAGGTGATATGCGCATTGCAGCGCGCCGGATTCCAGATCTGCAGACGCAAGGGCAGCCACGTAATCATGCGCCGCGATTCGCCATTGGCACAGGTAGTGGTTCCAGATCACAAGTCTATCGACACTGGAACGCTCGATGTCATTATAGACGGTGCCGGTCTTTCGGCTGAGGAGTTTCTGGGATTACTGTGATTGCCTTCTGTCGGGATGGCCTCTAAGATAATACCGTTTTTCCGTTGCTCACGACAGCCTGTTGCCGAACCGCCGAACGCCCAACACCCAACATCGAACTTCCCAAGTTGGACGTTGGAAGTGGGATTGTTCAAAAAGGACATCCGGGAGGGCGAGGGTCCTCCCGAGCCGCATTCACCCGGCTCAGCAGGAACTTCGCCCTCCCATACAACCCACGGGATCCAAAGCGAAATCAGCCTTCTTGAACAATCCCAAGTTCGATGTTCGATGTTCTTCTGTGAAGACCCTCACACGCTGCGGCCGATTGCCTGGGCAATGCGGGCGATCTGCTCCATGAGCGTTTTGAAGTCTTCAGGGCGCAGGGATTGAGGGCCGTCGCTCAGAGCGTGCTGCGGATCGTTGTGAACCTCTACCAGCAGGCCATCGGCGCCTGCTGCCACCGCCGCCTTCGAGACCGCACCTACGTATTTCGAGTCCCCTGTAGCATGGCTGGGGTCAACGATGACGGGGAGATGGGTCCAGTCCTTAAGGACCGGCACGGCGTTGATGTCGGTCGTGTGGCGAGTAGAATCCTCGAATGTCGTGATGCCCCGCTCGCACAGGATGACCCTGTGGTTTCCCTCCGCGATTATGTACTCCGCGGACATCAGCAGGTCGCGCAGCTTGCATCCCAGCCCTCTCTTCAGCAGGACTGGATGCTTAGTCGCCCCCACCCTTTTCAGCAGCGGGTAATTCTGCATGTTCCTCGTCCCGATCTGAAGGACGTCGGCATACCTGGCGACCAGGTTCACGTCATGCGGATCCATGACCTCCGTAACCACCGGCAATCCCGTCTCCGCGCGCGCCTTTGCGAGGATCTTCAGGCCCTCTTCGCCCAATCCCTGAAAGGCGTAGGGCGAGGTTCGCGGCTTGAATGCGCCGCCTCGGAGCATGTGTGCCCCGGCCTCCTTGACGCGGTGCGCTATCTCCGTCGTCTGCGCCTCCGACTCCACGCTGCACGGCCCGGCGGCGATGGCGATCCGATTGCCGCCGACCTTCACACCCGCGACATCAACAACCGTGTCGGCTGGATGGTACTCGCGCGACGCCAGCTTCCACAGGTGGGAGATCAGATCAACCCTCTCGACGCCCGGAAACGAGTGGAAATGCTCGACTAGATCGGCCTTCCTGGCATCGAGGGTGCCGAGGACGGCGATGACCTTCCGCTCGACGCCGGGGTTGATAAACGGCCTTAAGCCGATGCGCTGAATCTCGTCTTCCACCGCCTGGATTTGCTCCGGCGTGGCGGTCGTCCGCATGATTATGATCACTGTAATATCTCCTGGCAGTTTGCAACAATTATAGCAGATTCAGGCGGCGGGGATGGCCGGGACGGAGCCGCGGCCACTACGGGCTTATTCTCGTTTTGCCAGCCAGCGGAGCAGTCCGTTCAACGGCAGGGCGTTCAGAACGTTCTTCGGTTCGACCCAGCCGCGCCGGGCGGTTGCAATCCCATATTCAACAAAGTCGAGCTGCCTCACGGCGTGCGCATCTGAGTCTATCGCCAGCATCACGCCGAGGTCCTTCGCAAGCCTGGCATCGGTGTCCTTGAGATCGAGGCGGTCCGGCTGCGAGTTTATCTCCATGGCGGTGTTGGTCTCCGCCGCGGCCTGCAAAACAGCGTCCATATCAACCTCGTAGGGGTCTCTCTTTCCGATTATCCGGCCGCTCGGATGACCCAGTATATCCACATGGTGATTGCTGACGGCATCAATGATCCGCCGCGTCATCCTTTCTCGGGTCATACCCATACCGCTGTGGACCGACGCAGTGACGACATCGAAATTCGCCAGAATCTCGTCAGGGTAGTCGAGCGAGCCGTCGGCCCGGATGTTTACCTCAATGCCGTGGAGCACACGTATGCCCCGGTACTTGCGGTTGAGTTCGTTGACCAGGGCGCGCTGCTCCCTGATGCGCTCCGGCGTGAGGCCGTGCACGAAGCCCATGGAGACAGAATGATCGGAAAGCGCGATGTACTCGTAACCCAGCTTCCCCGCCGCCTCGACGACAGCTTCCGGTGAATCCGCGCCATCGCTCCAATCCGTATGGACGTGCAAATCGCCCTTCAGGTCGGAACGCTCAACCAGGCGCGGCAGTCGGCCTTCGCGCGCGGCTTCGATCTCTCCGCGGTCCTCCCGCAGCCCCGGCGGCATGCACGGGAGGCCGAGCGCCTCGTACACGCTCTCCTCGGTCTCGCCCGCGATGCGTTTGTTGTCCGAGACCCTGAAAACGCCGTACTCATTCAACTTGAGGCCCATTGATTCGGCAATTGTGCGCAGCTTGATATTGTGTGCCTTCGATCCGGTGAAGTACTGGAGCGCCGCGCCATACTCCTCCGGCTTCACAACGCGCAGATCAACCTGCAGATTCTCGTCGGTCACAATGCTGCCCTTGGTCGGGCCGTGGCCGAGCACATTCTTAACCATCGGCAGCTCGACGAACCGGTCAACTACTGTATGGGGCTCATCCGACGCAGCCAGGAGGTCTAGGTCGCCGATGGTTTCCCTCTTGCGGCGCAGGCTGCCCGCGAGATCGGCCCGTTCCACTTCCTTCAAACCTCGAATCCTGTTCAGGAACGGGAGGGCCGTCGGCAGGGCGATTCCGAGCGGCGTGCGCTCCGAGCGGGCGCGCATTCGCTCGATGGAATCGAGGATGTTCGTCTCGGTCTTCTCGCCGATCGTGGGAATCTTCGAGAGCGAATGCTCCTTCGCCGCCCGCTCGAGCTTGTCAACCGAGTCCACGCCGAGCCGGTCGTAGAAGAGCTTGGCCTTCTTCGGGCCGATGCCCGGCACGCCGAGCAGCTCCGCGATTCCGGGCTTGATCTGCTTCTTCAGCTCATCGTAATACGTGGAGCGGCCGGTCTGGAGGTATTCGACGATCTTCGCGGCGATGCTCTCCCCGATGCCGGGAATCTCCTGCAGCTCGCCGCGCGACACGATCTCCTGGATATCCTCCGCCAGCGACTCGATCCTGCGGGCGGCATCGCGGTATGCCCGGACGCGGAACGTGCTCTCCCCCTTGATCTCCAGCATGTCGGCGATGTTTTCGAGGAA
>DATKXU010000048.1:0-41590 GCA_035528905.1 Armatimonadota bacterium
GCAGTATATCAAAGACCAGTTCAACCGCTACCTTGGAGAATCCAACCGCCAGCCGCTGATGGCCCATGGGTGGCGCTCCGCATCCCAGATGCTCCGTCATTACCAGGAGGTGGTGTAACACATGTTTGACAAACCTACACCGAGCCAGGCGGCTAGATTCGCCCTTCTGCGCGCAGCTGCCGCATCACGGCGTAACGCTGCGCGGCCAATGCGCCGAGGCCGAGGAAGATTGCTATGAGATGTATAAACCAGCCTGCACGGGGTATTAGAACCAGCAGCCAAAGGATGGCCAGCCCAACGAGAAGGTCTACGTAAAGCGACATCTGCGGCCTGCCAAACCTGGCAAAGAGCCACCGCCCGATTGCCAATCCAACGAACAGACGGCTGAGGTAAATCATGATTACGTACATCGCCAGTAGAATCAAGGCGAGAGGTATGCCGATCAGTGTCGCGGCAACGATCGCCACTGCTACAGGCACGACCACAAGGAGTATGAAACCGACCAGCAGCGAAATCCATGGCGCACTGATGACTTTGTCGGCAGCGCTTGCTGCTGTGGCAGGCGCGACAGCAATCACGGTGGCTCCGACTGCGAAGAGGGCAAGAAAGCTGATCAGCCACAGGCCGAACCTCCACCCTGGGGCCGCCGGTTTCGCGCGCGGCGGCGCTGCGTGATACGTAGTCTTGCCTAGTATCCGAGCACCTGGGGCAATACTGGCTTTCTGCGAGCTGGTGTAGGTCAGATCGCCCTGTATCAGAGAGCTGGGGCCGAGCGTTAGCTGCCCGCCGTCAATCCGCGCGTTTCGGCCAATCTTCCCGTTGATGGTCACGTTTCCGCCTGCCGCGCGTAGGTCCCGACCTACGTTACCCTCGATGCGGAGGTCGCCGCTCGCTGCCTGCAGGTCACGTCCGACTCTGGCGGTCTTTGTCAGATCCACCATTCCACCAGCGACGGACGCATTGTCCGCTACAGTACCAGAGATGGTTACCTGCCCGCCTGCGGCTCGGAGGTTACCGCCAACGCTCCCGCTGACATCAATGTCGCCGCCCATGAGCGACGCGCTCTCCCCGGCCTTGCCTCGCAGCGAGACCTTGCTCCCGGCAGCCAGCAGGTCGCCGGTCACGCTCCCGTTGATCGCCACGTTCTGCCCGGACGCGTACAGCTCGTCGTTTACGGTAGTGCCTTCGTCCACAACAACGGCAATGTCGCCTCGGAACTCTGTGGCCGAGGCGGGCGCAAATCCAATCATCAGCGCCGCTATCGCAGCGCCGAGCACGACGTAAGAGCGGAATTTCATCTTAGCACCTCTACGCAACTTAGTGATACGCCGACTGGCCGCGTTATTCTACCGCCAACCAGACATGAGCTAAACCGGACCTGACTGGCGCAACCTCCGCGGGGGTGGTTTCACCTCCACGGCTCGCTGGCGAATCTCCGCAGCACAAGTTCGTCGGTCGTCGCAGGGCCGTCCTGGGTCGCGATGTAGTACACGGCGGCGGCGACCTCTTCCGGGGTCATCCACTCTGCGGCCTCGGATGGGCTGCGCGTTGACAGAAGCTCCTCGGACAGCTCAGTGAGTACGCCGCCCGGGGAGACTACGTTGACCCTGATCCCATACGGCTGGCCCTCGATAGCCAGCACCTTGCTGAGTCCGTAGACCCCGTGTTTGGATGCACAGTAGGCGCCCTGGTCGGGATAACCGCGCCGCCCGGCCAGCGAGCCGATGTTGATGATCCTGCCGGTCCGCCGCTTCATCATGGAGGGCAGCACAGCCCGAGAGCATAGGAATGCGCCCAGCAGGTTGGTGTTAATCATCCGATTCCACTCGTCCAGGGACGTCTCCGCAATTGGGCGAAGGATCATGACGCCGGCATCGTTGACGAGGATGTCCACCGGGCCGAGTCGGGACTCGGTCGTACCGACCAGGTTCTGGACCTGCGCTTCCACGGTGACGTCGGTCGGCACGGCCAGAGCGACTCCGTCCATCTCCGCGATCTCCTCTGCGACCTGGTTGATTTGCTCCTCGTTCCTGGCTGCCAGCGCGACCATTGCGCCGTTGGCCGCGAAATGGATCGCCGTCGCCCGGCCGATTCCCCGGCCGGCGCCGGTGATTATTGCGACTTTCCCCTGCAGGCTCATTCTCTCCAAGTACCTCCTAGCAATGACGGCGACTGCTTGCCCGCTTATCCTAGCACAACCGCTGCGGCGTGGGCAATCGGCACGTGTGAATGGAGCGGTGCGTGGCCGCTGCTCACTTGTTCAGACAGTAAATCGCCCAGGTGAGGGCTGTTGCGAAGGCGACCCAGCCGGCGTATGGGATCAGGAGCAGCGAGGCGGTTCGCGAGATCGGCCAGGCGAGGATCATTATCAAGAGCACCGACAGGAAGAGCAGTCCGGCCTCGAATGCCGCCGGCAGTATCAGCCTGTTCCCGAAGAAAAGCGCGGACCACGCTACATTGATGATCGCATTCAGGACGAAAGCCCCGATGGTCCAGTAAGTGAGCCCCGTCCTCGGCTGGCTGTTCCATATTAGGATGATGGAGACCGCGGACAGCGCGAAGATGATATTCCAGGCGATTGGAATAGCCCAGTCCGGCGGCTTCCATGTCGGGTAGGAGAGCCGGTGGTACCAGTCGCGGTTCATCCCGGTGAAGTAGCCTCCGAGCATGGCCACGCCGACGACGGCGGCGATGGTCACGATGGCGGATGCCGGCGAAATTTTGGTTTGTCCCATTTCAAAGCTCCTAGATGCGCATTAGCAACTCCGGCGCGCGGACGGAGTCACAATCCCGTTATACCCAGTAATGGCCCGCCTGCTTTCCTCGACCAGGGTTTTCTCGTGCGCCTGACATGTGCTATACTGTTACGCGGTCCTGCTCGCCAGGACTTTGCGAAACCGGGAGGTGCAATCCATGCCAAAGTTGCCAAGCCCCAGCTATGGGATCACTATACGCGCTAGATACGCTAACAGGGTGGGCAGCTTCTCCGCCATGGCCGCTACAATCGCACAGGCCGGTGGAAGTCTCGGCGACATTGACATCGTCGAGACCACCCCGACCGAGATAGTCCGCGATATCAACGTTGACTGCTCGGAGGAAGAGCAGGCGAAGTGGATCGGGGCGGCGGTTCGCGTGCTTCCCGGCGTGGAGATAATCAGCGTCAGGGATCGGACGTTCCAGATGCACCTGGGCGGCAAGATCGAGGTCTGCTCGAAGACGCCTCTGCGGACTCGGGACGACCTTTCCATGGCCTACACGCCCGGCGTCGCCAGGATTTCAACGGCGGTGGCAGCGGATCCAAACAAGGCGTTTGCGCTTACGGTCAGGCGGAATATGGTAGCGGTTGTCAGCGACGGCAGCGCGGTACTCGGGCTTGGCAATATCGGCCCGCTCGGAGCGCTGCCCGTCATGGAAGGCAAGGCGATGCTGTTCAAGGAGTTCGGCGGCGTTGACGCCTTCCCGATTTGCCTCTCAACCCAGGATACCAAGGAGATAATCAAGATAGTCAAGGCGATTGCGCCGACCTTCGGCGGCATCAATCTGGAGGACATCTCCGCGCCGAGGTGCTTCGAGATCGAGGAACGCCTGAAGGCGGAGCTGGACATACCCGTGTTCCACGACGACCAGCACGGCACCGCGGCGGTAGTCCTCGCGGCTCTGTTCAACGCAGTGAAGGTTGTCGGCAAGGAGGTCGGCAGCCTCCGCGTCGTCATCTCAGGCGCGGGAGCGGCCGGCGTTGCGTGCACGAAGGCGCTCTTGGCCCTCGGTGTGGCCGACGTCATCGTGTGCGATAAGAAGGGCGCCATCTACGCCGGACGCGCCGAGCACATGAACCCCGCCAAGGACTGGCTCGCCCAGAACTCCAACCGGAACCGGTTCCAGGGGTCGCTGAAGGAGGCCCTCAAGGGCGCAGACCTGTTCCTCGGAGTCTCCGGTCCGGGGCTGCTGAAAGGCGGGGATCTGAAGGCAATGGCGAAGGACCCAATCGTCTTTGCGCTGTCGAATCCTGTCCCTGAGGTCTCGCCTGAGGAGGCAGCTCCATACGTCCGCGTGATGGCGACCGGCAGATCGGATTATCCGAACCAGATAAACAACGTGCTCTGCTTCCCAGGGCTTTTCCGGGGGCTCCTGGATTCGTTCGCAACCACAGTGACGCAGGAGATGATCATCGCGGCGAGCAAGGCGATAGCCTCCACAATAGAGCCGGCGGAGTTGTCCGAGGGGAATATCATACCGAGCGTGTTCAACAAGAATGTGGCCCCGGCGGTTGCAAAGGCTGTCGCGCAGGTCGCAAAGAAATCCGGGCTGACGCGGAAGATTCCGGAAACTGCCTTTTCCGCCGAAATGTGAAGGATCAGCGCAGGCCGCGTCATCACTGCATGATTCGGATGTCGGTGTCCTTCCGCACGCGCAGGAGACGAGTCACCGTCCCGCCGCTGCTTTCCACGGAGCTGATGCCTGTCACGATCACGTATTTGGTCGCCGCAGGTGTGTCCACTCCGGATGGAACCGTCACCTTCAGGCCGGATGTGGATCCATCTGAGATCACAAACCATCCGCTCTCGCTCTGATCCACTCTACCCCAGGTGGTCACAAGCAGGCCGATGTTATGCAGCCCGACACCGTTCGTGATGCCCGGCGTGTATGCGTTGAGCGGGCCTCCGCCAAGCGCGGCATTCACAAGCGCCCGTGCGGGCGGAAGATCCGCCGAATCGGGCGCGCTTATCGAATATGCCGAAATTTGCCGCTCGCCGTTTACCGTGGATAGGTACCCGGCCAGGTCTGCAATCGCCCGCTCTGCTATTCCGGTGACAGCCACCTTTATGCCGCTTGTCCCGTCCGGATCCTCGATGTAGATGCAGTCCGAGAAGCTCGCCGTGACGTGTCTGTCTTCAAGCGCCACCATTGTTCCGTCCGGCTCGGCCTTCGCACGCGCTATGCTGGAAACCGCCTTCGCCACACGTATCCCGTCGGACACGCCGATCTCGCTTGTCTTGTTGACAGGATTCCGTGCGCGGACCAGCCCGTAGTAAATCTGGCCGTTCGCCAGGCTGAGGCCCGTCCTTGTGTGCTGTGTTGCCGTACCGGTGGAAAGCCATTCGCCGCCGGGGATGATGTTTGCGCTCGAGGTCGTGGTGCTGATAGCGTACTCGTACTGGGAAATGCCGGATTCCGGATCGGATGAAGTCCAGGAGAAGTGCAGGCTGTTCGCGCTGGTCTGGTATGCTCCGTCATCGGTCACCACAGGAGTTGTCGGCGGCGTCGAATCGGTCAGCGTGAAGTCCACCGTGCTCATGTTGCATTCGGTGACGCTGATGTTGTTGACGGTGTGTGAAGTGTAGTTGGTCTTGGACGCCGTGGCGCTGTACGTGCCCGGTGTCATTCCCGTTATCGAATATGTCCCGTCGGCGTTCGAGGTGCTGGAGTAGCCGCCGGTGGAAGTAGCGATGTCGGCGCCACCGACCGGATTGCCCAGGGAATCGCGCACGATGCCCTTCATGCCGGTTGGCAGCGGCTCGCAGCTGAAGTAATCGAACCGGGCATCGAGCATGTGGTAATTCATGAGCCAGAAGCAGCCCTTGCTCGTGAAAGTGCTGTCGGTGAAATCCCAGCTTACGACGTTGCTGCCGCCTTCGGTCGTGCCGACCTGGACCTTGATTCTCGTGCCGTCGCACTCTATCCGGGCGTACAGGGTCTTGCCGCTGGGGAGGCTGTACGTGACCTGCTTGCTCTGGATGACGGCCCACGAATCGCTGCTGCGGAGATTGATCACGTTGGGCGAATCCTGAGCCTTGAATGAGAGGCTGTAGCCCACTCCGCTGGAGTTGACGCGGAACCTGATCTCGGCGTTCGACTCTCCGCTGACGGTCGCCCCGGTATTCGCCAGGTAGAGCTTTGTCCTGATGATGAAGTTGTCGTACAGCATGTACCCGCTGTTGTTGACCAGAGCATACGATTGGCTGCCGCTCGTGCCTGTGAGTTTCAGGTAGCCGCTGGTTTCCTGAACCACGCCTCCGGAAGTGGAAGAGGGCGTCCAATCGGGTTCGGGAGTATTCTGATCCAGCACGCCGTCGTTGAAGTCGTCGCTCCACGCCGCCGGTATGAGGGCGGACCCAGGCCATGCGTACCCGAACGCGAGCGCGGCGTCGAGATCGCTCAGGATTTGGCCCTTGTACGGATTATCGGCGCCGTCTATGTTCCAGCCGTCGCACCAGGCGCACCAGCGGTACATGTTGATGCAGTGGAATATCGGCTTCCCCTGAGGCACGGCCACCGTGCGGTTGTAGCTGTCAATCTCCTTGTAGATCTCCTGCATCCAGCCTGCCTCGTAATGCTTGGAGGGGTCCTCCGGATGGCCGCCTTTCCAGTAATACATGCCGTTGCACTCAGTCGCATAGAGCGGGAGATTGTACAGCTCGGAGGGGATGCCGTAGTTAATCCAGTCCTTGTAGACGTAGAAGCTCCAGTACAAGTTCTTGCCGCCGACGCTCACCTGCGCGGGGCTGTGGATGTCACCATACGCATAGCCGCGTGAGTTGATGTGGAGCGCGATGCCGTCTATCCCGCCGGAGTTGTTGATTGCCGTGAGCATCTGGTTCATGTAGTCAACCCAGCTCAAGGGATTGCCGTCGTGTGCGAATCCGCACACAGTTCCGCTCCCATAGGGCCCGGCCCATGGGGCTAGCGCCTGGGAGAGCACCTTATGAGTGGGCCTGACCGCCTTGATCGCGTTGTAGACCTGGCGGAAGCAATTGGCATAGTCCGTGGGCGATACGTAGGCTTTATGGCCCCCGGAAGGAGGCCATTCGCCTGCCAGGTTCGTCTCGTTCCCGATCACCCATATCTCGCAGCCGCTGGAATTCTGCACGAACTTGGCACACCGCTGGGCGAAGTCGGCATAGGAGGCGGGAAGCGGAATCGTTCCCTGCTCGCAGTATCCGTTGTTCAGCCGGCAGACGACTGTGTGCCCCTGGTCCGCAAACCATGAGAAATCAACGCTGCTGGTGTCGGAGGGGTTGTGCCCGATCGCAACCGTGGCTGTGACCCATCCGCCGGGCAGGACGTTCTTGATGTGGTTCAGGTATTCCGTCGGCTGGGGATCGTGATCGTGGATGCCGTAGAGGTACTGGCACTCGGCGGCGCACAGCCGTCCCACGCTGACGACTGCGAACAACAGCGCGAGAACGGCAACCACGCTAGTCCTGACCACGGCAGAAGTGGACGACATGGCGGCTCCTTCCCTTCGCTGGTTACATTTTACCATATACGGATGGCCCGCCAAAGCGTCCATGCAATTCCAGTAGAATTACCAGGGGGAGGTCCTTATGAATCCTGCGGCTGCCGGGAATGCGATGCACAGAGGCTGCTTGCCGCGAGGATCGCCGCCTCCATGCTGACGCTGCTCGCCTTCCCCTGCCAGGCGATGTCGAACGCCGTGCCGTGATCCACGGAAGTTCGCAGCACCCGCAGGCCGAGCGTGGCTGTGACCGTGCGGAAGAAGTCCCGCGTCTTCGCCGCGATGTGGCCCTGATCGTGGTAGAGCGCGATCACGCAGTCGAACCGCCCTTCAAGCGCCTGGTGGAAGACGGAGTCCGCGCCGACAGGCCCGGCTACCTCGATGCCTTCACCTTGAGCGCGAGAGATCGCCGGGGAGAGCACAGCCGCCTCCTCATTGCCGAATTGACCGCCGTCGCTTGCATGGGGATTGAGCGCGGCAAGGGCGATCCGCGGCCTGCGGAAGCCCAGCCCCTTCATTGCGGCGTTCACCCTGCGGATCGCGGCGAGAACTCCGTCCTCGGTGATGTAATCGAGGGCCTGCCGAAGGGACAGGTGCCTCGACAGGAAGAAAATGCGCATGTTCTCTGTGATGAAGATTGTGAGGGGTTCAGGGGAATTGAGGTACTTCGCGAGCAGCTCCGTGTGCCCGATTTCCGGAATGCCGGCGGCGCGGAGAGATTCCTTGCTGATCGGCGCCGTAGTGATGGCGTCAATCCGTCGCGCGAGAGCCAGCTCGCAGGCTTTCCGAATGAAGGCATCGGCGGCTCGCCCGCCTACCGCCTGGACTTTTCCCGGCTGAAGGCTTTCCAGACCGGGGAAGGGGACATCTATGACCTCTGCCGCTCCGTGGATGCCTCGGGCATGCTCCGGACCGTCTATCTGGACGAGCTCAATGCCTTCTATGCGCGCCTGCCGAGCGCAGCGGCGGAGTACTTCAAGGCTGCCGATCACTACCGGAACCGCACGATCGTATATCTCGCGGCTCCTGAGCGCGCCCAGCACGACTTCCGGGCCGATGCCCGCGGGGTCGCCTATAGTCACCGCAATGACCGGCCGATATTCGCGCATTTCCGGTCTCATTTTGTGCCCTGGGCTTTCCAATCCGGTCGCCGGCCCCTCTCCCAGTATTGGGAGAGGGGATCCCAAGGGGTGAGGGCTATCCGCCTGCCGCGCGTTGGATGAAAAACTGTTTTCACGAAGTAGCGGTCTAGGCCGGCAGCTCCCTCATCCACTCGACCTCGTGCGCGAGTCCTTCTCTGATGCCGACTTTCGGCGAATAGCCAAGCACCTCGCGCGCGGCGGTGGTGTCGGACATCGTGTGGCGCATGTCGCCTTTCCGGTCCTCGACATGGCGAACCTTTATCTCGCCGACAAGCTGCCTGAGGATGTCCAGCACGGCGTTGACGCTGATTCTGGAGCCGCCGCCGATGTTGAAGACGCGTCCTACGGCCTTCTCGGACTCGGCGGCCAGGATGTTTGCGGCGACAGCATCGGAGATATAGGTGAAATCGCGCGTCTGCTCGCCGTCCCCGAAGACGACTAACTCCTCGCCCCTCAGAGCGGCTCTGATGAACTTGTGGAATCCCATGTCCGGGCGCTGCCGAGGGCCGTAGACGGTGAAGTAGCGCAGGCTCACCGTGGGAACGCCGTGGTTCACGTAATACAAGTAGCAGAGGTGCTCGCCCGCCAGCTTGGTGACTCCGTAGGGCGATATCGGCTGAGGCCGGGCGCTCTCCCGGAAAGGCAGCTCCGGCGAATCGCCATACACCGAGGAAGAGGAAGCGTACACGAGCCGGCGTATCCCCGATCCCTTCGCCGCCTCCAGGAGCCTCTCCGTCGCCTGAACGTTATTCCTCAGATAGACATCGAAGTAAGATCCCCAGCTCATCCTGACGCCGGGCTGTGCCGCCTGGTGGAACACCCAGTCCACTCCCTCAAGCAGGCCATGCAGGTCGAGCTCGATCATGTCGCCCTCAATGAAGCGAAATCTCGACGAGCCGCGGGCATTCTTGATGTTCGCTCTCTTGACATCCGCGGGGTAGTAGTCGGCGAAACAGTCAATGCCGATTACGTCGTGGCCAAGCTCGAGAAGCCGCTCTGAGAGCGTGGAGCCTATAAACCCGGCTGACCCGGTAACAAGGCATTTCATCTGCGCCTGTGTTCCTCCCCCGGCGAGCGCACAGCGCTCCCAGGTACAATAAAACCGGGGGCAGTATCCATCTACCAAGCGAATCCTGCCCCCTAAGCCAAACTTGATGTAACGATCTACATACGCTACTTGCCGATTCTGAACATCTTGGTGCCGCAGCTTGGGCAAATGCCCGTAGTTGCCGGCTTCTTGTTCTTCATGATAATCGGCGTGGGATTCCTCATCTCCTTCTTTGCTTTGCACTTAACGCAGTACGCTTGCATTCAATTCACCTCCTTGCGCCATGAACTAGACCCCGAATAGTTCGGATGTTTCCTGCATAGCGATTGCACGGCCGGAATGGGCTTGCAAGCCTGCTATGTGGGTCTTCGACGCCTTATTCAACACTCCACGCACAAAGTCCTCCTGGAGTTTCCAATTATTCTGTCATCCTTTGCAGCACTTCCAGTTGATGGGGCGTGCCGACCGCGACCAAGACATCGCCTTCCTCTATTTCCACGTCGGGAGACGGGCTGCTGGTCATGGCGCCGCTCCTGCTCTTCAGTGCTATCACGGTGGCGCCCGACTTCTCCCGAATCCGGGATTCGCGAATCGTCTTATTCGCGAATTCGGAATCCCCGGTCACTGTGACCTCGGTAATCTCGAGCTGGAGGCTCTCGCTCTGCATCGCGCCCTCCAGGAAAGCAACGACGTTGGGACGAAGGACCGACCAGGCCATCCGCTTCCCGCCGAGTACGTAAGGCGACATGACCCTGTCCGCGCCGGCCCGGCGGAGCTTTGGCTCATCCTCGATTGTGATGGACCTGGCTACCACGAACAGATTCGGGTTGATGCCCTTGGCCGTGAGGACGATGAAGGTATTGTCTGCGTCAGTCGGCGCGACTGTGATGAGGCCCTTCGCGCGCTCGACGCCCGCGGCGAGAAGCGACTTCTCATCCGTGGCATCGCCCTCCACGAATAGCACCTTCTCGGCGACGAGCCTTGGCAGTTGCTCGGGATTGTTCTCAACCACCACGAAAGGCACTTTGCGTGCCCTGAACTCGGCGGCAATAGCCTGCCCCATCCGGCCATGGCCACAGATTATGTAATGGTCCTTCACGCCCCGTATCGCTTTCTCCATTCTTCTCCTCCAAAACAGGTGCTTCTCTTGGGAGGCGACCTCGATGGCGTTGCCCACCACCCAAAACACAACAGTAAACAGTATCGAGACGCCCGCCAATGCGAGTACTATCGTGAAAACCTTGCCGGCCGTGGACAGGGGCTTTACCACCTCGTAGCCGATAGTGGTCAGAGTGATGACCGTCATGTAGAGCGCGTCCAGGATTGACCAACCCTCGATGTAGATGTAACCGACGGTTCCCAGACCGAGCAGAACGACGACTACGAACGCGGCGAACCTGAGTTGTCTGAAGGGATCCATACCAGCCGACCAAAACCATCCATAGCGCGAGATCATGCGCCCGCACTAGGGGTCTATTATACACTGCACGCATGTCCTCCTGCTAGTGCGCGGCTTATTGGTCGTCAGTCCGCCTAAGGCTGATCGAATATCGAGAGCTGACGGGCCGGTGCCTGGCGACTCGCCTGCGAGGCGGTGGGCGGCGCGTACGGGTTCGGGAATGCGGTACTCCGGCGTGCAGTCGAGGACTATTCTTACGGCTGACTCGAAGCTCACCTTGTGCCCCGGCGAGACGAACACCGGCTTTGCGCCTGTGCGCGTGCGGACGACGTTGCCTACCTGGTTGCCTTCCTTGTCCAGAAGAGGCGTCGAAGAGCCGCGCTCGAGCCCTGGCTCCTCATAAACGCCGAAGAGATGAGACTTCGCGCATCCGATCGTGGGGACATCGAGCAGCAGACCGAGGTGCGCGGCGATGCCGAAGCCCCGCGGGTGCGCGATCCCTTGCCCGTCTACGATTATGACATCGGGCACGTGTTCGACTTCCCGAAAAGCGGCCAGTATGACAGGTGTCTCACGGAACGAGAGAAAACCTGGGATGTACGGCATCGTGAGCTTGCTCGTCGCACGCCGCAGCTCGACCAGCCCGAAACCCGGGAATGAGAGAACGGCAACTGCGGCATGTCCCTCGCGGGCGCCTCCATGTATGCCGACATCCACGCCTGCCACGAGACGGATTTGGCCGAAGCCGTCAACGAGCGAAACTCTGCGGCGAAGGTCGCGCTGAATCTCCGCAGCGTCCTCGATCGAAACGTCCCAAGGATGCAGGTTGCGAAATTCCATATTGTGTGCGTTTCCCTCATGGAGTATTACGGTCCCGGGCACCCAATGCTCCGCACTCCGCGCAGCCCCGGTCTTGAGTCTTTGTACTCTGTACTTTGTACTATGTACTCCCTGTGCTCCGCGCAAGCGGCTGGCTGGCGATGGTGTCGAGGTCCAGGGCATCAATATCTCCGCGCAGGGTGTGATAGTAGCCCGCGCACGCGATCATCGCCGCGTTGTCCGTGCAAAGCTGTGGAGGCGGACAAGAGAGCTCGATGCCACGCTGCGCAGCCTCGTCGCGCATCTGCCGCTGCAAGCCTGTGTTCGCGGCCACTCCCCCTGCCAGTGCGACGCGGCTGATTCCCGTGCGCTCGACTGCGGCCATCGTAGTGTTCACCAGCATGTCAACAACCGCCGCCTGGAAACTCGCGGCTATGTCCTGGATTGAGAACTGCGCGCCCTTCTCGCGGAAGAACCGGAGCAGGGCCGTCTTAAGCCCGGCAAAGCTGAAATCCAGCGTGTCGCCCAGGTTGGCCCGCGGGAAGCGGATCGCCTTCGGGTTGCCCTTATCGGCCAGCTCATTGATGATCGGGCCTCCCGGGTATCCAAGGCCGAGCACCCTTGCTGATTTGTCGAATGCCTCGCCGGCCGCGTCGTCTCTCGTGCGCCCGAGAATCTCGTAGTCGCCGTGACCTCTCACCAGCACCAAGTCGGAGTGCCCGCCGGATACAATCAGGCATATGAATGGAAAGGCGAGGTTCGGATTGACGAGGAAATTCGCGTAGATGTGGCCTTCCAGATGGTGAATGCCGACGAGCGGAACTCCCAGCACGGCGGAAATCGGTTTCGCAGCCGAGACGCCGATCAGCAGCGCACCCAGCAGGCCGGGGCGATTCGTCACAGCAACGGCGTTCACGTCTTGGAAGCGGATGCCTGCCGAGTCCAGCGCTTCGCGGATGACGGGGTTGATCAGCTCCACATGCTTGCGAGAGGCGATCTCCGGCACCACGCCGCCGAACCTGGCATGAATGTCCACTTGCGATGCCACAATGTCGGACAGGATCTCACGGCCGTCTCTTACCACGGCCGCGGCTGTCTCATCGCAGCTGGTTTCTATCCCAAGGACGTTCATGCCGTTTCGCCGAGTTCCTCTTTTCGTACCCTGAAGGTTTTGAGGAACGCGGCATCCCACATGTCATCAACCCACATTACGATGGCATCCTCATAGTTGTTTGTGTAGTAGCCTCTGCGGATCGCCGCCACGCGGAAGCCGTACTTCCTGTAAAGGTTCTGTGCCAGTTCGTTGCTCTTGCGGACCTCCAACGTGGCGCGGCGGGCTCCCCGGTGGATGGCCTCGTCGAGCAGGTTTGCCAGGACGCGCTCGCCGATCTTCCTGCCACGGTATTCGGGATCCACGCCGAGAGTGGTGATGTGCGCTTCATCTATGATCAGCCACATGCCGCCATAGCCTACAATCCGGCTGTTGGTTCTGGCGACGATGTAGTAGGCCGAGAGGTTGTGGACCTCGTTCGCATATGCGCTGGCCGACCATGGCGACGGAAAGCACTTCTTGTCCAGCTCGGCGACTGTCTCCACGTCCTCAAGCTGCATGCGCTCGATGCGTATGGGAATGCGTCTTTCCGGCGCTCTCTCGGCTGCCATCGGAGACCCTCGATTAGTCTATCATAAAGGGATTGGAGCGTCAAACAAGCAGCGAAGGTGCAAAAGAACCGGCTGAGGATGAGTTACCCGCGGCGTCTGAGGATAAAACCGCAGGCATCACTTGAGGCTGAAGCGGAATGTTTCGCGCTTCCGGTAGTTGCGAGGTATTCCGCCCTGCATCGCGGGCTTGTACTTCCGGCTCTCCACGGTCTCGACGGCGGCACGATCTAGATCGGAGTTGCCCGACGATGAGACGACCTTCACCCCGACGACTTTGCCCTCGGTATTGATCGTGTACTCGACTGTCACCGAGCCCTCGATCCCTTGATCTCTGGCGGATGCCGGGTACTTAGGGGCTTTTCGGCCGCTTATGAGCCGAGGCGGCGAGGAAGCTGCGATGGTGCTCTCGTGCGGAGGCTTGCAAACCGTGCACCTGGACGTCGGCTGCGTCCCCGGCCTGAAATTCTTCGCCGTGGTGCGTTTGCAGTTCGGACCCGGAAGCATTTTCGATTCGGCGCAGACTTTGACCTCCACGTCGGGAGGCGGCGGAGGTGGCGGCGGGTT
This sequence comes from Armatimonadota bacterium, assembly GCA_035528905.1. Taxonomy (GTDB): domain Bacteria; phylum Armatimonadota; class UBA5829; order DTJY01; family DTJY01; genus DATKXU01. The sequence continues at coordinate 13,872 of DATKXU010000048.1, forward strand.
GGGATACGTGCCCGGCCCGTCAGTCGCACCTGGAACCGGCTCCGGCGGAGCCGTGCCGGGACCTTTACCCGGCCCTGCGCCCGTTCCCTCGGGCGATCCAGGCACTGAGCCGACGGCGGTATGGCCGCTCGGGCCGACGTCCGTGCCGTGCTTGCTGGGAGATCCCAGATTCAGCGGGCCGCCGGGATTTCCAGGCAGCCTGTTGCTTGTGGATTGCCCGGGTGTGCTGGAGTGGATCGGACTGCGTATCGGCGACTTGGGTTTGGCAGCCGGAGGTCTCTCAGGAGGCGCGGCGGTTATATGCGCCGGCTCGGGCCTCACTGGGGGCTTCGCGACGTCGGCGGACACGGGCTTCGACACGGCCGACAGATCAACCATTTCGACGCGGACTATCTTCAGGTCCTCGATGTCAATCGGCCGCGCGGCGGAGGTTCTGCCGACGAAGCCCAGGAGTATCAAGTGCACGCCGACGGATATGGCGAGCGCATATGTCAGCACTCTGTCCCGCACGGGCTACCTCTTCTCGGTCTTGGGTTCGGTGGCGATGGTCAAATTCTCGGCTCCGGCCTGTCTTGCCTCGTCCATCACCTCGATGCCCTTGCCCCAATTCTGGCGTTTATCGCAATTGATTATGACCCCGAGCCTGGGGTTTTCCTTCAGTTTCACGCTCAGGATAGGCCGGACGTCATCGAAGCGCACAAGGCGCTTGTCCATGTAGTACTTGCCGGTTTCAGTGATGGTGATAACTGTTCTCAACGAGGAGCGGTCCCCGGCCGTGCTGGATTTCGGGAGGTTGACAGGCATGCCCCTCATGGTGGTCATGGCGAGCGACGCGATCATGAAGAACACGAGGAGGAAGAAGATTGTATCTATCATGGGCACGATCTCGATGCGCGCCCTCTTAGGCTCCCACCGCTTTAGCCTCATGCTTCCACTCCTCTCCGGACGAGAGAGTATTGACCATCCGCGTGCCGTAGGTCTCCAACTCGCTCATGATGATCTTCGCCCTCTCGATCAGGGAATTGTACGCGACGAGGGTGACGATGGCGATAGCGAGACCGGTGGCAGTGGCTATGAGGGCTTCCGCCACGCCGCCCGTGATGGCTGTCGGCGTCCCAAGGCCGGTCTTCGTAGATATTACGTGGAACGAGCGGATCATGCCGGTAACAGTGCCGAGCAGGCCCAGAAGCGGTGCGATGGTGACGATCGTGTCCAGGATGCTCAGCCGCTTATATGCCTCAGGCATGGCTTTGAGCGCCTGCTCTTCCATGCACCGCTCCGCCTGACGGGCGTCGGAGCACTTCAGGCCGCTTGCCAGCATGTTTCCCAAAGGCGTGCCATCGCGCTCGCACGTATGGATTGCCTCCCGGTATTTCCCCAGTGCCAGGAGGTCCTCCACGCGCGCCGTCAGGCTCACCGAGTCGCCGGCAGCCTGCTTCAGGCGGACGTAGCGCTCGATGATTACGGTGATGGAAACGATGGAGCACAGCATGAGCGGCGCCATCACCGGGCCGCCCTTGCAGAGAAAGTCGAATGCGTTGAATAACCAGACCACTAAGCTGTTTCCTCCTTTCCAGACTGAGGCCGGGCTCTGACGTGGTCTCCTCTCCGGGCAAGCCGCTCGCCGGATGCAAACGGCTGCATAAGAAATTATCGGAAAAACCCGGTAGAAATCTCAGGGGACTTGGACTTCGCACGACTGAATGGCAGATCGCGTGACGAACGCCGTTGCTGTATAGAGCGCCGTCCCGGCTTCGCGCACATCGCACAGACCTGCTATAATGGCGGCATCGTACACTGGCTGCGCCAGGGCGTGCAGGCGAATTGCCGGGCTCGACGGGTTATCTGCGTTGTCCAATCGTCCTTCCCGGGCCGCAGGAGGCTGAAGGCAAGCGCCGAACTTTATGAAGGGAAAATGAGCGAGGCAGCTCTGGTTCAGGGTGAGGACTTATGGACATAGGAGCGGTTTTCTCAAGCGAGTTCTGGCGAGGCATGATCGAGGTGGTTGCGCAGAGAGCCTGGGCCATCGCGAAGATACTCCTGTTCTTCTTCGTGGTGCGGTTTATCGCGTACAGGCTCATCGGACGCGTGCTGGCGTCACTGGCAGCGCGCGAGGCGGCAGGACCGACACGCGCTGTCGCTGGGCGCATACGCACGCTGGGAACCCTCAGCAGGAGCATCGTTTTCTATGTGCTGATCTTCATCGCAGGCGTCATGACCTTGAGGGTCTTTGATGTGGATCCTGTTCCTGTGCTGACTGCCGCCGGCGTAGTGGGCCTGGCGGTGGGCTTCGGGGCGCAGAGGCTCGTCCGGGACATCATCTCCGGCTTCTTCATCGTTCTGGAGAACCAGTATTGTGTGGGCGAATACATCACCATCGGCGGCGTCACCGGCACGGTCGAGGAGCTCGGGATGCGCGTGACCCAACTTCGGGATGATTCGGGCAAGCTGGTCATAATCGCGAATGGCGATGTCAGCCAGGTGGTAAATCACTCCAGAGGGCCGATCCAAGCGGCTCTCGACATCAGCGTTGCTGCTGATTCCGACCTGGATAAGGTTCGGGATGCGATCAACCGTGCGGGCGAGGAGGTCGCCGCGAAGGTTGACGGCGTTGTGACGCCGCCTAAAGCGGACGGAGTTACCGCTGTCGATGGGTGCAAGATGACGATCCGGGTGTCAGGCGAGGTCAAGCCCGGCCGCCAGGACGCGGTGCAATCGGCGCTTAGAGAATTGGTTCGAACGAGGTTCTTGGAGCAGGGGATCAAGCTTGTGTGAGCGTCCTGCGTTGACACCAGCCGGCGAAATCGCCTAGAATGTCGCTGGGAGGTAAGCGATCAATGCGATATGCCGCGCCGCGGGGGACGGCGGACATTCTTCCCCGCGAAAGCCCCCGATGGCGGTATGTAGAAGAGAAGTTTCGAGAGGTCTGCCGCCTCTATGGGTACGATGAGCTCCGGACTCCCACCTTCGAGGAAACGGAGCTTTTTGCACGCAGCATCGGCGAGCACACGGACATTGTGAGCAAGGAGATGTATACGTTCCGCGACCGGGCGCATAGAAGCATGACCCTGCGCCCGGAGGGAACCGCTCCCGTCGTGCGCGCCTACCTCCAGCACAACCTTTCCGCCGAGAAGCCGGTGACCAAGCTCTACTATATCACCAGCATCTTTCGCTACGAGCGCCCTCAGAAGGGCAGGTACAGAGAGCATCACCAGGTCGGCGTGGAAGCGCTGGGATCGCCGGACCCAGCCATAGATGCGGAAGTAATCTCGCTTGCCATGCATTACCTGATATGGCTCGGCATCCGGGGCCTGGAACTCAGGATGAACTCGATCGGCTGCCCAGACTGCCGTCCGGAGTACATGGAAGAGCTGAAGAAAGCCGTGGAGCCATACCTGACGGAGCTTTGCGAGAGCTGCCGGACCAGGTACGGCCCGAATCCCCTCAGGATGCTCGACTGCAAGGTCCCGCGCTGTCGGGAGCTCATGGTCAACGTGCCGAACATCGTCGAGAGCCTATGCCAGGAGTGCTCTGAGCATTTGAGTGCAGTTGAGCAGTACCTGAAGAGTCTGGATATCACTTACACGCTCGATCCCAGGCTGGTGCGCGGGTTCGACTACTACACCAAGACGGCCTTCGAGATAGTGAGCGGCGAGCTCGGCGCGCAGAACGCGGTCGCCGGCGGAGGCAGGTACGACGGCTTGGTAGCCGAAATGGGCGGCCCGCCTACCCCGGCGGTCGGCTTCGGGTTGGGCATTGAGCGGTTACTCGCGATTTTGGACGCGCAGGGCATCGAAATCCCTGGAAACACGCACCCGTCCGTATTCGTGGCGACGGTGGGCGATGCGCCCAGGGAGGTCGGCATCAAGCTCCTCGCCGACCTTCGCAAGTCCGGAGTAGCCGCGGAGGCAGACTACGCAGGCAAGAGCTTGAAAGCGCAGATGAAGGCCGCCGACCGGGAGCAGGTCCGGCTTACGGTCATCATCGGCGAAGACGAATTGAGCCGGGGCCAGGTCAAGATTCGCGACATGGAGACAAAGGAGGAGACGGACGTCCCGCTCGACGAGGCGGTGACCGTGATAAAGGGGATGCTGGGGAGGCGCTAGCGTTTCAAGTTTCAAGTTCCAGGTTGCGAGTTGTACATTTTGCGCATGGCCAACCTGAAACCTGAAACCTGAAACCTGGAACTTGGAACCTGGAACTCCTCACTCCTTCTTGGAGGACTACTGATTTGGAATGGAAGCGGACACATAAGTGCGGCGAGTTGTCCACCGCGGATATGGGCGCGGAGGTTCGGCTGAACGGCTGGGTTCAGCGGCGGCGCGATCACGGCGGCCTGATCTTCATTGATCTCAGGGACCGCTGGGGCATCGTTCAGGCCGTGGTGGATCCTCGGACCGCGCCTGCGGCCCACGGAGCGGCGGAGACGGTGCGCAGCGAGTACGTCCTGAGCATACAGGGGAAGGTGCGCCGACGGCCGGAAGGCACAGAGAACCCAAAGCTCAAGACCGGCGAGATCGAAGTCGCCGCCGACCATATCTATATCCTGAACCCATCGAAGACTCCGCCGTTCCCGATAAGCGATGAGGCGGAGGTGGACGAACTCGTCCGGCTGAAATACCGGTACCTCGACCTTCGGCGGCCCGCGATGCAGGAGAGGCTGATCCTCAGGCACAAGGTGATCAAGTTGATGCGCGATTTCCTGGACGCGCGCGGGTTCATCGAGGTGGAGACGCCCATCCTCATCAAGAGCACGCCCGAGGGCGCGCGGGATTACCTCGTGCCGAGTCGGCTTTATCCGGGGCATTTCTACGCGCTGCCGCAGTCGCCTCAGCAGCTCAAGCAGCTCCTGATGGTCGCAGGCCTGGAGCGGTATTTCCAGATCGCCAGGTGCTTCCGCGACGAGGATCCGCGCGCGGACCGGCAGCCGGAGTTTACCCAACTTGACCTCGAGATGTCGTTCGTCACCCGGGACGACATCCTGGAAGTCATCGAGCCACTCGTCATCGAGATCGTCGAGAGGCTCAGCGACAAGGAAATCTTGAAGCCGTTCCCCAGATTGACCTATGCGGAGGCGATGCAGCGCTTCGGCACGGACAAGCCGGACATGCGCTTCGGCCTCGAACTGGCGGACGTTTCCGACGTGGTCGCGGACAGTCAGTTCCAGGTTTTCCGCAGCGCGCTCGACAAGGGCGGACAGGTAAAGGCGATCCTCGGGCCGGGCCTCGTCGGTTACAGCCGCAGGGAGATTGACGAGCTTACCGCGCTGGCGAAGACGTTCGGCGCGAGGGGCCTGGTCACCATCCAGGTCGCCGAGGAAGGCATCAAATCGCCGAGCGCGAAGTACCTCACGGAAGCGGAGATGGCCGGAATCGTAGAGCGGGCCGGCGCAAAGACCGGCGATTTGATTATGCTGGTCGCTGACGAGCCGAAGGTCGTCGCCGAGGCGCTGAGCCGCCTCCGCCTTGAAATGGGCGACCGGCTCAAGCTCCGCGATCCGAACAAACTGTACTTTTGCTGGGTGGTGGACTTCCCGATGTTCGAGTGGGACGAAGAGGGCAACCGCTGGGACGCGGCGCATCACCCGTTTACCTCGCCGTTGGAGGAGGATATCCCGCTCTTGGACACCGATCCGGGTAGTGCGCGATCGGACGCCTACGACCTCGCCTGCAACGGAGCCGAGTGCGCGAGCGGAAGCATCAGGATACACCAGCGCGACGTGCAGGAGAAGGTTTTCAAGCTGCTTAACTATGCCCCCGAAGAGGCACAGGCCCGATTCGGGCATATGCTTGAGGCATTCGAGTACGGTGCGCCGCCGCACGGCGGAATTGCGCCCGGAATAGACCGACTGGTCATGCTCCTGACCGATGACGAGAATATCCGGGAGGTAATCGCCTTCCCGAAGACGGCAACCGGCGTAGACCCGATGACCCAGGCGCCCTCGCCGGTCACCGAGGAGCAGCTCAAGGAACTGCACATCAAGCTGAGGGAAGGCAAAGCGTCTGAAATCCGCACGATGTGATGGCACGTTGAGCGTTGATGGACGATCAATATCGGATTTGGGATTTCGGATTGCGGATTATGGAGTGCGAAAGCGCCAGCTTTCGCTTTTGAATCCAGGAAGCTTCGCTTCCGCAACCGAAAGCGGCACTCGCGTGCCGCACTCCATATCGGACGGCGCAGCAACCGGGAGATGAACTTATGAAACGAGTATCTGCTCTGGCTGTAATCGCTTGCGTGGTATGTATATGGAATGTGGGCTACAGCGCCCAGGAACAGACGCCGGATAAGCGCCTCGAGCAGAAAGTCACGGTCAAGGCAATGGCATATCCGCTGGGTGACTTTCTCGCCGAGCTCTCCTCCAAGACCGGCGTGAAGATGACCGCGCGCAAGGATGTCGCGGACGATAAACTCGTCGTGCTGGTGAAGGACCTTCCCCTCTCCAAGCTCCGGGATGCCATCAAGGAAGTCCTCCATCTCCAATGCACCCGCTCTGGCAAGGAAAGCGAGTGGAAATACGAGTTCTGGATGGACCTCAAAACCAAACAGGACATTGAGCGGCTGAAACAGGAAGAGCGCAGGAAGCTGAAAAGCTATGTCGAAGGATTGGTAGACAAGGCCGATAGACTCGCGGAGGAAAGGCTCCGGCAGGATGGCGATGAATCAGCTTCGGACGAGTCAGCCGCGGCTGAGGAACGGCTGAGCTCCCGGGGGCAGGGGCTGCTGGCTCTTGTAAGTGGACCGCCGGCGATTATGTACAGGTATCTGAGCCGTGAGCAGCTTACCGGGCTGTGGTCCGGCGGGAAGATCAGCATCGACGTCAAGCAGGCGCCCGCTGACTTTCAGAAGAAGCTGCTGGCGACTCAGTCAGTGTGGATCACCCTCGCCGGGGATGACGAGGCGGAGGCAGAAGTCCTGTCTCCCGAACGCGTAGACCGCGTCGTCTATTGGCTCGAAGAGGACAAGGACAGCAACCGCCTTGGGCTCAACGTCTGTACCTACTCCCAGCAGACGGATCCCGATACCGGCAGCCGGGGACGGGTCAGCCTTATGATAGCGATAGAGCTCCCCGGCGAAGAACGCGATGAGGAAACGGCGGACCAGGAAGACGAGAGCGACGTTGCGTGGGAAGACGACGACGTAGAATCAGAGGCTGAGGACGGTAAGACGCCCGCGGAGCCCGCGGGGCTCACTCCCTATCAAGTCATGGAGCGCCTCTCGGAGGATAAACATTTAAGCATAGTGTCGGACTATTTCACGCGGCTGACCAGCAGGCGGCTCGGCGGCGAAGTTCTTAAGGCTGAAGCTGGCGCATTGCTTAAGGAGATCGCCCGCAAGCTGGAATCCGATTTGACAGAGAAGGACGAGGCGCGTCTTCTCGTCACGCGCATATGGTATCGAAACCGCCAGCGCGAGATTCCGGAGCGGCTTGTGAAGCGGTGGCGAAGCTCAGTGAAGGAAAACAAGGGCTACCGCCTTCAGGATGCTCTGGAGCTGGCCCAGTTGAGTGTATCCCAGCTCAACGACCTGCACATTTACGGTCTTGGTGATGGGAGTAAGATCCTACATTGTCGTGAGGCGCTGAAGCTTGCCGCCGCGCTCGATCCCCGGCAGTGGGAAGCGGCGCTTGGCAAGGACGGCCTTCCTATGTATGCGCTGACGGAGATGCAGTTCCAGCTAGTGCTGGATTGGGCAGAGGCTAGAGCCGGATTCTCCTTATCCGACCGACAGGAAGGTCAGGAAGAGCTGACGCCCGAAGCCCTGCGGCAGGGGACGCTACGCATGGAGGCGCCATCAAAGCCGGAGTCTGGCTGGGAGTTTCATGCGGACGCCGATGAAATCGGTGTTCATCTCATGAGCAATCTCTACCTTCGGGCTCTCAGCGAGGGCGTCGCATCGGCTGAGAGCGATTCGCAAGTATCGAACGGAGCCGCCAAGCAGAAGATCATCGAGCCGACCTGCGAGATATCGGTCAAATCGGCAAGCGAGCCGTGGCGGGAAGTGCCAGCGCCGTCCCGAGCCGCCCCATATTTCTGGTAATATTACCAGACTTGATAAATTCTGCGTGGCGTGATATGATGAGAGTGCAACAGCATACGATCCCGCGAAGAACCCTACTGTGTTCGTGCTTCGCCGAGGAAGTTTTGAGCCAACACTCAAAGAATAAGAGGGGCCGGATTCGCGTTGCGGCGTGGCAGCCCCGCTAGATCTTGGGGAATCGCAAAGCACGCGTGAAGGCACCCGCCCGTTGTTAAGCGGGTTCAAAAGCTTGTTAGGCACACGGCACGGTGGGGTCTTTTCTTTAGCAGCCAGCAGTTAGCCCCTCGACAAGCTCGGGACAGGCGGATCATCTGGATTCAATCACTCAACACTAAACCCTAAACGCTAAACCATGAAACGGCATGTGAGAAACGAATCACAGCCCGTTGACTTATTCGACCAGGCAGCCCAGGCATCAATGATGTCGGAGGCGCCCCTCGCCGCACGGATGCGCCCTCGTGCATTGGAGGAGTTCGTCGGCCAGGAGCACATCATCGGCCCCGGCAAGCTTCTCCGCCGCGCTATCGAGGCAGGCGAACCCGGTTCGGCCATCTTCTGGGGGCCGCCCGGCAGCGGCAAGAGCAGCCTCGCAGCAATCATCGCCAAGACCAGCAAATCCGCATTCGAGAACTTCAGTGCCGTGACTTCGGGCGTGGCCGACATCCGCAGAATCATAGAAAAGGCGAAAGAGCGCAGGAAGCTCTACGGCGAGAGAACCATCCTCTTCGTTGATGAAATCCATCGCTTCAACAAGGCCCAGCAGGACGCATTTCTCCCGCACGTCGAGAAAGGGACCATTGTCCTGATCGGCGCTACGACCGAGAATCCGTATTTCGAGGTGAATTCCCCTCTTATCTCCAGGTCGCGCATCTTCCGCTTCGAGCAGCTCAGCAACGAGCAGGTCGAGCGAATCGCCCGTACAGCTCTTGAAGACGAGGAGCGAGGACTGGGCAAATGGAACGTCGTAGTAGACGAGGAGGCTATGGCGCATCTGGTGAATATCGCGAACGGAGATGCCCGCGGCGTGTTAAATGCCTTGGAAATGGCGGCGCTCACGGTCCCGCCCGACGAGAATGGCAGGCGGGTCGTCACCCTGGAGATCGCGGAGGAGGCCATCCAGCATCGTGCCTTGAAGTACGACAAGGACGGCGACAACCACTACGACGTGATCTCCGCATTCATAAAATCCATGAGGGGCTCGGACCCGGATGCCGCACTCTATTGGCTCGCGCGCATGATCTACGCGGGCGAGGATCCGCGATTCATTGCGCGGCGGATGGTGATACAAGCGGCGGAGGATGTCGGGAACGCCGATCCGATGGCACTGGTGGTTGCGACTGCCGCGGCTCATGCCGTTGAATACGTTGGCATGCCGGAAGCGCAAATCCCTCTCGCTCAGGCGGCGATATACCTTGCCTGCGCGCCGAAGAGCAACGCGTCCTATGTCGGCATCAGCCGTGCGCTCAAGGACGTCGCCGAGAAGCGCGCCGAGCCCGTGCCGATACACCTGCGCGATGCCAGTTATCGCGGAGCAAGCAAGCTCGGACACGGCAAGGGATACAAATACCCTCATAGCTACCCCGAAAATTGGGTAGAGCAGCAGTACATGCCCGACGGCGTAAAGTCGCAGCCGTACTACGAGCCCTCGGACAACGGATGCGAGTCGAAAATCAAAGAGCGGCTCAACAAGCTCCGAAAGAAGCAAGAGGAGTAGACCGGTTTCAGGCGGGTAATATTACTCTCGGCGACTCGACCTAACTCTTCGCGCACTTCAATCTCTTACTCGTACTCATACTCTCAGCGATCGGGAGGAGTAGGAGTACGAGTAAGAGTACGATCCACGAGTAGGAGGAATGGAAAGGCAAAAAATTTATGGCAGGAGTACACCCACGGGCGCAGAAAGTAGTAGTTGCGATGAGCGGCGGGGTTGACAGCTCCGTCGCGGCAGCGATTCTCGTCCAGGAAGGCTACGAAGCCATCGGCGTCACGATGCAGATCTGGCCGACTGCGATCGGGCCGGAGGAGAAGTTCAGCCGCACCTGCTGCTCGTTGAGCGCCGCGGAGGACGCGCGCAAAGTCGCTGCGCGAATAGGCATCCCGCATTACGTACTGAATTTCAAGGATGTCTTTGAGAAAACGGTCATTGACAACTTCATAGAGGAATATCGCCGGGGACGGACGCCGAACCCGTGTGTCCGCTGCAATCGCTTCGTGAAGTTCCAGGCGCTGCTAGAGAAGGCGCATGCGCTTGGCGCGGACTACGTTGCGACAGGGCACTATTCGCGGATTGTGTACGACGAAGCGAGTAATCGCTGGCTGCTCAGGCGGGGCATAGACCGCTCGAAAGACCAGTCGTATGCGCTCTACGGCATGAGCCAATACCAGCTCGCGCACACGCTGATGCCGCTGGGCAATATGGTGAAAGACGAAACACGGCGGTTGGCAGCCGACCTCGGCCTCGCAGTGTCGAGCAAGCCCGACAGCCAGGAGATTTGCTTCGTGGAAGACCGGAACTATCGCGCCTTTCTGGAGGCAGTCGCCCCGGAGGTCGCAAAGCCCGGGCCGATTTTCGATACAGCAGGCGGCGTAATGGGAGAGCACAAGGGGATCGCGTTCTACACGGTGGGCCAGCGCAGGCGCCTCGGCATAGCGGCCGGTGAGCCGCTCTATGTTCTGCGGATAGATCCGGGCCGCAATGCCGTGGTGGTGGGCCGCGAAGCCGACCTGTACGCGCAAGGCCTGATTGCAGCCGACCTGAGCTATGTCTCCATAGAATCTCTGGTTGAGCCGGTTGCTGTCACGGCGAAGGTAAGATATAATATGAAGGATTCGCAAGCCCTGCTTTCTCCCTGGGCGGAGGGACAGGCTCTGCTGACCTTTGAAAGGCCGCAGAGGGCGATAGCTCCCGGGCAGGCCGTGGTCTTCTACCATGGCGAGGACGTCCTCGGCGGCGGAACGATAGAAAACGTGATACGTAATACGTAAAGCGTAAGGGTGCAGCCCATCACGCATCACGTATCACGCATTATGCATCGGGGGTTTTCTTGTGCAGACAGTTCTGTTAGTGGTGGCAGCTCTTGCGATAGCGGTCGTGGCGGTGGCGTTTGCCGTGCTCGTTCGGGGCATACTGCGTGAGATGCGCGGGATCGGACAGGTAACACAGGATTTGTCCCATTTTCTCAAGACAGCAGAGGAGGAATTGACCAGCACCACGCACGACGCCCGCGCCGCATTGAACAACGTAGAGCGGCTGGTAGGCACGGTAAATGAGACCGTCGCGCGTGTGGACAGGGTGGCCGAAGGGGCACAGCGCGTGCTGGATGGAGCGTTCTTGGCATCCACCGCAGCAAAGGCTGTGAAATCATCGTCTGTCGGCCTTGCAAGTGTTTATGAGGGAGTCAAGCAGGGAATAAAAGCCCTGTGCGGCTGCCGGGAAACTAACAAAGGGGGTACATCTGATGAGTAACGACGAGGAAAAGAGCGTCCTGTTGAGTGTTCTCGCCGGGATCGGTCTTGGGGCAATTATCGGTGCGGCGGCTGGCCTGCTCTTTGCGCCGAAAGCTGGGATGGAAACCAGGGAGGACATCAAGAAGGCCGCCGAAGACGTCAGGTCGAGAGCCGAGGGAGTCGTCGGCGAGCTCGGCACGTCGGTTGATGAGCTGGTAAAGAAGAGCAAGGACCTCATCGAGACCACGAAGTCAAAGGTCCAGCAGGCCGTAGAGTCGGGCAAGCAGGCCATGGCCGAGAAGCAGAGGGCAGTGAAGGGTGAATCAAAGGAAGCAGCCGAATCATAAGCTGCTTTGCAAGTGCGGGCCGGTTGCGGCGGTCGAACTGGCTGCCCGCATCCGGCCATTAACTTGTCGGGGAAGGTGAAACAGATGAACCTCAAGGTGAACACCAGATCCATCAATGGGACATCCGTCATAGACCTCGAAGGCGAAGTAGACGTATACACCGCGCCGCAGCTCAAGCAGCAAATCATTGACTTGCTGGATGGCGGGCTGCGGCATGTCGTAGTGAATCTGACAGCCGTTGACTATCTGGACAGCACGGCGCTGGGCGTGCTGATCGGCGGCTTGAAGCGGCTCCGCGAGCGAAACGGGGCCCTCGATCTGATTTGCCCGAACCCCAGGATCAGAAGAGTATTCGAGATCACGGGCCTGGATAAGATATTCGACATCTATGCGACGGAAGACGAGGCTGTAGAGAAGCTGAAGTCTCGGGAGGGCACGCGAAGTGTCGGGTGAGCGACGACCTGCCGTTGTCGAGCTGAGGATACCGAGCCGGCCCGAGTTCGTCAGCGTGGCCAGGCTGGCTATTCTGGGGGTAGCTAGTAGAACGAAGTTTACCTACGACCAGGTCGAAGATGTGCGGCTGGCTGTGGGTGAAGCCTGCACGACGGCGGTAGGGCGAGCGATCCAGGCAAACAAAACGGACACGGACATAACGATACGCAGCGAAATCTCGGACAACAAGCTCACGATAGAGGTCAGGGACGAGGTCGGCTATCCGCCGAAGCTTCCTGAAGCTGCAAAGCCACCGGAGGAATTGGACGAGCAGAGCCTGGGGGCTCTGTTGATGGAGTTGCTTGTGGACGAGTTTGAAACCGAGCCCACACCCGAGGGCGGCACTCTGGTCAGAATGGTAAAGTACGCGGGATAGACACATGGCAACACGGAGAAAAGGCGGCGCATCTCAGTGGATCGAGGGGGATGCCGAATCGCTTTTCAGCAAGTACGCCAAGACCAGGGACCCCGGAGTCAGAGACCGCCTGGTGGTCATGCATCAGAACCTGGTGCGCTTTCTCGCCGGGAAATTCGTGAATCGTGGGGAGCCCATCGAAGACCTGGTGCAGGTGGGGACGATCGGCCTCATCAATGCGATAGATCGCTTCGATCCCGGCCGCGGCACGAAGTTCTCGACATATGCCACCCCGACCATCGTCGGTGAGATCCGCCGGCATTTTCGGGACAAGGCTTGGAGCCTGAAGGTGCCGCGCCGACTGCAGGAATTGAATCTGGCGGCCAACAAAGCCGTGGACTCTCTGTCGCAGAAGCTGGGCCGGGTCCCGACCATCCAGGAGATTGCCCAGGCGGTTAGCGCCTCCGAGGAGGAGACTCTGGAGGCGATCGAGCTTGGCAACGCGTACGATACGGTATCCCTGGACAGCAAGCTGGCCTACGAAGGCGAGTCTGCGCCCCTGAGCCTCGCTGAGTTCGTCGGGGGTATGGACGGCTCTTTGGAGAGTCTCGAGAAGTATGGCGACCTCAACCAGGCCATGAATTGCCTGGATAAGAGGGAAAGGTCTATCATATACTTGAGGTTCTTCAAGGACATGTCGCAGACGGAAGTGGCGAAGAGGCTGAATATCTCGCAGATGCACGTCTCGCGCCTTCAGCAGAAAGCGTTGAAGCGGCTGAAAGAGCTGCTGTCCGATTAGGAGACTATCTACCTTGCTCACGAAGACCCAGTGGTACCACGTTCTTTTCCTCGCAATAGCAATCGCTGTCCTTACAACCTTGCTGTATCTGGTACGGGGCATTCTGCCACCCTTCGTGATCGCATTTGTGATCGCCTGGCTGCTGGATCCTCTGCTCGGCCGCCTTCAGAAGCGAGGCTGCCCGCGCATCTTAGCTGTCTCGGCGGTCTATATAGTCTTCCTTGCGGCGTTCGTTCTGGGGCTGGTATTCCTGGTCCCGCCGGTGATTGACCAGGCCAAGCAGCTAGGCCAGGATCTCCCGGGCTATGCGGAGCGCTTCGGCGCCTTCGCTGCAGACCTTATGGAGAAACACCGTGCGACTCTCGCCAAGTTCGAGCTGCCGACAACCCTCCAGGAGGCATTCGCCAAGTACGGCGAGCAGGCGAAGCAGGAAGTGATAAACGGGATAACGTACACGAGCAGGTGGATAGTCTCGAGCTTGTCCAAGGCGCTCTGGCTCGTCTTGATACCCCTGGTGGCCTTCTACTTCCTGAACGACATAGACCGAATCCGCAAGAAGACAGCGCTGCTCATCCCTCAGCAGTGGCGTGCAAGGACGACCGAAGTGCTTTCCAGGATGGGTCTGGTCTTCAGCAGCTATGTCCGGGGGCTGATAGTCGTCTGCCTGCTGTTTGGCGTTGTCACCACAATCGTCCTCGTCATCTCCGGCCTGAAATACGGCATCATCCTCGGCCTGCTGTCGGCAGTTCTCTATGCTGTGCCATACCTCGGGGCGATCCTGATCACGCTGCTGGTGTTCCTCGTGGCCCTGGCTACCCACGGGCTTGGCTATGCGATCTGGATGGCCGTGCTGATGGTCGCGCTGAACCAGTTCCTCTTCGATATGCTGATCACTCCGAAGATTCTGGGGAAGTCGGTAGGGCTGCATCCGGTGCTGAGCCTTTTCGCGCTGATGGCGGGAGGAAGCCTGTTCGGGCTGGTCGGAATGGTGCTCGCCGTGCCGGTCGCCGCCAGCATCCAGGAGATAGTCTTCGAGTTCCGCCCGGATCTCCGAGCGCCCGGCGAGCCGAAGAGAGGGAAGCGGAGATCGTCCTCCGGCGGGGACAAGAGAAGAGTCAAAGGCAAGTAGGATTCACCCCCGGCTACGGCTGGCAGCGCGCAATGATGTCTACCAGTTCCTCTACGATCCCTCCGCAAGCATCCCGGCGGTCGCGCAGGAATTCGGCCCAAATGATAGGAATATAGTCTATGTCCGGGAGCCGGATGGAAGCCTGGTTGCGAGGGTGCACCCGTCCCAGTCCAGCGCGGATTACTACTATTTCGATGCCCTTGGGAGCACGGTGCTGATGACCCAGGGGCTGGGCACGGTCACGGATCGCTACGACTACGGCGCCTGGGGCGAGCCGCGCGTGATCCTTGGAGGCACGACCGACAACCCGTACCTCTATGTCGGACAGCACGGCTACTACGCCCACTGGATGGACCCCGCCCTGGCGGATGCCTTGCAGCTTGGGGTTAGGTTCTACGAGCCTCAGGTGGGGAGGTTCATCTCACGGGATCCTATTGGGTATGAGGGCGTATTAAACTTGTATAGCTATGTAGGCAATATGCCGACGGTGGCGGTAGATCCATTAGGCTTAGCACTATGGCTGGAGTATGATGATATGAGAAACAAATGGAGTCTCGTAGATCGGTTCGCCTATACTCATGCCTGGATCCGGTTTTACATAATTACTTGCAAAGGAAAACGGAACTACGGCTTTTGGCCAAACGGGATCAATACCGAGCCCGATGAGCCTTATGCTAAAGATAAACCCGGTCAACCTAATGTTTATGTAGTGAAGATCAACCACGACGAAAGATTCGAGCGTTGCCTATGTGATTGCATTAAAGGAAGCCAGGAATCGCCGCCCCAGTTTTCCACCGGTCTGTTCTCGTTCTACGTGTGCGGGAGTTGGGTGAAGGATATGTGGGAATGTGCGGAACAGAAATGCAAATGTGGCGAGCCCAAGACTCCTCCGGGAGGTGATTGAGATTGATCCCGTGCGCAGGTCCCGCATGCACAAGTTGAAGTGCGTCATAGCGGTCATAGCTGCGGTCATAATCTTAGCCCTGGGGTGGACAGGCTATTCCCTCAGAGGTCTTTTCGTACAACCTCGTCCGACAAATAGGTCCTATCTCTGGTACTTCAACAGCATATATGTTCTGATGGAGAGCGGCTCACCAGTAGCATACAAGTTGAAGTCCAAGGAGGGTGGCGTATTGGAAGGCAACATCCCGTTTCATGTCTGGAATGGCGGCCTCGTGTATTGGTCGGAGGTAGATGCTTCGCTCGCCTTGATACGTCATCGGAAGAACGATGATTGGTTTCCCGTTCCCAAAAGCACCATGATGCCTGACTGGCGGGTGCGAAGCGTGCTCACCAGCGGTGACTCCGTACTGTTGAACCTGAAAACTACTGATGAGAGACCAATTGCGGTTCTTGCGTTGGATACCTCCGACCGCAGGTGGACAAGACTAGAAGGTGTGCTTGAGGTACGGGTTGATACCGCCGATGGGTCTGATAGGATAGTCGTTCTCACCAAGGATTTCGAGTTGGTAATCACATCTCTCAGCACCGGCTCAGAGGCAAAGCCGCTCGGAAAGATCGACGAGTTCGTTGACTGGGATTATGACTTCACTTCAGGCACGTTGTTCTACCTGAGCGCGGACCATCGGCCCACCATGAGATTGGCAACTGGAGAGGAGCGGAGACTGAAGCTTCCAAACAGATACGTTGCCAAGGGGATTACGTGGCAGCGGGTATGCAACGAAATATGGATTCCGGTTTCGGTGCCGTTTTCTTTCTCAGGGTTCGTGGTGTACTCTGCGGACGGCAGGTTTCTAGGCAGCGTGGAGAACTGCTTGGGGCGGTATGAGCGCCTGCAAGCAGCTACAGGCCGTATGGCTGAGCTGTTATCAGCTAGCGGGTTAGACCGAACTGCTCTAACCTGGGAAGATGTCTGCGGACACGAACGCTCGGACTAACGCGAGCGACCAACTCTTCTCTTCCCGATACCACAAATGACCCGTATCTCTACGTCGGCCAGCTCGGCTACTACGCGCATTGGCAGGATCCGGCCCTCGCGGACGCCTTGCAGCTTGGGGTTAGGTTCTATGAGCCGGGGGTTGGACGATTCGATAGCCTTGACCCCCTTAGGGATGGTGTGAACTGGTACACGTATGTGGATGGCGGAGCGACGGTATTCGTAGATCCACAAGGTCTTCAGTCAGAGGATTTTAACCGCGAGGCGAGGTATAATCAATGTGTGAGTCGGGCGTTAAGCCGCTTTGCGGTTTGTGTGGCGGAGACGTACGGTGTCACTGACATTGCCGGGGCTGCTATTGGGTGCTTGGCAGGGTGTGCGATTGCCAGTGCATGGAACGGTGAGCTGACTTGGTCGGCCTGTGCTGCTGGTTGTGGAATAGGTGCCCTTGTTTATCTTGCGTACACTGGCGTTAGAGCCTATTTTAAGTGTGTGGGTCCATACAACGCCGATATGGCGGAATGTGAAAAGATTCGTGAGGGGCGTCGCTAACAGCAAACCCAACTACACTAACAACGACCGTGTGAACCCACTTATCTAATGGGAGCCACAGGATGTGGGCAGTTTTGACAGTCCTTGGTTGGATCGGTGTCCTGGCCGTAGCCGCAGCATGCTTTCAGCGTCCAAGGTATGAGTTATAGCTGGTCACAATTGTTCTCATACTTTTTGCGGCAGCAACCGTGTTCCTCGTGAGAAATCGAGATTTCCCACAAAGGAAGTACGGATTGATAAGTTCATGGGTCGGGCCCCTCCTGATAACGATGGCGTACCTTGCTGACACTGCCCTATGTACGCTCGCAAACAAGCATATCGGCGACCCGAATGCTGGGCTCTACTCTATCTACTTTCTGTATGCTCTCATTACTGCCTCAGGATGCGGCACTATTCTTTTAATGGTCTGGTTATGGAGGTATTATGGCTTGATACCGTTATTCGCAATGGCCGCAAGATTTGCCCCCGGCCGTTACGGAATCGAGACTGCAGCTGTCAGCTATCCTTGGAAACTATGGTGGCTCGTTCCGTTATTCGTCCTAGCACTTATGGTTGCCAAGCTAGTGCTGCTGAGTTTGTGGCTTAGTCCTTAACATTCCATTTGCAGGTATGGAACAGGCGACCGCGTATCCGGTATAACGCACACCGTGGGAGGCGCGCCGACCGCGAGTGTCACCTACATCCGGGACGGCGTGAGCAGTCCGCTCACGGCGGGCTGGACGAACTGCGGCCAATGGTGGAATGTCGGGTACGGCTATGACGCGATGAACCGGCTGACCAGCGAGACGCATTCCCTGCAGGGCCAGCGCACCTGGACATACGACTGGGTGGGCAACAGGCTGGACTCCGGGTTCGTCTACGATCCTCTGATGGATGAGCTGGTGCAGGGAGCTGGCAAGGGACGGCCACGAACTTCCTGCTCGATGGAAACGAGATTGTGGAGGAGATCACAGGAGACGACGTGACAAGCTACGTTGGCCCCGGGCTCATCAGCAAGATAGTCAGCACGACGCGCGCGATTTACCATGCGGACGGCATCGGCAGCACCCGCGCTATGACCGACAGCGACCAGGCGGTGACGATGGCCTGTATTTACGACGCGTACGGCAACCTCCTGGCTGAATATCCGAGCTCGAGCGCCCAGAGCCTTGGCTACGCAGGCCAGGATCGGTACTATGCCGATTCGACCGGGCTGGATTACCTGAAGGCCAGGTACTACGATCCGGCGGTTGGCCGGTTCATCTCGCGCGATCCGATTGGGTATGAGGGAGGACTGAATTTGTATGGTTACGTGGCGGGTGTGCCCACGGTTGCGGTCGATCCTCAAGGAACATCCGCCGCTGGGGATGCCCTTGGGGCTGCTTGGGGGTTTATGAAAGAGCTTCCAGACGCATGGGCGGGCGTATATGGAAGCGGGGCTGGCGAGAAACATGCTTGGTGTGTCCTCAAATGCGGCTTGAACTATGCCCTGGGTTTTCAGCCGATACCGGTGAGCATGGATTTCGGTGTTGGATTTTCTGGTTTCCACTTTGAGCATAGTGCACCTGCCTGGTTCGGCGTCCCAGGATCGCCGATATTCCGGTGGCCTGTAGGACGTCCGCCCGGAAACTGGGTGACCAACCCAGGGTACTGGCGACGAGTGCGCCCGGCTTTTCCAGGTTTCGGAAATACCCCGGGACCTTCCGGATGGCGTAAAGCAGGGCGGATGTTTGGTCCTACTTGGCAAGTTATCAATCTGGGCCTGGAAGTAGAATGCCTGTCGCGCTGTCTGAAGAAATACAAATGCGACAATGGCGGAAGATGGTGATCGTGTACCCCGAAGGATTCGGCAACTTGTTGAGTGCTAAGGTAACAAGTATATGGTCAACGATATGGCTCACTAGCGGCATTGGGTGGTTCTTGGCAAGTAGATTCTCAGATACTTCCATGCTGTTCAAGAGGGTCGGTTTTGTGTGTTTGGCTGCCGGAGTTCTGTCGGTCGCCGCCGGGGTACTGTTTGGGCACGTGCCCTGGGAGGTCAGTTATACGATGCTGTCGGTTGCATGGGCATTTGCTTTCGCGAATGTTCTGCGTTATTTCGTCTGGTCCCAGGATTGGGAACCAGTGAGACGTATACAATCCTGCATTGGTGAGTCAAGAATAAGATACGATGTGCCAGAAGTCGTTTTCCTGGCGGTTGCCTGGCTTGTAAGTTTGAGCAGTATCGGCAAAGGATTCTTTACCGGATTGCCGGAGATTCTTTGGAACATAGGCGGTAGTATATCTGTTGTAAGGACGTTTGATCTTCCTGCTGCAATAGGCATCGGAGCAACTCCAATTGTACGGTTGATTGCCCTATGGCTAGGTCGAGTTACGATAGTCATAGCGGTCATACTGCGATTTGCGTTGTAGGCAAGAAAGTTTCTCTTGCGTCTATTAGTTGGTGTCTGATTCCTTGGAGAGGAAAGATTACAGTTCGGCAAATCAAGCAAGCTTGCTTCTCAAACAACATAGCGTAGAATTGGCCAGCGAGGAAATATCGGGATGCCGACTGGCAGAGAATGAGGTCGAAAAAGCGACGGGGGTAGACTTCGGTTTCGGCACTTGAGTGGAGCGGGGTTCCTCGCCGCAGCGTGCAAGGACCTTTGGAAGACAATATCGAAATGCTTCGTCCGGGGGACCTGGAAGGATTAGGCGACGTGTCTCAAGATAATATGCAAAGCCTCGAAGAAGTTCGCCAAATCGCTATGGACGAAGAAGGGTTTGGGAATAGCAGCGAGAAGCTGCTATGAGTTCAGAACATGTGGCATGGGGCCACATATGGCCTGCCTTATATTTTCTTGTAGCTATAGCTTGCGAGATTGTGTTGTTGGATGCCCTCAAGCGCTTCAGACCGTGGGAGCAGAAAGTCGTTGAGGCTGCCACTATCGTTACCTCGGCAAGCCTTTTCCTCTACCTGTCACAACTTCGCCGTCCAAAGTCACATAGGATACCACCATGGGGACTGATTGTCCTATCCGCAATCGGGTTTATGGCAATGGTGGCAGTTCTATTCGGATGGCAACTCTTGAAGATTGGGCTGTTTTGTTAGCTGAGTCCTTGAGGCTGGCTGCTAGGCTGACCCGTCCGCTCCCGAAACAGAATAGTATGAAAAATGCGTGCGCCTCCGCGCGGCTCGAGCCTGAACGAGTAAGTCCCTGAGCCTGCCTCGAACTTGATCCAGTCGCCTGCGTCGGACGCGCTGTCTATCCCGGCGACGCCGGGGATGAACTTGCCACCGCGCCAGACCGCCCTGGGCCCCTCCTTGACTTCCACATCCGCAAGGCCGAGTTTGGGCACCCAGACGGATGCCTGCGAGTTTGCTGGGATGATCACGTTAAGGGATATGCCCGACTCATCCCGCTTCCAATGCGAGGCGGCCGGGCCGCGAATGGTGTTGATCGAGGCCTTCGCCTCCTTCAGATCGCCCGCTGCGAACGGCTTGATGTCGAAGCGCTCGTAGCCAGGAGTCTCATCTCTGGGCATGATGCCCGCGACCATTCGATAGAACCAGCCGCTGACGGAGCCGAGGTCCGGGTGGTTGTGCGAGTTCATGCCGAGTCCGGCCCTGAGATCCCAGCGCTCCCAGATGGTGGTTGCGCCGTTCTCGATCATGTAGCCCCAGCCCGGGTAGTCCCTCTGTGTCACAATGGTATAGGCGACGTCGGGATGGCCCTCATCGCAGAGGACGTCCATCAGCAAGCGAGTGCCCACAAAGCCGGTGCTCAGATGTCCCTTCCAGTTCACCATCACGTCGTTCACCAGGTTCTCCGCAACCGCTTTCCGCCTGTCCTCCGGGACGATTCCCAGGTAAAGCGGGAAAGCATTCGACAACTGGCTGCCGTTTCCGTAGTTGTTGGTCGCCGGGTTGAGGAATTTAGCATTGAAGGCGCGCGCGATCTTGGCGCAAAGGTCATTGTATCTCTTTGCATCGTCGGGATGGCCCAGGATTTCGGCGGCGCGCGCCGCTATCCACACGCTGCGGTAGAAGGCGCACGTGGCTATTAGGTCCTTGGGCGTGCGGTCCTCTTTTGTCTTAATCGGTGAGAGCCAGTCACCGTATTGGTCGAGAACGAGGATGTAGTCCTTGGCCTCTCTTGCGAGCATATCCACGTAGCGTTTGAAGCCCTCGTAATGCCTCCCAAGAAGCTGCCCATCGCCGGAGTGCCGGTACATGTCCCAGGCGATGAAGAGATATGCCCCGGCCCACATCGGATCGCCTGGATTCCCGCCGTAAACGTGTGGCACGGTGTCCGGAATACGACCGTCGGCGCCCTGCACATCCTGTATGTCCTGGAGGTACTTGGTGTAAGCCGCCGCCGTGTCGAAGTTGTAGAATGCCATGTCGGAGGTTGACTGCGCATCTCCGAGCCAGCCCTGACGCTCATCGCGCTGAGGGCAGTCGGTCGGTATGCTGTGGAAATTCGTCCTGTATCCCCACACCGAGTTTGATTGAATCTTGTTGATGAGTTGATCCGAGCACTCGAAGGCGCCTCGCCTCGGAAAATCGGTATGGACCACGCAGCCAAGCAGCGTGCCCAGGCTCGGCCTCCCAGGGAAGCCATCGATCTGGACATAGCGGAAGCCGTGATAAGTGAACCTCGGCTCGTAAACCTCGACTTCTTTGCCCTTCAGGATGTACCGGTCGGTCGCCTTCGCGCTGCGGAGATTGGCTTGGTTGATTGTTCCGTTCGGATTAAGGATCTCGGCATGTTTCAGGACTACCTCGGTTCCCGCCGGGCCGGACACTGTCAGCCGGCACCAGCCCGAGAAGTTCTGCCCGAAGTCGAAGACCCAAGCGCCGGCTGCCAGACGCCTGAGCTTTCTCGGCTTGATCGTCTCCACTACGCGGATCGGCTGGATCATCTGCGCCGACAGCTTCTCCGTCGGAGGATAGCCTTCGAGCGCCGGCTGCCATTTGGAGTCATCGAAGCCGGGGCTGTCCCATCCAGGTTGCTGCAGCCGCGCGTCATAAGTCTCGCCGTGATATATGCTGTTGTCCAGAATCGGGCCGAGGCTGTGCTTCCAGTCTCGGTTTGTCGTAATGCTCGCGCGTGTGCCGTCCTCAAACTCTACGTTGAGCTGGGCGATCAAGCACGGGGAGCCGCTGTACCAGCCCTTACCTACCACGGCGCCGATGGCGTTCCGGCCCTGGTTGACCTGCCCGGTGACATCGTAGGTGCTGTAGAGAACTCGTTTCGTGTAGGTGGTGTACGCCGGATCGAGGACCCTGTCGCCGACCTTCCGGCCGTTCAGGTGAAGTTCGCAATAGCCAAGACCTGCCACATAGGCCTGCGCGTGCTTTACCGGTTTTTGCAGGCCGAACTCGAATCTGAAGAAGGGAGCCGCAAACGGCGATCCGGCGGAGACGGGAGCGGTCAGCCAGACGCCCTGCCAATCCTCCTTGTTCAGAAGGCCCATCTCGAACCATGCGGGGCCGGAGGAATCGTTCGCGGCGCCGTTGGCGTCCCAGACCTTCACCCTCCAGCAGCAGCGCATGCCGCTCCGGAGCCCGCCTGAGGCGGGAAGCGCGATGTTCACCGTCTGGCTGGAGAAGACCTTGCCGCTGTCCCAGACGTTCGCCTTGCCCGACTTGAGCGCATCCAGGCTGTCGGCGACTTGAATCTGGTAAGCGCTCTGGCGTGCGCCTCTGACGTCCTGGACGAACTGCCATGAGAACCTCGGCTGGGGAACGTCAATCCCAAGAGGATTCCCGAGGTATTCCGTGAGCAAGTGCGTCGCAGAAGGCTTCGGCGCGGCCTGAGTCTCACCAGAAGCAGCGGCCGTCGCCAGCAAAAGAGCGAGCAAGCAATACCGCGCGGCATGACGGATGACACCGTTGGGAAACAAGTCCACCTGGCCTCCTCACAAAATGGCGCAGAAGCAGCCTACGGGCGCTCAAGCCTGAACGAGTAGGCGCCTGAGCCTGCCTCGAACCTGATCCAGTCGCCCGCGTCGGATGCGCTGTCTATCCCGGCGACGCCGGGGACGAACTTGCCGCTGCGCCAGACTACTTTCGGTCCTTCCCTGACTTCGAAGTCCGCCATGCCAACCTTCGGAACCCAGACGGATGCCCGTGAGTTGGCTGGGATGGTGACCTCGAGGCATATGCCGGACTCATCCCGCTTCCAGTGCGAGGCTGCCGGGCCGCGGATGGTGTTCACCGAAGCCCTGGCCTCTTTCAGCTCGCCCGCCACGAATGGCTTGATGTCGAAGTACTCGTAGCCGGGGGTATCCGCCCTTGGGACGATGCCGGCGACCATCCGGTAGAACCAGCCGCTGACGGAGCCGAGGGCGGGATGATTCTGCGACATCATGCCGGTCCGCTCCCAGTACTCCCATATGGTGGTCGCGCCGCACTCGATCATGTAGCCCCAACTGGGGAAAGTCCGCTGCATCAGGATTGTATAGGCTGCATCCGCATGGCCCTCGTTGCAGAGGACATCCATCAGGTACTTCGTGCCGGGGAAGCCCGTGCTCAGATGGCCCTTGTACTTCACCATGATGTCGTTCACCAGGTTATCCGCGACCGCTTTCCGCTTGTCCTCAGGGACGATGTTCAGATAGAGAGGCAAGGCGTTCGAAAACTGGCTGCCGCTAGCGTAGTTGTTGGTCTCTGGATGGAAGAAGTTGGCATTGAAAGCCTCAGCGATCTCGGAGCAGAGCCGATCGTATTTCTTCGCATCACTGGGATGGCCGAGGATTTCGGCGCACCGTGCGACAATCCAGGCGCTGCGGTAGTATGAACCGGCGTGCATGACCTCCAGCGGCGTCCAGCCGCCAACCGCTACCCAGTCGCCATAGCCGAGGTGAGTGATGATGTGGTCCTTGGCTCTCGACTCAAGATTGTCCAGATAGCGCTTGAAGCCTTCGTAGTGGCGCTCCAGGATCCGGGTGTCACCGGTATGGCGATAGACGTCCCACGGGATGAAGGTATAGGCCCCGGACCACGTGGGATCGCCCGGATTGCTGCCCCAAGTATGCGGCGCGGTGTCAGGTATTCTGCCGTCTTCGCCTTGTTCATCCTGCATGTTCCGGACGTAGTTCCTGAATGCCGCTGCCACGTCGAAGTTATAAAGCCCGGTCTCGGCGGCCGCGTGAGCATCTCCCATCCAGCCCTGTCGCTCCTCACGCTGAGGGCAGTCCGTCGGTATGCTGTGCCAGTTGGTTCTGTATCCCCATACGCAATTCGACTGTATCTTGTTGATCAGTGGGTCTGAGCACTGAAAGGTACCTCCTCTGGGGAGATCGGTGTGCACGACGCAGCCCGTCAGCGTGCCCGGCGTCGGCCTTCCTGGAAAGCCCTGTATCTGGGCGTACCGGAATCCGTGATATGTGAATCTGGGCTCATATGTCTCAACGCCTTCGCCCTTCAGGATGTAGCGATCGGTCGCTTTGGCACCGCGGATTGTAAACAGGCCCAGCGTTCCATCGCGATTTTGGAGCTCGGCGTGCTTCAGGACTACCTCGGTTCCCGCCGGGCCTGAGACCTTCAGCCGGCACCAGCCGGAGAAGTTCTGCCCGAAGTCGAAGACCCAGCTCCCGTCCTCCAGTCGCCGCATCTTCTTGGGCTTGATCGTCTCAACCACGCGAATCGGTGGCATCATCTCGGCAGACAGCTTCTCCGTGGGAGGATCGGCCACGAGCACAGGCCGCCACTTGGAGTCATCGAAGCCGGGGGTGTCCCATCCGGGCTGCTCGAGCCGCGCGTCGTAGGTCTCGCCGTGAATTACACTGTTGTCCAGAATCGGGCCGAGGTCGTATCTCCAGTCAGGATTTGTAGTGACGCTCGCGCGACTCCCGTCCTTAAACTCAATGTTGAACTGGGCGATGACGCACGGAGGCCCGCCATACCAGCCCTTGCCCAGGATGGCCCCGACAGCATTCCGGCCCTGCCTGACCTGGTCGGTGACGTCGTAGGCGCTGTACAGCGCGCGCTTGCTAAAACTGGTGAATGCCGGATCGAGTACCCTGTCCCCAATCTTCTTGCCGTTCAGGTAAAGCTCGCAGTAGCCCAGACCGGTCACATAGGCCCGGGCGCGCTTCACCGGCTTATCCAGGGCAAACTCGAACCTTAAAAGGGGCGCGGCCCCCTGCGGGAAACCATTGGTCACAGACCCATCGGTGAGACAGCTCCTCGCCCAGCCTCTCTCCTCGAAGCTGTCGAGCGCCATGACGGGCTTGTTGAGCGCCAGATTCGCGCTCATGGTATCCAGGATCTGAATCTCCCCGAGAGCGAAAAGCTTCCGCCCGTCGGCTTGTGTGTAGAGCTTGGTGACGGTCAGGCGTACATAGCGGGCTTTCACAGGATCGAAGCTGAGCGTAACCGGTTCTTCGCTGGCGTCCGCCGCGGCGGAGTCGGCATCCGTCTTATCTACCAGAAGCACGGGCTGTTTGAACTCGTGCTCGTTCGACGCTTCCAGCCGATATCGCACGGGAAAGCCGAAGCCGGGAGTGATATTGGCGTACCAGCTATGCGCACGGCATGGGAATAGCCGGATCGAGGCGATCTCTTTGCTCTCCCCCAGGTCTATCTGCACCCATTTGGCGACATCGGCTTTCGATTCCAGCGCCGAGTGATAGCCATTGCCGGCGAAGGGAGCGGTCAGCCAGACGCCCTGCCAATCCTCCCTGTTCAGAAGGCCCATCTCAAACCATGCCGGGGCGGAGAAATCGCTCGGAGCGCCATCGGCATCCCAGACCTTCACCCTCCAGTAACAGCGCATACCGCTCGACAGCTTCTTCCTTGGAAGCGGGATGTTCACCGTCTGGCTGGAGAAGACCTTACCGCTGTCCCAGACGTTCGCCTTGCCCGACTTGAGCGCCTCCAGGCTGTCGGCGACCTGGATTTGGTAAGCGCTCTGGCGCGCGCCTCTGACGTCTTCGACGAACTGCCACGAGAATCTCGGTTTTAAGGTGTCGATCCCCAGGGGATTCCCGAGGTATTCCGTGAGCAAGTGCGTCGCAGAGGGCTTCGGCGCAGCCTGGGCCTCACCATGCGCCGCAATGATGGTGAGCAATAGAGCAAGCAGAAAACAGCAAGTGACATCGCGAGTAAAGACATTGGGGACCAACTTTACCTCTCCTTCTGTACCACAATTTCTAACAGTTTCCCAGCACGATTTGTTTCAGGAAAAGTTCACAATCGGAATCCGCAACTGACCCAATCGTGCCGAAGGGTATTGTAGCATAGTGAACCATAAAAGGGAAAGCTGGGGAGACGCCGCCGCAGGGAACCTCCGCCGTGGTGACCGGTATCCCAGAGCCCGACGGTCTGCTCCTGGTCTCCTCCGCGGACTGGAGCGCGTACTGAGGCGGAGGATGCCCGCGGTCGGGTCGCCGGGGGGACACCTGGCGAGCTAGCGGTGAAGTTCCCGCCTGCGAGGTACCAAAGCGCTAAAAACAAAACGCAGGCTGCGCTCGTACAAGCTCATGTAAGCTGCTCTCTGGACCGGGGTTCGAGTCCCCGCGCCTCCACCATCATTTTGCAAGACTTGTTGGTCTCTGTTTATTCGTGTATACGAACTGCGCCACGCTCGCATTTTGACGATGTGAGCGTGACAAACTCCTGTGGACTGGGTTGGGGCGGATGTTACTCCAAAACGCTCTCAACCAGTTCTCTTCTCGCCCGTTTTTCTCTGTTTTCTCTCGGGATTCTCTCAGCGAGTCCGAATGATCTCCTTGTTTTTTTTGTAACACAACCAGATCCTTGCCCAGACCCATTTCTCGAACTATAATGAAGCAAGAGTCTCAAACGAAACGAGGTTACGGTTCACCTATCGACTTTTAGCCAGGCTTCGAGACAAAAACCTGTTCCGTTACGGTAGAGCATTCATTCATAGCTTCACGGTCTAAAGCTGTGGCTGTATAGAATTCATACTGGGATACTGCACATGGCAAAATGGAAGCTGTATTGGGTTGAATCTGACGGATATGAAGATTGCTTTATTGTTGCAAAGAATAGTCGTAGTGCAAAATCTGTTGAGATACAAATGAACGGCTTTGACTCAACTGATGTTGTAGCTACGCGGATAATGGATATACCTGACAAATTTGAAGCTATCGCAGATGAGAGATTTAGGGAATGGTCAAGAGAACATGCTCCGCACCAAGCGAACAACCCCGATTTGCATCATTGGCCTTGGTATGCAGATAGATGGCTGCTTGAAGCACTGGGAGCTCAATTCAGAACAATAGACGGTATTGACCAGATACTATTGAGGGCTGTAGTGTACTCGACACGAGTCAGTACAGAGTGTTACGTATATAGTGTTGGTGCCAAAGCTCTTCGGGAGCGAAACGAGAGCCTACCCGTCTATGATAACTATGATCAGGAACGTTGCATAGATGTTGCAGACATCCTTCACCAAGCGATGGGCATGGCTTTGGCACAATGCCATGAAATTGAGTCGTTGCTGTCCAAATCTTTTGTCTTCAGTGTATCGGAGAGACAAAGAAAGCGATATCGCACATTCAACGAGTTCTTTCAGGGGTGGGAGAGGAAGACACTAGGAGCCCTATTCGCGGCTATTCAAGAGTCTTTCGAAGTTGAACCTGAAATCAAGATGGCAATGGATTTGTTTCTCAAGATGCGCAACGAGTTAGTGCACGGCATCACAACCACGCAGCGATATGATATAAAC